>NZ_LSHB01000008.1 GCF_001643375.1 Chryseobacterium sp. FP211-J200
ATAATGCACTACGGGTTAATTAATATATTTTTTGTAAACCCTAATGAATCTGAAATTGTTCTAATTTTCTCATTATTGAAAGATGTATCTAAAGCCTTTCTTATTACAATTTTTTCTTCTCCGTCTATTGTTTGTTTTCCATAAAAGGTATCTTTTCCCAAACTCCTGCGAATCGCCCAATTTTGTTTTTGCCCATTTTCAACATTCTGTTTTTCAAACTTATTTTTGTTGGGAGAATTATTGTATCTGTTAACTGATTTATTGATTACCCGAAGATTTTGTTTGAAAGTAACAATTGTATTTTGCAATGCAGTTAAAGCCATTTTTTTGTAGTCTTGACCAAAAGATTCAAAATCTTTATAATGATACATCATTTCAGCAACAGAATCTCTTTTTGAATTTTCTGCTTCTCTTTGGCGAATTTCCCCCGGTAACATATAATACCAGTTATTCTCATCTTGCTCATCATCTCTTTTGGTGAATTTGATTTTTCGTTTTAACGTCTGTCTGTATTTTTCAATTTGCTTCTGTTTTCCAAAATTATCAGACTTGGCATTCGCATTAATATTATTGATATAATTAACGTGATCTTCCGTACACAACGCAACAACCAATGCGTCTAATGCGTGATGTCTATGGTCAATTCGTTTTATATCATAAGATTCATCTTTTTCGCGGATGATGTTGTCCAAATTACAATCAAAATATTTTTGTCCATTTTTAGAAATTTGCCAGCTTCCAAACAAACTTGATTGAGTCAATTCATTTAAACGAATAAATCTCGGAGCAACTAACTCTGTCCAGACTTGGTCTAGTTTCCAAGCTTTTTTTAGTTCTGTAGTTACCATTCCTGTAACCGGAAGTACATTTTTTGAGCGGAATTCTACTTCTCCCGGTTCTCTCACAATATGGCTTAAAAGTTCCATTGCTTTTCTTGCAATATGACGTGCGTTATTTAATTGGCTACTCGTAAATCCTTTAGGAATTTCTTTCGACAGTAAAATCATTTTTTTTGTACCTGAAAACTGAGTTTTCACTATGCTTAAAAAATCTTCTTCTGTACAGACAGGAATACCTAAATGCGATTGTCCATTTTGAGCTTGTATAAAAGCTCTGGCAGTTTTATCACTTTTCAATTTGTTTAAAGCAACCTCAACAACAACTTTATTACTCAATGAATTATTGGTAATGGAAGCTTGTGGAAAGATATGGTCAACATTGAATTTATTACCATCAAACAATTCAGTGAGTTTAATCATTTGTCCTGAATATGGCGAACGATAGCCTTGTTCTATCCAAAGTTTATATTTATCAAAATCTTCTTTTGTAATAAATGGCTTTTTCAGAATATCTTCAATATCTTTTTTGGTAATATTTTTTTCTTTTAACTCATCATTTTCATCAAAGAATTTTTTGTCATTATTTTTGGTATGCTCGGCACCTTCTTCTACAATTCTTAAGCGTTCAAAATGGTCGAAGTTTTTAGGATTGGCATTGTAAGAACTGTTTGCTAAATACTCTTCTAATAATTGGCGTAATCTTTTATTTTGTGATTTATTACCGGACATCCGTTTTGATTCTGATTCTTTTTCTTTGGCAGATTTTTTTAATTCTCTACCAACTTCTAAATGAATTCTTGAAAAGAAATCTTTTTCTCCTTTTCCATAATAATCCCATAAATCAGCAACCACTTGCATCATTTCCAAAAGAACTTTCTCTGCCACTGGATTATTAAGTGAATGTTGTTTTAATTCTTGATGGAGTTGTTTTCTAATATCATCTGGCGATGTCCAGTATTTTGCTTGTGCCAATTCAGAGTGACGACCGTAAATCAGATAAGAAGCTTGCGTTAGATTCAGTCTATTAAAATCTTCTCCTTGTTCAAAATCACGAAATACATTGAAAAGACCTTTAGGAAAAGGAATTTCTCCTTTTTGTAAATCAACATTGGTATTGATAACTTTAGCGTAATCAATACTATCTGCTGTGAAATCCATTTCTTTTAATTTCCTTAAAATCTTCTCTTTTCTAATTCCTAAATGTTCTTGCCAGTTTTGATACCATTGCTCACTTGTCCAGCTATCTTTATTTTCTCTTGTATCTAAACGAATTAATGGCAAAAACTTCTTCAATGCTTTTTCAGAATAAGCGCAATATTTCGAGGCGAATTTTGGATAATTTGCAAAATCGTTGATAACCTTTTCTTTTATTTCTTCAGTAATATCAAACCCATCAAAATAATTATTGAAAAAAGTAGATACACTTTTATTCTCATTTTCAGTTCGCTCTTTATATGTGACAGAATATAAATAATGCCATAACTCTAATTCTTTTTGTTGAGTGAGAAAATCAGTATATTCTGTGAAACCACAACGTTTAAAACGAGTGGCAATGCTTACACGTGTTTCATTTCCTTTGATTTCTTCATCTTCAGGGAAATTCCAAGCATAATTACTGTCTTTTGCTTTGTAATCAATTTTAAACTTTCTTTTACAATAAGAAAGAAACTGTTCTTGGTTTAATGATTTTCTATTGTTCAGTTCTTCAAATAGTTCCTGATATTCTTTTTCGCTTTTGAAGTATTCTTTTGTTATATCTTGGTTAGTTAATTTCTTGCCATCAACTTCTTTTTCAAGTTGAATTAATTTCAAACTATGCAGTTTATCCCAAATTCTAAACTCTTGAAAATATGGATGAGAAGCTGAAACTACTTTGATGTAGACTGGTTCTTTTTTTACTTTTATTTCTCCGGTTTCTATATCAACTTCTTTTATCGGATTACCATTTTTGTCTTCAATGTTTTTCCAATATCGAACCTCATATTTACAATTGGCAATTTCCGATTTCTTACTCTTCAACGGTCTTTGGTACATTAGAATATCTTCCACCAACAAGTGTTGGATTGCGTCTTTATTTTTCAAAAGCGATTCCTGATGATTTTTATTTTTTGGATAAAGTGTTTTCACACATTGTTCAAATACAGCTTTATCCTCTAAATTTATGTGAAATTGTTTTTGAGTAGAAATAATTTGTTTCAACTCCTCACGATAGAAATCTCTGTCAACAACTTGAAACATACCACCAATAATCTTTGTACGGTTTCCAGATTGAGCATCTTTTTTTAAAACATTGTAAATTATTGTGCTGATATATTTTTTAGGCTCTTTCGTTTGCGCATCTATATATCCATTGTCATAATTATAAGCCAAAGCTTCTTTTTCTGTTTTCTTTTTAAGCAAGGTCCAATCACTGGAGTTATCACTTAAATCAGGTTCTCTCAGTTTTCTCTCTTTACCTAACTGCGCTTTAATTTTTCCTTTAAAATCATACAGTGTTTCCACGATATAATCATATTCTTTGCCTAAAGCATTTTTATATTGAAAGGTATAATTATTTTTAGGTGGTTTGGTTTCTTTCCAACCATTCTGGTAAGTTAAGGTGTATATGTGTTTGCCATCTTTATTTTCGTAATCGACACTTTTTATTTCTAAAGGGTAAATATCAACTATTGTAAATTCAGTTTTTGCGTCGTCGATATTACCTTGTTCGTCAACTTTAGATATTTTTCTTATTTCTTTTAAATCATCTTTAAAAGTCATTTGAATTGCTGAGTACTCTTGGTAAATAAAATTATCATTACCATCTAAATGAACTTCGTAAAATTGTTTTCCATCATTATCAACTTTAGGTAAAACATCTTTCACCCTCAAATCCAGTTCTTCTAATATTTCGCCATCTTTGGTTGACTTATCTTCAACTTCAGTTTTTTCATACCCACGCTTTTGGTTGTAACTCAATAGTACCCACGCCAACTCTTCTAAACTAATTTTTTCAGATAAAGCTTTTTGCCTTAAAAAATATAAAGTCCAATCATAAGGAATTCTACTTTTCTTTTTATTTTCTATACCAATTCTATCAAGCATTTCTTGGTAGCTCTCTTTGAAAAGAAATTTCGCCTTTTCTCCGATTTGCTTTGTTAAGTAAGCTAACTTAGGTTCTTTATTTTTCTTGAATTGCCCACACTTTTCATCATTCTTATTAGTAAAATCTATCTCAAGTTTGTAATGTTTAGGAAGCGCATCTAACAAATCCAAAACTAAGTGTAACCTATCCCTTCTTAATAAATATCGTTCATTTAATCGTCTTGGACCTCTCTTTTCGGTTCTTTGAGCGGCAGAGCTTTTGATTTTCCCACTTCGCTCAAAATCACCAATTTCTCCTGCATCCATCGGTAATATGCGAGAACCTAAACCTAATATTTTTACTAATCCTTTTTCGTGATTGATTTCTATCAATGCCCAACCAATCGAGTTCGTTCCCAAGTCCAATCCAAGTATATTTTTTACCATAGCTATATAGTTTATTTGAAATTCCTAAAATTAAATAGAAATTAATTCATATAAATGCGGAAAACCGTAAAGTGATTAAATAATTAATATTTACATTTGTATCCGAAAGCAATTCACAATAAGGATTATTCCGTTGTGAAAACATTCAAGGCGGGGCAACTCGCCTTTTTTATTTTTAAGAAAGACCAAAAAAAAATCCACTCTCTCAAGTGGATTCTTCATTCTAAAGCACCCTGTGCTCGCCAAGATAAAAACTGTTACTCGCAAAGGTCTGCTTCTCCGTGTTGAGGAAAGCCCAGACCTCTATGGTCTTCCCAATGCAGAAGTTAGGGAGTGTGACACTCGCCATCAGGTCGGAGCGCACCACAATATCTTCAAAGATTTGAAAATCGTTCAGTTCCTTGCAGTAGCTTACCAGACTTACTTGGTCTGATGCCGAGGCATTGCCCTGTGCACTGTTATCTTCCCATTCCAGGTCTAGAACACCACCTGCTTGCGTATTCAGAATGGCATTCTGAAAGCCTGTCAGTTCACCTTTGGTGATCAGCACCTTGTTGTGCACCAGTTCCGGGATGCCTGCCACAACCTGCATCGCTTCATTGATGGTGTACGAAGTTGCCAGATTCACTCTGGATTTCACCCCACTACTCGACCCAAAATATTGGGACAAGATGGTTTTAAGTGGTTGCAAGAAAGCCACCGCCAGTTTAAACCTGGCTTGTTGCAAAAGCTGTTTCTCGGTAGGTTCTTTCAGGGATGGTTTTGGAAGACTTCGCATAATATCCTTACCACGCCAGTTAGCTCCTACTACCGTCCCGACTTTGCCCGAGAATCCACCCAGAATTCCTTTGTTGAATGTTGCCATAATTATAATTTTTAATTGTTTAACAAAACGAAGTTATAACACAAAACAACAGCCTGTACACCTCTGACAGGTTTTGACCGACTTTGACTTGATTTGAAGGAAAATGACTGGTTCCGATGTCATTCCTTCGGATCAGCTACCCGTTTTCTTCGGGTCTTCTTCGGAAAAAAGATGTTTTTTCCGAAGCCGATCCGAAGGAGAGCCGAAGATGACCCGAAGCATCACTTCTTCTTCCTGAGTACAGAGGAGATATCATAATAGATCTTCCCTTTCTTGATGATAAAATCTATCACACCTTCTTTTCGCCAGCGGTAGAGCGTACTGTCACTTACTTTTAGTTCAATTTTTGCATCAGCTGCATCTTTGTAGTCCGTCTCTTGATGATTGACGGGTATGGGAAGACGTTCTTTTAGCAAATCAGTCAATTCTTGGAATGAATTACCAACGTAAAGCAATAGGTCCTCCAGTGAAAAATTGTTCTTGTTTTTCATAATGTGTGATTTTTAACGGGATTAAATTAGTAAAAAAATCCACACAAAAACACAGATAAGTCACAAAAATTCAATGCTTTACAAACTTGATAATGATAATTAAATATATTTTTAATTTCTTAAAAAAACACTTTTAACAATGGAAGCGAAACGCTTTTCAGTCTCTACCAATTTCATAGGTCCTATTTTAAAAATTTGAATATGATGCAATCCTCAGTTCTCATTACAAAACACTATTTTCGCTTTTCAAAACTTAGAAATGACTTCTTCAGACTTTATACAGAAACAGCTTAATATATCCTCCAAAAGCATAGACAGCACCCTTCAGCTTCTTGCAGAAGATTGTACCATTCCCTTCATTGCCCGCTACAGAAAAGACAGAACCGGTAATCTGGACGAGGTGGCGATTGAAAATATCTTCAAGCTGAACAAGCAGTTTGACGAGATCACCAAACGGAAAGAAAGCATTCTAAAGTCCATAGATGAACAAAATGCTTTAACTTCCGAACTTAAACAAAAAATAGAACAAAGCTTTGACCTTCAGGAGCTCGAAGACCTCTATCTGCCCTACAAAAAACGCAAGAAGACCAAAGCCGACACCGCAAGAGAAAAAGGCCTGGAACCTTTGGCGAAGATCATTATGAGCCAGCGGAATGACGATGTAGAATTCTTGGCTTCCAAATACCTCAGCAAAGAGGTAGCTGATGAATCTGAAGCCTTGCAAGGCGCGAGAGACATCATAGCAGAATGGATCAATGAAAATCTTTACATCCGTAAAAACCTGCGAAGACTTTTTCAACGAAAAGCGATTATCACTTCGAAAGTCGTAAAAGCTAAAAAAGAGGATGAGGCAGCTCAGAAATTCTCCCAATATTTTGAATGGCAGGAAGCGCTGAACCGAATCCCAAGCCACAGATTATTGGCAATGCTCCGCGCAGAGAATGAAGGTTTTGTGAAGGTCTCTGTCGATATTGATAAAGAAGAAGCAGTAGAACTAATGGAAAATACCGTCATCAAAAGCAACAATTCCACGACCAAACAAATAGAACTAGTCATTGCAGATTCTTACAAACGACTCTTGGAACCCGCCATTTCCAACGAAGCTTTGCAGGAAGCGAAGGAAAAAGCAGACATCAAAGCCATCGAGGTTTTCTCGGAGAATCTTCAGCAATTGCTGTTGGCATCGCCGTTGGGAGAAAAAAGGATATTGGCAATCGACCCAGGATTCAGGACAGGTTGCAAAGTGGTTTGTCTGGATGAAAAGGGCGACCTGCTAAACAACGAAACCATCTATCCACACGCACCACAGAACGAAACTGGGATGGCGATGAAGAAGATCCGCTCGATGGTGAATGCCTATAACATTCAGGCCATTTCTATCGGAAACGGAACGGCAGGACGAGAAACGGAATTCTTCATCAAGAAAATTGCCTTTGATAAACCAATTCAGGTTTTTGTGGTGTCAGAAGCAGGCGCGTCCATCTATTCGGCAAGCAAAATTGCCAGAGATGAGTTCCCAAATTATGACGTGACCGTAAGAGGTGCGGTTTCTATTGGACGGAGATTGGCCGACCCTTTGGCAGAACTAGTAAAGATTGATGCCAAGTCGATTGGTGTGGGGCAATACCAGCACGATGTGGACCAGACCAAACTAAAAGAGGAATTGGACAATACCGTTATCCGTTCTGTAAACTCAGTCGGCATAAATCTTAATACAGCCAGCAAATCTCTATTAAGCTACGTTTCCGGAATCGGAGAAAAAATGGCTGAGAACATCGTGAACTACCGGACAGAAAACGGTGCCTTCACAGAGAGAAAAGAACTCAAAAAAGTTCCTAGACTCGGCGAAAAAGCTTATCAGCAAGCGGCCGCATTCGTAAGAATTAAAAATGCTAAAAATCCGTTGGATAATTCAGCGGTGCATCCGGAAGCTTACAAGACGATTGAGAAAATGGCGAAAGACCTTGGTCTCAAAACAGAAGACTTGATTTCAAATAAAGAAAAAATCGCGCTCATCAACCCAGAAAAATATATCACCAATGAAATTGGAATATTGGGAATCAAAGACATCTTGAAAGAACTGGAAAAACCAGGATTGGACCCAAGAAAGGCAGCAAAGGTATTCGAGTTTGACCCGAATGTAAAATCCATTAAAAACCTCAACCCTGGAATGATCCTTCCAGGCATTGTGAACAACATTACCGCCTTCGGATGTTTTGTAGATTTAGGAATCAAAGAAAGCGGACTCGTACACATCTCACAGTTGAAAGACGGTTTTGTATCGGATGTGAATGAAGTAGTGAAGCTTCATCAGCACGTTCAGGTGAAAGTGGTGGAAGTAGATGAGTCGAGGAAAAGGATCCAGTTGACGATGATCATTTAATCAGAAGTTTCATTAATGAAAAAATACATTAAGTAAATTGAAGCAAACGGTGAAACAATATTAAACCTGTTTTACAACTGTAAGAAACCATATAGAAATGCAAACTAAAACACCTTGTTTTACCATCTGCACAGAATGCCAAGGTCTCGGAAAGAAAAAGCGGAGAATCAAGAAAAGTGTGAAACTTCGCTATCAATCGGAACTGGAACATTTTGAAAAAACCAATGGCGAAGGAACACCTCCTACCCGTCCGGAAGCGCATTGGTATGTTTGCCCAACCTGTTCTGGCTCAGGATTGACTTCGGCTGACAGCTTCCCGATTCCAGATACAGAGAACCTTCCTCACGTCGCCATCATTGGTGCTGGGATTGGTGGTGTTGCTTTGGTTGTTGCTTGTTTACACCGTGGTATTCCTTTTACCATTTATGAGCGCGACAAAAGTTTTGATGAACGCTCGCAAGGTTATGGCCTTACCTTACAACAAGCCAGCAAAGCGATTGAAGGTTTCGGAATTTCGAAGTTGGAAAAAGGCGTGGTTTCGACAAGACATTTGGTTCACACGCCTGATGGAAAAGTAGTGGCCGAATGGGGAATGCGAAAGTGGCTTCAAAATTCCGAAAAACAATCCCCGAAAAAATCCAATATCCATATTGCCAGACAATCGCTCCGTTCCACATTCATCGAACAATTGGGTGGCAATGAAAACATCAAATGGGGACATCAATTAATCGATTTTAATGAAAATCAAGACGGTAAAATTGAACTTTACTTTCAAGTCAACGGCGAATCAAAGATTGAAAAAGCTGACATAATCGTTGGTGCAGACGGTATTCGAAGTGCTGTTCGTCATATTTTAATTGGTGAAGAAATTTCGCCTTTGCGCTATCTGGATTGCATTGTCATTTTAGGCATTTGTCCGTTGAGTGCTCTCGAAATTAATGACCATCATCTGTTGGATTCAGCGACGGTTTTTCAGACGGCGAACGGAAACGAACGGATCTATATGATGCCATTTGATGCCGATTCAATAATGTGGCAACTCAGTTTTCCGATGTCTGAGGACGAAGCAAAAAACCTCAGCAACAAAGGTTCGGAAGCCCTTAAACAAGAAGCTATCCGACGAACAAACTGGCATTCGCCAGTTCCTGAAATCATCAACGCCACTTTGGCAAATCAGATTTCCGGATATCCCGTTTATGACCGTGCGTTGCTCACACCAGAATTAATGAAAAACTTCGGAAACGCCACATTGATTGGTGATGCCGCACATCCGATGAGTCCTTTCAAGGGGCAAGGTGCCAATCAGGCTTTGCTGGATGCGTTATCCTTAGCTCGTGAAATATCAAAAAAATGCAGACCATTGTCGCAATGGCGAACCGACGGCATCAGAAAAAATGTCCTATCTGATTTCGAATCAGAAATGATACAGAGAAGTTCTGTCAAAGTTGAAGATTCCGCCGCGGCTGCACAATTCCTTCATTCCGAAATAGCGCTTTATGAAGGCAATGAGCCACGAGGGAAAGTCCTGAAAAGGAAAGATTAATCCAATAAAAAAGCGGTTCTACATTGTTGTAAAACCGCTTTTGCTTTATAATTGTTAAGCTTAAGGATTCGTAGAGAAAATTGAACCGTTTGCAATCAATGCGCGTCTGTTCATTTTCAGGATATCTCTTACCCATTCTGCAAAATCTTCTGGCTGAAGCACTTTGTCTGGATTTCCGTCCGTCAAACCGCCGTTGATGCTCATATCCGAAGCAATCGTGCTTGGCGTCAAAGTGATGACACGGATGTTTTCCTTTCTCCATTCTGCCATCATCGATTGTGATAATGAAACCACCGCAGCTTTCGATGCGGCGTAAGCTGACATATTCGGACCACCTTTCAAACCTGCTGTGGAAGCTACGTTTACTATATCACCTTGGCCTTTTTCTTTTAAGAAAGGGTAAACTGCTTTCGTAACGTAATATACGCCGAAAAGATTGGTTTTAATAACTTGTTCCCACGTCTCCGAAGGCATTTCCTCGATGCTTCCAAAGTCACCGATTCCAGCGTTGTTGACCAAAATATCCACGCCGCCAAGTTGCTCTGCAAGCGACTCGATTCCTGCTTTCACTTCCAATTCATTGTCCACACTGAAAACGGCGTAGGCTACTTTCACGCCAGTTGCTTTCAGTTCATTTGCTGCTATTTTAAGATAATTTTCGTTTCTTCCTGTGATGCCGACGTTCACGCCTTCATTGGCCAGGGTCTGCGCAACCGCTTTCCCAAGGCCTCTTCCGCCACCAGTGATGATGGCGTTTTTTCCTTTTAAATTCATTGTAATTATTTTGAAGGTGCAAATTTACCAAACGATTGTTTAGAAAAGAAACATTGCAATTAGATTTAATGAAATCTTATCATTTGGTACGTCTATAATATATGTCTTCGAGAGCCTCAGACTGACAAAACTCGAAACAAATAATTTGTAAAAGCGTTGTCACACTGAGGCTCTCGAAGTCCATTAAAAATAAAATTCCTTATTTCTCTTTCAACTGGTGCGGAACATTTGTCGTAACGAATTTCAGTCCTTGTTCTTTCAGTTTTTTATAAACTTCGAGGTCGTTCACAGTCCAGGAATTGGTAATTAATCCTAACGAATTAGCTTCTGAAATCCACGTTGGATTTTTCTCGAATACGCTGTAATGATAATCGATGCCGTCCAATCCTTCTGCTTTTATTTGTTGAGGCGAAAGATTGCCTTCCAGATATTGCACTTTGAAATTCGGTCCTGCTTTTTTAATTTCTTTACAAACATTCAAACTAAAAGAAATGAATTCACTTTGAGATTCCAGCTTCAAATCCTTGATGGTTTGAATGGTTTTCTTCACAATCTCGTTCTCAAGTTCTGGTGTTTTTGCTGGCTTGATTTCAACAATCAGTTTTAAAGAAGCATCTTTTTTGCCTTGTTTCAAATAATCTTTCAACGTTGGAAACTTCTCGCCATTGGAAAGTTTCAGTTTTGCTAATTCTTTAAAATCCGTTTCAGAAACTTCCATTTTCCCGTGGTGCTCATCATGGTTGATGACGAGAAAGCCATCTTTGGTCATTCTCACATCGAACTCCGCGCCGTAGATTTTCAATTTCTGAGCATTTTCTAAAGCCTTCAAAGAGTTTTCCGTCGTTAGCGGATTGGTCTGCCAATAGCCTCTGTGAGCGATGATTTGGGTTTGGGCATTCATTAATATGGAACTTAAAATCGTTAATCCTAGAATCAGTTTGTTCATTTTAAACTTTTTAAAACTCTCGCTGATTTGGCAAATCAAGCAGATTATATTAAATAAAATCTGAGTAATCAGCATAATCTGCGAGAGAAAATATTTTTGAATTTCTTTCTTTAATTAATAAAATTATTCGTCGTTGCTCGTTCTCTTCGGCTCACGTGCAACCGGCCATTTCATCGGTTCGCCTTTTTCGTCATTTGGCATTACTCTTTTTTCACGACTTGTGAACTCTGGGTCTTCGGAAGCCATATAAGCTAAAGTGGCTGTCAGAATTACATTGTTCTTCAGTTCATCAAAAACAATTTTGTCATAAGTATCTTTGGTCGTGTGCCAAGTGTAACCGAAATAACCCCAGTTAAGCGAACTCAAAGAGAATCCCGGAACGCCAGCTGAAACGAAAGAAGCGTGGTCGGAACCGCCTCCACCAGGCATTCCTGGGAAGTTGGTTTTGATGTTGTCTTTCACTTTTTTAGGAACCGCGTCCAGCCATTTTCCAATGTAAGCATACGAATCTTTGAAACCTTGTCCGCTGATGTCCACCACTCTACCCGTTCCGTTGTCTTGATTGAAAACCGCCTGTACGCCTTTGATGATTTCAGGATTGTCTGCCACGAAACCACGTGAGCCATTCAGTCCTTGCTCCTCGCTTCCCCAAAGTCCAACGATGATGGTTCGTTTGTTATTTGGATAATATTTTTTGAGGATTCGCATTGTCTCGAGCATCGTCAAAGTTCCGGTTCCGTTGTCCGTCGCACCTTGCGCGCCATCCCAAGAATCGAGGTGAGCAGAAAGAATGACATATTCGTTTGGTTTCTCAGAACCTTTTATCATTCCGATGGTGTTGAAGGATTTTGCTTCTGGAAGAACTTTGGATTGAGCATCAATTTTAATTCTTGGTTTTGCGCCTTTCTCCGCCATTCTGTAAAGCATTCCGTAATCTTCCAAATCGATATCGAACATTGGAATCTTCTTGGTCTTAGCTCCGAAAACACGATTGGTACTGTGAATTCCCGTCCAATTGGAAATTGCAATTCCGGATGCGCCCGCTTTTTCCAAAGCTTCTGGCAACGTGTTGTTATCGTAACCAATATTTTTGATGTATTCTTGAAAATCTTTTATCGCCTTTTGTTTTTCGGCTTTCAGTTTCTCATATAGTTCAGGCGTCGCAAATTCCTTGATTTGATCATCAGAACGGCCAATTTTCTGATATTGCGCCATCAAAACAATCTTTCCTTTTGCTGATGGTAACCATTGGTCAAATTCCGCTTTGGATGAGACTTTGGGAAGAATAACTACTTCTGCTTCAACGGCTTTTTTTGTTGCCGGACTCCAGGCTAATTGTGTTGCGGACAAAGTTTTTGTTCTTGGATAGACCATATCCACGTGTGTTGTTCCACGCTGCCAACCTTTCCAAGTTCCAAATTGTTGAAGGTTCGCTTCGATGCCCCAAGATTTTAGTTTATCGGCGGTGTAATTATTGGCGGCCAACATCTCCGGCGTTCCAACCAATCTTGGTCCTATGCCGTCCAAAAGTTCGAAAGCCATATCTTCCAATTGGGAATTATTATTAGCTTCATTTACAAAACTTTCGACAATTGGATTGAGCTTTTCTGTTGATTTGGTTTGAGCGTTGGAAAATTGGGCTGCAAAGAAAACAGCAGACATCGTGAACAAAGTGTTTCGCTTCATATCTTTTTATTTGATGTCGATAAAGATAGTAAAATCGGAAGAAAATAGAATCAAAGAATGACTTCATACCACGATTTTTGCCAATAAAGAACATTTAACACAAAAGCCACCACAAACTAAAATTCTGAAGCTTACCGTCTTCAAAATAAAATAGAAATGCATCGTCCGAATCTTTATCAATAGGGATTCTAAAGCGTACATCCTTATTACTCATTTGTTCTGCCTCCAATTGAGGAAACAGTTTTCTGAAATCTTTTAGCGTGGTGCTTTTATCTAAAATAATATGGTGCGACGGAATACTAAATGTGTGACTTTCCGCTTCTGCCCAGTCAAAAAGGACGATGTGCTTGTTGGTAGAATATTCAATTCCTTTTTTGTAAATCGTTGTGATTTCACCATTGAAGTTTGAGAAATTACCCGCTTTCTCATTGTATTTCCCATAGGTCTTCTCCATCCAAGGTCTGTCGAGCCATTCAAATGGGTTTCCACATTCCCAAAGGTCTGTTTTTGTTGAATCTGTTTTTAATTTAGATAATTTTTCGAAACCTACTTTACTAAGAATCAAATTATTAGAATCAACTAAGGCATCTTTTATCTCAAGATATTTTGATGAAAATATATTGGGTTCTGCTTTTTCGGTTGGTTCAATTTCAGTCTTTTCTTTTCTGAGCCAGCCAAGAACGCGATTGTTTTTGATTTCCCATTTTCCATTTTTAACTTCGAGAAGAAAAGTTTCTCTGGGTGGACTAAATGGTCCTGGATTTTGCTGAATAATTTCTATTTCATTGTCAGAAACTTTGGAGATAATCGCAACGTGGCCATAACGATTGAATAGACTTCCACTGAAAATTATCAAATCATTTTCCTGAGGTTTTAAATGACTTGAATTCTGAAATTGCAATAATCCTCGCTTCTCATTCTTTTCCCCGTCTTTTAGTTTTTCATCAAAAAAGTCTTTGGCGTTGCCATAATTATCGGGCATTTTGTGATGAAAATATTCGTAATAATAGCGTTTCACAAATTCTACACATTGGTATTTGAGACCAAGATTATAGCCATCTTTTGTCGTATTCCTTTCCTCCACGTTATTAACGCCACCATTGTAATAAACCACAACGCCATTCAAGCTATCTAATTTTTGACCAACCTCAAAATTCTGATTAAGATTAAATTTCTTCACCGACCAGTTAACTGACAATATAATTATTAGAAAAACTGCAACTGCAAATATTTTTTTCTTCATTTTAAATGATATGCTTTCGGTAAAATTAACAAAATATTCTTTTGGTCATTATTAAAAACAAGTTTCGTTAAAATTCACTTTTGAACTTTTATTCTTATTACTACATTTGTAAAAATTGATTCCCGATGTCCGAAAACATTCAGCAAAAGATAGAACAGCTCCGTAAAGAACTCAATCAGCATAATGAAAACTATTATCTGATGGATGAGCCCAGCATTTCTGACCTTGAATTTGATTTACTATTAAAAGAACTTCAGGATCTAGAAGCCAAATATCCCGAATTTCATGATGACAATTCACCTACAGTACGTGTTGGTGGTGGTGTGACGAAGATTTTCCCGACCATTCAGCATCAGTTCAGAATGTATTCTTTGGATAATTCTTATGATTTTGATGATTTGGCAGACTGGGAAAAACGCATTATAAAAACCATCGATGAACCTGTGGAATTTGTTGCAGAATTAAAATATGACGGTGCCTCGATTTCTATTTTGTATGAAAACGGAAAATTAGTTCAGGCTGTCACTCGTGGCGACGGTTTTCAGGGCGATGAAATCACTTCCAACGTTAAAACCATTTCAGATATTCCTGTAAAACTGACCGGAGATTTCCCCGAGCGTTTTTTTATGCGTGGTGAGATTTATTTGACAAGAAAAAATTTCGATAAAATCAACAAACAGCGTGAGGAAGAAGGCCTTGATTTGTTTATGAATCCAAGAAATACTGCAAGCGGAAGTTTGAAAATGCAGGACAGCGGTGAAGTGAGAAAACGAAGATTGTCTTCAGTTTTATATCAGTTTGTTGCTCAGGAAACTTCTGCAGAAAGCCATTGGGAACTGCTTCACAAAACACACGATTGGGGCTTTACCATTTCTGAACAGGTTAAACTCTGCAAAAATTTAGAAGAAATAAAAGAATTTATCAACTTTTGGGATACGGAAAGACATCATCTCCCTTTTGAAATCGATGGAATTGTCTTAAAGGTCAATTCATTAAAACAACAAAGACAACTCGGTTATACGGCAAAGTCTCCCCGTTGGGCGATGGCATATAAATTTAAAGCCGAAAAAGTAGAAACCGAATTACAAAGTGTTTCTTATCAGGTTGGAAGAACGGGAGCGATTACCCCTGTTGCCAATTTAAAACCTGTTTTATTAGCCGGAACAACGGTAAAACGTGCATCTCTTCACAACGAGGACATTATTAAAAAACTCGGTTTGCACGAGCACGATTTTGTGTATGTAGAAAAAGGTGGTGAAATTATACCGAAAATTGTTGGCGTCAACACAGAAAAAAGAACGTCAGAAAGCAAAGAAATAGAATACATCAAAAACTGTCCGGAATGCGGAACTGAATTGATAAAACTGGAAGACCAGGCGATTCATTTTTGTCCGAATGATTTGCATTGTCCGCCTCAGGTTGTCGGTAGAATGATTCATTATGTTTCGAGAAAGGCTTTGAATATTGATAATTTGGGAAGTGAAACCATCGAACAGCTTTATAAAGAAAAACTGATTGAAAATCCAGCAGATTTCTATGCACTAACGAAAGAACAAATTCTTCCTTTGGAAAGAATGGCTGAAAAATCTGCACAGAATATTATTGACGGAATCGAAAAATCGAAAGAAATTCCGTTTGAAAAAGTGCTGTTTGGAATCGGCATCAAACATGTTGGAGAAACGGTTGCCAAAAAATTGGTGAAGAACTTCAACACGATTGACGATTTGAAAAAAGCAACCGCAGAAGAATTATGTCAGGTAGAAGATATAGGGATGAAAATCGCAGTGAGTATAGTTGATTTCTTCCATAACCCTGAAAATATTCTGATGCTTGAAAGATTAAAATCTTACGGCGTTCAGCTTGAAAAAGGTGAAAATACCAACGAAGTTTTATCCAATGCTTTAGATGGAAAAACCTTTTTGTTTACCGGAAAACTATCACTATTCACAAGAGAATCTGCGGAAGAAATGGTGGAAAAACACAACGGAAAAAATATTTCTGCCGTTTCTAAAAACCTTAACTACTTGGTGGTTGGTGAAAAAGCGGGAAGCAAACTAAAAAAAGCGCAGGACATCGGGACGATTACCATTCTGGACGAACAGCAGTTTTTGGATTTGATCGGATAAAACTTAAAAACATCAAACTAAAAAAGACACAAGAAAAAACTTAAGTTTTTTAACTTAATTTTGAAACTATAGAAAGGACATTAAGTTTTTAAAATCTTAGATTTTATTTTAATTGTAAAACTTTTGTGACTTTTGTGGTTGATTTCTAAATTTCTTTGATGACTTTACAAGGATTTCCCACGGCTAAAACATTAGCAGGAATATCTTTTACCACCACACTTCCAGCGCCGATGACTGCATTATCGCCAATTGTAACGCCCGGAAGAATGCTACATCCTGCACCAATCCAAACGTTATTACCAACTGTAATTGGAAGCGCATATTCCAAACCTTTGTTTCTGGTTTCTGTATCAAGAGGATGATTAACGGTATAGAATCCACAGTTTGGTGCGATGAAAACATTATCTCCGAAAGTTACTTTCGCGCAATCCAAAATCACAACATTCACGTTGGCATAAAAATTTTCTCCGATTTCTATGTTATAACCGTAATCGCAGTAGAATGGCTGCTCTATCAGAAACATCTTCCCTACTTTGCCGAAAAGCGTTTTGATGATGCCTTTTCGCTCCTTCATTTTAGAAGGCTGAATCTGATTGTAACGGAAGCACAGATCTTTGCTTCTTTGTCTTTCCTCTACCAAAGCTGCATCGCCTGCATCATATAATTCGCCTGAGATCATTTTCTCTTTTTCAGTGAGGTTATTCATCATCTATTTGTAATAATAATTTTTTAGAGATCATAAGACATTTTCAGGTCAACACCTATTCTTCATTAAAAAGGATTCTGATTATTTTCAATTCTCGCAGATTATTCCGATGGCGCAGATGCTCAAATTTAAATCTGTAAAATGTGACTCATTAGCGGGAATATTGTGAATATTATACTTCTATTTTTCGGTATGTCATTAATGTTCATCTCTATAATTTTTATAGGCATGTAATACAAAAACCCAGAACTGCTACAATCCTGAGTTTTCTATCAATTGATTTATTAAAAAGTTACTCTGCAGGATCCAGCACCACGACAGCCTCCGAAGTGTAAAACTGGAAGGTGAAACTCTCCTGAAGATAGAGCTTCACCGAAGTATCAGTATGGCTTAGATAACCGATGGAAATGTCCTGGCCAAGAGTGAGCTTAAAATCACCACCACGGGTAGAGATTACAAAACCACCTTTGATTGCCGGTGCCCATATAATTTCGCCATCAATCAGTTCCTGCAGGTGGTGCAGCATTGGATAACCTTCATCGCTCCCGCCACTGGCCGCCGTATAAGCATCAGCTCCAAGAACCAAGACATAAGGCCCATTGACTCCGGCAAACTTCAGTTCACTTAATGCACGGGCAATTGTGTCGGGATAATTTTTGATGCTTGCAGGCAGTTTGAGCGACTGATTGCTGCTACCTTCACGAATCCCCTGAATGCCTGCCGCGGCATAACCTTCAAAAATGGCGCGGTCCTCTGCAAAAGCTATTTTTTCTGCAGCGTCTTTTAACGGCTGCCAGTCTGAGTCTTCGGAACCGCGTTCGACATCATCTATAGCTTCCCGGCTCAGTTCAAAAGGAACCCGGAACTCGACCACTGGGTTTACTTTGCGTACAGCCGCCTTCACCCCTTCGCCTGGTGACTCAACTGGCTGAATATGCCCGGTGCCAACGGCAGAAAGATCAAAACCATTAGGCCCATCAACATCTACCACTTTTCTTGCGGCAAGATATCTTTTGAGTGTGCGTACCGCTTCTTCTTCGATTTGCGCCCACGCTCCTTCGGAAATGGGAGCCAACTTACGGTGTAAATTATTCATATCGTTTAGTTTTTTATATAATGTGTAAAATTTGATCAATATAAAGGCATCGTTACTCTGATGTTTCTATCGTTTTAACTTTGCCAAAGCTTACTTATTTTAAAGAGCCAATTCCCAAAGAGCCGTCATTTTTTGGCAGTACGGTATCCACGGCTTCCGGATGATTTTCAGTTGATGTCGTTTCTTCATCTCCAGAGGAAAAATCATCCAACATATCCATCGTCGGAACAAAAAACAGGCTGCCGGTTTTTGCGGTGCTAAAATCCAGCAAACGGTCATAATTGCCTGGAGGATTGCCAATAAACATATTGTTAAGCATCAGTTTTACCGTGTTGAAAGTACTTGCATAAGCAATGAAGTACGTTCCCATCTCGTTGGTTGACATATTACCAAACGGAAGGTTATCGCGGATAATTTTGAAATCATCACCCACATTGGCCAATGCAGAATGTGAATTTTGAGGTTTGATGTCATCCGTCATTTCTACATCGCTGTCTTTGTAGCGGCCAAAAACTTTTTCTTGTTCTTCTACCGGAAGTGCCTTAAATGCCGCCAAATCATGAATATACTTTTGGACAAAAAGATAACTGCCTCCTTTGTAAACCTCATCCTCCTCACCAATTAAACCAAAATATTCGCGCAAATTGCTTTCAGGATTTTCTGTTCCGTCTACAAAACCGAGAATGGAACGGCCATCCCAATAACGGAATCCGTGGACTTCTTCCACGCAATCTGCCACCGGAGAAAGTACTTTGGCAATATCTGCTGCCATATCATAACAGATGCTTGAGTTGGATCCTTTCAGGTGAAAATGCAAATCGCCTTTGGTAGAAACGGCAGTATAACGGCTTCCAACAATAGGTTCAAATTCCTCCAGCTCTTTCGGTAATGGTTTGGGCAAATCCAGCCAATGCCATGCACTGTAACCAATCCCCATGATGCAGCTGGCGTTATCATCCGGAAAACGGACATAAGCAGAATGGTTAAGGTTGATTACCAAAGCACAGATGCGCTGAAAAGCTTCTTTGATTGGTGCACCTTCCTTAAAATTCCAAACCGTAAAAATGGTGTTTGTTCCGTGATTGCTGAGTACATCCTGTGATCCCTGTCTCATGTGTCTATTTTGATTCGGTTATTAACAGTGGCTAATTTAGGAAAAAATCAATGAATTATGACGATTTATAGTTTAAAATAAAAAAACTCAAAACCACTGAAGGTTCCGAGTTTTTTACAAACAACTAAAAAATAAATATTAATGAACCGCACTCAGGTCGATCTTCTCGCCTTTGCCTTTGCGTTCTCTTACGAATAGTACGAACGGAATACAGATGAGGAACATCAATCCCAAATAAAGGAAAACGTCCATATAAGATAGCACCGTTGCCTGTTTCGTGACGCCATAATCCAGAATCTGATAAGCCGACTGGAGTGCTTTGTCCGGCGCCATTCCTTTCGCTATAAAACTAGCTTTGAGACCAGCAACCCTTTGTTGAACATCCAGGTCGTTGACATCCAGATGGGCGACGAGCGTGCTTCTGTAAAGTTCACTTTTGTTGGCGATGAAAGTGGTGATCGCAGCAATCCCGAATGAACCTCCTAACTGACGCATCATTCCAGTAAATGCCGCACCTTGACCGATTTCCGGCCCTTTCAATGTACTTAATGACAATGAGGTGATTGGAATGAATAACAGTCCCAGTCCCATTCCGCGGACGATCAGCATCCAGAAGAACGCATCTTTGCCTGTGTCTGGCGTAATAATTTTATATCCCCAAAAACTGTAGATGAAGAAGATCAATAATCCTAAGGCTACCAAAATTTGTTGTTTGACACCTCTTGTAAGCAATTGCCCAATGATCGGCATCATAAAAGCGGTCGTCAAAGCTGCAGGAATCATTAATGCTCCTGATTGCAATGCTGTCCAGCCAAGAATACTTTGCGTGTAAAGCGGAACGATGAACGTAGAACCGTACAAACCAAATCCTAAAACGAAGGACATGATGGTTCCGATCCTCAGGTTTCCGTTCTTCAACACCCTAAGTTCCACAATCGGATATTTGAAGGTGAGTTCGCGCCAAATGAATAAGATAAATCCTACAACTGCTGTGATCGTCAAGAAAACGATGGCTTTACTTTCGAACCAATCGTCCTCGTGGCCTCTTTCCAAAATGTATTGCAATGAACCTACAAAGGCTGCCAACAATCCAATCCCTGCCCAATCGACATCGGAAATCGAACGCTTCTCGGAATACCTTGGACTTTTCACAAACTGTATCGTCAATAATGTGGCGATGATCCCCAAAGGAATATTGATGTAAAAAATATAAGGCCAGCTGTAATTATCAACAATGTAACCTCCCAAAGGCGGACCTAAAGTTGGACCGATGATCACTCCCAGACCATAGATCGCCTGAGCCATACTTCTCTTCTCGACCGGATAGGATTCTGTAATGATCGTTTGCGAAGTCACCAAAAGTGCTCCACCACCAATTCCCTGCATCAATCGGAAAAAAACCAGTTCCCAAATGTTGGTGGCATTACCACAGAGAAAAGAGAAAATCGTGAATATAATGATGGAAGCCGCAAAATAATTTCGTCTTCCGAACTGCTGAGACAACCAGCTGGTCATCGGAACGATAATCACGTTACCAATGGCGTAAGCGGTGATGACCCAACCCACTTCGGAAAGTGTGGCACCAAGATTACCTTTCATCTCATTTAGGGCCACATTCACAATCGTGGAATCCACGATCTCCAGAAGGGCGCACATAATGGCGGTGATAGTAATAATGGTTCTGCGGAATCCATATTCTACTAATGAATCGTCTTGCATTGTTTAGTTTTTAAGGGAAACTGTCGTTTGAACGTTCATTCCAACACGTAGTTTCTTCATAATATCTTCATTGAGGTTGTCAAACGTGATCTTCACCGGAAGTCTCTGAACTACTTTTACGAAGTTTCCACTAGCGTTGTCCGGAGGAAGCAATGCGAATGCAGAACCTGTTGCCGGAGAGAATGAACTGATCGTTCCCTGGAATTTCTGGTCAGGATAAGCATCGATCTCGATCTCTACTTTTTGACCTTCTACCATTTTCTCCACCTGCGTTTCTTTGAAGTTGGCAACCACCCATTTCTGATTGCTCAATACTACACTGAACAATTGAGAACCTGCCTGAATAAACTGACCTGCCTGAACTGGAATTTTGGAGACATAACCACTTTCTTTCGCTGTAATGACTGTGTAGGAAAGGTTCAATTTAGCAGTTTCCACTTCCACTTGTCTTTGTTTCAAGGTAGAATTAGCGATTCCAATATTCTGATAAGTTGCGTTTGATTGAGAAGTCACCACGCCAGTCTGAACACTCGCCTGATTTTTCTGATCAACCAAGACCTGAAGTTGTTTCTGAGCGGTCTGATAAGCTGCAGAAGCCTGCTCGTATTGTTGTTGCGTGATCGTGTGGTCTTTTACCAATTCAGTATATCTTTTCATATCCTGCTCTGTTCTCCAAACGTTCACTTTTGCTGCTTCGATCTGTGCGTTTGCTGTTTGAACTGCTGCTCTGGAGTTGTTGATCCCGGAAGCTGCTGCCTCTGAACCTGCGTGTGCGGAAGCAACGTTACTTTGAGCTGTTCCCAAAGCCGCTTCTGCCTGAGAAACTGCCATCGTCTGATCTCTGTTATCAAGGATAATCAATGTATCTCCTTTTTTAACAAATTGATTGTCTTTTACTTTAACCTCAGAAATGTAACCTGATATCTTGGAGATCACTGGACTAACGTCTGCTGCGATCTGTGCATCATCGGTCTCCTCGTGAGCCTGTCCGTATTGGTATTGTCTGAAACCGAAGAAAGCCGCTGCCAAAACTGCAACTGTAAGAACGATGTAGAAAACCGGACTTTTTTTCTTTTTTACCGGAACTTCTCCCTGCTCGAATTTTATATTGTCTTGTGCCATTATTTTTTTATTTAAAGTTTTTTATGTTCTAAGTTTAGAGTTCTTTTTTATCAATGATCATTGATCCTTTATCAATTATTATTAATTGTTCCTGTAGTTTGTAATAATTTTTTGTGAGCCAATGCTGCGTCTGCTTTTGAAGTGACAACGTTGACGTTAGCTGTGATCTTCGCTGTGTCGGCATCCAGAAGGTTGGTGATGGTTTCCAATCCTGCATTGTATTTGTTAAGTGTAATTCTGTAATTTTCCTCTGCCTGTTCCAAAGCTCTTTGATAGACATCGATCTTCTTGTGGGCGTAAAGGTCATTCTGATAATCGCGTCTCACTTCCAGAGTTACGTTGTCATTAAGCAATTCGTTGTTAGCTGCCAATTCCTGCTCTTTCGCTTTGGATTGGATGTAACTAGAATTCTTTTTCCAGATGTTGGAAAGGTTGTATTGCAATCCAACACCTACATTCACAGCATTATAGATAGTTAAAAGTTTCGGAACATCTGCCGCTACGTAACCACCAGTGAAAGCAATAGAAGGAAGATTTTCCGCTTTTGCCGACTTGCTTCCAAGCGCTGCTGCTTTTCTTTGGTAATCCAAAGCCTTGAGATCATTTCTGTTTTCTCTAGCCAAGTTCAAATAATAATCATCCGGTTTTGTAAGGTCATCTTCACCGATGTAATTGGAATCCACTTCGATCTCTGTGTTGTCAGGAAGTCCTAACAAAAGATCCATATTGATGTTGGCGATGCTGTAATTGTTCTCAGCTTCCATCAATTGCAATTCGATATTCGAAGTTTGAAGTTGTGCCTTCAAACGGTCATTTCTTGCGATCACGCCATTGTTTTCCAACTTAATAAAAGACTGATCTCTCCTTTGAGACGAAGTCAGATTTTCCTTCAGAAGTTTTACCACTTCATTTGCTTTGAACAGGTTGTTATACGCCTGAGAAATGTTGTAGGCAATTGCATTCTTATCGTTTTCCGTATTCAGCTTGGAGGCTTCTACAAGATATTCTGCAGATTTGATCCCGTATTTGATTCTTCCACCTGAGTAGATCGGCACTGAAACGTTTGCAGAACCGTAAAGTACGTTACTCACTTTTGGTCCGCCGCCAGACATTCCCTGGAGCTTAAGATCAACGTGTGGTTCCAGTGGTAGATACAAATAACTTCCAGAAACCGTCAGTTCCGGTAATTGTTTGTTCTTCGCTGCCAAAAGGTTGGCTGTGGATTCTTCGATCTGAGCGCGGTCTATTTTTAGATTTTTGCTGTTCTCGATCCCTAATTTAACCGCTTCTTCCAGACTAATGGTTCGTTTTTCCTGAGCAGAAAAGAAACAGAAAGTTCCGACAAGAATAATTGCTGTTAAAAATTGATTCATTGTTTGCATTATTGTTATTATAATTGAGTGTAGTTTAATTTTCCTGATAACCGATCAAAGCTCTCACAATAGTTTTTACATGAGCAGCAGCTTCCTGAAAGTAATGGCTTTCATATTGTTTCTCATCAAAATCGGGATTGTGCTTTTTGAGATATTCTTTATAGATCTTAATACCATGCATCGCATTGAAGATGGTTCCGGAGATCGTGCATTGCAAAAAATGGTAGGATGGTCTTTTTGTGAAAACCCCTTTTTCCAAACCTATTTCTACTATCTGTTCATTGATCTCTATATAATTGATCTTCGAAGCTTTTAGAAAATTCTGAATCTTCTTGTTCTGACTGATGACCTGTTGCGTGTGGACCAACAAAAAGAAATCTCTCAGTCTCTGAACACGATTCACAAAATTATCGATGAATGCATCTATCTTTTCGATCTCTGTAAGGTCATTATTTTCTACGATATTCTTTGCGAAGTTGAGACCTTCTTCCATTCTCCATTTGAAAAGCTCTTCCATCAGATTTTCTTTGGAACCGAAATAATAAGAGATCATCGAGACATTTACTTTTGCTTTTGCTGCGATGTCTCTCACCGAAGTGCCATTATACCCCTTGGCAGCGAAGAGTTTTTCCGCAACCATCATGATGTGTTCTTCTTTTGTTGGCATAGTCTTGATTTTAGCGCTGCAAAGTTAAATCAAAAAAAACATTCAATCAAACATTTGTTTGATTGAATTTTTATGAATGAATTATTGACTGTTTCTATAGTCAGACGGAAACAAACAATCAGGAACGAAGTGCGTTCGAAAAAATATAAATCACTGAATTAGAAAACGAAAGAATTTCTAGAAAAGATTTTAATCGTAAAACACATCCAAGTTTTACAGACTGATTTCCCAATCAAATATCATGATTTACCAGAAAAAAAAGTAAGAGAAATTTTGAAATCGAAATAAGTTGAGTAACAAAAGAAGTACAGATGTCAATCAATTTGACAAAAACGAAAAATTGAAAGCTCAGAGAAAATCAATAAAAGTGATTAACAAAGTTAAAAACTAAATGTCATTTTATTTCGGAAAAGCCATATCCAAACTTCTAAAGTCTATCCACTCGTCAAATTTTTTACTGCTGTTGCTGATTGCAATGACATGCAATTTATTTTCTTTGGTATCAATATTTTTTCTGAGGGTCACAAAGTAGGTCAAATTATTCTGATCATCTTTCCATTTGATCAATTCCTCTGTCATGTGACGCGTCTCCTGCTCGCCATTCTCATCCAGAAAAATGGGATGCTGCTTTGTATTTTCAAGCTTTTTGTAAAAGCTCTGTTTCCCAAAATTGTTATTGAATTCGGTTATCAATGCATCAGAATTGCTGTTATTTTCCAATTCCAGTTCGTAAACAAATGCAGCATTGTTATTTTTCAAATAGTAGATGATCAGACTGCTGATCTTTCCGATATTCAGATCATTGAATTTGAAATCATGATCAGGCGAAAATGAAAATTCTTCGTAATCCAAATTCAGATTGTACATCGTATTATGATTGTCGTCCTTGCTCAGATTAAAACCTTTCAGAATATCATCAACACTTTTGTTCAATGCTATTTTATCCAATTTTATTGTTTCTCGTTTCGTCACTTGTTTGGAAGTATCAACTGTACTTTTGACTTCTTTCTTTTCTTGTCCGTTGCAAGAGCTCATTAATGATAAAATGACTGATAGAAATAATATTTTTTTCATTTGTGTGAAATAAGTTTGGATCCAAAAATCAAATATAAATAATCTGTAAGTTCAAGCTATCATTAGCTCGAAGCTTTGTGAATATACCTTGTCAACTTGATTCCCATATCTGTCAAAACGATTTTGGAGTTGGCATTTCTGGAAATATGATAAGACGCATCTGTAATCTCTTCCACGATTGAAACAATGTTTGCGCCATGAATGAATTTTGAAAATGCTGACCAGTTGAAGTTGCCTTCCGAAAGTTTTTTGTAAACCAAATTATCGTTACCGTAATTCTGAAGCATTGCCAAACGGAAGATCTCGATACAATAATTAAGGAATTTGATCTGTTTTTCGCGGTTCCATTCTGCAATCTGGTGCGCCCATTTTACGATTTCCCGCAAAACCTCAGGTTTTTTTTTGGCTTGAAATGCATTTCGTACCCATTGAATAAAAAAAGTCTCAAACTCCGAAGCGCCGACATTATTTTCTGATAGAAATCTCGCCAAATTCCAGTCGCCTTGAGCTTGATAACCAATTTCCTTTGCTGTTTCTTTATTCGGAAGACTTTGCAGAATATCATCGTTATCGATCCTCGGAACATTTACGATCTGACATCTTGACAAAATGGTTGGCAGAATATCATTGGCACTCGGCGCACAGAGAATAATGTAAGTATTCTTTGGTGGTTCTTCCAGGAATTTCAGGATCTTGTTGGCTGCAGAATCGTTCATCTTGTCGGCTCGCCAAACAATAAGGATTTTGCTTCCGCCTTCAAAACTTTTGAGCATAAAACGTTGACCAATATCCTCGGCTTCATCTGCAGAAATGAAAAATTGTTTGTTCTCGGATTCCAGAAAACTCGTCCAATCATCAAAAGAAGAATATGGATTTTCTAAGATCATTTCACGCCATTGGTCAAAATACCTTTTACTGAGCGAAAGATTCTTTTCCGAAAAAACGGGAAAACTGAAATGCAGATCGAGGTGATTTAGATTCTCGACCTTGTGGACAGAGGATGGATTTTCTTTTTCAAAGATCTCCTGAGCCATCGCCAAAGCCAAAGGCAGAACGCCGTAACCCTCTTCTCCTAAGAAAAGCTGTGCATGACCAACTCTGGAATTATGAATGCTATCCTGTAAAACATTTTTGAGAGCCTGTTGCCCAATGATCTGTTCCCATTTCATGACGACAAAGATAATATTTTAGTCAGGATGAGAGATGGTGGAAGGTGGAAGTTTTTCAAATTTTGCAGATTTTACATCTCGTTTTTGATCATGCGAAACTGTATCTCGGATTGCAAAAATCTAACAATAGTGACGATCAGTCGTAAAATAACTACCATCCATCGAAATTACTTAACAAACTTTAACCGAAATATATTTTTGCAATTCATTATTAATTAAGATATTTGCGGATTGAAATTTTAAAGGATAACATCGCCAAAATTCAAGTTATCAAAACACGGATGTACGAACTGCGATGCCATATGACCTTTAAAAAAACAATCAATATCTACATATGAAAAGAATTTTTGTTTTATCATCATTGGTTGCAGGATATTTCCTGAATGCGCAAAGTATTGGAAACTCACCTTACGGCGCTTATGGGATTGGAGATGTAAAATATGATAATACAGTTGACATTAATGCGATGGGAGGTATCTCTACAGCGTATGTTTGGGATTTTAACAACAGTTTCAATTTCAAAAACCCTGCTGCGAATACCAATTTGGAAATTACAAGTCTTAAAGTAGAAGGTACGAACGAAAATAATTATTACAGGTCAGATTTTAACAATCTTAAAGGTGATAAACACTCGACATATCTTTCGAACATCAGTATTGCTTTCCCTATTTCGAAAAAAGTAAAATTTGGGATGGGCTTTCAGCCCTACAGCTCAAAAAGTTATGATATTGTAACAAATGAGGAATTAAGTAACGTCAATGGTCAAGTAATCAATGAAGCGCACAACTTCCGTGGCGAAGGTTCTCTCAACACGATCCAGGCAGCTGTTTCATATCAGATCACACCGGCATTTGCCTTAGGTTTGAGATCTAATTTCTTTTTCGGAAAATTATCTGACATAGAAGAAGTGGCATTTACAGGTGCTGAACTTGTAAGTGGTTATGCCAGCAGTTATAGAGTTAAGGCATTCAACTTTACTTTGGGAACCACCTATCAGAAAAAATTGGCCAACGACCATAAGTTAACCGTAGGTGCAACTTACACCATTGGGAACAGTGGAAATCTGAAAAATACTTATACGAACAGTACGTATTATTACCTAGTTGGTGATACAAAAGCTTACGAGACCATCATAGAACAAAACACCAATTTTGATAAAAAATTCCTACCACAAGAAGGATCTTTAGGTCTTGGTTATGGTAAGGACACAAAATGGTTCTTAGGAACTCAGTTCGATTACAAAAAAGGAGAAAGCATCAATTTCCTTGGGAAGCCTTTTTCTTACCAAGACTCTTACAAATACTCTGTCGGTGGCTGGTACCTACCAAACTTCAACAACTTCCGTTCTTACTTCTCCAGGATCATCTACAGATATGGAGCGTATTATGAGAAAGGTGGTCTGCAGATCAACGGTACGAATATCAACAAATACGCGATCACTGCAGGTGTGACCTTGCCTTTCCAAAAAAGTGTGATCAACCGTATGAGCAGTTTGGACCTTGGACTGGAAGTTGGGAAAAGAGGAACACTGGATAACAATATGATCCGACAAAATTTTGTGAACTTGAGAATTGGAGTTAACTTTGCCGACAAATGGTTCAACAAACGACTTTACAACTAAGCAATGAAAATAAATAATCTATGAAGGATTATTGTTTCAAAATATTCAACTTAAAAACATCACAACAATTACTTTTGTTGCTGATGTTTTTTCTTATGCAGTCCTGCGAAGAAGACCTCACAAAGATCAACAGGAATAAGAAGACCAATTTCGCCTCGCAGGTCATCTACGATGCAGACATCCTGCAGAAAGATTCCGGACGTGTGAATGTCAGGTTCAAAGCACCGCTTCTGGAAAGTTACGAACTTGTAGATTCTCCCTATATAGAAGCAAAAAAAGGAATCTATCTGGAATTTTTCGATAAAAAAAATCCAAAAGTTCCTGGTAAGATCTGGGCAAAATATGGAAAAAACAACATCAAAAAAGATTTCTATTTTGCTAAGGGAAGAGTGAAGATCATCACGACAGAAGGCCAAACATTTGTGACGGAGACCATCAATTGGGACAAGAGAAACAAAAAAATGTACACCAAAGATACCGTTTTCGTTTCTGACAAAGACGGGAATATCTTGGTTGGCGCACACGGAATGGTCGCCAAAGATGACTTCTCCGAGTACACCTTCTTCAACAATTCCGGGAGTTTCAACTCTACCAATTTACCGGCAACCAGCAAGTAATCACCTTTTGGCAAATGGTTTCGGGCTGTTCGCTTTTATAATTAAATTTACAAAGTGGAAAATCAAAACTTTTACGCGATAGGATTGATGTCGGGAACCAGTCTTGATGGTTTGGACATTTGCTATGTGAAATTCATTAATAGAAATTCGGATTGGGATTTCGAAATTTTGAAATGCGAGACCATCGCCTACTCAGTTGATTGGGAAGATGATCTGAAAAATGCCATTCACTTTTCCAGCGAAAAATTATTGGAACTGAATTCCGAATACGGATTCTATCTTGGCGAAAAGACTCAGGAATTTATTTCTAAAAATAATATCAGGGAATTAGATTTAATTTCTTCCCACGGACACACGGTTTTTCATCAGCCAAAAAATAAATTCACATTGCAGATCGGTGATGGACGAGCCATTAAAATTAAAACCAACAAAACCGTTATCTATGATTTCCGAAGTCAAGATGTTCTGCTTGGCGGAAACGGCGCACCATTGGTCCCAATTGGCGATGAATTGTTGTTCTCGGAGTTTGATGCGTGCTTAAATCTCGGTGGATTTTCCAACATTTCTTTGAAGCGAGATGGAAAGAGAATTGCTTTCGACATTTGTCCACTCAATATTATTCTGAATGATCTGGCTCTGAAACTTGGAAAGAAATATGATGAGAACGGCGATTTCGCAAGATCTGGAAATATTGATTATGAACTTCTGAATGAACTGGATCAATTAGAATTCTATCAAGAAAAGGCACCGAAATCTTTGGGAATCGAATGGGTCAATGCTCAGATTTTGCCTCTGATCAATGATCAAAAATCAGAAGATCTTTTGGCAACCTTCACCGAACATGCTGCAGTTCAGATCGCAAAAATATTTGAGGAATTTGGCATTAAAAATGTGCTGATCACCGGCGGCGGAACTTACAACAGCTATCTTATCGAAAAAATAAAAGCAAAGACCAAAACCGACATTCATATTCCAACAAAAGAAACCATTGAATATAAAGAAGCTTTGATCTTCGCCTTTATGGGTGTTTTGAGGTCATTGAACCTCCACAATATTTTGTCTTCAGCAACCGGAAGTCTGCACGACCATTCGTCCGGATTGGTTGCTGATTAGAGTTGCTCTATCTTATCTGTCAGAGAATTGATGAAATTCTGAAGCGGTTTTTCCACCATCATTTTGATAAAAGGATTGAATTTCCCTTCGAATAACAACTGTACTTCGGTTTGTTTTTCGTTCAAAGGATTCATAGAACCTGTCAGAGCGAAATCCAGACTTGAGCTTGCAGATTTCAGAACCACCTCTTTATCAGACACATTATCTATTTTCAAAGCAATTTCTGGCATTCCCTTCAATCCGAATTTGAAACCATCTTCTCTCGCTTCAAAGCTTTGAAGGCCTTCTGGCATCAGATCCTTGTAATCCTCAGGATTCTTCAGCATTCCTGCTAATTCTGATGAAGATTTATTTACTATAATTTTTCGTCCTTCTAAATTCATTTTTTATATTTTTGTATTAATATCAAAAGCCTTACAAATGTATAAAGTTTTTATCAATGAAAAAAAAATAGTTTTGAGTCAGGAGCCTCAGGACAGCCCGAAAACATTGAATTACGATGGAACGCATAGCTTTGAATTTGCCATCGACCTGCTGACGAATACACCATCACAAGGCTTGAATATCTACCATCATGACGTTGACCAATTGTGGGCGGATTTCAAAGGTTTTTTCAGAAACATCGAAGCGGCAGGCGGAATTGTCCTTGATCCTGAAAATAAGATCCTCTTCATCCATCGTTTAGGGAAATGGGACTTGCCGAAAGGTAAAATTGAAAAAGGAGAATCCAGGGAACTTGCCGCTGTGAGAGAAGTGGAAGAAGAATGTGGCATCTTTGACCTGGAACTGAAGGATTTCATCAATTCAACCTATCATATCTATACGGAAAGAGATGGGCAAAAAGTTCTAAAAACGACCTATTGGTTTGAAATGTTCTACGCTGGAACGGGAACTCCGAAACCACAAATAGAAGAAGGTATCACCGAAGTGGGCTGGAAAAACGAGAGAGAAATCGAAAGCGAGATCTTGCCTTCCACCTTTCAAAATATCAAACTGATCCTTAATGATTTCGAAAACAAAAAACCTCAATAACAATTGAGGTTCTCCTTTATCCTATAAAAAATCGATGATCTTTTCAAGCGCTATTCCACGTGATGCTTTGAGTAGAATATTATCTTTTGTGATCGGAACGAGCTGCAATCTTTCAATCAATTCTGATGTATTGAGAAATGCGTTTACCGATTGATGGACCGCTTTGAAATGTGGACCGACCGTGATGATCTCATCAAACCCGCACGACTTGGCAAAATCGATGATGTTTTGATGTTCTTTCAAACTCTCATCGCCTAATTCCAACATATCTCCGATGATGATCGTCTTGGAACCTTCGAACGACTTAAAATTTTCCAGAGAGACCAACATACTGCTTGGATTGGCGTTGTAGGTATCCAAAACCAAAGTTTTTTCGCCCTTCTTCTGAACCTGTGAACGCATGTTTGAAGGGAAGTAATTTTCGATTGCCGATTTTATTTCTTCAATGTTTAGATTAAAATAAAGTCCCAAAGCGACTGCTGCCGAGATATTATCGTAATTATATTTGCCGGTGAGATTGGAGAATATTTGGACTTCCTTGTATTCAACGCCAACAAAATTTTCTTTATAAATTGGTTCAAAACTATACTCAGAATTAGGTGTCCCAAAGGTTATTTTAGAACTGTATTCTTTGGTCTTTTCGTTTTGGATCGGATCATTTTCATTGACCAATATTTTCTGACCATTCTTCATCAAGTAATTGTACAACTCTGATTTTCCTTTGATCACGCCTTCGTAACCACCGAAACCTTCCAGATGCGCTTTCCCGAAATTGGTGATGTAACCGATGTTCGGTTTTGCTATTTCGCAAAGCATTTCTATTTCTTTTTGATGATTGGCACCCATCTCGATAACTGCGATCTCATGTTCTTCTCGGATGGAAAGTAATGTCAATGGAACACCGATGTGATTATTCAGATTACCAAAAGTATATTGCGTTTTGAATTTGCTTGATAAGACCGTACTGATCAATTCTTTGGTCGTCGTTTTACCATTGCTCCCCGTAAGACCTATGATCGGAATATTGAGCTGGTCCCGATGCAAGATGGATAACTGTTGGAGAAATACCAAAGTAGAAGGCACAAAGAAAATGTTATTCTCTGGATCAGAATACTTTTCATCTTCAACGATCACTGCCAAAGCACCTTTTTCTATCGCTTCCTTTGCTGTTTCTGCTGCATTGTAACTTTCTCCTGAGAATGCGAAGAATAAGCTTCCTGATTCAACCTTTCTGCTGTCGATGACAACATTCTTGCTTTGTAAATAGATGGGATAAAACTCTCTAATATTCATAATTCAAAAATAAACAAATGAGCCGATCTGAAATAAAAAAAACAGCAGAAAATTCTGCTGTTTTTATATAATAACTGTGATTGATTATCTTTTTGTACGTCCTGCTTTGCCGTTGTTCTTAGCATCCTGTGCTACACGGAAACCAACCCATCCATAACCTTTCATTTGGTTTTTGAATCTTCTTTGTCCCGGATCCAACCAATATGCAGAATCCAACCAAGAACCACCTTTCACCACTCTACTGTAATCATTGATCTGAGAAGTAGCTTTGGTCTTTTCTTTTTGTAGGACCACATTCCCATCTTTATTAACAACGAATGTCGGTTTTACCGAGTTGTACATATTGAACTCTGTACTATCGCTTGGCGCAGTTCCGCCAGCATCCAATGAAGACTGGTAATCACCATCTCTGTAGTTTCTGTTATCCTCAACCACTTTTTTCTCAAACTCACCTGGTAAACCTTTGTACACCAAACGACCGTCTGCAAGTGTATCATATTTGATGTCCACGTTACCTACTTTTTTGTAAGTTCCATCTGCATTCTTCACAGACTGAACGACCACATTACCTCTGAAATAATTGAAGTCACTGAACTCCTCATCGATCATTGGTCTGTAGATATCTGCTACCCATTCTGCAACGTTACCATACATTCCGTAGATCCCAAGATCGTTGGATGGATATTGTTTCACATCTGCAGTTGTAGGCGAACCATCATTTTTCCAACCGGCAACACCAGAGTAATCTCCTCTACCCATCTTGAAGTTCTCAAGATACATTCCTCTGTTTCTACCTTTGGTGCCTTTGATTTTATCTAGCTGAGTATTTTTACCTAAATAATTGTTGTACTCTCTTTCTTTCTGAAGACCAAGCGCTGCAAATTCCCATTCAACCTCTGTTGGAAGTCTGAATTTTTCTACAACACCAGACGCTGCGTTTCTATTGGCTGCTGCAATTTTTTCATTAGAAGTCTTGATGCCGCTTCTTTTCTTCAGTTTTTCTTTGTCAACGTAAGCATCAAGCTCTGCATCATTGGACTTGAATTTATCCATATTGAAAGTTGAGCCTGCTGTAGCCCCTTTGTCTGCAGAGTAGATATCCTTGGAAATAACGCCTTGTTTCATAAGCGCTCTTTCATTGGCCCTTTCTGTCAACCAGTCGCAGTATTTTGTAGCCTGCAACCAAGAAACACCTACTACTGGATAATAGTCATATTCTGGAGATCTGAAATAAGTTTCTGCGTAATCATTACGGGAAAGCTTGTTGTTCCAAACCAAAGTATCTGGTAAAGATCCTGTATAGATATGTTTGAAGCCCGGATCAGAAGATGGGAACACGAACTTGAGCCAAGTTGTATATTCTCTATATTCTGAGTTGGTAATCTCTGTATCACCGATAAAGAAAGAACTCACCTGCATCCTTCTTGGTGTGTTATTCCAGTCATGCATCACGTTATCTTCCACCAATCCCATGGTAAAAGTACCTCCTTCCACATAAACCATTCCTGGCCATCCTTTTTGCTTTTGTTGCTTACCAGAAAAGAACCACCCGTCTTTTTCGTTTGGCTTCCAACCGGTCTTACTCACAAAACCTTTTGTACCACCACCTTTCTTCGAGTTTCCTCCTCCTCCACAACTTACCAAAAACAACGTTGTGCTTAGAGTAATTATAGAAAACAGCCTGATTTTTTTCATAATAGATATAGAAATTTTCAAAGTACAAAGAAAAAATAAATTCTTTGATTAATCAAATATTGTTTGCCTTTTTTTGATAAAACGCAATTAAATTAATTTTATTATATACCATTTTTTTAAAAAAATCGTTTATTTTGTAATCTTAATTAAAATAACCTTGATGAAATTCAAATTTTATATTTTAGCTCTTTTCTTTTTCTCTATATTCGGACAGGCACAAAAGATCGGTCTTAGCTGGGACGGCTACAAAGAAATGGATTATGGGACAGAGAAACTGACCTACCCTTTTTTTACCAATCACAATTATCAAGTAGATGCCAACAGTATTTTTGTAAACCTAAGTATCAAAACGACGTATCAGGTAAAACTGGACCAGTTTGTTTGGGAAGAGTTGCCAGCAAAAGACATCAAGGATCTGAAGATCAACTCCCTTTCATCTTCACCTAAGACGAGCATCAATTATTTCTTCAATGAAACTGAAAATGCCGAAAATGCCAATGTAACTGTAGAAACTGTAAAAACCGATAAGAACAAGATCTACAAACTCATTTCCTTTAATATCAGTCCGACCTCAAAAAAAATAGCTGACCTCTACAAGAGAACTAATAAAAACGGAAGTACTGAGAATCCTTTGAAATCTGGGACCTTTTACAAAATAAAAGTAGATAAGTCCGGAATCTTCAAGATCACAAAGCAATTTTTGCAACAAAATGGGATCAATGTTTCCAGTATCAATCCAAAAAACTTCAGAATCTATGGCAATGGTGGATTGATGTTGCCGGAGGTGAATCAGGATAGCCGATACAGTGCATTGCAGGAGGATGCGATACAAGTGATCGGAGAGGAAGATGGTGTTTGGAATGACAGTGACTATGCGCTCTTCTACGCACAAGGCCCCAATGGTTACAATCTTTTTAATTTTGCTAATGGAAATGGCAATAAAAGAACAGAATATAGAGGCGATAAATCTGAAAATACTATAAATATCTACGAGGATTTCTCCTATTATTTCATCAATTTCGACATTGGTGCTGGCAAGAGAGTCCAGACCGTTGACAGCAGCCTACCTCAAGAGTTGATCACAAGATATGACGATTATCAATTCATCAATGAAGAAAAATTCAATCTTATAAAGCTTGGAAGAATATGGACCGGAGATGCCATCCCTAACAACAGGGAGATTGTTTTCAATACCAGAAGTCCAATCAGATCCGATGACCCAATAATGTTCAGGACAAGGGTGATCGGTTATAATGCACAATCAGGGAAGATCACGACCAGCTTCAATGGTAAGTCAAATCAAACCTCGCTCTCTTCCACCGCTGAAAATTATGTTCCAATCATATACAATGAGACGGTATTCGAACAAAGTGGCAACAGTTTAAAGTTCAATTATACGACTGATATCAGTGGTAATCCTAATGCCTCGTTTTATTTTGATTATGCCGAAGTACAATACAAAGAAGATCTGAATTTTAACAATACCCAAATGAATTTCAGGGACTTCTCTATCATGGAAGGCACGGGCGAACTTTATGGATTTTCTATCTCAAATGCTTCTGGAATAGAACAAGTATGGGACGTTTCGGATGTTACCAATGCAAAAAAAGTGGTCAACAAAAATGCCCAAAATTCGGTATTCAGTTTTGGATATACAGCCAACAGCAATACTTTCAATAATGAGTTCGCGGCATTTAAAAATGCTTCGGCCTTTGAACCAGGTTTTGTGGGCAGAATAGACAATCAGGACCTGTCATCTCTTACAAATGTTGATTATCTTATCATTACTCAACCCTCTTTTACAGGTCAGGCTCAACGACTGGCCACTTATCATCAATCCAAAAACGGCTACAAAGTTCAGGTTGTAGATATCAATAAAATATACAATGAATTTAGTAGTGGTAGCAAAGACATCACTGCTGTAAGAGATTTTGTCACGAAACTAAATACCCCTGCAGGTTCTCTAAAATATGTCCTGTTGTTGGGAGACACTTCTTATGACTTCAAAAACCGCGTTGCAAACAATACAGATATCATTCCAAGTTACCAGAGTGAGAATAGTGCTGATGTAAAGGGTTCCTACGTCACAGATGATTATTTTGTGATGACTAAACCCCAAACTGTTACTGATGTTTATCAGATCTTGCCAGACCTCCCTATTGGAAGATTACCAGCCGACAATGCACAAGAGGCAAAAACATTGGTCGATAAGACCTTGGCCTATCACAATGCTTTACCAGGACAATCCAGCCCTTTCGGAGAATGGAGAATGAAACTTGATTTCGTAGCTGATGATGATGCTGACGGTGATGGACCAGGTAGTGTCGGAAAACCATTTCACAATCTTGTAGACAATAGCATCAAGCTGAATTTTGAGACCAATTCAGATAAACCTGAGTACAATATCCGTAAATTATATCTTGATGCATTCCCTGCCGTTACCAGTGCTGGTGGACAGAGATTCCCACAGGTCAACCAAGCGATCACGAATGACATGGGCAATAGCCTTTATCTATTCTATTTCGGGCATGGTGGTATCAATGGATGGGCACAGGAAAGGGTTTTGACTTCCACGGAGGTTCAAGGCTTTAATAATTTCACATCCGTTTACAGCAGATTTCCTTTGGTTTCAACGATCACTTGTGAATTCACCCTCTGGGATGAACCTAGTACCAACTCTGTCGGTGAGCAACTTATGAAACTTACAACAGGCGGTGCCGCAACCATGATCACTTCCAGCCGCGCTATTTCTGTAGATTATGGTAGAAAGTTCACTTCGCTTTTTACGGACAACCTCTTCAAATTATATGATGATGATTTTCATAATCTTGGTGATGCCCATCTAAAAGCGAAAAAAGAATACAATGCTCTCCACAATTCTGGAAGTTCCGCCATCGACCACCTTAGGGTAAACTTCTTGGGAGATCCTGCAATGAAACTGAGCAGACCAAAAAGATTATTACAGATCGACAATATAGAAACGCCTGTTCCAGGAAAGATAAGAGCGCTAGATTTTGTTAAAGTGAAAGGTCATGTTAAAAAAGCTGATGGAACGCTGGACAACTCTTTCAATGGACGCGTGGCCATCAATATCTTTGATAAAAAAATTAAGAAAACCACGCTTAACAATGACAATATATCGGATCTAAATCCCAAACTGACATACGATGAAGAACCAAGCGCCATTGTGAAGGCTTCTGGAACTGTTGTCAATGGAAATTATACCGTAGAGTTCTATGTTCCGAAAGACATCAATTATGAAGTCGGTAGTGGAAGAATCCTGGCTTATGCTGATAACAAAAGTTTTGATGTCTTTACAAATCAAGTTCAATCTGTGGGTGACATCAACCCAGATGGCATCAATGATAATGAAGCACCTGGTGTCAATTTATATATGAATAATACAAACTTCGCGAACGGAGGTATCACCGATCAAAACCCTATGCTTTTGGCTTGTGTTAAAGATAATTTTGGAATCAACTCCACAGGTGCTGGGATTGGGCATGACATCACTTTCGTTTTGGATGGCGACATTATCAATACCACTTCCGTGAACGATTATTTCGCTTCTGGAGATGGCAACGGCTGTAGTTTTACGGACCTTAAAGATTACCAAAAAGGCTCTGTTACTTTCCCTTTAAAAAGTTTGACGCCTGGCGAGCATCAATTGGTCTTTAAAGTTTGGGACATCAACAATAATTCTACTTCATCCACGTTAAACTTTGTAGTAAAAGACGAATCCGAGAAAAAGCTAACGGTGAATAGACTTCTCAACTGGCCAAATCCTTTTACAAACAAAACCTATGTTCAATTTGAGCATAATTGTGATGATATCCTGGATGTAAATGTTCAGATCTATACCATCACTGGAAAAATAGTGAGAACATTGTCAACAAGTATTACGGCAGAACCTTTCCTACAGGGCTTTAGAACACCAAGACAAGCTATTGAATGGGACGGAAAAGATGATTTTGGTGATACGGTAGCAAAAGGTACATATATTTTTAAGATATTTGCACGCAGCCAAAATCAAGAGAAATGTTCCGGAAGCGCAACAGCAGTTGAGAAAATGGTTTTATTAAAATAACAAACACATAATATATCGGTAAACTTTACCTTAAAAGAACAAAAATGAATTTAACAAAAAGATTATTTTTAGGATTAGGAATCGGCGCTTCTGCCCTTGCTTTTTCTCAAAACATTCAGCCGGTGCTTACCGGTGCTCCATTCCTGAGGATCTCTCCAGATGCTAGATCAGGTGGTATGGGAGATCAAGGGGTTGTTACATCTACAGATGTATTCTCTCAATTCTGGAACGCTGCGAAATATCCTTTCGCCAAAGTTTCTTCAGGATTTGGGGTCAACTATACACCTTATATGAGTAAATTGACGAGTGATGTATTCTTACTTTACGGATCTTACTACACATTCTTGGGCGATGATGAGCGTTCTACTTTGAGTGCCAGTATTTACTATTTCAACATGGGAGATGTGGATCTGACAGATTTCGTTGGAAACGAGGTGATCCAAGGTGGTACCGCAAAACCAAATGAATTCTCGATCGACGTTGCTTACGGTTTGAAGTTGACAGACAACTACTCCATGGCTGTGACTGGTAGATTCATCAGATCAGACATTGGTGGTGGATTCAACTCCAACAGTACTTTGAAGCCTGCCAACACTTTTGCAGTAGACGTTTCTGGTTACTACATGTCTCCAAAACACGAGAGCATCAGTGGCTACGAAGGTAGAGTGAAAGCTGGTTGGGCTGTACAAAACTTAGGACCTAGATTGGATTATACAGGTGACGAGGAATCCAGATCTTATCTTCCTACAATGGCAAGATTAGGTTTAGGTTATGACCTATTGATAGATGACCAAAATCGTTTCAGTCTAAGTGGTGAAGCTTCCAAAATTTTGGTTCCAGGACCAGACGAGACTACAGGAGATGTACCAAACGTTGGTGTGATCGAAGGGATTGGAAAATCTTTTGGTAATAAGAAAAGTATCATGTTCAGTGGCGCAGCAGAATATTCTTATGATGAGACTTTCGCCTTGAGAGCTGGTTATTTCACAGAAGCACCAGAACAAGGAGCTAGACAATATGCAACCGTTGGTGTTGGATTCAAATATGCTTCTTTTGGATTGGATCTTTCTTACCTGATCAATACTTCTAAGATCAACTCTGCCTTGGATAATACCTTGAGATTTGGTTTGACTTGGAACATCGGTAGCGAAACTTATAACGCACAGGATTATTAATCAATATTGATTTTATAATTCTTTCAAATAAATTTTGCCAGGGCTTTTTGCTTTGGCATTTTTTTTATTAATTATTTTAAAATTTTCATCAAACTTAATATATTGTACTTTTTACATGGTGCAATTTCCCTGATACTTTCTGTAAATTTGCAAATATGAACTACAGTTCCGAACTCAAAAAATTTCTAACTAGCCAATACATCTATTCCGGAGCAAGGATCGCTCTGGCAATAGTGATCCCAAGTATCATCTTGGCGCAATTTGGTTTGCTTAAGGAATATTTTCTGTTCCCACTAGGAACTAGTTTTGTCGGGTTGACGGATCAGCAAGGGCCGTTTATCCGAAGAAGAAATACATTGATACTGTCCATTTTTTCTTTCTTTCTAATTGCCCTCTTTGCAAGTTTGGTCAAGGAATTTCCGATTGCCGTTTATCTGGAGATTCTCATTTTCGGATTTTTCTTTTCGATGATCGGTGTTTATGGATTGAGGCTCGCCACTTTCGGATCCATTGCGCTGGTTGTGCTGAGTATCTTTATTGATGGACATTTGACAGGAGAAGACGTTCTTAAAAGTTCATTTATCTTTTTTCTTGGCTGTGTTTGGTTCTTCGTCATTTTTATGATTGTTTCCACGCTCCAGCCTTACAAGTTGGCGAGTCAGGTGGTTGGAGAAAACTATTTGGAATTAGCGGATTATCTCAGAATTAAAGCTAAATACTACACGAAAAATCCAGATTTCAATGAGTTACTGAATCAATTGATATCTCAACAGATCAAGATCAAAAACCATCAGGAAGACACTAGGGAAATCGTTTTTAAGACCAGACAGATCGTCAACGAATCTACAACCCAAAGTAGAATTCTGATGTTGATGTTCCTTAACTCTTTCGATCTGTTTGATAAGCTTCTGACTTCCGAAAATGATTACAAAAGGATGAATCAGGTTTTCGGGGACACTACGCTACTTCATAAGATCCACGACTATCTCTTGGTCATGGCAGATGAATTGACCAACCTTGGGATTTCGCTTCAAAGTGGTTTAGCCTTCAGACAGATCACCAATTTTGATAATGAATTGAAGAAGATCTACGACGACTTCTTCGACCACCGATCACAAAGATTCTCCTCAGAAACCTTGGAGGATTTTATGATGATGCGTCAGGTTCTCATGAGAATTACTGAAATTACAGACGAGGTAAAAACGATTCTGACCGTTCATTCCCAAGATAAAAAACTCGCTAAAAGTTTATCCTCAGGATTGGACTATTCCAAGTTTTTACCGAAAGAGGAAAAAATGAATCTCAAGGTTTTGTTTTCCAATTTCTCACTTAATTCTGGACATTTCCGACACGCAATCAGAGTGACGATTGCCTTATTGATCGGTTACATCGTTTCAAGGTTTGCGATTCTTGGAATAGGGCATTCTTACTGGATTCTCATCACAATCATTGCTATTTTAAAACCTGCTTATTCCACCACAAAACACCGGAATCTTCTACGGCTTTTTGGAACAATCGCTGGTGGCATCATCGCTTATATTATTCTTTATTTCGTAAAAGAACCAGGTGCTATTCTCGTTATTCTTTTACTAAGTATGATTCTGTGTTTCAGTTTGTTGAAATCAAAATATTTCTGGGCAGTTCTGTTCATGACGATTTATATCTTTCTGTCTTTCAATTTCTTAAGACCTGGAAACGTCAATGTCATTTTTAAAGATAGAATTTTGGATACGTTGATTGGTGGCGCAGTCACTTTTCTGGTGGCCTACTTTATCTTGCCGGTTTGGGAACATACCCAAAACTTGGACTTAATGAAAAAATCTTCCAAAAGCAATCTGGATTATTTCCGATTGATCATGGATCATTTTATGAAAAAAGAACAGCACGACCAGGATTTCAGAATAAGCAGAAAAAATGCGATCATCGACCTTGCGAATCTCTCAGACAATTTCCAAAGAATGATCTCGGATCCGAAAAATCAGCAGAGAAAATTGGAAACGGTCCACCAATTCGTTACCACTACGCATTTGATTACAGCGTACACCGCTTCATTATCTCAATATGCAAAATCTGGTCACGACTTTCCAGAAATTGATTTTCAAAATTGGAAGATCAAGATCTCCGCAGAATTGTTGAGAACATCTTCCCTACTCTTTCACCAAGATCTGGACGAAAAAACCAGAATCGAAAGTCACATCAAGCCTGAAGATCAAGTTTTTGACCTTTTAGAAAAACGAAAAGCGGAATTGGAAAACCATTCTATTTCCGATGAACGAACTTTCACCGTGAGTCATTTGACAGAGATCAAAAACATCAGAGAACTTTTGGAGCTGATCTATGACGTTGCGAAAGACCAAAGAAAGATCATCGAGGAATATCTGATCTATCAATCCACGACTGCGAAACAGTAATTATCGAAGAAATTGATCTTTGCTTTGAAGAAATCTTCGTTCTCATCATCATAAACTCTGCATTTTACAGAAAGTTCATCTCTTAGATTGAATGGCAAAACATCATAATGCTTTTTCAAAGACCAATGTTTGCTGTGATGGATCTTGTAAAGCGCCTCCTTCACACACCAAATCGCCGTCAGGAAATCCACTTCTTCCGCATCATCGATGAAGTTATTCTCATGAAGTACAAACTTGTGTCGGATATTTTTGATCTTCTCTTTCCGTTTTTCGATATCGATCCCAATCTTATTTTTTGAAATCGCCAAACCTGCCAACGGAAAAGAATGACTCACGGAAATCTGAAGATCATTAGGAAAAAGATAAGGTTCACCATCTTCTTTGTAAAGGATCTTGTGATTGGGGAGCACCGACTTCAGCATTTTTCTGACCATCAAAACCTCAGCGATCTTGTTTGGATGGTAGTTCAAGATCTTGTTTTGATTTTCCGGTTCCAGCAATAGTTCCGGATCCAATTCTTCATCCTTATCGAATTCCCAAATGAGAATCGTGGCAACATCGTCGGAAAAATCTTTGTAAAGTGGCATCGGATTTTATTGTTTTGCTAATTTAATAAAAACAAAACGACCACCAAAAATAAACCAACAGAGTCTCCAACTTAAAAATTCCTTAAATTTTCAGATTTAAGATGTTGTTAACATTTAAGCAAGTAAATTTGCAGTATCAAAATGAGAAATGGTATTATATATTTACTGATGTGCATTTTTCTACTGTTTACGGTAGAGAATAAGCAATCTCTTGATTTCCAGCCAGATTTTGGAAGTCAGAATATATCATTTCAATTATTCTCATTTGCCAAAAAGCACCATCGCAATCATTCTTTGGAGAAAACCTCTTTGCAGCAGATCAGCGATTCTCTGGACTCTCCGGAGGAATTTGATATGGGTTTTTCAAGCGCCTTCAATACAATTGCAGTTCTAACTGTTTTCGGTTTGGGGTTTATTTTACATTTATATTTCAAACGCGCAAAACAGAAATTTCATGAGCCGGAAAGAATCATCTATTCGGTAAAAAGGTTCATTCTGCTGCGTTCTATACGTATTTAAATTTCACTTCCTCAAAAACATGATTACCCTTACTCCAAAGTGGTAACATCCCTTGTTGTTTTTGAGATTTTCCCGTATCCAACATCTTAATGAACTCAATGGTCTTTTTGGTCATTGATTCAATCCTTAATTAAAAAAATAAAACTTATCAAAAATGAAAAGAGTCACATTTTCTGTTGCTCTCAGCGCCTTGCTGATTATCTTTAGTTGTAAAGACAAAAAAGAAGAAAAAGAAGAATCTGCCATTTATCCCGTGACAAGTCCTGTAAAAATGGACACTGTAGTCACCAAAGATTATGTCGCACAGATCCAATCCCTGAAAAATATAGAGATCCGCGCTCAGGAAAAAGGTTTCCTTGAAAAAATTTTTGTAGATGAAGGTCAATATGTTCAAGCTGGGCAAACCTTGTTCAGAATCATGCCTCAGATCTATCAGGCTGAGCTTCTGAAAGCCCAAGCGGAAGTAGAACAAGCCAAGATCGAACTGCAAAACTCCAGCACATTGGCAAGCAACAACATCGTTTCCAAAAACGAAAGAGCCATGTCAAAAGCAAAACTGGACGCTGCAAATGCAGAAATGAGACTGGCACAGATCCACCTCAACTTCACCAATGTGAAAGCACCTTTCTCAGGTTACATCAATAGAATTCCTTTGAAGCTCGGAAGTCTGATAGATGAAGGTGACCTTTTGACCAGTCTTTCCGACAATACCGGCATCTACGCCTACTTCAATGTTTCCGAGCCGGAATACATCAGCTATCAGACCCATTCTGCAGACAGAGGTGCTGACCAGGTTTCCCTACTGATGGCGAATGGCGAACTACTCCCTGAAAAAGGAAAAATAGCAAATATCGAAGGTGAGTTTGACAACGAAACTGGGAACATTGCTTTCCGAGCCAAATTCCCCAATCCAAATCAATTGCTGAGAAATGGCGAAACTGGAAAAGTCCAGATGACCATTCCATTGAAAAATGCACTCATCATTCCACAAAAAGCAACATACGAAATTCAGGATCAGATCTATGTTTTCGTAGTAGATAAAAATGGAAAAGCACATTCCAAAAACATCAAGATCGCCTATGAACTTCCTGACCTTTATGTGGTATCTGAAGGTCTTGATATCAACGATAAGATCCTGCTCGAAGGTGTTCAAAAAGTGAAAGACGACCAAAAAGTGGAAACCAAATTCCAGGATCCGAAGAAAGTCTTGGGTTCTTTAAGATTACAGGCAAACTAAGATATAAATGAGGACTGATCAATGATTGTGGCTCTCTGTCTATGATCTTTTAGTCCATCATCTATTGTCTAAAAAAATAATTCTTTATGTTTAAGAAATTCATTCGCAGACCAGTTCTGTCAATCGTGATCTCTTTGATCATCGTATTTTTAGGGATCTTATCTTTGGTAAAACTTCCCGTAGCGCAATTCCCTTCTATTTCACCGCCAAAAGTGAATATCACGGCAGAATATCCTGGAGCTAACAACGAGTTGCTGATCAAATCTGTGGTAATCCCTTTGGAACGTGGACTGAATGGCGTTCCCGGAATGAAATATATGACTTCCGATGCCGGAAATGACGGTGAAGCTTCTATCCAAGTTGTATTCGATCTGGGAACGGACCCGAATGTGGCAGCAGTAAACGTTCAAAACCGAGTATCCTCTGTAGTCAACAAACTTCCGCCTTTGGTAGTTCGTGAAGGTGTAAAGATCACCCGTGAGGAACCGAACATGCTAATGTACATCAACCTTTACAGTGACGACCCAAAAGCTGATCAGAAATTCCTGTTCAATTATGCCGATATCAATGTGATGTCCGAACTCAGAAGGGTGAATGGTGTAGGTAATGCCGATATCCTGGGAACCAGAGAATATGCGATGCGTATTTGGCTGAAACCTGACCGAATGACAGCCTACGACATTTCGGCTGACGAAGTGATGGAAGCTTTGAATGCGCAAAGTTTGGAAGCATCGCCGGGAAAAACAGGTGAAAGTTCCGGAAAACGCTCTCAGTCTTTTGAATATATTTTGAAATATCCAGGCCGTTTCAACAACGAAAAAGATTATGGAAATATCATTCTGAAAGCCAAAACCTATGGCGAATTTGTAAGGCTGAAAGATGTTGCTGATGTGGAATTTGGATCATCAATGTATGACATCTACTCTACTTTGAACGGAAAACCGTCTGCCGCGATCACACTGAAACAATCTTACGGCTCCAACGCAAGCGATGTGATCAAGAATGTAAAAACCTTGATGGCTGACCTTCAGAAAACAAGCTTCCCAAAAGGAATGCATTACGAGATCAGTTATGACGTTTCCCGATTCTTGGACGCATCGATAGAAAAGGTGATCCACACTTTGTTTGAAGCATTTATTCTGGTTGCCATTGTCGTTTTCCTATTCTTGGGAGATTGGCGTTCGACTTTGATACCGACGATTGCGGTTCCAGTTTCTTTGATAGGAACATTTGCTATCATGTCCGCTTTCGGAATAACATTAAATTTAATTTCACTTTTCGCCCTAGTAATGGCTATCGGGATTGTGGTTGATGATGCGATTGTCGTGATAGAAGCCGTCCATGCCAAGATGGAGGAAAAGCACCTCTCGCCACTCAAGGCAACGGAAGAAGCGATGCACGAAATCAGCGGGGCGATCATTGCGATCACATTGGTAATGGCTTCGGTATTTATTCCCGTGGCGTTTATGTCTGGTCCGGTCGGCGTTTTCTACCGTCAGTTTTCTATTACGATGGTTTCATCCATCATTTTGTCGGGAGTTGTTGCTTTAACTTTAACGCCAGCTTTATGTGCCTTGATCCTGAAAAATAACCATGGCAAAGAGAAAAAGAAAACGCCTTTGACAAGATTTTTGGATGGTTTTATAAACATCTTTACTGTTGGTGCAAACAAATATCACGGCTTGCTTACTAAAGTGGTGACCAGAAAAATGATCACACTTCCATTACTCGCACTTTTTTGTATTGGAACTTTCTTTTTGAGTAATAAATTACCAACAGGCTTTATCCCAAGTGAAGACCAGGGAATGATCTACGCCATCATCCAAACACCTCCTGGTTCCACGCTTGAAAGAACCAATCAGATCGCATTGCAATTGCAGAAAGCTTCTGAAGATATCGACGGCGTTTCTTCTGTTTCATCTTTGGCTGGCTACGAGATCTTGACCGAAGGAACCGGATCCAATTCCGGAACGTGTTTGATCAATTTAAAAAGTTGGGACGACAGGAAAGAATCTGCGACCGAGATCATCGAGCAATTAGAACGAAAAGCTAAGGAAATCCCTGGCGCTAATATCGAATTCTTCCAACCGCCGTCGATTCCTGGTTACGGAGCTGCAGGTGGTTTTGAACTTAGATTGTTGGACAAAGCCGGAAGTGGCGATTATCACAAAATGGAAACTGTAAGTAATGATTTTGTGAAGGAATTGAAAAAACGTCCAGAATTGGGGTCGGCTTTCAGTTTCTACTCAGCGAGTTTCCCTCAATATATGTTGAAAATGGATAATGATCTGGCTGAACAAAAAGGCGTAACAATTGAAAAAGCAATGGACAATCTCTCAACTTTGATCGGTTCCAATTACGAGACCAGTTTCATCCGCTTCGACAGACCTTACAAAGTGATCGTTCAGGCAAGTCCGCAATATCGCGCTTTGCCAAATGACATTATGAAACTTTATGTGAAAAATGACAAAGACCAAATGGTTCCATACTCCGATTTTATGCATCTTGAAAAAGTATATGGATTGTCTGAGATCACAAGACATAATATGTACAACTCTTCCGAGGTCAGCGGAACGCCGGCGCCGGGTTACAGTTCCGGAGATGCCATCAAAGCGATTCAAGAAGTGGCAGACAAAACATTGCCAAGAGGTTTCGGGATCGATTGGGCAGGGATTTCCAAAGATGAAGTCTCTAGAGGCAATGAGGCTATCTACATTTTCTTGGTTTGTCTCGGATTTGTTTATCTAATTCTTTCCGCACAATACGAAAGTTTCATTTTGCCATTGCCAATTATTTTGTCTTTACCAACGGGAATCTTCGGCGCATTTTTATGTCTAAGTCTTTTCGGATTGGAAAATAATATTTACGCGCAAGTTGCCATGGTCATGCTCATCGGATTACTCGGAAAAAATGCTGTTTTGATTGTAGAATTTGCTGTTCAGAAAAAAGCAGAAGAAGGACTTTCGACAAAAGAAGCAGCGTTGCAAGGCGCATCTTTGAGATTCCGACCAATTTTGATGACATCGTTCGCCTTCATTGCAGGATTGATTCCTTTGGCTTTGGCAACAGGACCGGGAGCGGTGGGAAACAGAACAATCGGAACTGCAGCAGCAGGCGGAATGCTGATAGGGACTATTTTCGGATTGATGATTATCCCGGGATTGTACTACATTTTTGCCAACCTGGCTTCGAAATCCAAACTGACTTATTACGAAGAGGAAAATCCTTTGACAGAAAACACTGAACCTTACCAACACGATGGAAAATTTGAAGACAAATAGAAGACAGCATATGAAAACGTCTTTTGAAAATATAGAATTGCTGCAGCCCGACTTGAGCGGAAATCCTTTTTGTGAAACAAAGTGGAACAAAAAGATTGGGAGCGGAAGGCGGATAAAGCTGCCCAAAAATATCATAACAACCGCATTCATTTCATTAATATTAATTGGATGTAAAGCACCGATGGCGACCAAAATCCCGGACCAGGTGAAAGAAACGATTCCTCAGAATTTTGACAATCAGAATGTTGCTGAAAATAATTCCGGAATCACACCTTGGAAACAGTTTTTCACAGATCCGAATCTTGTCAATCTCATCGATGAAGCGCTGAAAAACAATCAGGAACTGATGATTACGCTTCAGGAAATCGAGATTGCGAAAAGCGATGTGATGTACAAAAACGGAAAACTGAGTCCGACTGTTGCGGCAAAACTTGGCGCAGGTGTGGAAAAAGTAGGAAGATACACGAGTACCGGAGCCGGCGATGCTTCCACAGAAATCACTGATGGAAAGGAAGTTCCAGAGAATTTGGGAAACTTCGAAGGTGGATTGATGGCAAATTGGGAAATCGATATCTGGGGCAAACTCAGAACTGAGAAAAAAGCCGCTGTTGCACATTATCTCTCAACCGTTGAAGGCAAGAACTTCGTCCTGTCAAGTCTGATCTCCGAAGTCGCAGACAATTATTACGAATTATTGTCTCTTGATAACCAACTCGATATCATTCATCAATATATGGAATTGCAGAAAAAAGCTTTGGAAGTGGCGAAAATCCAAAAGCAAGCGATGGCTGCAACTGAACTGGCTGTTAAAAAATTCGAGGCTGAGTTGGCAAAATCCAATGCGACGGAGTATGACCTGAAACAACAGATCACGGAAAAGGAAAACCAGATCAATGTTTTGCTAGGTCGTTATCCGCAACCGATTGTCAGAACTAAGGAAAGTTTTATGTCTATCGTTCCACAAACGGTTTACACAGGAATTCCGTCACAGTTATTGGCGAATCGTCCTGACATTAAGCAAGCTGAATTAGAACTGGAAGCGGCAAAACTGGACGTGGAAGCAGCGCGAAAAGAATTCTATCCAAGTCTGGAAATCAATGCGACACTTGGTTTGGAAGCTTTCAATCCATCATATTTGGTCAAGTTGCCGGAATCTATTGCTTATAATTTGGTTGGTGAATTAGCTGGACCATTGATCAACAAAACAGCCATTCAATCACGATTTAAAACAGCTGATGCTAAACAAATCCAGGCTTTGTATGAATATGACAAAACGATTCTGAGTGCTTACATCGATGTTGCGAATCAAATGTCGAAAATCAAAAACCTGGATAAATATTATGAACTGAAAGCTCAGGAATCAAAAGCTTTGGATGACGGAATTGGAATCGCGAACCAATTGTTCAGAAATTCTCGTGCCGATTATCTGGAAGTCTTGATGAATCAGCGTGATGCACTTGATGCCAAAATGGAACTCATCGAAGCTAAGGAAAGACAGCTGAGCACGGTTGTCAATATTTACAAAAGCTTGGGCGGCGGCTGGAAATAGTAGAAATAGACAAGAAAAAGATGAAAGAATAAAGACTTTCTTCTAATTCTAAAATCTATTTACACTAACTAATTATATTTGAAATGCTTTCGGAATTTTATTTCGGAGCATTTTTTTATTTTAATTAATTTCTGATGCGACTTGAGATATAAACATACATTATCTGAAAATTTGTATAACTTTACATGTTGCAACCCCATCAAATTGAAGGCAAGTTTAGTATTTTTTTATAATCCTTAGCATTTTCATCAAAGCACAAAATACGCGCGATGCGGAATCATTATTCACCGAATCCAAGAATCTGCTTTATAAAAAACCAAAAGAATCTGCGGTAATAGCTGAGTTCCTTTTAAAGAATAGTTCATCTGAAAATGACAAGATCAGAGCTTTGATCCTCTCGACGGAAAGTGATATCTTGATAGGCAACTACACTTCTGCGACAGAAAAATTATTCCAGGCATTGGAACTTTCGAAAAAATCAAGCCGTGCTGAAAATGATAACCAAATCAATGCTTTATTGGAGAGACTTTGCAATGAATTGGGAATCGAGTCTTCTCAGCTTTATCTCATTAATGATGAAAAAGAAAAGACACCAAACTATTATGAAAAAGCAATCGATTCTTACGCCAGATCAAATTGGAAACAGAGCATCAAGTCTTTAAAACAATCAGAAAAACAGAAGAGCAATAATGAACTGACCAATTTCTATTACGCACTCGCCTACTCTGATCTTGGGAAAATGGATTCCGCGCAATATTATTTAAATAAAATTCAGAAGTATGAGCCTTATTACTTTTATGCGAAGGCTAAGATCCAGTCAGACAGAAAAGAGTCGGACAAAAACATAGATTATTTGGAGTTTTTGAAGCCAATCAATCAAAAGGTTCAGGACGTTTGGCTAAAAGGAGAAATTTACGAGTTTGCGACAGAACATTTTAAAGCTTCAAAAGATTGGGAGAATTATCGGACTTATTCCCAGCTTCAAAATGCGTTGCAAGATTCCATGAGTCTGGTAAAGGAAAATGCAAGAATCTCATTCCTGACGAAGATCGACCAGAAACAGGACGAGATATTGGCTTCGAAATCAGAATATCAAAAAAGAATCATCTATCTAATTCTGACCATCATTTTTACGGTTCTGCTATTAGTTTTTTTATTGAATCGGAGATTTAAACTAAAGAAGAGCAACATCGAAAAAGCGCTGATGGAAGCTGAGGAAAAACAAAGATTCATCGATGAAAACAAAGCGCCGGAAAATGCAGGCAAAATCGTGATCCCAGACAAAACGATTCAATTTCTTTTGGAAAAGTTGGAAAATTTTGAAGCCAATGGAAATTACACCGATCCATCGACGTCATTGAATCAACTTGCAGAAAGCCTTAATACAAATACCAAATATCTGTCGGAAATCATCAACACTTATAAAAATAAAAATTTTCACACCTACATCAATGAACTGAGAATCAATTACATCATTAATAAACTAAAGACCAACCCGATTTATCTGAAGTACAAGGTCAGTCACCTGGCCGAGGAAGCGGGTTTCTCTTCGCACAGTTTGTTTTCTACCGTTTTCAAGCAGGTGACGGGACATTCGCCGGCTTCGTACATCAAACTAATAAAAAATGAACAAGATGGGAATGCGTAGGTTTTTTATGATGATCAGTTTGATGATTTCTGCACAATTGTCTTTTGCACAAAGCAATAAGAAAATTGACAGTTTGATCGGCGTTGCGAATACATTCATGTTCAAAGACCCGAAAAAGACGGTTCAAATTGGAGAAGAAATTTTAAAGAAGAAAGATATTTCCGATTCTTACAAGATCTCTTCCTACGTCCTGATCGCGAATGGATTTGCGGCTATGAATGATTTCAAAAAATCCATCGATTTTGCTATCAAAGCCAATGAATTATCCGAAAAAACGAAGGACAATGCCAATCAGATCAGAACTTTGGGACTCATCGGAAATCAATACACCAGAATCGAAATGCGGGAAGAAGCGTGGAAATATCTGGACAAAGCAGACAAACTCACGCAAACTATTTCCCTGCCGGATTCTATGAAATATCTGATCGGGAACATCAATCTTTTGAAAGGTTTTCTCTACAAAAGAAGTTTGGACTGCGGCTATGCCATCAAACATTTCAATAAAGCGATCGCTGCCTTCAAAAAGGATAAAGGCAATGGTTTTGCGGTAGCGAATTTGGGACAAGCGTACAACCAAAAAGGCTATTGCTATCTTTCCATTAATAAAGATTCTGCGGAAGTCAGTTTTAATAGAGGACTTGCTGACGCCAGAAAAAATGGTGCGAAATCTTTGGAATGCAATGCGCTGATCGGACTTTCTGAGATCGAAGCTGATAGAAACAACTTCAAAATGTCCAATGATACTTTGTTTTATGCTTTGAAGCTGTCAAAGGAAATAAAGCAGCGTGAAATGGAAACCAAGATCTACAAACTTTTGTCCAATAATTTTATCGCGCTTGATGATTTTGAAAACCATTTGAAATATCAAGATTTGTACGAATCGGCACATTCAAAATTTGATCATGAGAACATGGAATCCATCAATGAGATCATTAAAAAAAGGAATGAGTACAAAGAAAAGATCTTCGAATCGAAACAAAAAAGCTGGTGACAATTACAGATTGGTTGTAGAGTCTAGCCCATCACTGGTGAGAGAATTATCTACACAGCACACAGGTTTCCCTTATGCATTAGGAACTGTAGGACAGATCACAGGCGGAACGATCAACAATGGCGGTGCCAATTCCAACTACTATTTCTTCTACAATTGGAAATTCAACAAAGGCGACAGCGAATGTAAATCTGAAAGAGTAAAAGTAGACGTGACCATCATTCCTGGTCCAGACGCACCTACGGGTGAAGCAACACAGTATTTCACATCAGGAGAGACTTTGGAAAACCTAGAAGTTTCCGGAACCAACCTGACCTGGTATTCTAACCAAAACGGAACAGTGATCCCAGCGACTACACCTTTGGTAAATAACACGACCTACTATGTTAGCCAAAATAATGGCCAATGTGAAAGTGAAGTTTTCGCGATCACAGTTTATAACCAACTAGGTTTTTCGGATATCAACAAGGCAGAATTTACCTATTATCCGAATCCGGTAAAAGATGTCTTGAACATCGCAGGAAAATCTGATGTTTCCAAAGTTGAGATGTTTGAACTGTCTGGTAAAAATATCCTTTCTCAAAATGCTAAGGCTAAAAATGTACAGTTGAACCTTTCAACTTTTGCAAGCGGTGTTTACATCTTGAAAGTAACATCAGACAAGACCACAGAAACATTTAAGATCATCAAAAAATAATTTCTTCATTTTATTTAAGGTGAAGCCCGGGAATTTCGATTTCCGGGCTTTTTTTGTTTAAACAAAATTTATTTTCAAAAAACTTAATTTCTGACTAATTTTACATTCAAATTACCCAATTTGGCTTTCATTGATCAGATAATTGTTCGCTTAAAAATCATCGTAGTTATCTTTTGCTTCTCAACAGTTTCGGCTCAAAGTGCGGTAGAAGCAGACGGCTTGTTGGCGACCGCTTCAGAACTACTCTACAGCCAGCCAAAACGCTCCGAGAAGATCGCAAAATTGGTCTATGAAAATAATACCGATGCTGATAAAAAGGCAGAGGCATTGTTTCTTCTGAGCCAGATCGACCATTTCAATGCGAATTACAGATCTTCTCTTACCAATTTGTACACCATAGAATCACTCAATGAAAATACAACCGACAAAGCGACTTGGAATGTCAAAGTTAATTTTTTTCTTGCAAAGATCTATCGGGAACTTCAAATATTGGATCTGGCAGAGATTCATTTCGACAAGGCTAACAAAGCATTTGCTGCAATCAGCGATCCCAGCAGACAACTTTCAGAGATCTACAATTACGAGAATGGACTTTATCAATCTGAGAAGAAAGACTTTGAGAAATCCAATCGCTTCTTTAAAAATGGCCTGAACGGATTGTCTGATCTTAAAATAGCAAATCGCTACCTCAATTACATAGGATTGGGACATAATTTTATCTTTGAAAAAAAATTAGATTCGGCTCAATTTTATTTTTCAAAAATTCCAAAAGCCAATGATATTTTGTTTGCACAAAGTAGTTTAGGCTTGGCCGAAGTTGCCTCGTCCAGATCAGACTGGAGATATGCGGAACAAATATTATTGCGAGAACAGGAATCCGATGTACAGACACAAAAACAACGTTTCGCATTACTTTCCGGGGAATATCTGAAATCAGGAAATATCGAACAGCACGAATTATACAAAAACAAGGTCGATTCTCTGGAACTGAAGATCAATCAAAACAAGGATCCGGCAGAAAATTACGTCATTCAACATATTGAACAACAGGAAGATAAAAGCAACAATAATCCTAATTCTTTCTGGACGAAGAGTTTACTGATTACTATTTTAGTAATCATGCTCCTGCTAATTCCAATCATTTATTATTACTTCAAAACGAGGTCAGATTATAAAAAATATCTTGAGGTCATTAAGGAAATCAATCCTGAACAAAAAACTGACATTGAAGAAGATACCAAAGAAAAACAAGCTTTCATTCCTGAGAAAGCAGAACAGATCTTACTTAAAAAATTGGCTAAATTTGAGAACTCGGACAATTATCTCAATCATAAAATATCATTAACGACTTTATCTAAACAGAAACCAACACCAAATATCTTTCCGAGGTCATTAACAAAAACAAAGGGAAAAACTTCAATTCGTACATCAATGATTTGAGGATCAACTACATTTTGATAAAACTGAAGACCGAACAAAAATACAGAAACTACAAAGTGACTTCCCTTGCAGAGGAATGCGGATTTGCCTCACACAACACATTTGTGGCTGCTTTTCGTTCTGTAACGGGACTTTCTCCGGCATCGTTTATCAACTTTTTGAAACGTGAAAAAAATCGATGAGAAACAACCTGACCAGATCTTTATTAAGCTTTCTCTTCATCTTCCTGTTCTATTTTGACCTAGGACAAAAGAATGATGCTGCCAAATTGATACGGGAAGGCAATCACCTTATCTTCAAAGATCCGGCGAAGGCAAAGCAAATCGCTAAAAAACTATATGACGATGCTAACGAAAATAGTCCGCAGAAGATCAATGCATTACTGATCTTGGCACAAGCTGATGCTTTACTGGCCAATTATGAAAGCAGTCTACAGTACGCATTGGAAGCCAAAGATCTTTCAGAAAAACTGTCAGACCAAAGTTATAAGATCAGAATATATGCCTATCTCGGCTACCACTATCAACGGCTGAATATCCAAGACAAAGCTTGGAAATACATAGACGAAGCGGAACAGACGATCAAAACCAAACCACTACCCGATTCTCTGAGTTATTTGAAGGGCAATTTATTTTTCACCAAAGCTTCTATGTATCAAAAAGAATTGGACTGTGCCTACGCCATCAATTATTTTGACCAGGCAATCAAAGCTTATCATGAATCCATCAAAAATGAATATTCTAATACAAATCTAGGACTGGCCTACAGTCAAAAAGGTTATTGTGAATTGGAAATCAATCAATTGACCGAGGCAGAAAGCAGTCTCAAACTTGCTATTTCAAATTCGGAAAAGAATAGTGACGTGCGAAATAATATATTTGCGGTCACAGGCCTGGCAAGAGTTGATACGCTACATGGGAATTATGCCAGATCAAACAAAGTTCTTCTTCAGCAATTACGCAGAGCTAAAGAAGGAAACCTGAAACATCTTCTGAATGACATTTATAAATTTTTGGCTTACAATTACCTCAAACTAAAGGACACCAAAAACTACGAATTATACGACCAGCTTTATAAAAAAAGCCAATTGGAATTTAGCAAAACGGAAGCAGGTTCGATCAACCACATTATAAAAGATGCTTCCAAAAACAAACAGGAAAAAATATATTCCAAATCTTTGATTGCAGGGATCATTGTCATTATCATACTTCTCTTGTCCATTATTTTTATTGTTTTAAGAATCAAAAACATGAAAAAAAGGATGAAAGACCAGTAAATATAGTTTTCCATTAAAAACATCAGAATAAATTATAATTATTTAATTATCAATTACATAAATCATTATTAATAATATCAAATTCTTGAAATATTTCTGAAATCTGAGCATTCTTTCATTTTAATTGATAAATACTGTGACTAAATTGCAATCTACTTTCAATTTCTAACTTTAATTTATTTATCAATGAAAAGACTTTTATTCTTTGCCCTAAGTATGTTCATGATCGCGCTTCATGGTCAAAACCAAACCATCTACACGACCACTTTCCCACAAGCAAATCCACCAACTGGTTGGGAAAAAGAAATTCTCTTGGGAGAATATAACTGGTACTACGGAGAAATGGTATTGCCAGGTTCATCTGTTTTCACAAAACCAGCTGCGGTATTCAATGACGATATTACAGGAGAACTCGGAAACAAGGCTGTGCTCACCTCACCTACTTGGAGTGTAGGCGGATATGATACGGTTTGGCTTTCCTATGAGTATGGGCTCAACCGTGCCGGAGAAGGTGGTACACTTGCTGTGGAAGTTTACGATGGTTCAAGTTGGCAGCAAGTTGCCCTTTACAATCAGGACCAAGCACCCATTACCATTGCGCCGATCAATGTAACGGCATATAAAAATGCAGCTTTTAGTGTGCGTTTTACTTTCGATGACGAATATTCGTATTCTATGGGAGCTGGTGTTACCAATTTTCTTTTGGAAGGCTCATCTACAGCTGCTCCTAATTCTGAATGCTGGAATGCAGTTCTGTTAAACTGTGGTGCTACAGGCAACGGTTCTACCGTGAATGCAACTGTAAAAGATGAATTGGCTCCATTTGGAGGACTTGACCCTAACGGTTCTTATGGTGTTTGGTACAAATATTCTGACATAGACAATCAGTCAGATGTCACTTTCAGTTTGTGTGATACCAATGCTGTTTTTGATAGCAGGATCATTGTTTACAAAGGTGTCTGCGCTGATCTATTTCCTGTCGCTTTCAATGATGATGCCTGCGGAACCTTGAGTGAAGTCACTTTCCATAATGATGGGACCTCACCTTATTACATTTTGGTTTTCGGAGCAGAAGAGTCCAAAAGTGATTTCTCCTACAAATTCAACTGCTTGAGCGGCGCGCCTACAAATGACGAGATCGCCGATGCGATAGATGTCAACCTGTTCGAGCAGCCTTACACAGATGTGGCAGTTCCATTGATCAATGCTACTGCAGAAACCGACACGGCAGACTTCCTGGAAACAGGTTGTGATATGAGTGGCGGATGGTATCCGAATGTGTTTTACAAATTCACTGCAACTGATGACGGTACCGCTACTGCAACCTTTAAAACGCCAAACGAAGGTGGATTCCAGACCATTGGATTCTATACTGCGCCAAATAAAAATATCGCTATTAAAGACCTTAGTTTTGTAATGCAAAGCAGCAATGGTTGTAACCAAATGAGCCAAACGAAATCTATCAATATCACATCTGGAACAACTTATTACGTCGTAATGATGAGTCCTTATACCAATTCTGATATTGTGATAGATCTGCAGTACAATGTAATGGCAGTGGATGAAACTAAACTTTCAAAAACGATTGTTGCGCCAAATCCAGTTAAAGATTTCATTCATCTTAATTCAAAAACGAAAATCAACAAAGTCGAAGTTTTGGATCTGACAGGTAAATCCGTTTACAGTACAACATTAGATAAACAGGAAGCAAAACTGGATTTATCCTTCCTTCCGAAAGGGAATTACATTATGAAAGTGACATCAGACAAAAAAACTGAAAGCTTCAAAATTATCAAAAAGTAAGAATTTTTCATTTTATTAAGTTTAAACCCGGCGATTTCGATTGTCGGGTTTTTTATATAAAATCAGATTCACTTAAAAATATACCGACTGGTATATAAATAATCTATATTTGCAAAGTCAATTGAGTTGTAAAATGTCAAAAGCAGAAAAAACCAGACAGTTCATCATCGAAAGTACAGCAGAACTTTTCAACAAGAAAGGTTATGCAGGAACGTCTCTGGCTCATATTTCTGAAGCGACAGGTTTGACGAAAGGTTGCATATACGGCAATTTTGATAACAAAGATGAAGTTGCGAAAGAAGTTTACCGCTTCAATGCAAAACGTCTTCAACAAGAAATTAATGAAAATTTGAATTCCGGAATGACAAGCCGTCAAAAATTGATGGCCTTTTTAGATTATTACAGAAATTCCTGGGACAACAATTTTTCACGTGGTGGTTGCCCGATAATGAACACCGCTATCGAAGCAGACGACACAATGCCTTTCCTGAAAGCAGAAGTTGTCAAAAGCTTCAAAGGCTGGTCAGATAAATTAGTTGAGATCTTGGAAGAAGGTAAATCGAAAAATGAAATCAAGGATTCTACAAACATTTCCGAATATTCCTATCTTTTTATAATGCTGATAGAAGGCGGAATCCTGCTTTCCAAATCCACAGATAGCCAATCTCACCTCCTTCAGGCTTTGGAAAGAATCGAAAAAATCATTGATACCGAATTGATCAAATAAAAATTTTTTTAAATAAAATATACCGATTGGTACTTAATGATAAATCGAAGTCTGGAACGCCGACAAAACAGAATTGATCGTCACAGGAACATCAAATCTATTTAAAACTGAAATTAGGAAATCAAATGTGTAAATTTGCGGATTCTTATTCCTAACATAATAATTAAGGAACATAGATCATGACAGGAATACAAGAAGATAATTTTCTTAAATGAAAGTCTTCTCTAAATATTTAAAATTTAAAATTAGATAAATGAAACGAGTTGTAATTACCGGAATGGGAGCCGTAACGCCTTTGGGAAATGACGTCGACACTTTTTGGAAAAACAGTTTAGCAGGAGAAAGTGGTGCTGCAACTATCACGCACTTCGATCCTGAAAAATTCAAAGTTCAGTTTGCGGCTGAGGTCAAAAACTTCACGCCTGAAAAGTATTTGGACAGAAACGAGATCAAACGCAGCGACCTTTTCACGCAATTCGCCATCTACGCCTCCGCAGAAGCAATGGAAGATTCTGGATTAGATTTGACAAGCATCGACCCTTTTGACATCGGTGTGATTTGGGGAACAGGACAAGGCGGAATGCAGACTTTCGAAGAGGAGGTTATCAGCTATGCTTCCGGCGACGGAACGCCAAGATTCAGTCCGTTCTTTGTTCCGAAACTGATTGCCAATATGGCCTCTGGAATGATCTCGATGAAATATGGATTGCGAGGAATCAATTACACAACAGTTTCCGCTTGTGCAACCGCAAACACCGCGTTTATGGATGCCTTCAATTACATCCGTTGGGGAAAAGCGAAGATCATCGTAAGCGGTGGTTCGGAAGCTCCCATTACGCAGGCTTCAGTGGGTGGATTTTCATCGATGAAAGCAATGTCCACCAGAAATGACGACCCGAAAGCGGCAAGTAGACCTTACGACGTAGAACGTGATGGCTTCATCATGGGAGAAGGTGCAGGCGCATTGGTCCTGGAAGAATACGAACACGCTAAAGCAAGAGGTGCAAAGATCTATGCAGAACTAATTGGTGCTGCAATGACCGCCGACGCTTATCATATGACCGCTCCACATCCGGAAGGAATTGGCGCAGCAAAATCTATGGAATTGGCACTTGAAGATGCCAACATCACATCAGACCAAGTCGACTATCTGAATCCACACGCCACCTCAACACCGCTTGGAGACCTTGCAGAACTGAATGCTATCACGAAAGTTTTCAAAGGCAGTCCGAATCTGGATATCAGCGCAACCAAATCTATGACTGGTCATCTTTTGGGAGCTGCCGGCGCAGTCGAAGCAATCTTGTGTATCAAAGCGATTCAGAACAGCATTATTCCACCGACTATCAATATTTCAAACCTTGACGAGAATATTCCTGCTGGCATTAATATCGTGACTGATTCGAAAGAGAAGGAAATCAATATTGCAATGAGTAATGCCTTTGGTTTTGGAGGTCATAACTCGACGGTGATTTTTAGGAAGATCTAGACACTATTTACCAATTAAGAAAACAGCCGGAATTTTATGAAGTTCCGGTTTTTGTTTTTTCCAATCGTTGATGGTTTTGGTTTGGATGAACTCGTTGTCGGGATCATTGATGTTGGCAGCAATGCAGAGTTTTGTATTGGGGTTCAGGAACTTGGTCAAGTCTTCGAAAAGCGGATTGTTGCGGTAAGGCGTCTCCATAAAGATCTGTGTAAATCCCGTTTTCTCAACCAAACTTTCCAACTGTTGAATTTCCTTTTTCTTCTTCTCTTTTTCAATCGCCAAATAACCGTTAAATGAAAACTGCTGGCCGTTGAAACCACTCGCTATCAAAGCCAAAACGAAAGAACTTGGTCCGTTGATTGGAATGACTTTCAAATTGTTTTTATGCGACCAACCGACGATGATGTTTCCCGGATCGCCGATGCAAGGCAGACCAGCTTCTGACAACAATCCGAAATCCACACCTTCTTTCATCAGTTTTTGAGCTTCCTTCAGATCGGCAGTTTCGGAATATTTGTCGAGAAGAAAAAGTTTGAGTTCCGGCTGCTTTTTTTCAGGTGCGAAAAACTTGATGACTTTTCTGGCAGTTTTTTCATTTTCCACAAAATAATGGTCGACATTCATAATGATGTCTTTGATCGTTGGGGCGAAATAATCTAATGGCGAATTCTCGGAAAGGTAAGCTGGTAAAAGGTAAAGCATATTTTTGTTGTAAAAAGTATAATGTAAAATGTATTAACGATTTTGTGTTATTTCTATGGAACGACAAAACACGTTTTTAATCTTCACTGTTGATTTATGTTGAATCTGCAGCCCGACTTGAACGGAAATCCTTTTTTGCTTGTACTCAATTTCTAATGAACTGAAACCGTCTGCAAAAAAGATTGGGAGTGGAAGGCGGAAAAAGCTGCCCAAAATATTTAGATTACAAAGTTAATTCAAAACTTCTTTTAATCGGTCTTTGTCGAGGCGATTTTCCCAATTGGAAACGACGACTGTGGCAACGGCATTTCCAATAACGTTGGTCAACGCGCGACATTCGGACATAAATTTGTCGATGCCGAGGATCAAGGTCATTCCGGCAATCGGAACTTCGGGAACTACCGCCAAAGTGGCTGCCAACGTGATAAATCCTGCGCCAGAAACGCCCGCTGCACCTTTGGAACTCAACATCGCCACCAATAGTAAACCGAGTTGATGTTCCAAAGTCAAATCGATATTGCAAGCTTGAGCGATGAAAAGCGCCGCCAAGGTCATATAAATATTGGTCCCATCGAGGTTGAAGGAATAGCCTGTCGGAACCACCAAACCTACAACGCCTTTTTCACAACCTGCATTTTCAAGTTTCTTCATCAGTCCGGGAAGTGCCGGCTCGGATGAACTAGTCCCGAGAACCAGTAGAATTTCGTCCTTCAAGTATCTTAGGAATTTGAAAATATTGAATCCGTTGTACCAAGCGACACTTCCTAAGACCAAAACCACGAACAACGCGGAAGTGATGTAAAATGTGCCGACGAGCATTGCCAGATTTTTGAGCGATTCGACGCCATATTTTCCAATTGTGAATGCCATTGCGCCGAAAGCTCCGATTGGCGCGAGTTTCATTAAGATCTCAACAATTTTGAAAATCGGAATCGTTAATGTTTGAAGGAAATCGTAAACGGCATAACTTTTCTCGGAAGTGACCGCCAAGGCAACACCGAACAAAATTGCAACCAACAAAACCTGTAAAATATTGTCGCCTGTCAAAGGACTGAACAATGTTTCCGGAATAATGTTGAAGATAAAACTCACCATCGAGTTGTCATGTGCGGCTTTGACATATTTCTCGATCTCCGCGCCGTTCAAGGTATTTGGATCGATGTTAAGACCTTTCCCGGGTTGAACAACGTGGCTGACAATCAAACCGATGATCAACGCTAAAGTTGAAAATGTGAAGAAATAGATGAATGCTTTACCTGCAACTCTTCCAACCTTTTTGAGGTCGCTCATTCCGGCAATTCCCGTGGAAACGGTGAGGAAGATAACGGGTGCAATGATCATCTTCACCAGCTTGATGAAGCCGTCGCCCAAAGGTTTCATTTTCTCGCCCAGATCTGGATAAAAATAACCGAGTGAAACGCCGAAGACAATCGCAATCAAAACCTGAATATAGAGATGCTGATAGAATTTTTTGGGCTTCAGCGGTTTTTGTTCAATGTCAAAATTCATAAGAAAATGTTGTCTTACAAATTTAGAATTGTTTGTGAATTATATGGTATTATTCCTGATCTTTTCGGCAATTATTTCGCAAGATTCGTCGAGCATTTGGTAAACTTTGTCAAAACCGTCGATTCCTCCAAAATACGGGTCGGGAACTTCCAGCTCGTCATCCAAGATCAATCTTACTTTGTGTTTTTGAGAATCGTCTGCTAGTTTCAAAACGTCTTTGTAATTGTTTTTGTCCATACAGAATATTAGATCGAATTTGTCAAAATCTGATTTGGTGATTGGTCTGGATTTCTGTGTGGAAATATCGATTCCGTTTTTGGTAGCGGTTTTTATGGAGCGTTCGTCCGGCTGGCTTCCTTCATGATAATTGATGGTTCCAGCGCTGTCCACAAAATAACCGTCTCCTAATTTATGTTTCAAAATCCCTTCTGCCAAAGGACTTCTGCAAATATTTCCGAGACAGACCATTAAAATCTTCATAACTATAAAATCTTTGTAAAATGTAAATTGACTTTAAATTTAAAATAAAAAAAGGATTTAAAAAAATTTAAATCCTTGTATATGTTATTGAGCTATCTTTTCTTTCAGATCCTTGATATATTTCTTGAGTTCTTTATCGATCTTCGAAACGTCACGTATCGTGTCGCAAGCGTACATCACCGTCGAGTGGTCTTTTCCGCCCATTTCTTCACCGATTTTTGTAAAGGTAGCGTTGGTATATTCTTTTGCGAAGTACATTGCCAACTGTCTAGGCAAAGCAATTTCTCTTTTTCTGGTTTTAGATAACAACTGTTCTCTTTGGATCCCGAAATAATCGCAAACAATCTCTTGGATGTAAGGAATATTGATGGTTTTCTTCTGCGTTGTCGCTAACTTATTGATCGTATCTTTTAAAAGGTCAAGACTGAAATCTGATTTATAAACCGTAGAGTAAGCAATTACGGCGTTTACAACGCCGATCAGTTCTCTCACACCGTTTGTCTTAACTTCCGATGCCAGATAATCCAACATATCGTCTGTCAATTCGATGCCGTCACGGCTTAACTTATCAACGATGATCTTTCTTCTGGTTTCGAAGTTTGGCGATTTGATCTCTGCAGAAAGTCCCCATTTGAAACGGGAAATAATTCTTTCCTGTGTATCCAAAATATCTGCAGGGGCTTTATCAGACGTTAAGATAATTTGTTTTCCATTCTGATGTAGATAATCAAAGATATGGAAGAAACTATCTTGTGTTGCTGCTTTACCAGAAAGGAACTGGATATCATCGATGATCAAAACATCGATCATCTGATAATAATGCTGAAAATCTGTTTTGTTCTGAGACTTGGCCGCTTTCACAAAATCCTGAATGAATTTCTCTGAAGATTGATACAAAACTACTTTCTCTGGAAAAGAGGACTTCACTTCCAAACCGATAGCTTGTGCCAAATGCGTTTTTCCAACACCATAACCTCCGTAAACAAACAATGGATTGAAGGCTGTAGAACCAGGTCTTTTTGCGATCGATCTTGCAACGGTTGAAGCAAATTTGTTACTTTCTCCTTCTATAAAATTATCAAAAGACTGATCTGCCTTTAGGTTAGAATCAATATTGATCTTTTTGATCCCTGGAACAGCAAAAGCATTCACATTATTTTCTCTAAGAACCGGTCTAGCTTCCTGTATTTTTGGCTGTTGTGTAGAGATTCCTTTTACATTCATTGTAATTGGCTTCTCCTTTCCGAACGGTTTGTTTTCCATCACAGAATACCACAATTTTACACCTTTACCGATATTTTTTTTAAGCGCAGCAGACAGTAAAGACAAATAATTGTCCTCGATATATTCTTTGTAAAAATCACTAGGAACAAGCAACGTCAGATTATTGTTCACCAAAGAAATTGGCTGAACCTTATCAAATAACAAGTCGAAAGAGTTTTCTAACTTTTTGAGGTCTGTGTTATCCTCCGCTGCGTTTAGATTGTCCCTCATGAATTGGAGACATCTATCCCAGATCAATACTAAATTTTCATTCATTTTTCTGCTGCTATTTCCGGTAAGATTTTAGTTTTTTTAGAAGACAACAAATATCTAATTATTAATTTTCTAAAAAAAATTTTTTCTCTATTGATTATTAAAAAATATATTTGTATGAATTATTAACAGCTTAAAATGATAGTTACAACTAACACAATACGAGTACGTTACGGCGAAACAGACCCTATGAAATACGTCTATTATGGCAACTATGCAGAATATTTTGAGGTCGCCAGAGTCGAGCTTTTTCGAAGCTTGGGAATGTCTTACGACGAAATCGAAAAAAGGGGAATTTTCTTGCCAGTTTCGGAATACAAAATTAAGTATTTGAAACCAGCACTTTATGACCAACTTTTGGAAATCAGAACTTACATTAGAAAAATTCCGGGAATCAGAATTGAATTCGATTACGAAATTTATAACGAAGATAATATAAAGATCACAGAAGCTTCCACGACTCTATTTTTCCTTGATTCCGAAACCAACAAGATCGTCAAATGTCCAGATTACCTGATGGAATTGATCGAGAAAAAATGGAATCCAGATCTTTAAAATCAAATTAATAAAAAGCATGAATGAACGCATCCGACAGATACAAAGTTTCCCACTTCGTCATGTGGAATCGGGAAAAAATTATAAAAATGCTCATCATCAGCACAATCCCGACATTGCTATTTTACTTTTTGGGATGGAAATGGCTGGCAATTCCGTGGGTTCCGATTGCACTTTTGGGAACGGCGACCGCTTTTATTTCTGGTTTTAGAAACACTCAGACTTACGGACGACTTTGGGAAGCAAGACAGATCTACGGTTCCATCATCAATAACAGTCGTAGTTTTGGAATCATGGTCAAAGATTTCATCAGACAAAATAATTCTGATGAGGAAAAACTATTGCACAAAGAACTTTTCTATCGTCATTTTGCCTGGCTGACAGCTTTAAGGTTTCAATTGAGGGAAGTGAAAGTTTGGGGCAATGTGAAAACTCGCCCTTACAATAGAAGATATCTTCAATTCTATAAAGTGCCAGAATGGGAATCTGACCTTGGCGAGGAACTGAAAAATTACATTGACCAGAATGAGATCAATTTCCTATTAGAAAAGAAAAACCGAGCGACGCAGATCATTACGCTTCAATCCGAAGCCTTGAGAAAACTGCAAGAGTCTGACTGTATCAATGACTTTAATTATACAGCATTGGAAAATCAATTAAAAGAGTTCTATGACCAGCAAGGTAAATGTGAGCGTATCAAAAATTTTCCCTATCCAAGACAATTCTCGACGATCAATACTTATTTCACAAATCTCTTTTGCATCTTGCTACCGTTAGGTTTTATGAATGAGTTTGCAAAATTGGAAAGCAATTATATTTGGCTCACAATTCCTTTCAGTATGTTGTTGGGCTGGGTATTTTTGGTTTTGGAACAGATCGGCGAAAGTTGCGAAAATCCTTTTGAAGGCAGTGCAAATGATGTCCCGATTTCCCAGATCAGCGGAATGATAGAAATTGATATGCGCGATATGCTGGATGAAAAAGAGTTGCCTCCCGCAATTCTGCCTAGCAACGGAATTTTGATGTGATCATATATTTTTTTTAAAAAGTCGGGTTTCGGCTTTTTTTGTTTAATTTAGAATAAACGTTTTTCATTAATGAAAGTCTTATACTTTTTACTAACTGCGATCTGCCTGATGTCCTGCATCAGAAGCGATATGGATCTCAAAACCCTGCAAAGTCTCATCAGCAAAAACAGCTTTACGAACAAGCTCAACATCAATGATGAAATGAAATACTACAGACCAGACGGCGTTCAGGACATCGAGTTCGAAGATTTTTTAAGTAATAATGATGTGATGACAATCGACCAAGGCGATTTCAATCAGGATGGTGAGGAAGATTACATAGCGAATGTTATCAACAATTTTAATCGCAGTTCTGTCGCGCCTTTCCAATTTTTTTCTATCGTCATCACACTAAAAGGTGGAAAATATTTCATCTACAAGCTGGATAAATTTTATGATGCGAAATCTGCCGGTAAAAAACTCACGATCGATGACAAAGATTACATCCTTTTCTTTCACAGAGATCCAGAAGAGAATATGAAGATCAAACAGGACACCTTCAGATTTGTCAACAATCTACTTGAACAATACAGTAAAATCTCAGAATAGAATTCAAATGAAATTAAAAACAGTATTCACTCTAGCATTCATATTTTTTCTAAATTCGATTTCGGCGCAACAAAAAACCTATTGCAATCCTATCAATATCGATTATGGCTATACGCCTTTCGAAGTTTTTTCCAAACAAGGTAAACACCGTGCAACTGCTGACCCAGTGATTGTCAATTTCCAAAAAAAACTATTTTTATTTTCGACCAATCAGGAAGGTTATTGGTATTCTGACAATATGCTGGATTGGAAATTTGTCCACAGAAAATTCCTTAGAGACAACAAATACACGCACGACTTGAACGCACCTGCAGTTTGGGCGATGAAAGATACCTTATACGTTTTCGGCTCCACTTGGGAACAGGATTTTCCGATCTGGAAAAGCACCAATCCAACGAAAGACGATTGGAAAATTGCTGTCGACACTTTGAAAGTTGGCGCTTGGGACCCTGCTTTCCATTATGATGAAGACAAAAATAAATTGTATTTATATTGGGGCTCGAGCAATGAATGGCCACTTTTAGGAACCGAAGTTAAAACCAAAACAATGCAATCTGAAGGTTTTGTAAAACCGATTTTAAGATTGAAACCAGAAGACCACGGCTGGGAAAGATTTGGAGAATATAACGACAATGTTTTTCTCCAACCCTTTGTGGAAGGTGCTTGGATGACGAAGTACAAAGACAAATATTATATGCAATACGGTGCGCCAGCCACAGAATTCAGTGGCTATTCTGACGGTGTTTACGTTTCCAAAAATCCATTGGAAGGTTTTGAATATCAGCAACACAATCCGTTTTCCTATAAACCAGGAGGATTTGCGAGAGGCGCTGGTCACGGGGCAACTTTTGAAGATAATTTCGGAAATTGGTGGCACGTTTCCACGATTTTCATTTCGACCAAAAATAATTTTGAAAGACGATTGGGAATCTGGCCAACAGGCTTCGACAAAGACGACGTGATGTACACCAACACGGCTTACGGCGATTATCCAACACTTCTTCCACAATTTGCTCAAGGCAAAGATTTCTCAAAAGGATTATTCCCAGGTTGGATGCTTTTGAATTATAATAAACCCGTTCAGGTTTCCTCAACCTTAGGTGGCTATCAGGCGAATCTTGCGGTGGATGAAGATATTAAAACTTACTGGTCTGCAAAAACCGGAAATTCCGGCGAATGGTTTCAAACGGATCTGGGAGAAGTCTCCACCATCAATGCGATCCAGGTGAATTACGCTGACCAAGATGCAGATTTTATGGGAAAAACACTCGGCAAAATCCATCAATACAAGATCTATGGTTCTAATGACGGTAAAAAATGGAAAGTGATCGTCGATAAATCAAAAAACCAAAAAGACGTTCCTCACGATTACATTGAACTGGAAAAACCGGCAAAAGCGAGATTCCTGAAAATGGAAAACCTAAAAATGCCGACTGGAAAATTTGCATTAAGTGGATTGCGTGTCTTTGGAAAAGGTGCAGGACCAAAACCTGGAAAAGTTCAAAACTTCGTTCCATTGCGCGCTGACCCGAAAAAATATGGTGAAAGAAGAAGCATCTGGTTCAAATGGCAACAGAATTCCGACGCGGATGGCTACGTTATCTATTGGGGAAAATCGCGGGACAAATTGTACGGAAGCATTATGGTATATGGCAAAAATGAATATTTCTTCACAGGAGCCGACAGAACCGATTCTTATTATTTCCAAATCGAAGCTTTCAATGCAAACGGAATCTCTGAGAGAACGGAGGTTGTAAAATCGGAATAATTTCAAACTTTATCAAATAAAAATTCAAGCTTTCGGAGTGATTCTTCGGAAGCTTTTTTATTTTTTCTGATTATTATTTCGAAATATTAAATTCTCATTAATTCAACAATTTTAAAACCCTGATTAATATTCATTAACAAACTTAAATTTTAAAAGAAAAATTGTTAACAATTATCCGTTAATAGAAATAATTTTATAAATTTATAATTAATAAGAGAATCAATTAAGAATGGAGTTTTTCCTGAAGTCAGAAGACAATGATGACCGAGCGATTTATATAACCGGAAATTTTAACAAATGGAATCCAAAGGACCCAAAATTCAAATTGGAGAAGTTGGACGAAAGCAATTATTATATCCATATCCTGGATGAATGGCTAAATGACGAGATAGAATTCAAATTTACCAAAGGTGGTTGGGAAAATGTAGAGATCGACAAATATGACAACATCACCCCGAACAGAAAAGTCCAAAAAGAAACAAAAAAAATCCAAGTTGATGTAGAAAAATGGCGGCTGAATTGGGGACCTTTTAAGAAAGAATTTTTCCCGATGGTGGAATTGATCGATGAAGAATTTTACATTCCTCAGCTTGATAAGACCAGAAAGGTTTGGGCACTTTTGCCTTTCGATTATCATCAGTCAGAGAAAAGTTATCCGGTGCTTTATCTTCAGGATGCGCAAAATTTGTTTAATGAAGGGTCGGCTTACGGGAATTGGGAAATCGATAAAAAATTGGCACTTCTTGCTGAATATGGCCGAGGCGAACTGATTGTCATTGCTATAGAACACGGAAACGATGATAGAATCAAGGAATATATTTTCGATAACAATGCTGTAACGGAAAATGCAGAAGGCAAAAAATATCTGAGATTCATCACAGACACTTTGAAGCCTTGGGTCGACAAAAATTACCGAACAAAAAAAGATAGAGAAAACACAGGAATTGGCGGAAGCTCTTTGGGTGCATTGATCAGTATTTATGGCGGATTTCTTTATCCTGAAGTCTATTCAAAACTGTTGATCTTTTCGCCATCGCTTTGGGTAGAACCGAATAATAATTTCCCAATGATAGGCTTCAGCAATCCATACAAAATCAAAGTCTATTTGTATGGTGGCCGGAAAGAAGGTTCTAAAATGGTCAGCCGAATCAGACTTTTTGAAAAGTCTTTGAAAAAATTGAAAGTCCAGAAAGTCTATGATTTTGAGGTCAGAACCAACATCAATGAACAAGGAACACATCAGGAGTTCTACTGGTCTCAGGAATTCCCAAGAGCAGTAGAATGGCTTTTCATCGACAGTTTGGAAAGTCCAGTGAAAGCTAAAAACGAATTGGAAAAGAACGAAGCAAATGATTAAAATATTTAATAAAAAAGAAACCACAACACAAAATATATTCCTATTCAGCGAAGACGATTGGGAACAGGAAAAATCAAATTACCCGAATACGGAATATTTCTTCAACGGAAAAAAGAGCCAGGTTTTCATCAAAACAGATTCCAACGAAATCAACTTTTTCGTTGGAATTGGGAAAGACTCAAAAGGTTTTGAAATACAAGCTGTAGCGAACAAATTTGCAAATGATTACAAAAAAAATCTGCAGGCAGTTCCAACTTTGGTTCATTCCAAATTAGGATTGGATTTGATTGAAGAATTGGTGAAAGGTCTATTCTTGGGAACTTATCTCTACCCTTTTGAGAAATCGCATCCGTTTTGGCAGGAAAATTTTGACCTTCATATTGAAAATATTTCTGAAGAGCAAGCCAAAAATTTAGCCTTAAAGACCGAAGCCCTTTGCAACGGACAATTTGCCGGAATGGAATGGCTGAACAAACCTGCGAATTATAAAAGGGTTGACCAGATCTCAGAATTCCTGAAATCAACCGCAGAAAAATATGGTTTAAAATACAAAGTTTTGAACCGTGAAGAATCCATCAAAGAGGGTTTAGGCGCATTTGTAGCAGTCAATCAAGGAAGTTCGCAGGAAGCTGCTTTCACGATTTTGGAATATAAGTCTGAGAAAAAAAATGCTAAAACCATCGGCCTGGTTGGGAAATGCGTCTTGTTCGACACAGGCGGAATTTCTATAAAACCTTCTGCCAATCTGCATTATATGAAAAGTGACATGGGTGGTGCAAGTGCAGTGATTGGCGCCTTGATTACGGCTTCGGAACTCAAATTGCCTTTCAATATTGTAGCAATTCTCCCGATTACTGACAATGCAGTTTCTGAAAATGCGTATTTGCCAAGTGATGTGATTACCGCGTATAACGGAAAAACAATTGAGGTTTTAGACACTGATGCAGAAGGCAGAATGACACTTGCAGATGGACTTTCATATTTGTCAAAGAATTATGAAACCGATGTTTTGATCGATCTGGCGACCTTGACAGGAAGTTCCGTTAGAATGTTCGGCTACACTTGTGGCGCCTACTTTTCCAACAATGACGATTTGAAAAAATCATTGGAAAAATCAGCTGATAAAACCAATCAACGACTTTGGAATCTGCCACTTTGGGACATTTGGAAAGACGATTTCACTTCAGATGTTGCTGATTTTAAAAACATTTCGATGAAACCTTTTGGGGATTGTATCGTCGCGGCAAAGTTCTTGGAACAGTTTATTGAAGGTCATCAAAACTGGGCGCACTTGGATATCGCTGGTGTTGCATTTGGAAATGTTAGTTATGCGAAAGATAAGGCAGCAACTGGTTACGGCGTGCAATTGCTGTTGGATTTTATTGAGAATTATAATTAGTCATTAGAGCAAACACAACATTAATCATTAATGAAAATAATAGCGAGTTTCATATTTACTTTGATAATGTCTCCTGCAATATTTGGACAATTTGCAATTGTTTCTGATAAAGATGGTTTTGTGAACGTGAGAACTACAGCGGAAATTGGAAACAATATTTCTGACAAATTGGAAAATGGCTTTGTAGTCTATTCTTTTGAACCAAATGGTAACTGGATAAATATCGATTATAAAAAGAAAGGAAAGGAATTAGGTGGCTATATTTATAAAGACAGAATCAAATTTGTAACTGATTTTATTAAGATTCCTCAGAAGTCACAAAATGATGGAATTTTGAAATTAGGAAATGACCAGATTAAAATTGAAATAAGAGAAACAAAATTTATCAAAGAAAATCACAAGCTAACTTTTGTCAAAAACAGTAATACCTTATTAGATAAAATTGATGGCTATCAGATTTTTGGAGCTGACGGAAATATCCCAAGACGACAATATAAATCAATAAAAGTAAAGATCAACAAAACGGAAATTGAGTTACCAAATATTGCATTGAAAAACCTTTATGAGCCCAATTTGGCCAACCATCAGGCAACCTACGACGAGAAAAATGACACCTTGTATATTTTCTCAATGAATAGTGATGGAGCTGGAAGTTATGAAGTCATCTGGGTCATAGAAAAAAACAAATTCAAAGAAAGAATAGAAGCTTACGGATTTTAAAAACTAATCACAAAATAAGAAATCAGACCTCGGGCATCCGACTTCTGACTTCCAACAAAAAATAATGAATATGGAAAAAACGATTGTCTGCATCTCCTGTTATTACAAAGGTTACGACTTTATGGACGAGTGCAAAAAGCTTGGAAACAAAGTCATTCTCATCACGTCAGAAAACCTGAAAGAAAAGCCGTGGCCGTGGCACGCGATAGACGAGGTTTATTATATGCCCGAAATAGAAGCATCGGTTTGGAATCTAGACCATTTGGTGCAAGGATTTGCTTATTTGATGAAAAACCATCAGATAGATGCCGTAATTGCTTTGGACGATTTTGATGTGGAAAAAGCGGCAATGATTCGTGAAACTTATCGTATTCCCGGAATGGGACAGACAACGCATCGTTATTTCCGAGATAAGCTGGCAATGCGCCAACAGGCAAAGGACAACGGGATTTCCGTACCTGAATTCTCATCGATTTTCAATGATGCAAAACTGCACAAATTCACGCAGGATGTTCCCGGACCTTGGGTTTTGAAACCACGTTCCGAAGCTTCAGCCAGCGGCATCAAAAAAATAAATTCACCAGAGGAGCTTTGGCCAGCTGTGGAAAATCTTGGTGATGAACGGTATAAATTCCTTTTAGAATCCTTCAAACCCGGAGATGTTTACCACGTAGATTGTTTGGTTTACAATAAAGAAATTGTGTTTACGTGCTTTTCGAAATACCTTTCTCCACCGATGAAAGTGTCTCACGAAGGCGGTGTTTTTCGAACCAAAACTTTAGCAAAAGATTCAGAAGAAGCAATTGGTCTGGAGAAAATCAACAAAGAAGTTCTGGATAAATTCGGGATTCAAAATGGCGCAACGCACAGTGAATATATCAGAGGAATTGACGGACAATATTACTTTCTGGAAACTTCATCTAGAGTTGGTGGTGCGCATATTCCTGATATGGTAGAAGCTGCTACAGGCGTTAATATTTGGAGAGAATGGGCAAAACTGGAAAATGCTTTATTAGATGGTGAAAAATACAAGGTTGAGGAAACTCAGAAATTATATTCAGGATTGATTGTTTCCTTGGCTAAAGAAAAACATTCTGATACAACCGACCTTCAAAACGAAGATGTCGAAAAATTCTTACCAATCGATTATCACATAGGAATTGTTTACAAGGCAACAACGGAAGAAAAAGTCCAGGAAAGATTGGATGAAGCTGCCACGATTGTTACAGAAAGAATCTTAAATATTCTACCTCCGAAAGACAAACCAACGAGCTAAATTCTTGTCTTTGAGAACCTCAGACTAACAGTTCAATTAATCATTCATCAACTATCATTTATCAATTATAAACTAGATATGCCTCAAATTACACATACAGATTATTACTCACACATCCTTGGGAAGAGCATCAAGGTAGAAGTCACGGGACATTTCGGGCTTCCTGTCATTATGTTTCCAACTTCGCAGGGTTCTTATACGCAAAATGCAGATTTCCATTTGAATGGTAGTATTTCTTGGTTCACAGACAATGGAAAACTGAAGCTTTTCAATCTGGAAACGATTGATAATTTAAGTTTTTATAACAAAAATATTTCCGCTCACGACAGAATCAGAAAATACGAATTATACGTTCAGTTTTTGGTTCAGGAGTTCATCCCTTACATTCAGAGAACGCATAATACGCATCGAGTTGTAGTTGCCGGCGCAAGTTTTGGCGGTTATCACGCGGCCAATTTCGCATTTAGATTTCCAGATTTGGTGTCGCATCTTTTCTGTTTGTCAGGTGCTTTTTCGATTCGAAATTTTATGGACGGAATTCAGGACGAATTGGTTTATTTCAATTGTCCCGACGAATTTGTAAAAAATGACGAAGCTTGGAAATACAAACATATGCACATTGTCCTCAGCACTTCTGACCGCGATATTTGCTTGGAACCAACAAGAAGAATGGCAGGAATTCTCACGTCGAAAGGCATTAACCATTGGTATGACGAGCAGAAATGGATAGACCACGATTGGGTACTTTGGAGAATGGTTTTCCCGAAATTCATTGGAAGATTTTTTGGGTAAACTATACATTAATCAAACAATATTAATCTCGAACATATTTTATTGTAGTACTAAATCTTTATCAAAATACATCAAATCAAAAACACACAAAAAATTATGGCTGGTGGAAAAATAATTAGAATAACCGGTGGAACAAGTACTATAGAATGTGAATCTTACAATGTCTTTTGCGAGAATTTTTATATGTCAGCAGGTGGAAAATCTTCTTTTACGGCTGATGGCGGAATTTATTTTGGAGAACCTCAAGAACCAACAACTGGAGGAAAATATATCATAAAAGGATATTGGACGGATGAAAAAGACAATAGAATTACCGAGGCTTTGCTTGGTGAGACTGTGAAATTTCATGTGGAAACCCAAGACATCCCCGATGGCAAAACCATCCGGATGATTCTTTTTGATGATGACATCCATAAATCTGAGTCTGATAGCAACAATGGCAACGATCAAGTTCCACTATATCCTTTCTATAAGGGTAAAAAGCCTACCGAATATAACGAATCTCAGGAAACCGCCGTGCAGAATAACAAAGCCGTTAAAACAATTGTACTTGGGGAATATTTTTCTTGGTTAGCTGCTCAGGAAGAAGATAAAATGGTAGAATTATTTTTCACTTGTTCTTATGAAGACCAAAAAGAAGATCTGCCCATACAGTTTCACGATTATCGACAGGTAAAAGGTCTGCCAAAAATTATTTTTGTAAACGGACAATGGCGATTGGCAAAATATTCTTTTGGAGAAATGGTAGGACCTACAAAACCGAAAAAGCCTTATTGGTATGATGGAGATGAGATGATTAATAGCGCAAAAGATTATTTTTTAATATCAGACATCTTTAAACTTAGAAATCAAAAACTTAAAAATGAAGAAATAGAGAATAAAAACTTTATTTTATATTACGATGGCTCCTCTTATGCAGGGGGAGACCAAAGCGGGTCCGACAGATTTGCAAACGGAAGACAATTTGCCCAGGAAAATTTTGAAGAAATAACAAACGGATTAGGAGGAAACGAAGTTTACTTAATTTCTCATAGCGAGGGCGGGGCTTATGCAGCAGGAATGGCGGATTACCTATATGAAAAAGGAATCAAAATAGGTGAGCATATATTGCTTTCAACAGATGAAGCCAACGAATTTTCCATTAATCCTGAAATCCCAAGTTACCAGCTGACCTATATGTATTTTGCTTCTAAAAGCGATATTTCGCCATATTTGCTCACACCGGAAGTTGGCTCGTTGAAGTTATCTTACAGATCGTGGGGAGGCTATTATGCTGTTATAGATTGGGTTGTTGGTGAGCATATAGTTAGAGGTGTAAAAAAAGCAGGGATTGTAAGAAAAAATGATTTAGATTGGCAGGGATTGCACGGGAATACCAATGATATAAGTATATTTAATGAAATTGGAGATTTAAAAAATGTTACATATCACGAAGCGGTTGGGGTCGGTAATGATGGAGAGCCATATTCAGGAATAGGCCAGTCTGCAACACCATACCATACTATATTTTATAAAATAGATGACCAGTATATATCTTTAAACTGTCCTCCGATCTCTAAAATTAGCAAATAATGAAAAGAAAACATATCATCATCATAGTAGTAGCTGTAATTATAGGGTTAATATACTTATATGTTTTAGCATTGGGATATGGTGGAGGTAAAGCTGTAAGACCTGTTAAACCAACAAAAGAAATAATTAGTTTGAAAAAAGAAATTCAAAAAGAGGTAAACAGCGAATCAGTTAGCATACGGTCTCCAAGAAATTACGAATTAGATAATTGCAATAAACATGGGTTTCAACAACAATATTTACAGATTCATATTGATAATGACTTATTAAAAAATAATGAGGCACTTAAAAATTACGCAACCTCTGTAAACAAAAGACTACAAAAAATATTTCCATATGACAAAAATTGTTATGATAGTGTGATTATAAAAGCACAATATTTCGATAAGTTTATGGACAGCACTATAAATAAAAGGTATTCTTTTCCTATGATAAAATAAATATTATCTAACAGGAAAATAAAATAGATGACCAGTATATATCTGTAAACTGTCCGCCAATCTCTAAAATTAGCAAATAATGAAAAGAAAACATATCATCATCATAGTAGTAGCTGTAATTATAGGGTTAATATAATTATATGTTTTAGCATTGGGATATGGCGGGGGTAAAGCTGTAAGACCTGTAGAACGAACAAAGGAATTAATTAGTTTAAAATATGAAATAAAAAAAGAAGTACAGAGTGAAACAGTTAGTATAGATGTTCCTAGAAATTATCAGTTAGAAAATTGTGACAAATATAAATATCAAGAAGAAGTATTAATCTATATAAATAATGATTCTCTAAAAAAAGAACATATCCTTAATAATTATGTTTTATCAATAAACAAACGATTACAAAAAATATTTCCGTATGACAAAAATTGTTATGACAGTGTTGTCATTCAAACACAATACTTCGATAAGGCTATGGACAGCACTATAAATAAAAGGTATTCTTTTCCTATGATAAAATAAATAATAAAAGACTTAAAAAAACAAACATATTAAAATAGTTTAGCAATTTAAAATTTACACAATAAGTAAGATAAATATTTTTAAATAACAAACAAAACATATTCAACTTCAGACTTCCGACATCGGGCTTCTGACAAAACAAAAAAATTATGGCAAAAAAAATTGGAATTTTATTCGGAATGGAAGACACTTTTCCGTGGGCATTCATTGACAAAGTTAATGAGCTTGGAAAGGGCGAATACATCGCAGAACCTGTTCAAATCGATAAACTGGAACAAGGCGCAGATTACGGTTATGCTGTGATCATCGACAGAATTTCGCAAGACGTTCCGTTCTACAGAGCTTATCTCAAGAATGCGGCGGTTAGCGGAACTTATGTGATCAACAACCCCTTTTGGTGGAGCGCAGATGAGAAATTCTTCAACAATGCTTTAATGCTGCAAATCGGAATTCCATTGCCTAAGACAGTGTTGCTTCCTTCATATGAAAGACCGACCAATACGTCAGAAACTTCATTCAGAAACCTCAAATTTCCACACGATTGGGAATATATTTTCGATTATGTAGGATTTCCGGCTTATATGAAACCTCACGACGGTGGCGGCTGGAGAAATGTTTATCGTGTGGAAAGTCCAGAAGATATGTGGGCAAAACACGCTGAGACAGAGCAATTGGTAATGATGGTGCAGGAAGAAATTATTTTCGAGGATTATTACCGCGTGTATTGTTTAGGCAGAAAGTACGTTCATATTATGCCTTACGAACCGAGAAATCCGCACCATTTACGATATGCAACAACGCATCAAACCGAAGGTAAAGAACTTGAAGCATTATTAAAAACCATCACAGATTACACGTTAAAAATGAATGAAGCTTTGGGCTACGATTTCAACACAGTGGAATTTGCTGTGAGAGACGGCATTCCTTACGCCATTGATTTCTGTAATCCTGCGCCAGATGCCGACAAAAATTCTGTGGGAGAAGAAAACTTTGCTTGGATTGTAGAACATTCTGCAAAATTGGCCATCGAAAAAGCAAAAGATTACAAACCAGGAAAAGTGAATATCAACTGGGGGAAATTTGTGACCAATAAACTTTAAAACTTAAATACTATTTATGGCAGCTTAATCCGCCTTCCGATCCCAATCTTTTTTGCATACGATTTTGGTTTTAATAGAACTCGAGTCCAAGCAAAAAAGGATTTCCGCTCAAGTCGGGCTGCTGTAATTCAATGTTAAAAAACTAAAAACACAAACTAACTACTAACTAACTTTAACTAACAAACACAAATACTATGCACAGATTTACGATAGGTGTAGAAGAAGAATATCAAATCATAGACGCCGAAACGCGGGATCTGGTCTCGCACGTTTCAAAGATAATAGAAGGTGGGAAAGCTGTTCTAAGTGAAAACTTAAAACACGAGATGCACGAATCTGTTGTCGAAATGGAAACAGGAATCTGCGAAAATATCCAGCAAGCGCGCCAGGAACTCACCGACCTCCGAAGACATCTTGTGAAAACTGCTCACGACCAAGGTTTGCGGGTTTCCGGTGGCGGAACGCATCCCTTTTCTCATTGGAAAGACAATGTCATCACAAAAGATGCACGTTACGACAAAATCGTGAGTGATATGGGAGACGTTGCAAGGTCCAACTTAATTTTTGGGCTGCACGTTCACATCGGAATTCCGGATCGTGAAGAAGGAATCAGAATTCAGAATGTAATGCGTTATTTCTTACCTCACGTTTACGCCTTGTCTACCAATTCGCCGTTTTGGGTTGGAAGATTGACTGGTTTCAAATCTTACAGACAGGAAGTTTTCGCCAAGTTTCCAAGAACCGGATTGCCAAGTTATTTTGGAAGCGTTGCAGAATTTGATGCCTATGTAAACTTGATGGTAAAAACGGGAACGATTGACAACGCCAAAAAGATCTGGTGGGATTTGCGTGTTCATCCCTTCTACCCGACCATCGAATTTAGAATCTGTGATATGCCGATGACGATCGACGAAACTGTTTGTCTTGCCGCAATAATGCAAGCTCTAGTAGCGAAAATTTACAAAATGCATCAGCAAAATACGAGTTACAGAAGTTACAGAAGACTGTTATTGACAGAAAATAAATGGCGCGCCTCAAAAGACGGAATCGATGCACATCTGATCGACTTTGGGAAAGAAGCAAGCGTTCCATATCGTGACCTTTTGGAAGAATTATTACTTTTCATTGATGATGTTGTGGATGATCTAGGTTGCAGAAAAGAAGTGGAATATGCAAGAGAGATCTGCAAGATGGGAACAGGCGCAGACCGTCAATTGAAAGTCTTCAACGAGAGTGGTGGCGACTTGAAAAAAGTCGTGGATTATATGATTTATGAGACCGAGAAAGGATTGATCTAATTGAAAACTAATGATTTCGATTTTTCAGTTAAAATTACCTCAAATTTAAAATTCTTAATTTTGTAGAAAATTTATGAATATGAGTAAAAATGATGTAAGAATTGCGCTTTTGGATATGAATAACAACCATCCGAATCAAGGGATGCGCAATATTAAAGAATTATCTCAAGCTTTTCAGAAGCAATCTGATGATAATGTTTCGGTAGAGATCTTCGACGTTCGTTACAAAGACGAGATGCCAAATATTGGTGATTTTGATATATTTTTATCTTCAGGAGGACCAGGAAATCCGCATCGTGAAGGTTATGACTGGGAAAATAAATATGCTGATTTCTTAGACCAAATTTGGAATCACAACAAGAAAAGTGAACAGAAAAAATACGCGTTTCTAATTTGTCATTCTTTCCAATTGGCAGTGATCCATTTTGGAATTGCGAATGTTTGCAAGAGAAGATCCTATTCTTTCGGCGTGATGCCAATCCACAAATCTGAAGATGGCGAGAAAGAATTCTTGTTCAAAAATCTTCCAGATCCTTTCTATGCGGTAGATTCCAGAGGTTACCAATGCATTGAACCAAATCAGGAAAAAATTGACGAATTAGGAATGAAAGTAGTGGCTTTGGAAAAATACCGTCCAACTGTTCACCTGGAAAGAGCATTGATGGCCGTTCGTTTTTCTGATGAGATCTTCGGAACGCAGTTTCATCCGGAAGCAGACCCAACTGGATTTGTGAAGAATCTTGAAGACGCAAAAAATAAAACGGCGATGATTGAAACCTTCGGCATGGAAAAATATCTGGAAACCATCGACAGAATGAATGACGACGACAAAATCGTTTTGACACAAGCGCAGATCGTTCCCAGATTTTTAAAATTCGCTTCTGAGCAGATCACCAAGAATTTAGCTTACAGTTAGATTTTAACGCAAAGTCGCAAATGTTTTTTTTCAAATAATATTGTAGAAGGTCGCGAACCGAAGCTCCGAAAATTTGCGACTTTCAACATTATACTAAATAAAATTTTTCCGCCTTTGCGATAATTTAAAAATATACTTCAAACTATGATCCCAAAATACAGAACTCAATTTAACAAAGAATTTTCTCATGAAAAATATCAGAAAACAAATGAGCTGATCATAGAGAAATGCGGTCAGGAAGCCGCGTTTCGTCTTTCTGAAAGTCCGATTTTCCTTACCAATGACTTTTGGAATAAGCTGGACGACGCCTCGAAGTCCATTATTTCGCAGATCAAAAATATGTCTGATGAAGAATTGAGCAAAGCGATTCCTGCCAATTGCAACGTTCCGAATGATACTAAAAAACCACATTTCCTGGCGATTGATTGTGGAATTTGTCAAGATGAAAATGGAGAGATCATTCCGCAATTGATAGAGTTGCAAGCTTTCCCAAGTTTGTTTGGATTTCAAAGGTTGTTTGAGGAAGTGATCACAGAAGTTTATCCTTTTCTTAATGATTTGAAGAAGTCGCTTTCACAGGAAGAATTTGTTGAAAAATTGAAAGCTGTGATTGTGGGAGACGAGAATCCTGAAAATGTAATTTTGCTGGAAATCTATCCTGAAAAACAAAAAACGGCCGTTGATTTTGTATTGACAGAGCAATTGTTGGGAATCAAAACGGTTTGTCTGACGAAGGTTAAAAAAGAAGGCAAAAAATTATTCTATGAACAAGATGGAAAATTAATTCCGATCAATCGTATTTACAATCGAGTGATCTTTGATGAATTGGATAAGATCGAAGGCTTGGAAACAGAATTTGATTTCCGTGACGATGTAGATGTAGAATGGGTCACGCATCCGAATTGGTTCTTCAAAGTTTCAAAATATATTCTTCCCAAGTTGAAACATGCGTTTGTCCCGAAAAGTTATTTCCTATCTGATTTTCCTGAAAATGAAACGCTTGAAAATTTTGTCTTGAAACCACTCTTCTCTTTCGCAGGAAGTGGCGTCAATCTGAATCCGACTCAAGAGATCATTGATCAAATTGAGGACAAAGAAAATTACATCCTCCAAAGAAAAGTGACTTACGCGCCACTTTTTGAAGACATCAACAGTGAATTTTCCAAAGCGGAGATCCGTTTGCTTTTTGGTTGGGACCCGAAAAAAGAAGATCCTGAACTCCTTGTCAATCTTGTAAGAATGACGAAAGCGGCAATGGTGAATGTTGATTTTAACAAGAAAGATGCGATTTGGATCGGGAGTTCTATGGCGTTTTTCGGGAATTAACCAAATAGTTTTTAGTATCAAATGATACTATCAAATATTAATTTCCCTCTGGCGTATTTTTTGACATAGCTTCAAAAAAAACTATGTTCCTTACCAGCGATACATTCGACCTCAAACAAATTCTACTTGGTTCCGAAGAATGGAGTTTCCTTTTGGAGACCATTCTGAGAACGAGCATTATGTTCTTCATTATTATTTTTGGACTTCGGCTTTTGGGGAAACGAGGCGTCAAGCAGTTATCCGTTTTTGAATTGGTAGTAATTATTGGATTAGGTTCAGCAGCTGGAGATCCGATGTTTTACAAGAATGTTGGAATCATGCCCGCTTTGGTGGTATTTACAATGATCATAAGTCTTTACAGCATAATTACTTATGTTATTAGCAAAAGTAAAAAATTTGAAAAACTGGTTGAAGGAAAACCAATTTGCCTGATTGACCAAGGTATTTTTTGTATCAAAGACTTCAAAAAGGAAGCACTTGGTGAGGATGAATTTTTCTCTGAACTAAGGCTAAAAGGTGTTTCTCATCTTGGTCAAATAGAAAAAGCCATTGAGGAAATTTCCGGAGAGATCAGCGTGTTCTATTTTGAGGATAAAGACGTCAAATACGGCTTGCCGATCATGCCCAATTCTTTGGACAAAGGAATTAAAACTTTTGCTAAAAATTCACATTACTCTTGCACTTTTTGTGGTTATACTCAGGAATTTGAAACACACGAAAAAAGCCAATGCAGAGTTTGCGGCAAAGATGAATGGGTGGAATCTTCTAACAAAAAACGAATTTCTTAGAGCACCTTCAACTTCTCAATATCCAGCTCATCAAAATGGTGGATCACGAGATCAGCCGAATCATAATTCTGGTTTTTGCTGTTGGCACTTTTGTAACCAACGCAAAATATTTCTGCACCATTGGCCGCTAAAATCCCGTTTGTACTATCTTCTATGACAATACAATTGGATTTGTCATTTCCAGAAAGTCTTTGTGCTTCTATGAAGATGGCCGGATGCGGTTTTGACTCCGGGAAATCTTCGCCACTCACAAGATATGAGAAAAATGGAAACAGATTGAAACGTTTGAAAACCCTGTCAATTGTAGTTTTTGCTGCAGAAGACGCTAAGATCAGTTGGAAATTTTCAGAATATAGATTATTGATCAAAACTTGCACACCATCTAGTAAAGTCAAAGCTGGATCTGTATCGAAAAGGTCATAGAAAATGGTTCTTTTTCTTTGGATCAATTCTTCAGTCTCAGTTTCGATTCCGAAGATATCTTTGACCATTTGATAGACATTTCGGGTAGATTTGCCCGTGAATTTTGAGAACAATTCTGCATCAACATTGATATTCAATTCTCCAAAATGTTGGTAGTAAGCTTTTTTGTGAAGCGGTTCTGTGTCCACTATCACGCCATCCATATCAAAAATAACCGTATTTTTCATCTGCAAACTTCATTTAAAATTCGGTGCAAAAGTATGGATTCTAAAAGTTTGGTCAAATTAAAGCACAATTAAATTCATTAATGAAAAGAGATTCAAAGAAAAAGGCCTAGTAAAAACTAAGCCCTTCATTATTTATTTTGTCTGGTGATTTTGGTCGTTTCTGTGTTCCATGATCTCAAGATTGGCATCTACAAAATAAGCACTTCCGAAACCATTCACGTACGCACCTTTCACAGGGTGAAGTGCCACTAAGATGAAATCTGTCATTTCGTTCAAAACATCCACGATTTTTCCGTGTCTTTCTTTCAATTGTCCTACAACGTTGGTCCATTCAGCAGAATCTCTTTCGATTTGAGAAGTAGAAACCTCAATTGTCAATCTTTCTCTTGCGTAAACTTGTTTTGTAGCAGACTCATCCTCGATGAACATTGCAGAAACCTTTCTACCTTCCGAAAGATTCTTCGTGTGTTTTGCCATAAAAGAAACCAGGATATAGAATTTGTTGTCAATCTCCACAAACGGCGCGTAGCTCGCATTCGGCGTTCCTTCTGCATCTACTGTTGCTAAAGTAACGCTTAATGTTTTAGCAATTAACTCTTTTACTTTTGGAGCAACAGGTTTTGCCTGTCTTTGTGCGTCTTGCGTAGGTGTACTTTCACTCATGATGTAAATTTATTTTTAAATAGATATTAATTTTGATGTTAATGATAATTGACCATAAAAAAGAAGATCAATGTTTATCGGTTCTGAACACTCTGCAAAAGTAGTTATTTAGAATTAAAATAAATAAATTAAAAGAATGTCTAATTTCATACAATGGCTAGCAGCCTCGTATTTTTATATCTTAATTATATATTGTAATTTTGCACTTTAGTTTCAAAACTGATTTTTAAATTTATTTCATTATAAATATGAGTACAACAACACAATACGTTCCTTATAAAGTTAAGGACATCTCCTTAGCAGAATGGGGAAGAAAAGAGATCACTTTGGCGGAAGCTGAGATGCCAGGTTTGATGTCTATCCGTGAAGAATTCGGACCATCTCAACCACTTAAAGGAGCAAGAATCGCAGGATGTCTTCACATGACGATACAGACTGCAGTTTTGATCGAGACTTTGGTAGCACTTGGTGCTGAAGTGACTTGGTCTTCTTGTAACATCTTCTCTACTCAGGACCACGCTGCTGCGGCGATTGCTGCTGCTGGAATCCCGGTTTACGCCTGGAAAGGTCTTAACGAAGAAGATTTTGACTGGTGTATCGAGCAGACGTTATTCTTTGGTGAAGACAGAAAGCCATTGAATATGATCCTTGATGATGGTGGAGATTTGACAAACATGGTTTTTGACAGATACCCAGAATTCACAAAAGACATCAAAGGACTTTCTGAAGAAACCACAACTGGTGTTCACAGATTGTACGAAAGAATGAAAAACGGAACTTTGGTAATGCCTGCAATCAACGTAAATGATTCTGTTACCAAGTCTAAATTCGATAACAAATACGGTTGTAAAGAATCTGCAGTAGATGCTGTAAGAAGAGCGACAGACCTTATGCTAGCTGGTAAAAGAGTTGTAGTTTGCGGATACGGAGACGTAGGAAAAGGAACTGCTGCATCTTTCAGAGGAGCTGGTTCTATCGTAACTGTAACTGAGATCGACCCGATCTGTGCACTTCAAGCTGCAATGGACGGATATGAAGTTAAGAGACTTGACACTGTAGTTGACAACGCAGACATCATCATCACGACGACTGGAAATTACAACATCGTAAGAGGAAACCATTTCCTTAAAATGAAAGATAAAGCGGTAGTTTGTAACATCGGTCACTTCGACAACGAGATCGATATGGCTTGGTTGAACGAAAACTACGGTCACACAAAATCTGAAGTTAAACCTCAAGTTGACATCTACACGATTGAAGGTAAAGAAGTGATCATCCTTGCAGAAGGAAGATTGGTAAACCTTGGTTGCGCAACAGGTCACCCAAGTTTTGTAATGTCTAACTCATTCAGTAACCAGACTTTGGCTCAAATCGAACTTTGGACCAACTCTGCCGCTTACGGAAACGAAGTTTATATGTTGCCAAAACATTTGGATGAGAAAGTAGCAGAATTGCACCTTAAGAAATTAAGCGTAGAATTGGAAACCCTTACACCAGAACAAGCAGATTACATCGGCGTTGATGTGAAAGGACCTTTCAAACCGGAATATTACAGATACTAAATGCTGGAAGTCAGAAGTCGGAAGATGGATGACGAAAAAATACTTCAAGACGCTTCAGATTTTTCTGGAGCGTTTTTTTATCCTCAAAACCCTCAAACACATCAACTCTCAAACTCTCCAACCGATCAGGAGCTATCTCCCGCTATCCCCTACTACTCCTCGCGCCACAGCTTTTCCCATCGCTTGCTGTGGGGTAACCGCTACTATCGGGGCTATGGGCTTCCCTTTCAGTAGGAACTTTCCCAATAAATTTCAACGCTTTCAATTGATTTATCAAAAAAAGAATATATTTGATATCATTAATTAATAAAAAAACAAAAACCAATGGCAAAACAAAAAGTATCAAATGCCTTCGTCGCAGCATCTTGGGTCGCACTGGGCGCAGGAATGATAGGTTTCATCACAGGACTTGCACGCGCAGAGATGGAACTGAATGAAAAAGGATACTACTTCACCATCCTACTCTACGGCTTATTCTCAGTAGTCTCTTTGCAGAAAGCCGTTCGCGACAAGATGGAAAACATCAAGGTTACCGACATCTATTACGGACTTTGTTGGTTTGCTACATTATCATCCATCGTTTTGTTGGTTATCGGGCTCTGGAACGCCACGATTCTACCAAGTGAAAAAGGATTTTACGCTTTCGCATTTTTGCTTGCACTTTTCGGAGCGATTGCCGTTCAGAAGAATACGCGTGATAATATGATGGAAGATTAAGATTTATAATTGATTATCAGACATTAGAAATAATTAAAGCCTTCAAATTTGAAGGCTTTTGTTTTATATTTTTTTGAAAAGGAAAATTAATCCTTGATCACCTTCACGGTTTTAGCACCATCTTTTGTGGCAACTCTCATCATATAAACACCTTTTGCCAATTTCGAAACATCTAGTTTTACATTTTTGGTGTTTGGTTTTGCATTTAAAACCTTCTTGCCAGATAGGTCGTAAACTGTAATATCCGTTACTTCGTTTGCGTTATCAACATTCAAAATATTTTTCGCAGGATTTGGATAAAAAGATAGTGTGGATGATTTTACGTCAGATGTTGACAGCAAACTTTGTTCGATCTTGATATTATCCAAACTCAAATAAAACTGGTCAGGATCCGAAAACGCTCTGAAAGCGATGTAATAAACGCCATCACTTGGAACTGTAAAATCTACAGAAGCCGTTTGATAAGGATAATTGATGATTTCCTCGTCTATCCAGATTTGCTGTGTCATAGCCGCAACATTTGGAGAAGTTCCCACCAAAACTTCCATTTTCTCTGGAAACCAAGTATCGGTTCCCATATAATCAAATTTCAAATTGATTGTTTGTCCGGCCTTCAAATTAAGACCTCTCGAAAATAGATAAGAATTGGCCGCATTCTCGTGGAAATAATACAGCATGTAATTTTCCCCCTCAGACGGATCTGGCGTTTGTCCAGATGCTTGAGCCACTTCCCAATTGTTTCCCGTACCAGCGTTGACAACCGTCCAACCATCTAGACCTGGCGTTTCAAAACCGTAAGCGTAAGGTAAATCTGTTGCACTTTGTGCATTGCTGAAAAACATTCCTAATAATGAAATGCTAAAAAGTAAAAGTTTCTTCATTGTAAATTTTCTTATTTGGTTCAAGATAGACAAAATTAAATTGATACGAATTCAACTTGATCTCTTTTCTTTAAACAATAATAGATTCATTAAATTTGTGTGATAATTTATACAATTCAAAAAATGGAATATTCTCAACTGGAGCCAAAAGTGATCTGGAAGAACTTCGCAGCACTTAACTCCGTTCCAAGACCTTCAAAAAAAGAAGAAAAAGTCATAAAATTCATAAAGGAATTCGGTGAAAAACTGGGATTACCTACCACTGTTGATGAAACGGGAAATGTCATCATCACAAAACCTGCAACACCAGGAATGGAAAACAGACAGCCAATCGTGATGCAATCTCACTTGGATATGGTTTGCCAAAAAAACAACGATGTCGATTTTGATTTCGAAACGCAAGGTATCCAAATGTTTGTAGATGGCGATTGGGTAAAAGCAAAAGGAACAACACTTGGTGCGGACAACGGTTTGGGTGTAGCTACAATCATGTCGATCCTTGAAAGCAATGACATCGCACATCCAGAATTGGAAGCACTTTTCACCATCGATGAAGAAACGGGAATGACTGGCGCTCTAGCATTGAAACCTGGACAATTGAAAGGCGAAATACTTCTTAATCTTGACACCGAAGAAGATGACGAGATCGATATCGGTTGTGCTGGCGGTGTAGATGTGACAGCTTCTGCCAAATTTGATTTGAATGATCCCAAAGGCGAAACGTTCAAGATCGAGATCAAAGGTTTGCAAGGTGGACACTCTGGGATGGACATCATAAAAGGACTTGGTAATTCTAATAAATTATTGGGAAGACTTTTATTTTCCGGATTGGAAGATCAAATTCAATTGATCTCTATCGACGGTGGAAGTTTGAGAAATGCCATTCCGAGAGAAGCAACTGCTACTTTTTCAGTAGAAAATCCTTCTGAATTTTTGAAGAATGCAGAACAGTTGAGATCTGAGATCTTGGAGGAATTTGCTTCGTTGGAAAAAGATATAATCATCAATATCGAAAAAACAGATTTATCAGAAAAAGCACTTTCAGTTGAAGATTCCAAGAAGATCATTTTTGCTATCAACGCTGCACACAATGGCGTTTTCCGAATGAGTCCGGATGTGGAAGGTCTGGTAGAAGCTTCCAACAATGTAGCAAGAGTAGAACTTAAAAATGGTGAGATCAAAATCCTAAATCTTACAAGATCATCTGTAGAATCTACAAAATGGGAAGTTGCCAACCAGTTGAGATCAGCCTTTGAAAGTAATGGTCTGAAAACTGAATTTGGTGGTTCATACCCAGGTTGGAAACCGAAACCAGATGCAGAGATCATCCAGGTAATGACCGATCTTTATGAAAACAACTTCGGAGAAAAACCAATGGTTGTTGCCTGTCACGCCGGTTTGGAATGTGGCATCATCGGAGCCAACTATCCAAAAATGGAAATGGTGAGTTTTGGACCGACGATCAAAGGTGCACATTCGCCAGATGAGAGAGCTAGCATCTCATCAACCCAAAAATTTTGGAAATACACACAGGAAATATTGAAAAACATTCCTCTGAAATAAGTTTAAAAACTCTCAATGATTTGGGAGTTTTTTTTGTTTGTGATATTGAGATTTCTTTATGTATTTTTAACAAAAACTAAATAAAAACCAGACAACTATGAATTTTACGAAAAAACTATACTTTAGTTTTTTAATTTATCTCTTCCCACTTTTGGTTTTTGGGAACATGGCAAAACCTTGGTCCGATGGTTCGCAACATTCTGTATTATTTGGCTCGAAAAATACAATTGTTAAAAGTGAGATCATCAATATCAGATTGGTCAAAGAACCTGTGGACAAGTTTTACTTTGCTGAATACAAGATCAAATACATCATCCATTCCGATGAAAAGCAAACGATTCCTTTGGTCTTTTTAGCGCTTGGTATTAGTACCGAAAAAGAAATTAAAATCAACAATCGTCCTGCATCGATTCAAAAATTAGATTTTGAGAAAAACAATTATTCCTTCATTAATAAGAAAAACAATGGCATGTTCTTAAGATATGCTGAGGACGAGGAATTGTTTGTGAATCAAGAAGACCTGATATACTTCTCAGCAAATCTGGAAAAAGGTGATAATGTGATCGAAGTCAACTATGACGCGCTCCTGCAATACAACACTTTCGGCTTTATCAGAAACTACGAGTTGGAATATTCTCTTTATCCATCGAAGTTTTGGAAATTTTTCGGACCAATAGAAGTTAACCTGACAATTGATGATGATGCAGAGATCACAAAATCCAATCTTGGCAATTTCAAACTAGAAAAAAATGTGGCGAGATGGAATATAAAACCTGGGAATCACGAAAACATCAAAATCGTAATTTCAGAGAAAACCTCACTATTCTCAAAGATCTTGATGTTTCTCGACCCAATGGGAATTGCATTGATCGCCTTGATTGCTATGTTTTTTGTCCATTGGAAACTATTAAAAAGAAATCCGAAAACATCTATTTTAGTATTGGGAATTATTTTGGTCCCGATCCTTTTTTATGTGATCTATTTCTTATCTTATGACCTGATCGACCTTAGTCTTGGAAAAGAATATACAAAGCACGGTTATGTATTTTTTATTGTTTTAACCTACCCTATTCTTTTACTGATCTATTGGTTGCTCATGTGGTGGATTAGAAAAAAGATCAAGCTTCGTAATAATTAGAACAGATCTACAATTATGAAAAAACAATTCATTTCCTTTCTAACATTGATTTTGTTTCTCTTGATTTTTCAAGCTTGTGAAAAGAAAGCGGAAGATCTGTCGAAAGAAAATTCAACTCAGAAAAATAGTGATGTAGAAAAAACACCCACAGAATTCAAAAGTTTGTTGAGACCGAATGAAAATATCGAGCTCGGGAAAATCTATACAGATACGGTGAATTTTGTAGATTTCATGGATTATACCGACGATTATCTATTTGTTGTCAAAAAAAACAATGATACAATTCATTTGATTTTCAATAAAGACGATTCGAAGTTTACTAAAGGAAACAAGTTGGAAATCAAATGGAAAATGGACAGCATGAGACCAGCGGGAGATCCTGAATTTCTAAACTACACCGAGTTTTTGGTTTCCGCAAAAAAGATAAAAAACAATATTTCCAAAAGAGACTTTTCGAAGGTCAAAAATCAGTCTTTCGTCATCAGTTGCGGAACTGGCTGTGCGATGACCCACAATGTAAAAGATGTAAAACAAATCGATCTATCATCTATCAAAGTGACATTTGAAATAGACATGTACATGAATGAGGAACTCTCCGAAACATTTGAAGAAAACTACACGTTCTACTATGACAGCTCTGACAAGCTAAAGAAAATCATTAGAGAAGGCGATAACGAAGACGCTCTAAAATTCTTTATTGGAGGTGCAAAACAGTCCTTTGAAGAGTTTGCGATAAAGCTGGTGAATTAAAAATTTTAAATAAAAAAACAAAAAAAGCACCCAAATATGAGTGCTTTTTATATTGTCGAGTAGAAATTATATTAATGTCCAGAATGACCGTCTTCTCCGTGAGCGTGACCATGTGCCAATTCCTCCTCTGTAGCAGGACGTGCATTGAGGATCTCAACATCGAAAAATAAACTTTTTCCAGCCATTGGATGGTTCAAGTCTACGGTAACAGCTTCTGGAGTCACTTCCAAAACCATCGCCTGGAAATTGTTCCCACTGTTGTCAGAAAGTGGTAAAACTGCTCCAACCGGAGGCAATTCCTGACCTTCGAACATATCCACAGGCAATTGAGTAACTGCCTCAGGGTCTCTTTCACCATAACCTTCGCCTGGTGCGATCTCGAAAGATGCTTTGTCGCCAATCGTTAGATCTTTGATCTCTTCTTCGAATTTTGGGATCATCATTCCTACGCCATATAGAAACGTTAAAGCATTTTCTGCAGTAGTTTCTTCTACAAACAGCTTTTCTCCATTTTCATCATTAGTATGTAGCACATATTTTAGAGTTACTACATGATTTTTGTCTAATGCCATTTTTAATTATTTAATATTATAATTTTTTCGATGATAACATTCTTGATGTATCAGGGTACAAAATTAAGCTTTTGAAAATTAAGTGATAAAATTTCAAAATAAAACTTCTTTCTGATCTTTTCTTTTCCAAAATTTTTCTTGAACTTCGCAGAATGGCAAAACTCAAAACTCTATATTTCTGTCAGAATTGTGGCGCTCAATATTCCCAATGGCACGGTCAATGCAAAACCTGTGGCGAGTGGAACACATTGGTAGAGGAAATCGTAGAAAAAACGACAAAATCTGTGGCTACGCGATCCAAATCCTCGATCATCAACATCATCGAAGTTGAAGCTGTAGAAGAGCCAAGGATCATCACTCCTTCGGAAGAACTCAATCGCGTTTTGGGTGGCGGAATTGTCTTGGGTTCTGTTACCTTAATAGGTGGAGAACCTGGAATCGGAAAATCGACTTTGCTTCTTCAACTTGCCTTGAAAATGAAGAAAAAGATCCTTTACGTTTCGGGTGAAGAAAGTGCATCGCAGATCAAGATGAGAGCAGACAGACTAGCCGAAGTTAAAAATCCGAACTGTTTCCTTTTTACAGAAACATCGCTTGAAAAGATCCTGCACGAAGCCAAAAAACTGGAACCAGATTTTATCATTATCGATTCTATTCAGACTTTACAATCTCAACTCATCGAAAGTTCGCCGGGAACCGTTTCCCAGATCAGAGAATGTTCCAATGAGATCATCAAATTTGCTAAAGAAAATAATATCCCTGTTTTCCTCGTAGGTCACATCACCAAAGACGGACAAATCGCCGGACCAAAAGTGTTGGAACATATGGTAGATGTGGTTCTTAATTTTGATGGCGACAGAAATCACCTCTTCAGATTGTTAAGGGCTAACAAAAACCGTTTTGGTTCTACATCGGAAATTGGAATTTATGAAATGATCTCAACCGGTTTGAAAGAAATTAAAAATCCATCTGAGATTCTCATTACCAAGAAATTTGAGGAACTATCAGGAAACTCTGTTGCAGTCACTTTGGAAGGCAATCGACCGATGTTGCTGGAAATTCAGGCTTTGGTCTCCACCGCTGTTTATGGAACACCACAGAGAAGCTCAACAGGTTTCGATTCCAAAAGATTGAATATGTTACTTGCAGTTTTGGAAAAACGTGCAGGTTTTCAGTTAGGTGCAAAAGATGTTTTCCTTAATATCACAGGCGGAATCAAAACAGATGACCCAGCTTTGGATCTTGCGGTTGTAGCTTCGATCCTATCAAGTAACGAGGACATTGCGATTTCGGAACATTTTTGCTTTGCCGGAGAAATTGGTCTCAGTGGCGAGATCCGTCCCGTTGCCCAGGTAGAACAAAGGATCACCGAAGCTGAAAAATTAGGCTATGAAAAGATCTTCATTTCCAACCTGAACAAACTTCCCAAGAAAAAATACGGGATCAAAGTAGAAGAAATAAGCAAAATCGAGGATTTTGTGGAATCATTATTCTAAATTATTTCTGTAAATTTATAAGACCAAATCACCTTCAGCTTGAACTACCTCGCCCACTCTATCCTTTCTTTTACCAACGGACAACTCGTGGGCAATATGATCGCGGACTTTATCAAAAATAATGAACGGGAAAACTTTCCATTGGATATTCAGGAAGGAATCAAGCTTCACCGTGCGATCGATACTTTTACAGATTCTCATCCTGCTGTTTCTGAAGCCAAAAAGATATTCAGTCCATTGGTCAGGCTCTATTCTGGGGCATTTGTAGATGTAGCCTTCGATTATTATGTGGCACATCTCTACACCGAAAAGGAATTGAAACTCCATTCCAAAAGAGTCTACAAGATCCTTTGGGAAAATGAAAGATGTCTTCCAGAAAATTACAAAAAGATGCTGGTGAGAATGGAACACGACGATTGGCTCACCAATTACAGAGAAGAGCAAGGCATCCAATTCAGTATGCAGAACGTCCTACACAAGGCCAAGTATCTTGATAAAGACCTCAAAGTCTTCGATATTTTTCTGGAAAATAAAAATGAACTCCAGAAATGCTTCGACAATTTCTTCCCAGATATTCTATCTGAATTCGAAAAAAATTATAGATCCGTTTAGAAACATATGCTATAATATATTCTTGTTGCACAAATATTTGATATTAATAGACAATTATCTTTGAATTTTTAATATTTTTGCCGCTACTTCAAAGCTGTGGGACCTACAAAAAGATTAATACTAACATTACTATTAATTTCGTGCACATTACAAACGAAAGCACAACAATACTCGCCTAAACAAATCGATAGTATTCTCATTGGCACTTTCCAACTCGCCGATAGAAATAAAGCCTTGAAAATTGGGCTTGATATGTACAAGATCTCCGAAAACGCCGACTATTACCTAGGCATGGCTAAAGCGATGAAAGTCATCATCAATTCCTATCTGGGACTGGGTGTGAACAGCAGAAAGCTTTGGAGGCAGCTGATAAACTTCTGGACCTTGCGAAAGGAGAAAATGACGACTACCATTCTGTACAGGCTCTGATCGCCAAAGCACTTGCCTATTCTTATCTTGGTTTTTTCGAAAGATCATCCGAAACAAGCAAAAGTGCTGAGGAGCTTTGTAAAAAAGTAACAGATAACGACGAGTTTTACAGTTCCATGGGACAGATCTATGCAGGAAGGTCAGAGATCCTGAATCTGCAATATCAGTCACCAGAAAAAACCATCGTCAATGACCTGAAAAGTGTTGGTTATTATGAAAAGATCAAAGATGTAAAGAAAAGAAATGGCTGGTTGGCCATCCAATATTCCAGTGTTGGCTATACTTATATAGACCTTGATAAACATAAGGAAGCGCTCTTTTACAGCCGCAAGGCCTATGAATTGGCGAAAGCGGAAATGACTCTATCAACCAAGCATTTGGGCTATATGGCATTGGGAACACCTATCTTGAGATGAACAAGACAGACAGCTCTATCTATTACTACAAACAGGCACTTCCCATCTTCGAAAAAGCCCAAGACATCTACAGACTGCAAAACATCTATGATGACCTGGCGACCATCTACGAAAGACTGGAAGAGGACAAACTCTACAGTTACTACGCCAAAAAGTCAAAAGAGCTCTACGACATCATCAGAAGGAAAGAAAAAGCGGAGACAGATCATATTTCCCAAAATATCATCAAGAGCGAAAAAGTCAGGTGGTACAAGAGTTTGACATTCATCATTATTGGCATTGCTGCGATCGTGATTCTAAAATTTTATTTTACGATCAAGTATTTCAAAAGATACCAGAGGGAAAAGAAAAAGAGAGAAAGAACCAAGATCCATCTTCAACATAAAAAAGAAGTTCTCAATCAAATGGAACTGAAAGTGAATGATTCGTTTGCAGAACTGCTGGAGCTCGCAAAATCCAACGACTCATCATTTCTAAGTCGTTTTATAGAAGTATATCCGGAATTCTATCACAAGCTGAATACTACCTATCCCGAGATGACAAGTGGACAGGTGAAGTTTTGTGCCATGCTCAAACTTAATTTTTCCACCAAAGAAATTGCCCATTTCAGTCATATCTCTGTGCGAAGTGTAGAGATGAAAAAGAGCAGACTTAGGAAACAGTTGGGAATCCCTTCCGATATTGACCTTAATAATTGGATGATGAACTTCTAAATCACCTTAACAACAAAATAAAAACTCTGATTATCAAATACTTAGCAACATTTAGTAAATTTGTTGTAGTTGTATTTTTGGTAATATTATGTTAAATAGCAACCTTTGTTTCCGATTGAAAAACAGTAATTTATTACTAAAAAGTTTATTTTTTAAAAAGGCATCTTGCTTCAAGATTCTGAAAACACAAAGGACCTACATCCGTAGGTTTGATTTCAAATTTATTACGGATGACAATCAGCCGATCTTTTTTGTGATTAACTAAAGATCATTGTAAAACAGCTGATAGTATAAAGCTTCGGATCAAGTGATCTTGAGCTTTTCTTTTTTTTTAACCCAGCCTTAACGATAAGATTCCAATATAGAACTAAAACTGTTGATAGAGGTATCTGTCAGGATAGTTCAGTTTCTCACTTTTGCGTTCGCCATTTACGACAATGTGGATGATATTCATTTGATCATCGAATAAGTTGTAGAGAAAGCTGACTGCAGTTTCTACTTTTTTGGGAACAGCCAGCGTCTCAGATTCCAAATAGATATTGACACTTTCATGGTCTTCCTCATAACCAACATAATTGACTTTTACGAATTGATTATCCGCTTTTAATTTAAGATATTCGGAGCTGTAATTTTCTAATTCCTTATTGATCTCGGATTTGTATTTCGGATCGAGAAAATGAACCGACTTTCCATATTTTTTATTGAGGGCATTCTCCAGATCATCCATAAAAAAACGCCCTGTCACCTCAAAAGTCTTTGATTTCGAATTATAATTGAACTCTACCGAACCCACATGGTACGGATGAACCTTGAAAGAGACAAGGCAAAAGACAAAAGAACAGAGGATATAGGCTATGAGGGATTTTTTCATCAGCAAAACATAATTGAAGTCAAAATTAATCATTATTTTCGTACGGTTTTCAGAAATTGAACAATGAAGGATTTTCTATTTTATTTGCAGCTGGGTTGGGATCACATTATTTCTTTGGACGCCTTGGATCATCAGCTATTTATTTTGGCTTTGATCGCGGCTTACAGCTTCAAGGATTTTAAAAGATTGTTGATCTTGGTAACGGCTTTTACAATTGGTCATTGCATCACCTTGGCTTTATCGAGTTTTGATATCATCCGAGTGAAAAGCGATTGGATAGAATTTCTGATTCCTTGTACGATCGTGATCACAGCTTTGGACAATATCCTTATCAAAGGGAAACATCCTTATCAATATTATTTCGCCTTATTTTTCGGACTGATCCACGGGATGGGATTTGCGAACACGGCGCGAATGATGCTAGCGAAAGAACAAAGCATCACGATTCCATTGTTAGGTTTCAATATTGGGTTGGAATTGGGTCAAATCACTATGATATTAATTATCCTGACCATCTTCACTGTCTTGACGAAACTCACGAAACTGAACGCACGAGAATGGCTTTTGATCACCTCATCTGCTGCCGGAGCGGTCGCACTTCAAATGGCGCTGGAAAGAATGCCGTTTTAATTTGCACAAGAAATAATATATAAAAAGACAAATCGTCTTTAACACTGAAAGTCTGCAGCCCGGCTTATCTCATATTTACTATTTTTTAATTGAATCGATGAACCACTTCGTTAGGTTTGAACGGAGCTCATTTTTTGTGGTTGGAAAAGCAAAGGCAAAAAGATTGGGAGCGGAAGACGGAAATAGTTGCCCAAATTTATATCATATTTTTATCTCAAAACATTCCAACGCGGAATGATCGCAAGTAACCCAAGTCCGATGTAAAGGAATAAAACGGTAACGTCAGAATATAAAAAGGTGCTGAGGAAATAGTTGTGCAAAGCGAAATGCACCGCTACGAAAATGGGAAAAAGGATCACGCCGATCTTTCTGTAAAATAAGATCAAGATCCAACTGATCACCACCAAAACATCGACCCCAAAAGTGTAGTAGAAAAAGTTACCGGGAATATTGATCTTCTGATGCAGCGAATATTCGGCATAATCTGTATTGATGCTAAGGAAGAACACCAGGATGATCAATCCGAAAAAGAGGTAATAATCTTTGTTGCTTTTGTAACTTCTGTCTACTGAATTCATGGTATAAAAATATAAAAAAAGAGCTTACGAATAAGCTCTTTCTATAGAAATTTCTATTAACTAACTATATACTAACCGCGTTTATCAAACGGTTCTTATCACTGATATACTCTTCCATAGAGATCATACTTTCTGTTCTCATGACGTCTTGGATGTCATCGATCTGATAGATGATCTTCTTAGCATCTTCTGTATTTTTTGCTTTCATTTTGCAGAAGATATTATATTTTCCGGATGTTACGCTAGCTTCCACGACGTTTGGAATAAGAGCCAATTGCCTCAATACTTCCTGAGTGTGGTTTGATTTTGTAAGCAAGATCCCGATGAATGCGGTGAAGTTGTAATCTAACTTGCTGTAATCGATGCTTAGAGATGATCCCAAGATGATCCCTGCGTCTTCCATTTTCTTAACTCTTACGTGGATCGTTCCTGCGGAAACGTCCATTTGCTTAGCAATTTCCGTAAAAGGCATTCTTGTGTTTTCTACTAAGAAATCAAGAATTTTTTTATCGATATCGTCTAATTGATAGTTCATTGTCGTATTATTATTTATTTAAAATATATCTAATTTTTTTGCAAATTTAAAAAAAATTAGATTAACTAAAAACAAATATCAAAACATTAACAGCTTTTAACAATCTGAGCAAATTCTATGATAATTATCATTTTATTGGCTTGTTTTTTAGGGAATCTTCTTTATTTACTTCAATATCAGCAGAGTCTCTTTTTATTCTTTCACGTCTTTTGAAGATATATTTGAGAGAATTAAAACTTTTACTGTACACGACCCCAACACCATAACTCTGGTTCAGCGCATTGGCCGTTCCCAAACCAAGATTTGAAGGTTTGGAGTAAGCTCTCAACAACCTGCTGCCATCATTTAGTCGACTCCAGTCATATTCTATAGTTCCCTCGGCGGACAAATAATTATTGGTTGTATTATCCATTCTTGTCACCGGAACTCCCAGTCCTGTTTTCAACTTTACCCTAGGAGACAAAGCCAAACTGACGCTGGTATTCGCGCGATCGGCAGTATTGGAATTGATGTCACCACTGATGTAATCCAAATTGACCTGGAAGGCACTACTGATCGTATTCAGCACAGAACCCAACTGTTTGAACAACATATTATAACCTGTATTGATCGCCGTATTTTGCAAATTGAAATCCAGTCCACCACTATTTACCACATTGAAACTGTTCAGAACAAGCACAGAACCAAATTGGATCGTCCGCTCATCTTGGTTATTCATTTTTGTAGCTAAGGTCTCTCTCACCTCGGAGGAGCTATCCGGGGCGGAAACACCAAATTCTATTTCCGGCTTTACAAGCGTATTGGTAATTTTAGTGGTCAATACCACATTTACAGGTTGTGTGAGGGACATTCCAAGATACTCGCCAGCATTGGTAATAGGTCTTGTATAGTTTGCAGTAATATCCAGATCAGGTGTCATTGGACTTCCGCTCCATCGGATCATACTATTTTTTGCAATCTGGAAGGTTCTGTCTAGGATCGCTTTGGAAACAAAAGTCCCATTATCCACAGTGTAGGTTCCATTCATTGAGATATTCCCGCTTCTTTCCATCCTGAATTTCAGATGGTCGGCCTCACCCTTTACAGCAATACTTCCCACTTCATCGCCTACAAGAACATTAACCAAGGTTCCCTTGTCTACACTGATATCAAAATCCATCAGCATATTGGCACCAGATCGTTTTTTCTTTTCTACAGAAATACCACCTTCCTCATCACGCTTCAAAAATCTCAGGATCTTGAACTCATCAACATTTGCTGTAGAAGCACTATTGAAGGTAAATGTACTATTATTGATCACCTTTAGTCCGTCATTTGGTGTACTGATCTCCAGTCCAGAAACCGGTCCGCTGACATAGATATCGCCCTGACCATAAACACGTCCCCAGAAGAGATCATTATCATCTTGGCTATTATTGATGACCAAAAGGTTATCTGCCCGCATAATTAAGTTGATCCCCAACGATGACAAAGTTTCAAATTGGATAGAACCCGAGATATTCCCTTTGGAATTGGAACGGCCGTCCTTGATCCCGATGTTGTTCAAAAGAGCCAAACCTCTGGACAAGTTAATTACTGTATCATCAAATGAATAATCTACGCCTGTAAACAATAATTTGAGTCCAAATCCTTTCAATGCAAGATCACCACTGTAATCGATGTTGTTCAAAGCACCAGATATCTTCAGGTCGCCGGTAGCCTTACCTCGGAAATTTCCAAAGATCTCTTTTACAAATTGCTGTGCAAATGCCAGATCGAATTCATTCATTTTTGCATTGACATCCAGAACTGGTGAAGCTGGATTATTATCGATCGTACCGGTCACATCCAATGTGTTTTGACCCAAAAAGTCGGATGACAAAGCTTTTATACTGACATCGAAGACATTTGGTTTTTCGCTTTTGGTAATATTCGCGTCCAGATTTCCCATGGCTTTCCCATTCATGAAAATATCATTCACAGTTAGGTTGACCAAAGGCTCCAAGTTATTCTCAGATTTTTTGATCTGAATGGTCCCATTGGCTGTTCCTTTGATATCCATTGGATTTTTACCGCTGCCAAAAGCCAACAGTTTGGAAATATCCATGTTTTTAACCTCAGCATCGGCCATGAAATTCTTTGCTGATTTGAAGTCTGCATCCTTTATCAGAAGTTCACTTTCGTCTGAATAAACGCGCAGGTTTTTTATCAAGAAATCCTTTTCTTTTTTTCTATAAGTAATGGAATGGTCGAGTTCCGGACTTGTATCAATACTCCAAGCCACATCATTGAACTTCACGGTCGTAGGTTCAAAACGTAAAACATAATCGCCAGCCAAATTAGTGGTCTGATTGATATTCACTGCATATTCCTTCATTTGTTTGGCCGTCTCGTCTTCCAGACTTCCCAATTTGAAAACTGTACCGATATGAAGGACTTGAGAATTCTCATTATTGGCCGTCAGTTTCACGTCTTGCAAAACATTTTCACCGTATTGTGCTCTTTTGACACTCGCTAACAATTGCTGATTAAGATCTGCCGTATTCACTCTTAGGCTGATGCTGTCCACCATCGCACTGTCACTGGTTTTATTCAGGTCAGGTTGATAGGTCGCGTCGGTTTCGGCAAGGAATTTTTCAGCTTCAGTCAGTTCTTTTTTGTTGGTCATCACATATTTGATGTGAGACGCATCGGCATTCAGGATCAGGTCGTTTGTATTTCCGACGTAATTCCCGGCAACTATCGCCCCATTTTTCAATTCCAGGTCAGGAACAAAAAATGAGACCAGACCTTGCTTCACATCAAAATTAAAATCGAAACTTTGCCCGTTGTATGTTTTCTTTGGAGGATTCCCAACCAATATTTTGTTGATACTATTGGTGATCATATTCCCAATATCCTCCAGATCAAATCTTCCGGAAATTGTTCCCATTACTGCTCCTGGCGCATCCACAGAGACAATTCGGTTTCCGTTTTCAAAGAACGCTTTCAGTTTGGAATCTGGAATACTGAGTTTTTGTTTGGTCGAATTCAGCGTCAAACCATTGATATCTGCGTCCAGATCAAGGTCATTCAGATTGGTCATAGAAACCTTCCCATTCACAACGCCGCTTACAGAATTGGTATCGCCAGCATTGATCCCGAAATATTTTAAATTGACATATTGAATGTTTGCTGCGAAATCTGCGAACAGTCTTTTGGTAGAAAAATCCACAACACCTTTGAAGGTTCCTTTCGCATTGGGATCATTGGCAACCACATCTCCAGTGAATCTTTTTTTATTAAGAACACCTTCGATGGCGATATTATTAAGGCTTTTGCCCATCAGATCGATATGCGCAACATCGGATTTGGTTTTGATGTACATGGTATTGACATCAAAACCTTCACCTTGTACATCAAATTTCCCTGAGATCAATCCAACTTGTTTGTTCTTGGTCAATGCTGTGACGTTCAAATCTTTTACATCCACATAACCTCTGTATTTAGGACGTTTTGTACTGTAATCTACAAGATTGAAATCTTTCATTTTTGCCTGACCGATTCCTGTAATAACCTGCCCTGTTGCGAAGATCTGCTTTGGATTCACTTTTACAGAACCGTTGTATTTCATCCTTCCAAAATCATCTGCAATATTTCCAAGCTTCGAAGCAATGAATTTCGGCAACGAGGCCTTTAAAGCTTTATAGGTGAAATCGGCAGAGACATTTTTACTTTCGATGAAGAATTTTTTATCGATAATGCCATTGATCTTAAGATTTTTGGTATTCAGATTGACATCCTGCGAGCGGATGAGAAAATTATTCAGCGCAAAATCATTCAGCGGACCAGTCATTGTTCCGGAGATATTGATCGGTGTGTAATTATCCCAATCGGTCACAAAATAACTGAGGTCATAACCATTGATCTGACTTCCAGGAATGATCTTCAAATCCCAACTCACCTTCTTTCCAAAATCAGCAAATCTGGTCACAGGATCAAGATTCATCACAGCTTCACCTTGTAATAATGAATGATTGGTATTGATCGTCAGATTCCCGAATTTCATATGCTTTTTCGTGATCTCGAAATTGGTGGAAAATGTATCAACGATGTGTTCTTTGCCGTAACGTTTCGTTATCAAACTGAAGTTTCTGATATCAGCAAAAACATCCGCACCGTCAACTTTTAATGAAGTGACGTGCATATTAATATTCCTTGCGTCCAGCCATCTTCCTGCTTCTCCCGGACTATTTTCATTCACGATTGTGGAAACGCCGTTGATCAAGTCGATCTTCATTCCCATTTTGAAGGGCTTCTTTTTCGGGTCGCGCGGCTTTCCGTCATTGAAGTTATCCACGTATCGAATAAAATTACTGATGCTATCACCTTTATAAGTAATCACCCTGATCACAGGATCGATGATTGTCGCTTGATTGAATTTGATATCTCTCGTATTGAACGCCAAAGCAAACCAGTCAGAATCAACACGCAATTCTCTGGCTTTCACGAATTCGTAATCTTTGTAATCCCTAATTCTGAGGCCTTTGATCTTCACATCACCGAAGAAATTGACCTCGATGTTCTCGACAGACATTCTCATATTGAGGTCCTTGTTCAACATCGTGATAGCCTCATCTGCAATATACCGTTTGGTAACAGGCAGATTGATAGCAATGAAAAGCAGAACCACCAGTCCGATGATCCCGAAAAATAGGTAGTTGAGAATCCTCCAGAAAAGTGGTATTCTTTTCTTTTTGACTGGCTGGTCAATATTAGGATCTTCGTTTGTTGTGTTTTTATTTTCTAAATTTGCCATCTATTATGAGTGCATCTATTATTCTAGGTATCGAGTCTTCTTGTGACGACACTTCTGCAGCCATCATCAGCGGTAGCAAAATCCTGTCCAATATTGCCGCCAATCAGGCGATCCATAACGAATATGGCGGTGTGGTTCCCGAGTTGGCTTCCAGAGCGCATCAGCAAAACATTATTCCCGTTGTGGAAAAAGCATTTTCGAAAGCAAATATACAACAAAATGAGATTTGCGCGATCGGCTTCACGCGCGGTCCCGGACTTTTGGGATCACTGCTTGTTGGAACCTCTTTTGCCAAATCTCTGGCCATGAGTCTGAACGTGCCTTTGATAGAAGTCAACCATTTGCAGGCGCATATCTTGGCGCATTTTATTGATGATGCCAATCCAATGCCACCGACTTTTCCATTTTTATGTTTGACGGTTTCTGGCGGTCACACGATGATTGTTTTGGTTAAAGATTATTTCGAAATGGAAATTATCGGCAAAACGATAGATGATGCAGCAGGCGAAGCTTTTGATAAAATAGGAAAGATCTTTGACCTCGATTATCCAGCTGGACCAATTATCGACAAGTTGGCGAAAGAAGGAAATCCAGATGCTTTCCAGTTCAACAAACCGAGGATGGAAAATTATGATTATTCATTCAGTGGGATTAAAACTTCGGTACTTTATTTTATTCAGAAGGAAGTGCGGAAGAATCCGGATTTCATTAAGGAAAATCTGAATGACCTTTGTGCGTCTGTCCAAAGATCCATCATTGAAATATTAATGAACAAATTGGAGAAAGCTTCTCTTGACCTTAATATAAAAGATGTTGCGATTGCCGGCGGTGTTTCTGCCAACTCAGCGTTGAGAAAAGCAATGGAAATCAATCAAGAAAAACTCGGCTGGAATATCTTCATCCCAAAATTTGAATATACAACTGACAACGCTGCAATGATCGCCATCGTTGCCAAACTGAAATATGAACGTGGCGAGTTTACTGATATCAGGACGACTGCTACGGCGAAGTATGATTTGTAGGAAAGCTGCAGGTTGGAAGCTGGAAGTCAGAAGAATTCAATTCAATATTTTAACAAAGTTAATATGATGAAAAAGATTTTTGTTTTAATTCTGTTCCTTCAATTTGTCACATTGTTTTCGCAGGAAGTTGAAATTAATAATTGTAACATCAAATACGAAATTGATACGATTGGACTTTCGAAAACTGGTATATTAAAACTAAACATTACAAATAAAGAATCTCAAAAATTAAAAATCTCTGACGTCTTTCACGAAGTATATATACAGCCAATCGAAGTGGAAAAATTTGAAGCTAGCTTAAATAATTTTGATAAAATTCAAAAATCAATTATAGATGTAAATTGTTTGGATTGTTTTGGTAAATTCAAGAATTTAAAACCAAATAATTCAATCTCTTATTCTATTAATATCAATGAATCCAAATTTTTCAAAAAAGTTCTGAAACAATCAAAAACTACTTATCGATTTAATATTTGGTTTGATACAATTGATATGATAAAATATTCCAAGTCTAAAAAATGCTTTGCTCCAAATTTTACCTCTGAAAAAATCATTTACACAACAAAATAGACACAACGTTACAGTAGAAATAGCTTTGGCCAAATATAACTTATGAAAATATTACTAGAAGAAAAACAACTCGGGACACATTCCAAAAAGAATTCAAAATATTACTGGATTTTAGAAACGATTACGGGAAAAAATGAAAATGCAGAAGAATCTGATGATTATGAACTGACAAGCTCCGAGACTGGTTATATTCAAAATATCAAAGAGGAAATTCTGGAAACGATCAATTCTGAAAATGTTTTCAGTTTCGAATATGAGCCAAAAGAAGGCGACTTTCTCTCCATCAAAAACAACTTGCGAAAATTTGAATACTTGAACCTCATCTTCATCAATGGAAGCTGGAAAGAAGAAGTTTATATGTGTTCTCTGCGGGAGTGTGATACCGATATTTATACGACCATGAAAACAGGTGTTGCATTTCTGAGTGAAAATGAAATAGCGTTTTAAAAACATTTCAGATTTGCATAAATCTACTTAGTTGAGTCATTGATCCACTTAAATGCATCGACGATGTGATTAGTTACACCATTTTTTAAGTTAGTTGAACCGGTGATTCATTTAGTTACATCATAGTTTCACTTAGTTGCCCCATTGATTCATTTAGTTGCCCCGTTGATTCACTTAGTTAAGCCAGATGCAACGAATTTGTTATAACTAAATGAGTCAGTAAGCCCACTAATAAATACTCTGTGCATATTTCAACTATTTTTGAATTACGAAATAGATTTCTTAAGATTCCAATATAAATCTTCGCTATCCAAAACATTAACCATTGAATTTTAAACTTTAAAACTTATTTTTGCATCAAAATAAAAAGTTATGGCTTCAGGATTCTTCGCAATCTTAGATGATATTGGCGCATTGATGGACGACATCGCGGTCACCAGTAAACTCGCAACAAAAAAAACAGCCGGAATCCTCGGCGATGACCTTGCAGTGAATGCAGAAAAAGCAACCGGTTTCCTCTCGTCCCGAGAAATTCCCGTGCTGTGGGCAATCACCAAAGGTTCATTTATCAACAAACTGATCATACTTCCGCTTATTTTTTTGCTTAAATGGTTGTACGAGCCGGCCATCAACTATATTTTGATACTCGGTGGTGTCTATCTGGCTTACGAAGGCATGGAGAAAATTGTAGAATTTCTTTTCCATCGCGAGAAGAAAGGTCACGAAGTAGTCGAGGAAAGCACTTTACCAGAAGATGATGAACATTCTGAAAAATCCAAGATCAGTTCCGCGATCAAGACTGATTTTATCCTTTCTTTGGAAATTGTCATTATCGCTTTGGGAACTGCGCTAGAAAAACAACATCCATTGATCACCCAGATCATCAGCGTTTCTTTTGTGGCAATCATTGCAACCGTGGGCGTTTATGGACTTGTCGCATTGATTGTTAGGATGGATGACGCCGGATTTTTCCTACAAAAAAAATCTAACAACAAAGGTTTTCTAAACGGACTTGGTCAAGTTTTAATCAAAGGTTTGCCAATTGTCATCAAGGTTCTCGGTGTTGTTGGAACTATTGCATTGCTTATGGTTTCTGGTGGGATCTTCCATCATTACATCGATGCAGTTCATCATTGGGTTTCAGAAAATATTCCGGCAAACATTCCTGAGCAAGTGCCACAATTTGGGCTAGGAATTGTGTTCGGATTGGTTGCGGTTTTGATAATGACGGTTGGGAAGAAGATATTTAAATTAGTAAAACCGACGAATCGTTGATTTGTTAAACTGCAAAATTTGTTGAATTGTTAGAAGACAGAGTAAAATATGTATCAATTTTATTTTGAAAAATTAGAAGTTTGGCAAAAATTCAAGGAAATTGGTAAAAGAAATTTATCTTTTAACCTCTTCTTTTCCTGACAATGAGAAATTTGGAATCACTAATCAAATGAGACGTGCATCTACAAGTATTTCAGCGAATATTGCAGAAGGTTTTTCCAGACAATCTAATAAAGAAAAATCGAGATTCTTGAACATTGCATTTGGTTCAACGATTGAAATTATAAATTTTCTTATCTTATCAAATGACTTAGGATTTTTGTCAGATGAAAGTTACATTGAACTGAGAGAAAAAGCAGAATTAATCACTAACCAAATTAATGCTTTGAACAAATCCATAAACCAATGACAAAATTTATTACAATTTATATCAATCTTGGAAAACAATTTCACAACTTAGCACTTCTACAATTCACGAAAAACGATTCAACAATTTAACAACTCAACGATTCTTCTACAAACAACATGAAACTTTTCTTTGGACAGATCTTCCCCGAAATATTAATTGACTCTGACGAACAGCAGCACATTGCAAAAGTCTTGAGAATGCGCGAAGGTGAAGAAATTTACCTAACCGATGGAAAAGGAAATCTTGCCAAAGGAACGCTCATCTTTGAAGGCAAAAAAGTAACACTCAACGTTTCTGAAGTAAAAGAAAATCTTCCCGACTTCTCGCCAAAACTTCACATCGCGATTGCACCGACAAAAAACATTGACCGCATCGAATTCTTCTTGGAAAAAGCTGTCGAAATGGGAATTTCCGAGGTCAGTTTTATATTAACGGAACAAACCGAGCGAAAGAATATCAGCATCGATAAATTGAAAAAACAAGCGATCAGCGCTTCGAAGCAAAGTCTGCGTTCCCATTTTCCAAAGATCAATGACCTTCAGAAATTCTCTGAATTTATGAAAAATCTAAATCCAGAAAATACATTTGTAGCACATTGCAATGAAAACTTGGAAAGAATTAATTTAAATGCGCTTCGAGAGCCTCAGCATGACAACTTTGAAACTTACACATTCTTGATAGGTCCGGAAGGTGATTTTTCTGATAAAGAAATCCACCAACTAGCAGAAAAAGGAGTCAAAGCAGTTTCGCTCGGCAATCAAAGGTTGAGAACGGAAACGGCAGGGATTTTTGTGGCGGCTTGGAATTACGATAAGATGTTTTGATTTTCAGAATAAAACGACAAACACTATAAAAATCTATATCCTTTCAAAATCTGAAAGGATTTTTTTTATATTTATAGGTAAACAAATTCACAATGAAAGACCTGTTTGTAAAACGTTTCCAATATTATAAAGACATCGGAGACAAGACCTTAGCTCAACTTTCTGAGGAACAATTTTTCTGGCAATACAACGAGGAAAGCAACTCGATTGCAATCATTATAAAACATCTGGCAGGAAATATGCTATCACGATGGATCAATTTCCTGACAGAAGATGGCGAGAAAGACTGGAGAAACCGCGACCTGGAATTTACAAGTACCTTCAAAACGAAAGACGAAGTTTTGGAATATTGGGAGAAAGGCTGGCGTTGTCTTTTCGAAGCTTTAGACCAGATCACAGATGAAAATTTCAATGCTACGATCTACATCCGAGGCGAAGCACATTCTGTTTTAGACGCAGTTTTCAGACAATTGGCGCATTATCCTTATCACATTGGACAAATCGTTTACATTGCTAAAATGATGAAAGATCAGGATTGGCAAACGCTTTCTATCGCCAGAAATAAATCGGCAGATTTCAATCAAGAAATGCATTCAAAATTTGATGAACAAGAGAATTCTTCGCGCGTTTGTTTTGCGAAAAGTGAGGAAGTGAGAGATGATTTTAAAAGTTAAATATGGAAGTTATAAATCTAGAACTCAATACCAGAAAGTATGAATCCTAGCATTTGGGAACTCGAAACTTTTTACAGAAAACGTGATGTTATCATTATCGGTTCAGGATTTACTGGACTTTGGACCGCGATCTCTATCAAGGAAAATCATCCCGAGAGATCGGTTTTAATTGTTGAAAGAAATCCGATTCCGACCGGAGCTTCCACGCGAAATGCAGGTTTTGCCTGTTTCGGAAGTTTGACCGAGATCATTTCTGATTCGGAGAAAATGGGTTGGGAGAAAACGTTGGATCTGGTGAAAATGCGTTTTGAAGGTTTGCAGAAAATTCAACACTATTTTTCTGATGACGACATCGATTTTGAGCTTTGTGGCGGCTATGAGATATTGAATGATGAATCTCCTTTAAAGAAATTAGAGAAGGTCAACCAACATCTTTTTCCAATTACAAAAACAAAAGAAACGTTCAGAATTGCTAACGAAAAAATTGAGGAATTTAGGTTGGGAAAATCCGAAATTTTGGTTGAGAATCTTTGCGAAGGAAGCCTGCATTCTGGAAAATTACTGACTAAACTGGTAGAAAAATGCCATGATGTGAAAGTCGAATTCCTTTGCGGAACTGAAGTTGAATCTGTTTCAGAAACTAAAAACAAGGTTGAAATTAAAGTCAATGAAAACCTGATCCTGAAATCTGACAAAGTCATTTTTTGCACGAATGCTTTCAGTTCAAAATTTTTAGGATCCGAAGAAATAGTTCCTGCAAGAGGACAAATCATCCTAACAGAACCAATTGAAGATCTGAAACTGAAAGGCACTTTCCACTATGATGAAGGTTTCTATTACTTCAGAAATCTTGGAAATCGAGTTCTACTTGGAGGCGCAAGAAATCAGGATTTTGAAACTGAAGAAACGACAGATTTTGAGACAACAGAATTTCTTCAAAATCATCTTGAACAATTTCTCAAAGAAGTGATCCTACCAGATCAAGAATTCAAAATCGCAATGCGTTGGTCCGGAATTATGGCCATGGGAAATGAGAAAACGCCAATTGTAAAGCAGCTTTCCGAAAGACAATTTTGTGCCGTGAGACTTTCCGGAATGGGTGTTGCATTAGCACCGAAGATTGGGGAAATGGTTTGTGGGTTGGTTTTTTAAAACTGATTTTCCCTTTCATATTTCTCCAAAATCTCTTTTCCGCTTTTGATAGAATTCACGGACCAACGGATTCTCAATTGAAGTAATTTTTCTTCGGAAAGTTTATAATCGATGTTGGATCTTAGGAGTTTTTGTTTGAGTTCGTACATGCAGATGGCGGCCGCAACAGACACGTTGAAACTTTTCGTAAATCCGAACATTGGGATGGCCAAAGTTTCATCTGCAAAATCCAGAAGCTCGTCCGTTGTACCCTCCCACTCTGTTCCGAAGACCAAAGCGATTGGTTCTTCCACTTTGTAATCCGGGAGCATTTTTGCGTTGTTCTCTGCAGAAACTGCGACAATCTTGTAACCTCGATCTTTGATGTTTTGAAGAGACTCTATCTTTCTTGGCATTTTTTCCACTTCTACCCAATTGTCTGCGCCTTTTGTGACTTTGAGGTTTGGTTCGAAGAAGTTTTCCTTTTCCATTGCTACCACTTTATGAAAACCACACGCTTCCACGGAACGGACAATCGCTGCGGCATTCCGGAATTGGTAAATATCCTCCATCACTGGCAGAACGAAATCTGAGCTTTCCTGTGAATAATGTTCAATCTTAGCAAGACGTTCTTCAGTTAGGAATTGTTGGAGATATTCGTAGGTAGAATTTGGATTCAATGTTTTGGGTTTTAAGTTGGAGCGTGCAAATTTCGGGATTTTCTTTTTATAAAAATGTAAATTTTAAACGCAAAGTCCGCAAAGTTTTTTTTGGACATTATTGAAAATATTTTAAGTTTCGCAAAGAGGTAAACTCATCAAAGAAAAAATAAATCTTGGTATAAATTGCACAACCCATAAAGTATTCATCAATTTTAAGATTAAATTCAAAAACAATTAACAGGTCGCTCCTCTGGAGCTTTAATTAAAACTATTTGTATTTCTTATTAACAGTCCGCTCCTATTGGAGCTGTATTTAGTCCTGTAGGGACTTGCTATTAGTAGAAAAAATAAGTCGTCAAAGATATAGCTCCACCAGAGCGACCTGTAAATTCATTCTTTAAACATTTTGTTGGTCACTTTGTTTATATTTTTCTTTGGACATCATTAATTTTTTGCAAATCTAATTTTGATGGCAAATCTTGAATCTTTGACGTAATCACTAGCCCTGATGGAAACGGCATCCTTTTTTATTTTTTTTGTCCTGAGCGTGAATTGGAATGACAAAGCGTCTAAAAAAAATAAAAAAGATATAGTGGACAGCAGGTTCCCGGCTCCTAATTATAATTGATAATCGATAGTTGATATTGAGAATTTGAAACGATGAATAGTTGAGGTAATAAAAAAGGCGGTAAAAAATTACCGCCTTTATATTTATTTCTTTTTATTTTGCTGTTGTGCCTGCTGCTGTTGCGCCTGCTCCATCATCTCTCTCATTCTCTTCTGGAACTTCCCTTCTTTCTTCGGTTCCTTCTGCTTGTTGGCCTGGATCTGAGCGTGGATCTTTTTCTCATCGAGGATGAAATATTTGATGACCAAGATGATCACAATATTGATCGCATTCGACACGAAATAATACCAAGATAGACCGGAAGCTGAACTGTTCAGGAAGAATAGGAATGTGATCGGGAAGATGTACATCAACACTTTCATATTCGGCATTCCTTCCTGTTGTGGCTGTTGGATGTTTCCTGAAGTCATCACCGTGTAGATCAATATCACAACGGTACAAGCCAATGCGAAAATACTCAAATGCTCGCCTAACAATGGCACTTTGAATCCAAATTTGATCACATCATCGTAGGCCGTAAGATCCGGTGCGAACCAGAAGCTTTTGCCTCTCAGGTCGATCATATTCGGGAAGAATCGGAATAGTGCGTAGAACAACGGGATCTGAACCAAGGCTGGCAAACAACCCGCCATTTGATTCACGCCGGCCTTCCTGTAAACGGCCATCGTTTCCTGTTGTTTTTTCATTGGATCCGCATCCTTGAATTTGGCGTTCACCTCATCGATCTCCGGACGAATGACCTTCATCATTGCACTTAGTTTATGCTGTTTGAACATTACCGGAGACAAGATCAACTTCACAATGATCGTCATCCAGAAAATGGCCCAACCAGCGGCAACGCCCCAAGATGAGATCAAATTGTACAATGGCATGAAGACATATCTGTTCAGTGATCCGATGAATGACCAACCTAATGGCAGGATCTCATCGAAGTTTTTGTCAAACGATTTTAAAAGGTCCATATCCAGTGGCATAAAGTACCAAGTGAAATCTTGATTCAATTCGTTTCCAGCCAAGTTGACCTGACCGTTGTAATTGAATTTCTTCAGGAACTCACCTTCTTCGATGATCTCCTGATTGCCTTTTGATTTTGTGAATCCATTCTTAGCTTCGATCACGGCGGAGAAAAACTGTTGTTTCACACCGATCCAGTTGAGTGTTTCGTCCGGCTCTTCCATATCGGTACGAGCGTCGTAATCGTAATCTTTATAGTTGTTGAAAGAGTAGGCGAACTCTGTGTGAGTTTCTTCCTGAGATCTTCCTTTTTCTGCACCTTTTACTGTGTAATCCCAAATGAATTCAGCTTTGCCATCGTTGACCAATGTTGCCAAACCTTGTGTTTTCACCTGGAAATCAACCGTATATTTTGCTTTAAGTGTATAAACGAATTGAATAATTGCAGTTCCGATTTTCGAAGTCAAGGTTACAGAGTTTCCTGCAACGGTTGGTACAAAGACAAGATCTTTGGTATTGAAAACCTTGTTGGTTTTGTCTTTGAACTGGAAACCATAGCTTGCATTGTTGTTGCTGAAAAGATAAAGTGGTTTTCCACCGAAAGCTTCATATTTATTCAGTTTTACGGAGCTCAATTGTCCACCAACGCTGGAGAACTCAAGTGCTAGCTCATCGTTCTGAAGATTGACCTTCTGAACAGAAGCTGGCGTCACAGTCGCTGCATTCAGGTTGTTTGCAACCGGTTTTGCTTTGGTGGTCTGCTCTGTTTTTTTGGCATCAATTGCCAGTTGTTCCTGCTCGGCTTTTGCGTTTCGGTTTTGGAAATAAAACATAAAACCGATAAGAATCATAGAAAAAACACCGAAGCTGATCAGCTGGCTTTTATCTAATCCGTTGTTTTGCTGCATTATAGAATATAATTTAAAGTTTAAGATTTGAAATTTGACTTGACCCTTCGACTCCGCTCAGGATGACAATTCATTAATTCAAAATCTACATCATTTTGGTCTGCAAAAATAGGATTTATTTTTCAGATTCTGTTATAAAGACGATTAAGGAAAGGAATTACTTTTTTGTTTGATAGATCCTTTAATTATTTACCGATAATGACCTTTCTGTGTTCTGTTCCCCAATCGGAAAGATTGTTGATGATGTCTTTTAATTTCAGTCCGTAATCTGTCAGTTGATATTGAACAGAAATTGGCTTTGTATCTAACACTGTTCTTTGTAAAAGTTGGTTCATTTCCAGATCTTTTAATTCCTTGCTTAGCATTCTGTTTGAGATTCCTTCTACATCATTTAAAATATCCGAAAATCTTCTTTTGTTGTAATAGCAAATTGATGACAGGATGGAAATTTTCCATTTTCCGCTCAACACATCCATCGCATCGTGGATTGCCATTATCTTTTTCTTGTTGATATCTTTACAATCTTGTTCCGCCATAAGTTAGTTTGTTACCCGAATGTTACTTTTAGTTACAAAGTTACGAAAAGATATTTTGATGATGTAAATTTGCATCACAATATTAAAATACATCAAAATGAATTTCACGAATAAAAACGTCGTCATTACTGGCGGAACTACCGGAATAGGATTTGCAACAGCACAGGCATTCATCAACGCTGGAGCTAATGTCTTGATCACTGGAAGAAATGCAGAAAATCTTGAAAAAGCGGCTTCAAGGATCAACAGTTCAAATTTGAAGACCGTGGTTTCTGACACATCAAATCTAGAAGGTATTTCAGCTTTAGAAAAAACAATTGCAGAAAGTGGAAACAAAATAGATGTCCTTTATTTGAATGCGGGAATTGCAGTGTTTAGCTCGATTCAAGAATCAACAGAAGCTGATTTTGATGCACAATTCAACACCAATGTGAAAGGTCCTTATTTTACATTACAGAAGTTGCTGCCCCATTTACAAGATGGCGCATCTGTGGTATTTACCTCATCCACTGTTGCGACCGCTGCCAATTTGGGATCAAGTATTTATTCCGCAACCAAAGGTGCATTAAACAAAATCGCTCATATCGCAGCAAACGAATTGGCTGAGAGAAAGATCAGAGTCAACATTGTAAGTCCAGGCGCAGTGAAAACGGAAGGATTGGAGAAAGTTACAACAAGTGAGATCAGAGATCATTTTCCAACATTGATCGCTCTGAACAGATTAGGTGATCCAAGCGAAATTGCAAAAACGGTCTTATTCTTATCTTCGGATGATGCCAGTTACATCAGCGGAACAGAACTATTGGTTGACGGTGGTTACACTACTTTTGCAAGGAAATAGACGACTCGAAATTATCATTAATGAAAAAAACAGCTACGAATATAGATCCGTAGCTGTTTTTGTTTATTAAATAATGCTTTTACTTCCCTTTTACAGCAGCGCTAATAAACGCTTTGAATAATGGATGTGGCGTTGCCACCGTACTTTTATATTCCGGGTGATATTGGACACCAACATAGAAAGGATGATCCTTCAATTCCAATGTTTCTACCAAACCAGTTTCCGGATTCAGTCCTGTAGGAACCAGCCCTTTGTCTTCGAAGTCTTTTTTATAATCACTATTGAATTCGTATCTGTGGCGGTGACGTTCAGAAATGGTCTTCGCACCATACACCTCTGCCAATTTCGAACCTTGCTTCAGAACACATTTCCATGCACCAAGACGCATCGTTCCGCCTTTGTCCACTACGTTTTTCTGTTCTTCCATCAAAGAAATTACAGGATCAGGCGTAGAAGTATCGAATTCCATACTGTTGGCTTTGCTAAGTTCCAGGACATTTCTAGCAAATTCGATTGTCATGATCTGCATTCCAAGACAAATTCCTAACAATGGGATTTTGTTCTCTCTTGCATATTTGGCCGCCTGAATTTTACCTTCGATCCCACGATCTCCAAAACCTGGTGCGATCAGAATCCCGTCCACGTTATTCAATAATTTCTCAGCGCCTTCAACCTCGATATCGCCACTGTAAACCCATTTGATCTTGACTTCGGTTTCCATATCGGAACCTGCGTGGATAAATGCTTCGGCAATAGATTTGTAAGAATCCTGAAGAGAAACATATTTCCCAACCAAAGCAATTTCGACGGTCTTTTTTGGATTTTTATATTTCTTAAGGAACGTTTTCCAGTCTTTTAGATTTGGTTCTTTTCCTACTGGAAGATTTAATTCATTTAAAACAACCTCATCGAAATTTTGTTTTTGTAGATACAATGGCACTTCGTAGATCGTATCCATATCGATACATTCGATCACGTTTCCTAGACCTACGTTACAGAATTGCGCCAACTTAGCTTTCTGCTCTTTTGGAATGGTGTGCTCTGTTCTGCAAACCAAAACGTCTGCCTGGATTCCGCTTTCCATCAATTGACGAACGGAATGCTGGGAAGGTTTTGTTTTAAGTTCTCCGCTTGAAGCCAAATAAGGCAACAATGTCAAATGGATGACCATAGAATTGTTCTTGCCTAATTCCCACTGTAACTGACGAACACTTTCTATGTAAGGAAGAGACTCGATATCACCAACCGTTCCGCCGATCTCTGTGATAATGATGTCATAATCCTTTTTGGAAAGCATCTTGATCCTACGCTTGATCTCATTGGTAATATGCGGAATGACCTGAACGGTTTTTCCTAGGAAATCACCTTTACGTTCTTTTTCGATAACGGTTTGGTAGATCTTACCTGTTGTAACGTTGTTGTTTTGGGAAGTTGGACTGTCCAGGAATCTCTCATAATGTCCAAGGTCCAGGTCTGTTTCTGCGCCGTCTTCGGTCACATAACATTCGCCGTGTTCATAAGGATTAAGGGTTCCCGGATCGATATTGATATAAGGGTCAAGTTTTTGGATAGTCACTTTAAAACCTCTCGATTTTAATAAAAGTCCCAAAGAAGCGGAGACTATTCCTTTACCCAGTGACGATGTCACACCTCCTGTCACAAAGATGTATTTCGTTTCTTTTTTACTCATTAGATTAGGTTTGTGCAAAGTTAAACTATCTGAGGTGAAAAAGCAATTCTGAGCGGGAAAATAAAAAGAGCGGATAGAAATCTACCCGCTCATTCATTAAAATCTAAAGAAAATAATTACTATTCTTTGATAAATTTGAAGGACTTAACCAAACCATCGATGTTGGCTCTGATGATGTAAATACCTTTGGTCAAATTAGATAATTCGATCTTGTTATCTGACAAATTCTCTACAGATCTCACTTTCTGTCCAGCAACATTGTAAACTTCTACTTTAGAAATATTTTTCGCGCCATTGAAATTAAGAACATTCTTAACTGGGTTTGGATAGATGGAAACATTGTTTTTGTTAATATCAGAAGTTGCTAACGACTCCTTGACATCCAAAGTGTAATCCTCTGATTGGCCGTAGAAATGATCTGCATTATCACAAGGATTGGCAATCGGAGTATCCCAGTTCAATAATACTCTCATTCTTGTTTTCCCAATTGTAGCATCAGCCGGCACTGTGATATTTGAAGAGATCTGAACACCATCTGCACCATCAGAGGTAATGCCTCCAGCTTCAAAAGTTTCTCCTGCATCTGCAAAACTTCCATTTTGATTCCAATCCACATAGACTGTTGCATAGTCATATCCACCATTTGTATTAGCTTCCAATACGAAAGGATATTGACTGCCCTGATAAACTTCTCCTGTTTGACCCAAATAATATTCATTTGATACCGCAGAGTAAGGATCAGAAGAGTTATCAATACCTGCAAACTGCACTTTGGTGATCGCATCTACACCCCACTGTGAAGACGTTGTACAATATATATCATTCACCTTCACTTGGAAAGAACATACATACACCACTTTTCCGTCCGCATCCACAAGATTATGAACAACATCTGTTGTTCCGATTGGGAACTGAGAACCTGATTCAAGTCCTGGAAACCAAAACTGTAGTCAATCCAGTAGATGATGATGAACCACAAACAATCGGCAAAGTATAGTTGACAACCGCCCCAGTTTGAGAAGCACTTGCAAGTGCAGTTTCTATATTCTCAGGACAAGTAATTGCGCAATCGTTGTCATCTAGCAACAAGTTGTTCATATTAACAGCCCAACCAGCTGCAAACAAAGGAGGAATCGTGTTATCAAAACCGCAAACAAAATTACCATGAGGAGAAATGTTCATGCCCGTTCCTAATTTGCCATCAAATGTCGTAAGAGTTACACCATTTCTAACTAAAATGTCTTTTAAGAAAATAGGACCAGAACCTAATGATGGATGATAGATGATCACTTCTCTATTACCCGCATTTCCTGCATAGCCTAAAGCAATTCCGTTTTCTGAAACTGACGTGAATACAGCTCTATCAAAGCCACTAGGTGGATTGAAAGATTTATAAACACCAGTCGTAATATTATAGATAAAAGGTTTCGCACCTTTCTAACCTACTACAATACCTGCATTGTTGACATCAGCCGCTTCGCCAAATTCTGGTGTTGCAGAATCGATGTAATGTAAAGTTCCATTAGCTTCAAAGTAAGCTGGCATCCATAATGACCCTTCGTCTAGAATATCAGGTCTATCCACAAATCCCGCAACAATTCCGTTGCTGTTGACCGCTTCTCCACGACCGTTTTCGTAGAGATTGTCACCAGAAAGTTTTGTCAATGTATTAGTCTCTGTATCATAAAGGAACGGCCAACTGGTATATCCGGTTGCACCGATCTGTCCCGTCACGTATTTACTATTTTGTGAGATATCGTTTGAGTTGGCAAATGAGCTACTGCTTGGAGTCTCGCCTTCAAAATAGCCTACAGAGGTCCATGTTCCATTTTTTCTATAAGCTGCCATTGCAATGCTTTCTTCTTCAGAAATTACAAGGACACTTGCACCAGCAACATCGCCAACATTGTTGATTCGGTTGGTCGCCTGTCCACCTTCAGTTGGTGTAGTCGTGTTGGTCGTATAATCATAATACGCACCAGAATGTATGGCAGACCCACTGTCATTGATGTCATAGAAACGAGCACCCATCTCGTCTATTAATCTGAATTCCATTTGTTGAGCGTTCACTCCGTTCATAGCAGTGATACCGAGTAAAAGTAGATAGACTTTTTTCATAATTTTTAAAATATTTAGAATGTGAAATTTTTTGATGAAACTTACTTCCACAATTTTATGTTAAAATAATATCATTTCCTAACTTTTATCTTTCCGAATTCGTGAATTTAGAAAGGATTAAAGTTTCAAGCTATTAAAAATCAAATATTTAAAAACAAGCTTAAATTGATTCCATATTTGCAATCAAAGTATCAAAAATCGTGTATTTCACAAATAAAAAAGCTATTTTTATGTTATGCGACGATTGCTTTTTTTTGTGGTTTTTAATTTTTTCTGGCGTCATTCTGATTTCGGCACAAAGCAACCCAGAAACTTTGCAACTTCTCGACAAAGCTTACAAAAGCCTCTATGAAAATCCGGATAACACTTTCCAAATTCTTCAAAATATAGATGAGAACAAAGAATCTGAACTCATCAAACAACGTCTTCAAATCTTATCATCCAGAGCTTACAATTTCAAAGGCGATTACGCAAAATCCATTGAGCAATCCATTAATAAAGATCTGAGTGAAAACAGAAATGACAACACCTCTTTCTACTCAGATAACGCACTGGCTCAACAATATCAATCCCTTCAACTCTATAAACAATCCATCAGAATCTCTCAGAATCTGGTTGACAATGCTTCGAAGATAAAGTCCCAGCGTTATCCGGAAAACCTATTGGCTTACATCTACCAATTGAATGCTTCCAACCTGATGGTTCAAAAAAAATGGAAAGAAGCGGAAGAAAACCTCAAGCAAAGTAATTCGTTACTGAAAGATTCGGATGAAGATTTTATCATTTCGATAGAAAATCAGATTTATGAAACCTTTCTCTATATTTCTCAAAATCAAATTGATAAAGCAGGAAAAGCAGCGAATGAAATTCAGTTAAAACTTAATAAAACGCCTCAATATATTTTCTTGAGAGCTTTCAATCTCGATAATCTCGGAAGGATTCATTTCTTGAAAAAAGATTACCAAAAGTCTACAGAGAATCTGAATCAAGGATTGGAATTGATTCAAAACAAATCTTACGACGCGCTGAAAAACAGAATCTACGATGATTTGTCTAAAAATTATCTCGCTCTTAAGAATGAGGATCTGTATCAAAAATATTATTCAATCTATAAGGAGCAAACTGATAAACTTGATAAAAATAAAAAAGAAGCCATTCGGAATCTCGTAAAACTGAATGACCAATATGAAAATCAACGCATTGAGTATTCCCACAAAAATTTCACATCCAATATTTTAATCATTAGCATCATTTGCCTTATTGGAATCGCAGCCATTATTTTCACCAGCTTCTCAGAAAAGAAAAAGACAAAATCTATCCAAAAGCAAATCGATTTCTATTCGAAACAACAGGAATTCAGCAAAAAAATCGAGGAGAAAGAAATTATAAAAACAGGAAAAACCGAACCTGAAATATCTAAAAAACCAGTCTTTATCTCAAAGGAAAAAGAATCGGATATTCTGGCAAGATTGGAAGAATTTGAGAAATCAGAAAACTTCCTTAGCAAAGAAATGCCACTCGCCGTTCTCGCCGGACAATTAGAAACAAACACCAAATATCTTTCGGAAGTCATCAACAAATACAAAGAAAAAAACTACAACAATTACATCAACGAATTAAGGATCAACTACATCGCTTATCTTTTGAAAACAGATTCTGCTTATCTTAATTATAAAGTGAGCTATCTGGCAGAGAAAGCTGGATTCTCTTCCCACAGCGCGTTTACGACCGTTTTCAAATCCGTGACAGGCATTTCGCCGAACACTTATATTCAGCAATTGACACAGAATCAAAAATGAAACGCGTCCTTTTCATATTAATCCTATTCTCATTTACCGGAATTTTCAAATCCCAGTATAATGAAGAATTGTACAAAAAAGCGTTTTCCTACGTCTATGAAAATCCGGACAATGCCTTGATCCTCGTTCAGAAAATGCTTAAAAATGAAAAAAACATCGATAACAAAATCAAGCTTTACCAGTTGCTTTCCAGAGTTTACATGTCCAAAAGAGACATGGATAAATCTTTGGATTACGTCCTGAAAATGAAAGAGTTGCGTAAGTCCATTTCAAATCCTGAGCAAAAAATAAAAATCCTGACTTCCATTGCATTGCAATACCAGAATATGGGACTTTACAGCAAAACCACGGAATCTCTGGACGAACATTACAAGCTTTGCCAGACTTTGCCGGATGGAAAATTCAAAACCTTGTATCTAGGACTCAATTCTGCAGTTCGTGGAATGTTTTATAAAAATCAGGATAACAACGAGTTGGCTTTGGAAAAATTCCTCGCTGGTTTGGATTACGTCAAAAAAGTGGGCAACTACGAGAATTCTATTGCCAACAGTAGCGCTATTCTTTACAATATCGGCTACTGTTATTTTTATCTCAAAAAGTACAAAGAGGCCGAAAAATACTTTATCCAATCAGCAGACTTTGCCAAAGCTGTCCAAGCCGAGAGTCTGGAAGCTTTTGCTTACAAAGGTCTGTCGGAGAATTTTACAATTTTGGGGAAACATCAGGAAGCCATCGAGCTTTTGAAAAATCTGTCAATCTGTCCAAAAAAGTCGGCGACCTTGTCCTGAGTGAAGGAATTTACAAAGGTTTTTCGGACAATTATCTCGCACTTCAAGATTGGAACAATTATGATGTGTACAACAAACTGTACATCGAGACCAAATTTGCAAGGGAACAAAGCGAACTCGCCTCCCTCAACAAAAGCATCGATGTGCTGAATCAGGAAAACAACAACAAAATCGAGGAACAGAAAGGCAGACTGAGAATCATAAGTTCCATCATCATCGCCGTTTCTTCCGCCGTATTTACTTGGTTTCTTGTTAATTTTATCAGACACAAACTACGCAACAAATTATTAATTGAAAAGCTGAATCAAATCAACAAAATCACCAACTAAGAAATGAAGAATATTTTCGACCAAAACGATACAAGCCATTTCATCAAGAGGATCAATGCGCTTACGGAAGATTCTTTCCCAAAATGGGGCGTAATGTCCGTAGACAAAATGCTGGCGCACTGCAACATCACCTACGAACTCATCTACGAATCCGAAAAACACAAAAAACCAGGTCCTGTTACCAAATGGATCCTGAAACGCTTTATCAAATCAAAAGTCGTGAGCGAAACGCCATACAAGCACAACTCACCAACTTCCGCAATGTTCGTCATCACAGACAACAAAAGTTTCGAGGACGAGAGAAAACGCATCATCGGATTTATCCAGAAAACCCAGCAATTGGGCGCAGACGCGTTCGAAGGGAAAGAAAGTTTCAACTTTGGAAAACTCACGTCTACAGAATGGAACAATATGATGGCAAAACATCTAGACCACCACTTACAGCAATTTGGCGTTTAGAATTTGGGCAGCTTTTGACTACGTCGAATAGCAATTTGAAATTATTTTTTATGGCAGCTTTTCCGCCTTCAGTTCCCAAACCTAACGAAGTGGTTCGACGTAGTCAATCTTTTTTGCAGCCGATTTCCAGTTCCATATAATGTGAGTACACGCAAAAAAGGATTTCCACTCAAGTCGGGCTGCAGATTTAACATCAAAACAAGATCGGTCAATAATTTCAACATTTTCCCTTTTAAGAAAATCAATGAAATTGTGGGAAACCAATTCTCACGCTTAATATAAATTAATAAAAAATGAAACTTTTCATACCTATAAAATTCAGAAATATAGAACTGAAAAACCGAATCGTAATGTCACCAATGTGTATGTATTCTGCGGAAGACGGCGTTGCAAATGATTTTCATTTCGTTCATTATGGTAGCCGCGCGCAAGGCGGCGCTGGCCTAATCATCACAGAAGCAACCGCGGTAGAACCGCGCGGAAGAATCACCAACAAATGCCTCGGCATCTGGAATGACGAACAAGCTTTGGCTTTGAAAAAAATAGTGGATTTCGTCCACAAAAATTCAGAAAGTAAAATCGGAATCCAGTTGGCTCACGCAGGCAGAAAAGGTTCAACTTGGGAAAATAGACAAATCAGCATCGAGGAAGGCTGGGAAACCATTGCACCAAGTCCAATCCCGTTTCATCATTCAGAAAGAATCCCGCACGTTTTGACTATCGAAGAGATTAAAAATTTAGTTCAAGATTTCAGAAAAGCAGCGAGAAGAGCAATTGACGCAGGTTTTGATGTGATAGAAATTCACGGTGCGCACGGTTATCTGATTCACCAATTTCTTTCACCACTTTCTAACACAAGAACTGACGAATATGGTGGAAATCCAGAAAACCGCGCAAGATTCTTAATGGAAATTGTGGACGCAGTCAATTCAGAAATAACAGAAAACGTTGCCCTTTTCGTAAGAATCTCCGGAACAGAATATGCAGAAAACGGTTGGGATGTCAACGACAGCGCAGAACTAGCCAAAATTTTGAAAACCAAAAATGTGGATCTGATAGACGTTTCCAGCGGTGGCAATATCAATGGCGTGACTATTCCATTGAGTCCTGGTTACCAAGTTCCGTTAGCAGAAGATGTAAAGAAAATTGCAGAAATAGATACGGCCGCAGTTGGATTGATTACAACAGCAGAACAAGCAGAAGAAATCCTGGAAAGTGGACAGGCTGATTTGATTTTCCTGGCAAGAGAGATTCTTAGAAATCCATATTTTGCAGTACAAGCAGCTTGGGAACATGAGGAGGAAAATTTCTATCCGCATCAGTATTTGAGAGCGAAACCTGCGAAGTAAAATTAATAAAACAATGAGACTTAACAATGTTTGTTAAGTCTCTTTTGTTTTATCTAATACTGAAAATTCCTAAAAGCTTCCAGCGTCTTATCGATCTCTGTATCGCCAATCGCGGACGAAATAAACCAGGTTTCGTAACCACTCGGCGGAAGATAAATACCTTGCTCCAAAACCTGATGGAAAAGATTATTGAACAAACCAATATTGGAGTTATTCACTTCATTAAAATTACTCGCCGAACTTACACCAAAGAAAATCGACATCATACTTCCCTTTCGGTTGATCCTGTGTCGGATTCCTTTTTCATTGAGGATCTTCCCAATTTCAAAATCTAAGGTTTCTGTCGTTTTATCCAGTTTTTTATAGAAATCTGGATCTTGCTTGATCAATTGCAAAGTTTTGAGTCCAGCTCGCATAGCCAAAGGATTTCCACTTAAGGTTCCGGCTTGGTAAACGTTTCCTCTCGGCGAAAGTTGATTCATAATTTCGTTTCGACCTGCAAAAGCACCAACTGGCAATCCGCCACCTATTACTTTTCCGAAAGTCACCAGATCGGCTTTCACATTCAAAGCTTCCTGAGCACCACCAAATGCCAATCGAAAACCTGTCATCACCTCATCAAAGATCAATAATGCGCCATTCTCATCACAGATCTTTCTAAGGTTTTGAAGGAAATTATTTTCCGGCAAGATGCAACCCATATTTCCAGCAATTGGCTCTACAATGATTGCAGCGATCTGCTCCGGATTATTTCTGAAAAGTTCTTCAACTTGTTCTATATTATTGTATTCAGCCAACAAAGTATCTTTCGCAGTTCCCTGTGTTACACCTGGAGAATTTGGACTTCCGAATGTCGCCATTCCACTTCCCGCCTGGATCAAAAATGAATCCGAATGGCCGTGGTAGCAACCTTCAAACTTGATGATTTTCTCTCTATTCGTATAACCTCTTGCCAAACGGATTGCGCTCATACAAGCTTCAGTTCCCGAAGAAACCATTCTGATCTGGTCGATATTCGGGACATTTTCTACGATATATTTTGCAATCTCGGTTTCCAGTTCTGTTGGTGCTCCGAAAGAAAACCCCCTTTCCGCCTGTAATTTCAAAGCTTCCAACACTTCGGGATGCGTGTGTCCTAAAATTGCAGGTCCCCAAGAATTGATATAATCGATGTAGTTTCTGTCGTCTTCATCGGTGAGGTAAGCACCTTTCGCAGACTTCATAAAAAGTGGAACGCCACCCACAGATTTAAAGGCACGAACCGGCGAATTCACACCGCCCGGAATATATTTGTACGCTTCTTCAAAAAGCGCTGAACTTCTTTGGTATAACATTGTTGTTGATAGTTGTTGGTTGATAGTTGCTAGTTTTAAATCTAATTTCTAACATCTGGTTTCTAAATTCTAAGACCTCGGTCTCTTATTCTGAAGATAAATCAATTGTCCGGATTTCGGCTGTTCGCCTTGGTTCATCCTGTTTTTGCTGTAAAGTTTTTTCTCCTTGATGGCAAATTTCTGAGCAATATCGTGCATCGTTTCGCCCGTTCCTGCTTTGTAAGTCGCTTTGTTTCCAGATGAATTTTTCCCTTCCAGGAAGATGATGTCGTTCTTCGCCAATTTGGAGCTTTCCAGTTCATTGAATTTTATCAAACGTTTTTCGCTGATCCCAAATTTCTTAGAAATCTCAGAAATATCAGCATCCACAGGCATTACGAAAAACTTAAGACCATCATTTGGATGATTCTTCACAAGGATATTTTTCAGAAGCGCCGTTCTGGTTTTGGAATCTACAATATCGGAAACCTGATTTTGCTGTTTGGCGTACGAACTTTGTTTGTAGTCCACCTTAATGGTCGGCGGCGTTACTTTGTCATTTTGCTTTTCCTGACTTAGCTGCGCCATAAAAACCGCATCGTTGTTCAGCGCAGGATACAATTTCAAGATGGCATAGTAAACCTCATCTTTGCTCGTATTATCAAACTCGTATAATTTGTATCGCTCGATTTTATCAATCAAAATATGCGCATATCTCGGATTCGTCGCATAGCCCGCTTTTTTCAATCCGTGCGCCCAAGCCTTGTAATCCTTCGCATCCAGCTTGAACAATCCGACATAATATTTTCTCGTCGCCAAGAAGACCGAATGGTCTTCGTAAGACTGCTTGGGATCTTCGTACACGCGGAAACATTCGTTTGGCGCGTCGTCCGTGTGGCTCATTGTTTTGCCCGTCCAGTCTTCTTTGCATTTGATCCCGAAGTGGTTTTTTCCCAACTGAGCCAATCGGCTTTGTCCGCCGCCTGTTTCCAAAAGTCCCTGCGCCAAAGTGATGCTCGCCGGAATCTTGTATTTCTCCATTTCTTCTACCGCGTACGGTGCAAATTTTTGGATGTATTGGTCTTCCGTTTTCCAGCTTTGCGCTTTTACAAGGCCTAAAACACTCACAAAACCAATCACTAATAACTTTCTCATATTTATCTTTTACAAAATACTTTAATTTTTTTAGGAGCTTGATCCCGCTTTCCACTATATCTTTTTTGTCATTGCGGTCCACGTTTATCCTATTTTTTTGAAGCTTTTCCACGCAATGCCAAAAAAGGATGCCGTTGCAATCGGGGCTATGGTATGGAGCTAGATTCTTATTTCGTCATTTCGAAAAACATACGACACAGTTCGTTTAATTTCTAAAATTGTTCTCGACACAAAAATCATTTACGTTTCTCTACAATGATTTTCACTCGAACTGACGCTAGCTCTCAAAATCTATCAAATCTCTTCCTTTACTTTTCAAAAACAGATTCGCTCCTTTGATGCCTTGCAATCCACCGGTATGAAAAGCCAGGATCCTTGAACCTTTCGGAAAGAATCCTTTCTCTGCCAATTCAAAAATAGTTTGCATCAGCTTTCCTGTATAGATCGGATCCAGCGGAATCTGATATTCCTCCAAGAACCAATTTATAAAACGGACATTCTCATCCGATATTTTACCATAACGGTTTTCTTCCGCATCTTTCAACTCAAAGTTTTCTTTTCCGCTCCAATGCAAAATAGTTTTCTCCAAAGAATCATCTCTCACCACCTTGACACCTAACACCTTTTGACCAGCTTCCGCAAATTTGGAAATTCCGGCAATTGTGCCGCCGGTTCCAACTGCGGTGCAAAGATAATCAAAATCTTTGGTGTCATTTCCCAGCATATATTGGACACCTTCCACAGCCATTTTATTACTTCCACCTTCCGGAATGATCAAAGCATTTGGATAATGATTTGAAAAATCTTCTGTGAGTTTTTCTTTATTCTTATAATCTTCTCTTGATACAAAATGAAAATCCATTCTGTTTTTTGAGGCTTCGGAAAGTGTGGGATTTTCGTGCCAATTGTTTTCCAATTCGTTTCCACGGATGATTCCGATGGTTTTGATTCCAAACTCTTTTCCAAAAGCTGAAACAGACGCAATGTGATTGGAAAATGCACCCCCGAAAGTTATTAATAAAGGATTCTCAGGTTTCACTTCCAGATATTGATTGACGCTGAGGAAGAGTTTCCAGAATTTGTTTCCTGAAATTTTGGGATGGATTAGATCTTCTCTTTTGATGAAAATCCGGACATCAAAATTGGTTTTCAATTCTGTGATGGGGATTTTATGTTCCGGAATTTGAAGCATCTTCAAAATTAATGATTTTGGTTTAGAATTACGTTTTATTTGCCATATAAACCACCCCGTCTTCCAAATTGTAAATTTGGAATCCACCCCTCCAAAGGAGGGGAATGTTGCAGATTTTTTTTATGCTGAATTAATCTGGAAACCTGGTTTGGATGACAAAATCCATAGCCCCGATAGTAACGGTTACCCCATAGCAAGCGATGGGAAAGCTTTGGCGCGAGGAGTAATAGTGGATAGCGGGATTAAGCTCCTAAAAATACGCAAACAAAAAATCCACCGGAAATGGTGGATCTTGTATGATATAATTGCTGAGAATTATTTTGTTCTCTCGATGATCTTTTTCACTGCTTTTACGACAGCTTCTGCGTCGATCTGGTATTTTTTCATCAATTCTGCTGGTGTTCCTGATTCTCCGAAAGTATCGTGAACAGCTACAAATTCTTGAGGTGTTGGTCTTCTTCTTGCCAAAACGCCAGCGATAGATTCGCCCAATCCGCCTAGGAAATTATGCTCCTCAGCAGAAACTAATTTTCCGGTTTTTTCTACAGACTTCAAGATAATCTCTTCGTCCAAAGGTTTGATTGTGTGGATATTGATGATCTCACAAGAGATGCCTTCTTTCTCCAACTCGTCTGCTGCCAATAACGATTCCCAAACCAAATGTCCGGTTGCAACAATCGTCACGTCTGTTCCTTCTTGTAAAAGAATTCCTTTTCCAATCTCAAAAGGCATATCTTCCGGAATGAAAACGGGAACCACAGGACGACCAAATCTAAGATAAACTGGGCCTTCGTGTTCTGCTGCGGCTAATGTTGCGGCTTTGGTCTGGTTGTAATCGCAAGGATTGATCACCGTCATCCCAGGAAGCATTTTCATCATTCCGATGTCTTCCAAAACCTGGTGTGTTGCGCCATCTTCGCCCAAAGTAACTCCAGCGTGGGAAGCGGCAATTTTCACATTTTTATTAGAATAAGCAATCGACTGACGGATCTGATCATAAACTCTTGACGTTGCAAAGTTGGCGAAAGTTCCTGCGAAAGGAATTTTCCCGTTGATCGTAAGACCTGCCGCCAAGCCCATCATATTGGCCTCAGCAATACCAGTCTGGAAGAATCTTTCCGGTGCTTTTTCTATGAATTTTTCCATCTTCAAAGAGCCGATCAAATCTGCGCAAAGTGCGACAACATTTGGGTTGGTGTCCGCCAATTCTGCCAAACCAGCTCCGAAGCCTGAACGTGTATCTTTTTTTTCTGTGTATGTATATTTCATTATTTTATAATTGATGGTTGATAATTGATGAATGATTTTTTTTACAATCATTCATCATTAATAATTTATCATTGATAATTAATAGTCCGCTGGTGCTTCAAGGTACAATTGTTTGAAAGCTGTATCTAACTGCTCATCATTGGGTGCTTTTCCGTGCCAAGCGTGACTTCCCACCATATAATCTACACCACTTCCCATCTCTGTATGAAGTAAAATAGCGACAGGTTTTGCGTTTCCTGTTTCTGATTTTGCCTTGTTCAAAATAGCAATCACCGCTTCCAGATCGTTACCGTTTTTCTCTTCCAAAACCAACCAACCGAAAGCCTCTAGCTTAGCGTGAAGATCTCCCAATGGCAAGACAACATCCGTATCACCATCAATTTGTCTTCCGTTGTAATCTATGGTTGAAATGATATTGTCAACTTTTTTTGCAGCTGCATACATGAAAGCTTCCCAATTTTGACCTTCCTGCAATTCGCCATCACCTTGAAGTGTGTAAACTAGAGAATCATCACCATTTAGTTTTTTACCTTGAGCTGCGCCTAAAGCAACTGAAAGACCTTGACCTAGAGAACCTGATGCTACTCTAATCCCTGGTAAACCTTCATGTGTTGTTGGGTGACCTTGCAATCTGGAATTCAGTTTTCTGAAAGTTGCCAATTCTGCAACCGGAAAGAATCCGAATCTTGCCAAAGTACTATAAAATACCGGCGAAATATGACCATTGGAAAGGAAAAACAAATCCTCGCCATTACCTTCCATCGTGAAAGGTAATTTGTAGTTCAAAATTTCCCCATAAAGTGCTACGAAATATTCTGTACAACCAAGAGAACCTCCCGGATGACCGCTATTTACAGCGTGAACCATTCTAAGAATGTCCCTTCTGATCTGCGTTGAAAGGCTTTTCAACTCTTCAATAGATTTGCTCATTATTTAAGATTTACTTTAATGCGAATTTACTGATTTTTTATGTGTCAATCCAAGTTGAACCCAACATAATAAACAAGACTTATTAATAATTAACAATTTTTAATAATCAAAAATATAGAAACAAAAAACTCCAGCGTTGCCAATGGAGTTCGATCTATTTTTAAAGTCATAATTATTTTCCAAATGTGTAGGTCACACCCAATTGGAAAACACCATTTCTTGCAGAATCACCGCCTTCGTTGTCTTTTACGATATCGGTAACTCCAGCTACATATCTTAGATTTGCGCCAAAGTTGGAAGTAAAATTATAACCAGCACCTAAGCCGATACCTAAATCAAATCCATTGATGAAATCCTTGAAATCTGCAGAATCGCCGTCCGCTTTTACCTTAGCACTAATCAAGAAACTAAATTCGGGACCAGCCTCCAAATAGAATTGCGGTGTTGCTTTGTATTGGAAGAAAACTGGCACAGAGATGTAGTCCAGATTCATCTTTACATCTCCAGCGCCATCGTATCCAACACCTTTGCCACTGTAAAGAACCTCAGGCTGAATACTGAAAGTTCCAGCAATTGGAATATTGGCAAAAGCGCCGGCATAAAAACCGAATTTTGCTTTACTATCGTCTAAATTAGAAACACTTGAAAGATTGCCGCCCGCTTTCAGTCCGAATCTTGTCTGAGCGTTCATTGTTCCAAATAGTGCTACAGCACCAATTAAAATGATTTTTTTCATAGTTTGATTTTTAAAATGTTATTAATGTTAAATTAACTTAAAACGTTACTAAATTAATAATTTTTCACAAACTACAAAATAAAATAGATAAAACTTGATCTCTATAATATCAAATCATACAAAAGGTTTTACAATTGCTAAGAATATTAAATATCAACACAAAAAAACTCCGATGAAAACATCGGAGTTTTAATTATTTTTAAGGTAAGATTATTTCAAGTTGAAATTAAAACCAACAATCACTGAACCTACAGTTTCGTTTCCACGGTAAGGTCTGTCATCATAATAACCTCTTCCATATCTGCTAGAGATACTTTGGTAACCTACATACAGTTCACCAACTGGCATATTATACATAAACTTCGGTACAGCATATAGACCTCCGTCAACATTATCAGCTGTAGAAATGGCATAACCAAGATCCAAACCAACTGCTATCGGTGCTCCAGAAAATGAGTATTTCCCAGAAACTGCTACTGGAATAAATCCGAAATCGTCACCTTTATAAGTATCTCCATCGTATCTATAGCTTTTAGCAATATAATGAGAATATCCAGTTGCCACACCTAGATCAAAACCTTTTGCAAGATTCCATCTGTAAGCTGCATCCAGACCTAATGTAAAATCAGAGTTACCTGTTGTAGGTGCACCAATGTGAGCGCCTAATTTAAAACCTTCCTGAGCCTGCGTAAAACCAAAAACGGCAATAGCTGCAGCTAAAAAAATCTTTTTCATAGTTTATAAAATTAAATTTTCACACAAACGCTAGCAATATTTGTACCAAACTGTAATTTTACTTTCTCTCAACGCTGTTGTAAGCCATAATAATTTTTTTCACCACAGGATGTCTCACCACATCTTCTTCACTAAGATGCACAAATCCAATCTCTTCTACATCTTTCAAAATGGTCATCGACTCCTTCAATCCAGACTGTTGATTTTTGGGAAGATCGACTTGACTTGGATCACCTGTAATGATGAATTTTGCATTCATTCCCATTCTTGTCAGGAACATTTTCATTTGAGAATGTGTGGTGTTCTGAGCTTCATCTAAAATAACAAAAGCCTCATCTAACGTTCTACCTCTCATGAAAGCCAAAGGTGCAACTTCGATGATTCTTTTTTCCATGTAACCTTCTAGTTTCTCGTGCGGAATCATATCTCGCAATGCATCATATAAAGGTTGCATGTAGGGATCCAATTTCTCCTTCAGATCGCCAGGGAGAAAACCAAGACTTTCACCTGCCTCTACTGCAGGTCTAGTCAAGATGATCCTCTTCACCTCTTTATCACGAAGCGCTCTTACCGCCAATGCAACACTGGTGTAAGTTTTTCCTGTTCCCGCAGGTCCAATTGCGAAAACCATATCTTTTTTCTCGGAAACCTTTACCAATTTTTTCAGATTGGTTGTTTTAGCCTTGATGACTTTCCCATTGACACCTTTTACAATGATATCCTGATCGAAGACCAATTGTTTTTCGGAATCATCTTTAAGTTTGAGAAGAGACTCTAATTGTTTTATTTCTAAGGAATTGTGTTTGGAAATATAATCCGAAACATCATCCAACTTTTTCTTCAGCAAGTCCAAAGCTTCCCTGTTTCCCATGGCGAAGACAAAGTTATCTCTGCCCGTGATCTTGAGCGTCGGAAAGCTGGATTTTATAAGATTGAAATTTTGATTCTGAACACCATAAAACGTTTTGGTGTTGATACCTTCAAGTTCATAATTTATTTCGAACATATATGACATTAGTGGTTAGTCTAACAAATATATGAATAGATTTGATATGATATTAGCCTTTAAAAATTGATTTATATTAAATTTGCAACAAATATTAAAATATGTCAGTCATTACACTCACTTCAGATTATGGACTTGTGGACCACCGCGTCGCAAGCATGAAAGGTAAAATCCTAAGCTGGAGCGAAGAAGTAAAAGTGATCGACATTACACATAACATCACGTCTTACAATCTTTTACAGACTGCATATATCGTCAGAAATGCCTACAAATTTTTCCCGGAAGGCAGTGTTCACATCATTGCGGTTGACAGTTTTTATCACAAATCCAGAAAGAATATTCTTGCGAAAATCGATGGACATTATTTCATCTCAGCGGACAACGGTATTACAAACCTGATGTTTTTTGATATAAAACCAGAAGCCATCTATGAGATCACATTGAACAATCGTTTTGATGACAAAGTTATTTTTCCTGCCACAGAAATATTTGTTCCAGCGGCCATGCATCTCTACAAAGGCGGATTACCGGAAGTCATTGGTCGAAAGATCAAAACGATAAAAGACGTTTCTTTCCCAAGGGCAATCTATAATGAGAATGAAAAAATGATCATCGGAGAAGTGATGTACATTGATAATTTTGGAAATGTGGTCTCCAATATCAGTCGTAAATTTTTCGAAAAATACGCTTCTATCGCAGGCAACTTCACAGTAAAATTCAGGAATATCGTTTTATCAAAAATATTGGATCAATATACAGATGTTGTGACCGATTGGGAAAGAGAACAGGAGTTTCATGGAAAATCTTCTGTGATCTTCAATGACGCGGACCTGCTGGAGATCACGATTTATAAAGGAAGTGTTCTGAACGGTGCTTCTTCCCTATTCGGAATGAGCACAGGCGAGAAGATCTATGTAGAATTTGAATAAAATAAAAAAAACCGACATCGCTGTCGGTTTTTTTATAGTTAGAATAATCAATAACCCGTAGTGCATTA
>NZ_LSHB01000009.1 GCF_001643375.1 Chryseobacterium sp. FP211-J200
ACTATATCAAAAAAACCACCGTTTATTTTAGGCAATCCAAACATCCATTCCGGATCAAAAAATTTACTGCTTGCATTTTGGTTATAAGGATCCCAAGTCGCTAATTTTTCTGCGCTAGCTAAAGGAAGTCCATTTTCTTTTAACTTTTCTGCAATCTCTTGGCGCAACTGTTTATCTAATTCACGATACTTAATCTTTGTATCTTTTGTACGAGCATTAAAAAGTTTATTGCGGGTTTGTCTTAGTTTTTGTTCTAAAATTTCAATTTCTGGAAGAGAAAAAAGATTGTCTTCTTTTTCAATTCCTATCAAAGTATTGGCAGCAACCAATTTAGTTTCTAAATTGGGAAGCGGTCTTATCCCAAAATTTGCTTTCTCCCGATCCACCTTCTGCTCTACTACCAAAGAAATAAAGAAACGCAGTTTAGAAATCTGTGTAGCAATTGGTTGTATATCAACGCCGTATATACAATTTTCTATCAAGAATAACTTTCGGGCATAATCTGGATTATTAATGTTTTCATCAAAAGCTTCGTTTATTTCTATCAACAAATCTTCGCGAGCTTGTTTGTCTTCAATGGCAAAAGCATCATCACTATCTTTTTTTGCTTTCTCAATCTGGACTTCTCTCCAGATTTTATTATCCGGATCCAGCTTATCCAGAATATGAACCATTTTCTGCAAAATACCCATCGGAAATGCACCGGAACCGCAAGCAGGATCTAAAATGGTACATTGATCTAAATGTTCTAAAATAATCTTGGATGTCTCCGGATAATCTACAAAAGGATTTTCAGAATTGTAAGTCACTAACTGATGTAGCAATTCATCTAAAAGCGTTTCATTATCTTTTAGCTCACTGCCGCTATGATGTTGCATTAAACTAGCTTGACCTCTTACTCCTTCATTACCAAACAAATTAGATTGTAAAGTTCCCAATTCGGTTATGATAACATCTGCAGATTGGATTTTGTTTTTCAAATACGCAATTAAACTTTCGTCCACCATATAATTTACAATCTCCCTCGGGGTGTAAAAAGATCCGGTTTGCTTACGAGCGGTTGTTTTTGTTTCGGGATTGTAACTTGCTAGCAGATTTTCAAATACTTTCCCCAACAATTCAGGATCTAATGCTACTTCTTCTTCAATAGGTGTGTTTTCTGTAATGGTAAATTTGTAAGATTTCAGGATATTGATTAATCCTTTTACTGCAGAATTTTTTGTCTTTTTGTCTGTAATACCTATAACATCACTTAAATCAGCTTCCTCTTCTAATCCAAAAAATAGATAATCCGGAACAATTAATTGCTCACCTTTTGTCATTTGATCAGAAAAACCATCTATATAATTATTGCTGAATTTATCATCCAAACACTCAAACAAACCGCCGTTTAGGAAAGGAACAACATCATTTACTTTTGCTAAAAAAGCTTCTGGATCTTTAAAATATTTCTTATATCGCATTAGATAATCTATCCCACGGTTGGTTCCATATCCATCACCACGAAAACCACGTTCACGTTTATCTAAAGTATCTGATTTTATAGGACAGTTGAGCGTTGCGAAAAATAAATTTTGTAGAATGGCTTTGTAGTAAACACTGTCTTTATTTCTTTCGGTAAATAGTCCTTTTTCGTGTAACGGTTCTATCTCATTCAGAATATCAGTTTGCAAATTTTGTAATTCGAATAACTCTTCAGGGATTAATTTCTTTTCTTTCATAAACCAAACGAAAAGAAGCCTTGTAAGCATTCTTATCACGTTGGTTGCGTTATGTTGCTGTTTTAAATCTTTATAATCTTTATTTTGTAAAGTTGCATCATCAAAAGTAGGTTGTCCCGGAAAAGTAACATTTTGTATTGCCCAGAAATACCAATTGGATAATTCTTGATAGAATTTTTTATTCAGAACATTTACACTGAAAACTCCTCCCCAATGTTTGTACAAATCTGCAAAGGTTTTAATCTTTTCTGGTTTTTTAAGATCATTTAAGATTTGAAGGTGACCTGTGTGAGGATTGGTGTAATCAACATCTCGAAGCAAGGAAACTTTGCCAACTTTTTCGCCTTCTTTGTATTTTGCCATATATGATGTTCTTTCTGCATTAGCCAATGCTAAAAAACCGTTGTACTTAAACAAAACGGTAACTGGTGTGTATAAAAACTCACGGTTTACGGCTCTGGTAATTTCTGCCAATTGAGAACGAGTAGGTAATAAATCGCCATCTCTATTTTTTAGTTCAATACCAACTACGGCAAGACCTTCATAATCTGTAGTTATAGTAGAAATTTTTTCTAAACTATCATATTGCGATTCACCAATAAAAGCATCATCGTCAACAATCCCTAATAGATAAACTTTATCTACCAAAGAGTGAGCAGGACTTTTGGCATTATAAGTGTTTGACAAAAAATCCTCAGGACGGTAAGCTTGATTATCAATAGACTTCAGAGGAATATTGAGTTCTTGAAAAAAAGAGGAAGCATTCTCAAAAAAATTGTCACTTTTGAAATCGTTTAAATTCTTCATAGTTTATTTTTGAACGGTTAACCAAGCAATTAAATCCCAATTTTCCTTATTATATTTATCCGTTATTTTTTCGTTGCTTTTTAGTTTTTCAAAAGCATCTTTCTTGCCTTTTTTTAATTTATCCAACACTGATAAACTTTCTTTGCCCGCTGTTTTTAATTTGTTTCCCTCGGCATCAGTATGTGTTTCAGATTGCTGACTGGCAAACCAAGTTTCGAGTGCATTTGCATATTTATTAACTTCGGTAGTTTCACCAATGTCTAGTTTTTCGCAACCGTATCTTTCCAAATCTTTTACTTCGTTCAAATATTGAAGAATTTCTTTATCATTCAATAAAATTTCATTTCCAGATTTGTCTATGTAAATAAGACGCAAAGTTTTATAATTTTTCTTTTCAGTTGCGCTTTTATGTGGTGCACCAAGTAATGCTACTATTCCCTTTTCATTATTCAACAATTTAGACTTGGTATATTTAACGCCTGAAAAGATTGCATTCGGTAGATCTTCGTAATACGATCTTCTCTCATTTAATTCAACAGCTAAATCTTGACGAAATGTTTCTAGTGAAAGGTCATCAAAACCAAAAGATTTTTCGGAATCCAAATCTTCTACTGAATGTTGCATTTGTTCTAACATACGATCTGTATGCTTGGTTTCTAAATCTTCATCAATCGAAATTTGTGAATAATCTTCGGTAAAATCTTTAATATCCTCCGAACCTACAATTTTCATTGCAGCCATTCTACGCTCTATTCTTCCTTGTAAATTCAAGTATTCATTAATATTCGGGGCCGGCCAAAAATTCACGGTAAAGACTTCATCATTTGGCGAACCTAATCGATCAATCCTACCAACTCTTTGAATTGTTCTCACAGGATTCCAGTGAATATCATAGTTAATTACCATATCACAATCTTGTAAATTTTGACCTTCACTCAGAGTATCAGTTGCAATCAGAATGTCGATCGGAATATTCAATTTATAAGTTACCGTATTGTCTATCCCTGAAACCCATCTTTGCCAATCTTTATATCTTTTGTTTGCACTTTTGCTATCAGACGCAAAACCATCCCATTTTTTATCTAAATATAATTTTGTATAGGGCGCAAATCTTTCTAAAATAGGTTCGAAATTTTTAAGAACATCGGCTTTGTCATCAGTTTTTGCACCCGCACCACTTACCATTGCAATTTTAGAAAAACCACGAGCTATTAATTGATCGAATAGATATTTCGCTGTATCGGTATAAGACGTAAAGATAAGTACTTTTTGATTTTTAAAATTTGAGCCATTTTCTCTTTTATTACTAATTATTTTTATGAGTTCCTCTAATTTGGAATCAGTGCTTTTATGATTGTTCTCAATAATTGTTTCCTTTTCAATTTCTGTGGCAAAAGCTTTCATCCCGACAATTAATTTATCTAATTTCTTGATATCTCTGTTCAAAGCTTTTTCAAAAATTTCTAAATTCCCTGATTCTGCAATATCTGCAATTCTAATTTCTCTTTTTCCTAAAGTTAAATCTTCAAATTCTTCAAATCCCTCGAAATCATCTAAATCAAAATCATCATTATCTCCGTTATTTTGACCTTTTTTATATCGTAGCACTTTATTCAATGCATTATTGTGATGATCTAGAATTTTTTGCACGGTCGATTCAAAAGAAAACCAAGATGACTCTAGCCTTTTAAGCAGCAATATATAAATCATCTTTACCAAAAAATAATCTCTTTGAACTTCATCTTCTAAAACATCCCGTTCATAGGTACCAGCATTAATTTTTTTTGTTCGTATTTCTTTTTCCTTTTTGGTTAATGTGTAATATTTGGGTTGATAGCCAGAAAGAGCTTCGGGAAACATATTGATGAGTTCTTCTAGCGTATTTACATCTGCCATAATCTTGGGCGTTATGTATTTATTTTCTGGTTTATGTTTTTTTGGGAAAGACAAACCTTCTTGTTGACCGGTAATCATCTTTCGGGTACGAGCGACAATAAGGGAATCTGTTAATTTAAAAAAGGAGTCATCAAGGATTTTAACCAGATCAGAAACTGGACTTTTTGGTTTTGCTTGCCATTCGTTAAAATGTTTGGATGTATTTATGAAAAGATTGTAAAGGTTTTTAATATCTAGGCGATCATCATAAGCTTCATCATTTCCACCTGTGATTAATTGAATCTGATTTCTAACATCTTTAAAAGAATTATTAATTGGTGTTGCAGAAAGCAAAAGAACCTTTACATCTTCATTTTTCTTAATAATTTCTTCTAGCAAATAAACGAACCGATTAGATTTATCATTCCTCAAATTATGACTTTCGTCTATTACAATAAGTTTTGGTTTCTTATTTTTAAAATTAAAATCGGCTCTATCTTTTAAATATTCTGGCTTAGACATAAGAGATTCTACTAAATCAGTATGGTACCGAATGTAATATTCCAATCCATCTCTTTCAAACCGAGAATCTTGATCTTTCCTATATTTTATCCAATTATGCTCTAATTTTTTAGGAGAGAACATAATAATTTCTCGCCCTTGGTTTTGATAATATTTCATCACTGCTAAAGCAGACCAAGTTTTCCCAAGACCAACTGCGTCTGCTAAAATAGCACCGTCAAATTTTTCAATTCTTTTGATTAAGCTAATTACCCCTTTTTTCTGAAATTCATAAAGCGCATTATATATTTCCGAATTTTCTAATTTCCCTATTTTTTTTGCAAAATCAGGATTATCAATATCTGTAAATATATCTTGTGAAAATAATTCGAAAAGGATCTTGTAATAAATATCTTTTGGTAAATAATTCTGGAAAAGTTTACTTATTTCGTCAATCAAATACTTCTTAAAAGGTATTTTTTTTTCTACTCCATTTTCATCAACAATGATTTTTTCATCAAAAGCTTTCTCATTTAGCCAAAGATTTTGAAACCACCTTTCGAGATCTTTGAATTGAGCATCTGCACCGAAATTTGCAATATTTAATTCGATATTGTGAGATTCTCTTAGACCTATTCCAGCTTCTGTCAAATTTGAACTTCCTGTAATGTAAAAATCTTTTTGTGGATTTTCGTCCTCACTATTAAACAAGTAAAGTTTTGCATGACAAAAATTAGGTTCAAGTGTTTTTACTGAAACTGTATCCAATTTCAAAAACTCGACTGCTTTCATTGCCACTTTTTTTAATGACAAAGCTTTTTCAATACTCAAATCTGCATTTAATAAATCCAAAGATTTGACAATACTAGAATCTCTTTGAGTTATATCTCCTAGTACAAATTTATATTCCTTAATTTTCTCACTAGCAATTTTTGAGAAATAATTTAGCGCACCAATCGTAAAATATCCTGTTACTACAGAAAAATCTCCTTCAGAAATATATTTTTCGATCCAATGATGAACTTTGGTAGCAGACGAATGGTTATCTATTAGCATAATTAGAAAATGTATTAATTTTGGGTAAAGATTACAGTTAATAAATAATACTTTTAACTTCTAAATTTTCTCCAATTTTTATTTTTTTTGCCATATTTCATTTGTTACTTTAATAATTAGTTTAGTTTTCGCTATTTTCGAGCAATATAAAATTTGCCTTAAAGACTAACAAATGTAATTAATGCTTTTTCCATTTATACTATCAATCTCATCAAATAAATATCTAAAGTTTTTAAAAAGCTCTATATTACCTAGATTGTTGATCTTATTGGCAAAATCAATTTTTTGCTCTTTGATTTCATAAACATTTGGAATAGGTAGTTCATTCACCATATTGTTTTCTTTTAGAAATTCAACAGGAAAATAATGTTCAATAGCAAAATATTTTAAATTCTGCTTATCCTGCTCATAGCCTAGATATCCATCTTCATTAGGTATGGGAAGAAGGATCGCATAAATATCATACTCCTCATGTTTTTTTGCGCATGGATTCAGAAATAAAAACTCCTTTGAAAGACCATTAAATTCTTGAAATCCTTTTGAATCGTTATCAAAGACTGCAATAACAACATTTGCTTTGTCATAATCTGTTTGTATTTTGTTTGCAATGAATGTGATGTACTTACTTAGTTCGTGAGCACCGCCACTTTTAGTCCCTAACTTTTCTTCTACAGATTGAATACTCCAATAAGGTTCTATATTTTCGGTCAAAATATTAAAAGCTTGCCTTATTATAATCGCATCAGACTTACCCTCCGTTATTAAGTGTACATTTTTAATAATAGTTAGTTGTTCGTTATCAGTAAATGATGTTTTAGTAGTATCGTTTTCCAAATAATATTTAATGCCTTGTGTATATCTTTTTACTTTTGAATCAATTTTATATTCGGTCTTTAGAGATTCTTTGTTGTGTATCTCAAAATGATTTAAAGCATTATCAAAAAGAAACACAAATAAAGGATTAGTTAGTATTTTTTCTTCTTCAAATAGAATTTCCATCTTACTATTATTTCCGTTTCTTCCATGCTGAAGTACAGTAGCAATACAAAACAGTTTATAGATCTCAGATACTTGATTCTTTGTAAATACTGTATCTTTCATTTCTCTAACAGCTTTATGAATTTCATCAAAAGCCAAATCAAGAGGATCCTTTAATGAAATAGAATTAAAGTTATTATAGAACCAAGATAGATTAAGTAAAGCAATCAAATTCTCATTTATGCCATTAAAAAAATTATTGTTTTTGAGTGACAAGCTTTTGATTTCAGTATCTGCTTTGAGAATCAGATCTAAAGCTTTTAATATACCTTCTTTTCGATTAATCGAATTTGTCAACCATAGTGATTGGAGAACATATCCCAAACCTGAGACGCAAAGTAAATATTCATGTATCGACTGATATTTATCAATCCTCTTTAACAGCTTATTCAAGAATGTCTTCATGTCTTTTGTTCTGCCTGTATAAAAGATAGCAACATTTTGCCAGTTATACTCTATAAACTTCTCTATTATTTCGTTTTCATATTCAATTCTATCTTCTGATAAAAACATCTCTCTCGATGCGTAATATTCCATAAAATGATCGTGAGTAAAATTTACATAATCATTTTCATCTATATACAAAACACCAGTACCATCAGTTAAATTTATAATTAGATCTGGTATTTGCTCAATATCGACTGCTGTTCCTTGAGTAGAGAAGTACTCTTGAGAAAATGTAGTAAATGCTTCTTTTTTTAATCTCTCCCTATTTGGCTTTTTTATGATTGATAATGCATAGAGAGATAAAATCTTCTCTTTTACAGTTATAGTTAAAAAATCTAAATTATTTTTAACTGTTAATCTACCTAGAAGTAATGTGTTGAAATTATCATAAATATCTGTTAAAGTAGCAGGAATTTCAAATCCGTTTTCTTCGTAAAGTATTGAAATAAGTGATAAGGTAAGTGGAGTTGTTGGTATCTTTTCTAATATATTATTTTCCTTTAAATTTTGCCACAACTGCTGTGATTTGGCTAAATCATGTTTGAAAAAATTACTTAGATATTGTCTAATTTGATTTAAATCAAAGTTGGATAAATTTGCTGTCTCACAATCTTCCAGAACTATGTTTTTAAGTAAATTTTGACTGTTTCTAGTTCCGATGATATACCTTATATCGAGTTCATTTATCGAATTTAATTCATTGATTAAAGTTTCTCTAATTTTAATTTCGAATTCATCAATTGAATCAATTAGAATAAATAAATTATAGTTTTGCTTAATTTTGTCAAAATCTAAAGAGTTTTCTTCTATTTGACTTTTGATAGTTTTAATCAGACTAAAATCGTTGTCACTTATATTAGTAGATTTGATAAATATCGGTATCGTTTTCTTTGAGGTCCCTTTATTATTTTCTAAAATTTTAAGTCCAATTTCTTTTATAAAAGTGCTCTTCCCTGTTCCTGCATCTCCAGAAATTATATAATTAACCTTGGTTTCTAAGATTTTATTGATGGAAATTTTAACTCTACTTTTTCTACCGTCATTATCTCTATCTATAAAAACTTTTGGTTCAATAAAAATATCTAAGTATTTTTTATATTTTTTATCAAGATTTAAAAATTTTGTTATATCGTCCAGGCGATCAGGGTTAAGTTTGTATTTGTCTTCAAAAAATTTAATTACCAAGTCTTTGTCATCCCAGTATTCTATATAATACCTATCTAGTAAGGGTATCAAATCTTGCTGATTCCAAAACTGAGCATTACTACTTGGGAATTCTGATTTTATCCAACTTTTAAAATATTCTGATATTTTATTACTTAATGTAACTATGTATAAATTTTCATTTTCTAAAATATTTTCTTTAATTGCCTCATGAAGTATGTGCAGTTTACCGTTCAATTCTGAAAATGTTATGAACATTTTATGATTTGTCGATCCTAGCAATGATTTTTCGGAATAGCTTATAATACCAAATTCAAATTTGTTTGATATTGTCGATTTGATCTCAGTATAACCAATCTTAAATAAAAGAGTTTCTATTAGGAGGAGAAACTCGTTCATATCAGTCGTTATTTCAATATTCTTTGTCATAATTATTTTTTTTTAAGCATTCGTTTGTGTTTTTTTATCCAAAGGCAATAACAACAAACATTTTAGTTGGATAAGTGTTACACATTATAATGATTTGCTATTTCTGTTGCCATTATATCATTTTTGAACAATTATTTTTTAGTCGTTAAATATAATTAAAGAACAACAAAAGAAAAAACGGTTAACCGTATAACGAGTGTTTTTTAAAATAAATTTTCAGTAAATATACATCAAAGATTGATAACAGGTAAAACGGTTGTAAATAAAGGCTTTACAATCGTTTTTTGATTTTTTGGTAATGAGGTAAAAAGCAGAAAAAAGCAACGATTGGCAAAAGTAAGGTTACTAAAACGTTACTTTTAAATATTGGAAACAATCTTTTTAAAATACTGTATTTCAGTCTTCTGCATGGTTTTTCATATTGTTCCGTAGCTCACATAGGTTTAATTTTATCATTAAGAATTGTGAGTATGGAAACGACAAAAAAATCAACGTTTAAGGTTCTTTTCTACCTTAAAAAAAATGCCCCGAAGAAGAACGGGAAAGTTACGGTTATGTGCAGGATTACCGTAAACGGCAAACAGTCTGCATTCAGTACCAAGCTGGATATTTCTGCATCAAATTGGGATTTGAAGTACGGCAGGGTTTTAGGAAAAAGCCGAGAAGCCCAAGACGTGAACGGCAAGCTTGATAAAATCCGTTTAGGTATTGAGGAATGCTATTCCAAAATCCTAAAGAACGAGGGAACGGTAAACAGTTCTAAACTCAAAAATTCCTTTCTCGGTATGAAAAGCGGAGAGCTGACCTTTTTCAAGTTCTATGAACAATTCCTTTCTGATTATGAGAAAAAGGTCAATAACGGACTTCGGGTAAATGGTACACGCAGTAAGTACAAAACACTGTTAAAGCACCTGCGAAATTTTGCACTTACAAAATACGGATATTCTGACTTATCATTCAACGACCTTACCCCTGATTTTGTGCAGGACTTTGATTACTATCTGCGTGATGACCAGAGCTTGACACACAACACCATTTGGTTGTATATGATTGGATTTACCACGCTTTGCCGTTTGGCAATGAACCGAAAGCACCTTGCCTTTAATCCCTTCAGTGAGTACAAGAATACCAAAAAGGACAAAGACAGAGGTTATCTGCTACGGAATGAATTGGAACACCTTGTAACTTTCAACTGCGAGAAAAAGAAAGATGAATTGGTTAAAGACCTGTTTGTTTTCAGTTGCTTTACTGGTCTTTCCTATTCAGATATGAAAGGGCTTAGAAACAGCAATATTCAGGACTTCTTTGACGGTAACCAGTGGATTATCATACGCAGGAAAAAGACAGCAACATCATCCAATGTAATGCTGTTAGATATTCCGAAAATGATTATCGAAAAATATGCAGGATTGTCGAAAGATGGAAAGGTTTTCCCTGTACCATCAAACACCGTCTGCAATGATAGTTTGAAACGAATATCCCAACAGATTGACTGCCTTAAAGAAAAGAAAGTAACTTTTCATTTGGCTCGTCATACGTTTGCCACGCTATTTTTGAGCGAAGGCGTTCCGCTTGAGAGTTTAAGCAAAATGTTAGGGCATAAAAATATTGCTACCACACAGATTTACGCCAAGATACTCAACGAGAAAGTTGCTAAGGATATGCAAAAGGTATCGCGTAGGTTTAAGGGAATGGAGCAGTCTTTTGTAGCTCAACTCTGAAACTAATAAAGCGATTAAAGAAAGTCAATGCTGTTTTTGCGTTGGCTTTTTTGTATTTTAGCTATTTAACTAAAAACAATAATAGAAAAATATATTCAAGAATGAATGGCTCATCAACAATAAATCGTGACGAAATATTAGATAACGCAAAGAGAGAATCTGACTTATCAGACTTGAAGCAACACGCAGACAAGATGATAAGAGGTTTTGAGAATTTCAACAATTTTTCATCAAATCGGGCAGTATGGGAATTAGTTCAAAACGCTTGTGATTTGACTAAAAATTGTGAAGTTGTTATAGATTACGAAAGTGGTTTTTCATTTACACACAACGGAAAACCGTTCACGACAAAGTCGTTTATTTCTTTGATAAAGCAAGTAAGTGGGAAATATGGCGAAGAATCTGATGTGCCAGAGGTAGGAAAATACGGAACAGGTTTTTTGACAACACATACATTCGGACGAAAGTTTCTTATAAATTCAATTCTTGAAGCAAACAACACATTTTTTGAAATCAAAGACTTTTTAATTGACCGTAGTCCGAAAGAATGGAAAGCATTAAGCGAAAATATCAGAACGCAAAAAGAAAATGTTTATCAGCTTATAAAAGAGGGTACTATTCTTTCTAACCCGATTATAAAAACGACATTCTCTTTTTTACCTGAAACCGACCAAGAACGAAGCTACATATCGGAATCAAGCAAAGATTTAGAAGACTATATTCCTATTGTTTTAACAATAAATGATAGACTTAAAAAAGTAAAAATAATTTTAAATGATACCGAAACTTTGTTTGAACGAGTTTTAAAGGAAAAAGTTGAAAATGATAAAGGAATAGAATTATATAAAACAACTGTTTCAAAAAACGGAACAGAAAAAATAATTTACTCTATTATTGAAACAGATGACCAAATTGAAGTAATTCTTCCAATCAACGAAAACCTTGAATTGTTTCAGTTTTCAGAAAGAGTTGCCCGATTATTTTTATATTATCCCTTAATCGGTTCAGAAGGTTTTGGATTAAACTTCGTTATCAACTGTAATCAATTTTTGCCAACCGAGCCAAGAGACGGAATCCACTTAAAAAGTAACAAAGACCAAGTAAAAGAGCAAGAAGAGGCGAATCAAAAAATAATAGAAAAAGCATCGCAATTAATTTTTGATTTTCTAAAAAGTAACGTATTAAACGTTTCAAATCCGCTTCTATATGCTCAAATAAATTTTAAAAGAAATACAGATAATAATTTATTGAACAAGTACTTTGAAACACTACAAAACACTTGGATAGAAGAATATAAATTGTTGCCTATTGTTGAAACTATTGACGGCTTTAAACCCGTAAACGAAGTTTATTTTTTTGACGAAGAACTTTTAAATAACATAGAGTATTTTGAGGACATTTATACTTTGGTTTCCACTTTTTACAATAACATTCCGACAAAAAACAAAGTCATTTTATGGAGCAAATTTGCAAGTGAATGGACTAACGAAGACACTAAATTTATCAGACATCAAGATTTGATAGAAAAAATATCAAAAGAGCATTTATCAAAGTTCGATAAAGATTGCTTAATCAATTACTACAAAAATCTAATAGCAGAAGAAAAGATAAATTATTTTTCGGAACATACTTTGTTGCCAAATTTAGAAGGTAATTTTTGTTTACTTACATCGCTTCTTACGCCTCAAAATTTAACTGAAACACTTATTGAAATTGGGAAATTTTTAATTCCAAGTGTTATTGAAAAACTAATTCATAAAGATTTTTGCTTTGATTTTCATTTTGAAAAATTCAATCGAAAAGATTTTTCAAATAGTGTTAAAGCTAAATTAGACGAAATACAGGCTTCAACTTTCATTTACTTTCCTGGAACAATCAACAAAGAAAATTACAATGTTCAATCATTTGATGAAACTCAAAAACTTGAAGATGTTTTCTTTGAGAATCTATTGAAGTATTGCAAACTGAATAGTAATATAAATTCACAAAGCAAACCTTCATCATTAGTAAAAATCATAAGCAAGTATTATTCTCTTGACGAAAATTTAGTCCAATTATCTAACCTTGATAACCAAGAAGAAAATTTAGATATTCGTTCGTCAAGAAAGATATTAGTTCAAATTTTCTTCAATTTACTTCAATACCACAATGAAGATTGGGTAAAAGAAAATATTGAGTTATTGCTTGAAATTGCAAACTGCAATGAGGACAGCCTTAAAGAAGTTTATTCAACTTCAAAAATTTATCCTAATCAAATAAACCAACTAAAAAGCATTAGCGACTTAAAAAGAGATGTTGAAATAATTCCTGAAATCAAAACCCTTTACAACAAAGTAACGAAAGACGAAATCAGAAAAGATTTAGTTTACAAAGAGTTTAATGAATTTGTTACCGAAGACAGATTTATCAATAGCAAATATCTAACTAATCACATTGAGGACATCTTTTTCAATTCAGACATTCATAATATCAACGAACACCCATTTAAGGATGAAATCTTGAAAATTATTTCATCATTGCGAGATAAAAAATATGCTGAACTATTTCCACGACTTGACGACAAAAAAGCGAATTTAATGTTGGACGTAGTTACTAATGAGAATACGAAAGATGAAATTTTCTCTATTGTAACATTAAAGGAATCCGAATTAAAGAAACTTGGTCAACTTGTTCAAGAAGATAACTTTTCAGCATTATTAGATAAAGCAACAGATTTGCTTCAACAGCAAATAGAAACAGAAGCTGATTTTCGTCATAAATATGAAATTGGAACTTACATTGAAAGTCTAATTAGAGAAAAATTATCTAACGAATTAAAAGGCAGAGTTTCATTTGGTAACAAAGAAACAGAAACTACAAACATACAAGGCGGACAAGACATTGTTGTTTTCCTTGACGAAAACCCTGTTTATTTCATAGAAGTAAAATCAAGGTGGAACTCACAAAACTCCGTTTCTATGAGTAAGCTACAATTACAACGTTCGGTTGAAGAAAATGACCGTTATACTTTGTGTGCAGTGGACATTACACGCTATACAGGCGAAAATGACAGATACAAACTTTCAACTGACGAAATTTTGCCACTAACAAAATTTGTAACAAACATTGGGAACACTATAAAACCATTAATTGAAGACAATTTAGAAGCAGAAAAACAACAGGACAAATCAATACACTTAATAGATTACAGAGGTATAATTCCACAGGACATTATTCAAAAAGGGAGTGATTTTGATAACTTTATTGAGTTGCTTTCTGAAACTATCAATAAAAATGCAAATGTTGTAAACGTATGAATTGAACATTAATTCATAAAACACCACAGCCCACTGCTTTAAGCAGTGGGCTGTTTCTTTAATTGACCGATACGGTTACAGTTTCAAACAATCGACTAACGCTGATAGTTATCTTCCAACACCTTGATAATATCGCTTTCACGAAAAAGGATTTTACGTTCGAGTTTGATAAAAGGTATCAGTCCGTCATCTCTGTACTGTTGCAACGTTCGTTTGCTGATGTGTAACATCTCGCAAACCTGTTCGCCCGAAAGATAAATTTCCCCTTGCAATAATGGGTGGAAATATTCCCTGATATACAGCAGTTCATTTTTGATGCCTACCACAGCTTCGAGTAAGGAAAGCATATCTTCGTTTGAATTTCCAATCTGTTTCATTTCTTTTGCTTTTTTAATGGTCGCTCTCCCTGCATAAGTGACTCCACTTCGGACAATCTAAAATAAGTTTTCCGATTGATTTGTGTTGCCCCAAGAATACCTTTTGCCCTGTATGTCTGCAACGTCCGTTTACTAATGTTCAGCAATTGGCAGGCTTCCTGTTGGTCGAGCCATTTCGTTGCCTGTTGCAATGCTTTGTAGGGGGCAGTAATTTCCGCTATCAAATTGGAAACTTCCTTAACTTCCCTGTGCAATGCCTTTAAAATCTGAATGTCTAAAACTGTTATTTCCATACCTAATCAATTTAGACTTCAAAAATATATGGTATTTATACAGGATTTTCCAAAGTTGTAGTCAATGGCGTTGAGTGGCGTTGTTTTTCCAAATACTATAATGAAATATTTAAATATGTACCCAAAAAAGAATAAAAAGGTAGCAAAGGTAATGCGGACAGCCACCGCACCGACCAACCAAAAGCTTACGGCATAATGGCAGAGCAATAAGGTGGCTTCGCCGAGTTGTTGTGTTGCCCTGCCACCCTTCGGGACTTATTCCGTTTCCTTTTGGTTTTTCCGCCTGTCCGCCTTGTTAAAATGGCTTTCTTTTTTTTCTGTTTTTTTGTTTTAGAAATAATTTTAAGAGGGAGCAAAGCACCATACTACAATCAAAACAAAGGTTTCGTTTTACTGTGGTACATTGCCAAAATCATTTCCTCAAATTCCTCAAAATGGTATTCGAGGATATTGTCAATGTAGGAATACAGCGTTGTTTTTTCTTCCCTTGTAAGTTGAACAATACGGATTAACCTTTCGTGGTATTCGGGACGGATATACACGACCTTTCCGTTACGTCCAGACGGAAACCGATTGGCTAAAAATTTTTCCTCGTAGTCCAATTTCTTTGACGGACTGTTTCGGGCTTTCTCTTTTGGTTTGCCTGCCTTTGGTGTTTCCTGTTTATCGGCATTGGGTGGAACAACAGGCTCATCACCGCCAATAATACCCATAAGGTATTCCTCATTTACATCGGGCTTTGCAAATTCATCATTAATGTTGTCTGAAACCATAATTCTATATTTTTATAGTTTAACAATTTTTAAAAACTCATCAACAAACAAATCCAATTTTGTCGCTCTCATCAACGGTACTTCGGCAGGTAGCAGGCTCGACCTGAATACATAAGTGCTTGTGTCGTCCATTTCCTTTCGGAAACGTTTGCTGTCCATTATCCTTGTCTGCATTACGGACAGATTAAGCTGTTGGATTACGCTTTGATAGGCTTCGTACACGCTTGTTCTTTCCCTGCCGTCCACACCATTCCAGAACAGCCACATTACTTGTTCTTTGTTTTCGCCCCCAATCGGTGGAAGCCCGATAAATGCTTTGGTAAAACCCAATGTACTTTCCACGACCAAGCGGTCTGCCGACATCGGAGAGAAGATAAAGTCCATTTTCTTTAAAGTCGTCAAAACACCTTTGGTATTTGCCGTTCCTGGCAAATCAAAGAAAATCACATCGGGCTTAACTGCCGATTGCTTTACGTGTTCCGAAGCGGTCTGCAAAGCAGTGTCAGCCTTGCACCTGATAATCGGATATGCCTTTTTGTTAATGGCTTGAAACTGTTTCATTGCCATTTTCCTATGGTATTCGTTCTGCATTATGGTTTTTAAATCCCTTTCACGCAGATTGGTAAGGCTATGTTGCGGAAAGTCGCAGTCCATTACAAGTACATCGTACCCCAAACGGTAGTGAAGTACACTTGCCAATAAGGTTGTCATTGTTGATTTTCCTACGCCACCTTTTTGGGTGGCGAAACTGACTTTTAAGGTTTTCTTTGTTGTTCCCATTATTTAAAAATTTATTGTTACACATTTTATCCATTTTGCACACAAGTATATTTTGGGGCAATCGGTAAGTCTTGCAGAAAGTAAAATGCTTTCACTGTTTTATACTTTTAAAACTTTATGCTTTTACACAAACCTAATTTTCCTACCTGCATTAAAACGATAAGGCAAATAAAGCGATTAAAGTATCCGATGATTGAAGTATGGCAGTGTTTGGCGTTCAGTGGCAGTGTTTGTCCGAGTGCTGAAAGTGGATTGTTCCTTTACTTTATAAAGGAATAACGGAGTAGGTCTAATCGCTTAAAATCAAGGTGTTTATACGCAAAATGGAAAGTGGTTTCAGATTGTTTTTCTTGTTAACTCCAATCCGTTCTGCAGGACGGATTATTGTGTTCAACAGAACACGGCAAGTTGTGTTTTGAGGCACTCAAATTAAAATCGTGCCTAAAACAACTTGCCCTTACGCAGGGAGCTAAACCATTTCTCCGAAGTCGAATGGTTAAAAAATTAAAAATGTATTTATTATGGAAAACAAGAACAGAAAACAGAACAAAGGTGGACGAAAACCGAAGGTTAATCCAAAAATGAACCGCTATGTTTTTCGTCTTACGGATGAGGAAAATGCTAAATTTTTAGCTCTTTTTGACCAGTCAGGAGTGGACAATAAAGCAAGATTCATAGTTTCGTTATTGTTTGGAAAGGAAATAAAATCCGTAAAAATTGACAAAGGAACTGTTGATTTTTATATGCGATTGACTTCTTTTCACAGTCAGTTTCGTTCCGTAGGTGTAAATTACAACCAAATTGTAAAGCTGTTATACAGTAATTTTTCAGAGAAAAAAGCATCGGCTTACCTCTACAAACTGGAAAAGCAGACAGCTGAAATGGTCGTTTTGTGTCAAAAAATTATCACCCTAACCGAGGAATTTGAAAAAAGACATCTGAAAAAAGAGCAAAGCCAATAACTGAAAAAATATTTCTGAAAGGACTTTAGAGTTATTAGTCCTTAAAATTCAAACAACTGATATTCAAAAAGTAATATTTTGTTTGTATATTTAATGACGGGCTTATATTTTTCTTATTTTTGCCAAATGGCAGATGTACATTCCAAAGCAGTCAGAAGCTATAATATGAGCCGAATCAGAGGGAAAGACACAAAGCCAGAACTTCTGGTAAGGAGATTTTTGTTTGCAAATGGTTTACGTTACAGACTGTATGATAAAAAATTACCAGGAAAGCCAGATATAATACTGAAAAAATTTAAAACCGTAATTTTTGTAAACGGTTGTTTCTGGCACGGACACGATAACTGTAAATATTTTGTTGTGTCTAAAACACGAACAGAATTCTGGCTGGACAAAATTGAAGGGAATAAAAAAAGAGATGAAGAAAATGTTGCTTTCTTAAAAAATAATGGCTGGAATATTATAATAGTTTATGAATGTCAGCTGAAAAAAGAAAAACGGGAAGTAACGTTAAATAATATTTTACAAAACATACAAGACCAATTACAGAATTGAGATTTAAAGTATGGAAGAATTGAACTACATAGACTTGTTTGCAGGAGCAGGAGGACTTTCAGAGGGCTTTATCCGTGCCGGGTTTAATCCGGTTGCTCACGTGGAAATGAATAAAGATGCCTGTGACACCATAAAAACAAGAACGGCTTATCACTGGCTGAAAGAAAACGGGCAATCTGAAATTTATTATGATTATCTGAAATCTGAAACAAAGAACAAGGAAGAGCTTTGGAAGAAAGTACCTGAAAATCTTATAAATTCTGTAATCAATAAAGAAATTTCAGAAAAGTCTTTGCCTGAAATTTTTGAAGTGATAGACAGAGAGTTGGGAGATAAAGAGGTTGATGTTATCATAGGAGGACCGCCTTGTCAGGCATATTCTGTTGCGGGCAGAGCAAGAGACCCACACGGAATGAAAAAAGACCAGCGAAATTTTTTATATAAATATTATGTTGAGTTTCTGAAAAGATACCAGCCAAAAATGTTTGTATTTGAAAACGTTCCAGGAATTCTAACCGCCAAAAATGGTGTGCATTTGGAAAATATTTTCAAAGCTGTAAGAAAAGCAGGATACGAATTAAGTCTTCCGACAAATAAACAACAATTTCTCAATGCGAAAAATTTCGGGGTTTTACAAGACAGGAAAAGAGTTATTATCATTGGCTGGAAACAGGAATTAAATTTGACCTATCCTGATTTTGAAGAGAATGAACCACAATATGAAGTTCTGAAAGATTTGTTTTCCGATTTAAAAAAATTACAAAACGGAGAAGGAACTTTAAATGCCGTTGATTATGCAAAGCCAACAACCGATTATCTGGAACAAGCTAAAATCCGAAATGGATTAGATATTGTTACACAACACATAGCCAGACCTAATAACGAAAACGATTTAGAAATCTATCGTATTGCTGTTGATGAGTGGAATAAAGGGCAAAGATTAAATTATGCTACTTTACCTTCTCGTTTAATAAAGCATAACAATACAAAGTCATTTACAAACAGATTTCAGGTTGTAAATGGACAAGGTGTTTCGCATACTGTAGTTGCTCATATTGCAATGGACGGGCATTATTACATTCACCCCGACAAGAAACAAAACCGCTCAATTACCGTTAGAGAAGCCGCAAGAATACAGTCTTTTCCCGATGATTATTTCTTTGAAGGTAGCCGTACAGCCGCTTTCAAACAAATAGGTAATGCTGTTCCGCCTTTAATGGCTGAAAAAATTGCCGAAAAAATCAAGGAAATGATATGAATGAATTTACAAAAGCGGAAATAGCCAAACCAAATCCAAAATCAACAATCAATTCTTACAGAAGTTTTGGTTACAACCTTTCTACGGCTATTGCTGACATCATAGACAATTCAATTTCTGCCAACGCAAACGAAATTCGTCTTGAATACAAATGGGAGGGACAAAATTCTTTCATTTCTGTTTCCGACAACGGAACTGGAATGAACAAAGAAGAACTTGTTTTAGCGATGACACCGGGCAGTAAAGACCCCGAAGAATTGCGAAGCGAAAAAGATTTAGGGCGTTTTGGAATGGGGTTGAAAACCGCTTCTTTTTCGCAATGTAAACGGCTTACTTGTATTACCAAACGTGAAAATTACGCAATAATAAAGCGTTGTTGGGACATTGATTACATTAATCAGGAAAACGAATGGCAGTTGTTGGATTATGTTTCTGACGATTCTTTTCCTGAAAAAATTGAAAAGCAAAAATCAGGAACATTAGTTCTCTGGGAAAAGTTAGACCGAATTGTTGGCAATGCAGAAACAACAAACGAAAGCGTTAAAAACGCTTTCTATGCTGAAATGATTGCTGTAAAACAACATTTGAGTTTAGTGTTTCACAAGTTTATTGAAAGCAAACGAATAAAAATCTACTTTCAAAACGAAGAAATTGAGCCTTACAATCCTTTCTTATTAAACTTAAATCCGAAACCCGAAATGGGACAACCTGAAATTTTCGGTAATGTGGAAATTACCTATTTCATACTTCCGCATATGTCTGAAATTGGTAAAACGGATTATGAAAATTCGGGCGGTTCGCTGGGCTGGTTTAATGCACAGGGATTTTATATTTATCGTGGCGACAGATTGCTTGTTGCTGGCGACTGGCTTGGTCTTGAAAAGAAACGTGATTATTCAAAACTGGCAAGAATTTCGGTAAATTTTACAAATTCAAATGATTTTAACTGGCATTTGGATATCAAAAAATCAACCGCTACTCCACCGATAGAAATCAGACGGGAACTTTCACGTATTGCGAAAATCGCAATTATGAAATCAGCTAAAATCTATAACTGGCGAGGTCAAAAAACATTTTCCGAAAGCGGAAATGTAAATCACGAACCTTTATGGATTGATGAAAAAACAAGAGAAGGAATTAAGAAATATAAAATCAACCGAAAGCACCCGATAATAAAATCGTTGCTGGAAGAAAACAACAAAATGGTTGGAAAAGCATTGAAATTGCTGGAAGAAAATGTTCCAATAGAATTGATTTTATCAAACCAAAATGAAGACCCGGCATTTCACGAATTAGAAAAGCAAGCCGACAAACCAACTGATGATTTAATCAATCTGGCTGTTGAGTTGTACAATATAAATGTAAAACAAGGAGTGCCAAGTGAATTGGCAAGACAACAAATTATGAGTTCAACGCCTTTTAATTTGTTTCCGTTAATCAATGAATATCTGAAATGAGTTTATTACAATCAGCAAGAGCAATAGCACATACTTTGTTGTCACTTCATCAGGGACAAATCACTGATGAAGTGCTTTTATCTGTCATTGAAAAAGCATCTGCAATCAACATAGTTGAAGGACAAACTTTTGACAAACAAGAATTGTTTGAAATTTTGCGTGCTGATTATAGTGTAGGAAAAGGCGAAATCACAATTTTATCTGATGATGTTGAACCTTGGCTAAATGATGAAAAAGCCAATGTCAATTTTGATTTGTGGAACAGATATAAGTTGTATATGTCGGAAAATGACCCGTCATTTCCTGTAAACGATTTGGACGACTTCACAGATAAAATCCTTGATAAATGCGTTAATCCGAAAAAACAAGGTTCTTGGGACAGGCGTGGAATGGTTGTCGGACACGTTCAATCGGGAAAAACTTCAAACTATGTCGGACTCATCAATAAAGCGACTGATGCAGGTTACAAAGTAATCATCATTATTGCAGGCACAATCAGTTCGCTACGCAGACAAACACAGGAAAGAATTGATTCGGGTTATATTGGACGGAACAGTTCCGCATTTATCCGGGAAAACCAAAACCGACTTATTGGAGTTGGTAAATACAAAACGGAAACCGATATTTATTCTTTAACTTCTTCGTATTACAAAAGCGGAGATGAAGGCGATTTCAGTCAATCCGTTGCGAACAGATTAAACATTCCAATCGGAAAAAATCCTGTTGTTTTCGTTATCAAAAAGAACAAAAGTATTCTTGAAAACCTGATTGACTGGTTTTCAAAAAATGAAAATATACGAGAAGTTGACGGAACGCCAAAACTGTTTGATGTTCCAGCACTGATAATTGATGATGAAGCCGATGCGGCTTCTGTAAACGCTTCACGGGATATAAACGACATCAAAACTATAAACCGTTTAATCCGAACGTTGTTAAACATTTTCAACCAAAATACTTTTATCGGTTACACAGCTACGCCTTATGCAAACTTGTTTATTTCACAGGATTACAACGAGGAACAAACGACAGTCGTAAAAAACAAAACATACAAAATAGGAGAAGATTTATTTCCAAGAGATTTTATCATTAACATTAAAGCACCGACCAATTACATTGGTGCAGCAAAAATTTTCGGCTACGAAAATACAAGTCCAGAACTCACAAAAGAACCGTTGGATATTTTCAGAGAAATTGACGATTACGACCCGCCATTTTTCAGAACAATCAACAGAGAAAACAAAGATATTTTGCCCGAATATCTTCCGCCAAGTTTGGAACGAGCTATAAAATCGTTCATTCTGACCTGTGCCATTCGCAGAGTGAGGGGGCACGAAAACAAACACAATTCAATGTTGGTTCACGTTGCGTTGCTGGTGCGTTGGATTGACAGAGTTGCGTATTTGGTAAATGAAAAAACAAAAGAATACAAAAATGCCATTCAAAGTGAAGATGAAACTTTATTGAGTGAATTGAAAGAATTATACGAAACCGACTTTTTACCCACAACAAAAAATGTGTTGGATAATTTAGATTATACCGACATCAGAATAAAAGAGCATTCCTGGGAAGAAGTCAAAAAGGAACTCAAAAATGCTGTTCTAAAAATTGATGTTCGTTCCGTTCACGGCACACGTTCTACGACAAATTTAGAATACCATAACATTGAAGAAATTGATTACAACCGACACGAAAACGGTTTATCTGTTATTGCTGTTGGCGGTAGTCGTCTGTCAAGAGGAATTACGCTCGAAGGTTTGTCAATTTCGTATTATATCAGAACAACCCGAATGTATGATTCGCTTATGCAAATGGGACGTTGGTTTGGTTATCGCCCTGGTTACGTTGATTTGTGCAGATTGTACACAACCAACCAAATTTTTGAATGGTTTAACCATATCACAATGGCAACCGAAGAAATGCGAAACGACTTTGACGAAATGACGGCAACACATCAGCGTCCAAAGGATTTTCGTTTGAAAGTCAGAAATCATCACGGTTTATTGACCATTACGAGCTTGAATAAACTTTATTTTTCACAAGACATTGAAATTTCATTTTCTGGGGAAAATCCGCAAACGTATTGCTTGCTGAAAACAAAATCTGCGATTGAAAACAACTTTAATGCGTTAAAAAGTTTGGTTTCAACAATCGGTTTCCCTGCAAAAGAGAACAGAGTTGAAAATAAAGGAAAAACAAGGTACTTATTTTATCCCAATACAAACATTGAAGCACTTTGTAATTTCATTGATGCGTACAAAATTGAGCAACCAAGTATTAACAACGCAACATTAAGCGACTACATCAAAACACAGTCGAAAGGCAATAAAATCAAGGAATGGAGCATTTGTATTATTTCAAATACTGACGAAAAAGTTTTTATTGATTACAAAGGCAAAACACCAAGAAACGAACGAAAATCAAATGAAAGCCTTGCGACTTTTAAGTTGCAACACAATAACGAAGTTATCACAATGGGTTGCAGTGTGCGTAATCAGCAAATCGGGCGTGGTGGCGAATTTTATCTGATTTCAAAAAATCAGATTGACCAGACAGGCGACAGATATTTTGATTTGTCAAAAGATAAAGATTATTCAAAAATGGCTTATGCGGATATTAAAGCACAGCGGCAAGCGGAAAAGAAAGGTCTGTTATTGATTTACGCATTAGACGAAAGAGGAACGCCAAATGTAAACAACGGTATCCCAATTGTGGGTTACAGTTTACATTTTCCAAGAATTGATGACGAAGTAAAAGTTTCATATACAGCAACAATTAATAAAGGTTTTGATGAAGAAGTAATGACCGATGATGATAACCCTGAAACTGAAAACGAATGATAAACATTAAATCAATTTGGGAAAATCAAAAGCCGACAGGCGAAGTTATCATCAGAACAAGAATTGATGAAATTCCGCATTTGAATTGTTTTGCGGCTACAAACCATATCACGGGACAACATTTATACATAATGTCGGTTTCAAAAAATGTAGTAATTCCTGAACTGAAAAATTATCGTTTCAAAGGTGTTGAAATCTATACTTTACCGATTGAACCCGAGGATAAAATAGAATTTTACATCTATCTTTTAGACAATGAATTAAAAGTTATTTTTTCCTTATTCATTCAAAACATTCTGGAAGATATTGAACCAAGTGTTACAGAAAGTGAAGCAATTACAACAACGCTGAATGTAGTTTCCAAATGGAAAAAAATGTTTGATAAAATCAATTTCAACGGCTTGTCACTGGAACAACAAAAAGGATTGATTGGCGAATTGTTGTTTCTGAACTATCTTTTAAATGACGAAAAAACATCGGCAAATGCTGTAAATGCGTGGACTGGTGCGGAAATGGAATTTCAGGCAAAAGATTTTACTTTGGGTGCAGTTGGAATAGAAATCAAATTTACTTCATCAAAACAACCACGAATAAAAGTTTCAAACGAAAGACAATTAGATGCTGAAAATTTAAGCGATTTGTTTTTGGTTTTGTATTCAACGGAAGCCGTAAAAGACAACGGATTTTCGCTTAATTCTTTGATTGCACAAACCCGAAAAGTGATTTCAACCGATGAAGAACGCAGTATTTTCAATTCAAAATTGCAGTTAAACGGCTATTTTGACGAAGACAGTGAGCATTATGGCAGAATGTATTCACTCAAAAAAACATTTGGTTTTGCAGTAACTTCTGACTTTCCTAAAATTGTAAAAAATCAGTTGCCTTTGGGAATTTACGATACTTCGTATTCAATAGAAATTTCAGCCGTAGAAAGTTTTATTGTGGAACCCGAAAATATACTTGCAAAGGTTTAGGTAATGGAAAGAGCGTTAGAAAATTATATTGAAGAATTAAAATCAGATGTCGCTTCACGGGTTTATTCGGAAGGCGAAGGAGCAAGTTTTGAAGATAAATTCACAGAATATTGCATTGAAGTTTTGGAAAGCATCGGAAAATCCGAAGGAGCAAGAGTTTTGTCATACATTAACCCAAACAGTCAGGGCGGAATTGATTGGAAAATAAATGGGTTTTGTCTGAAAGATTTTGTGAAAGACGAAAACAAAAAAGAGTATTACGAAACGCTGGATTTGTTTATCACTTTCTACAAAAACGAATACGATTACAACATTACAAAAGACGATTACACAAAGTCGCTCAATCAAATAAAACGTTTTATTAACTCTGCATTAAAACGCCATATTGACTATATTGATAAATCAAACACCGAATTATATCATTTAATCGAAACCATTGGAAAACAAGGCAAAGATTTTGACCGTATCAATGTTTATTTCCTGATAAATGGCTTTTCAAATCACGACAAAGAAAAGATTGAAGTTGCTGACGCTGATATTTTCGTCCATACCTGGGACATTGCCCGATTGTTCAAAATCAATGAAAGCAACAGTGTTCACGAACCGATAGAAATAGAATTTGAACATTTTACCGAAAACGGAAAAGGTTTGCAATGCCTGCAAGTTCCGGGTATTGATGAAATGTATGATTGTTATCTGGCAATTGTGCCTGGTGAAATATTAGCAAAATTGTACAAAGAATTTTCAAATGAATTATTGGAAAGCAATGTTCGTGCGTTTTTGGGACAGGCAGGAAAATTCAACAAAGGAATCAGAGATACCATTCGCACAAAACCGCAAATGTTTTTGCCGTACAACAACGGTATTACTGCCACAGCCGAAAGCGTTGAAACAAAGTTTGTGGACAATCAACTTGTCATTACACGATTGTACGATTTCCAGATTGTGAACGGTGGACAAACAACGGCCTCGCTTTATCACACACAAAAGAAATTTAAAGATGCTAATTTGAGCAAAATTTTTGTTCAGATGAAACTGACGGTTATCAAAGATAAAGACCAGAAAAACATTGAAGTTCCCAACATTTCACGCTTCGCAAATAGTCAGAACAAAGTTTCAGAATTAGACTTGTCGTCAAACAATCCGTATTTTGTGCAGATTGAAAACCTGTCGAGGAAAAAATATGTGGTCAATCCTGAAAATAAAAATCAGTCACGTTTATGGTTCTTTGAACGTGCTAACGGACAATATCGGGAAACACTGAACAAACAAACGCCTGCACAACAAAAGAAGTTCAAAGAACAGAATCCGTCAAGTCTGAAATTTGTAAAATCAGATATTGCAAAATTCATCAACGGTTGGGAATTAGAACCGCATTTTGTAGCTCAGGGTTCGCAGAAAAACTTTATTCATTATACAAAAAAAATCACGGATTTAGTCAGCAAAAACAAATTGCCAGGAGAGAATTTTTATCGTAAACTCATTGCTAATGCTATTTTGTTTAAAACCATTGACCAGCTTTTCGGAAGAAAAGGAGTTAATGCGATTGGCGACACAAGTTTGAAAGCTCTTTCCGTTGCTTATACAGTTTCGTATTTCCACCATTTGACAAACAACAGAATTGATTTGTGGAAGATTTACGAAGAACAAAAAATTGACGATTTTTTGAGCAATCAGTTATCAAAATTGCTTGTATTTGTTTACAACCACATTATTACAGAAGCAAGCGGAAGTTTGATTTCGGAATATGCAAAACGTGCTACTTCGTGGGAGAAACTGAAAAATACAGCATATTCCGAAGATTTGGTTTCGGTTTTAAACGAGTATTTGATTTCGGAAGAAGAAAAAATACAACGGGAAAACGAGAAAGAAATTGACACGAACAACATAGAAGATTCCGTTTTTGTAATCAGCGAAATTCAAAAAATGGGATTGAAATTCTGGGACGGTTTTAGAATTTACATAGACACTAATAAGCCTGATGGTTTTGATTGGTCTATCGCTTTTGATTTGGTAAGCCGACTGAACAAGAATAAAAATCTGACGGCAAGGGAAATTACCTTTGGTAAAAAAGTGTTAGACTATATTCAGGAAAATTCAGCACTTATTGACGAAGTAAAAGCCTTGTCGAAATTAGAAGACAAAGAAATTGTAGAAGTGAAATTTATCTACGATAAACTTCTATTAGTTTCAAAAGACGATTGGAAACGAATTATAGATGTAGCCAGCCATACAAAAGTGTTCGATAACCTTGAATTAGCAAACGTAAAAGCCGTTCAAACCGCATTGGCTAAAAAGGAAAAAATAAAAGAGCAAGCCTTAATTCGGGCTTATGAATCATTGGGGAAATTGAAAAAGTTTGGCATTAAGGTATAGCATTGATGTCCCATTACAACAAGACACTAATGGTTGATTTTGAAAAAAACTATACATTTAAAGATAAATATGAGGAGGAAAGTAATTTTCGTATATTTGCTATGAGCTAACGGAAACACGTTGAAAAGCAAAGCAATAAGCACCGTTACTAAATCGTTACCTGACTTTTTTGATAATCTTTATAAAAGCTTAGTATTCAACCGATACAGCTTTTTCCTGAAAACTTTAAAATAAATTAAAAAAAACACTGTTGCTTGTATTGATTATAGATCTCTGAAATGCTCGTCGATCAAAGGTATAATTTGGGGTAAAAAAAACACCAACTCTCGTTGGTATTTTATTCATTTATAAGTTTAAAAAATTGTTCAAGAGTAAGTTTTCTTGCTTTACAGATTCTATAAAGTGTTTCAACAGGAATCCTATATGTATTGTCACTTTTAATTTTTCTGACCGTACTTTCTTCAACATCGTGATTTTTAGCAAACGAATTCTGTGACTTATCTTCTTTAAGCCAAGGAATTAACCAATTTTTAGTTATATAAGAACAGATTTTCTCGTTTATGTCAATCATTCAACAAAAGAAATATTTTGTTATCAAAATATTACGGCCGTTCGACCGTAATTAAATTATTTTTGTTACATTTGTAATATAAGTTACAAGAATGTAACTTTGCGATAGTTAAATGAAATATAGAAGCTATTGCTTAGATTCTCGACTGGAAAACTGGCACTTTTCAAGAAGCAACGAGTTGATAAGTAAATGTGCCCACGACTTCGGCGTGGGCTCACTTATCGTTGCTCGGTATGCCAGTACCACCAGTCGGTAAGTTGAGTTCCACGCTTTTTCTTTTGTGCTAAACCTAAAGAAATGAGGATTAAGATGTAGGTAGAATTCTTCTTAGTAGATATAAGCAGTTCCTTCAGCAATAATTTTGCTAAAATATGCTGCTTATGAAAAGAACAAACTCTTTGCCCAGAAAGTTGAGCAATCTTCAGTTGTACGAACTGCTGAAAAAAGGTAATCCTGTTTCTCTCGAACACATTCATCTGCGCCACAAAAGACTTCTTTTCTGGGTTGGATGGCAAATACTGAAGGATGATTTCGTAGTGGATACGATTGTTCAGGATACCTTCCTAAAATTGTGGCTGTACCGCGACACCATCGAATCGCCTGATCATATTACCGGCTTTTTACGCTTTGTGATGAAAAGGGATTGTATCGCGTATGTCACTGCTCCCAGGAATAAATTCACCCGCCTGATGGCTTCTCTTGACAGTTTTGAGAATTACCAGGAGTATCTTGCAGGTTACGATCCTTTGAAAGATAAAGAGTATTTACACGGCCAGGAATCCGACCAAAATAAATTCGATGAAATCACAAAGGTATTACCCGTTCTGAATCCCAAAAGGAAACACCTGATAGAACTCTGCCTGGAATATGGCTTCCAGTACAAACCCATTGCAGAAGCTATGGGAAGCAGTGTGACAGGCATCAGCACGGAGGTGAGCAAAGCCATACAAGAGCTTCGGAAAATTCTTAAGGTCACTTCTTTTGAGCCACCACAAGAAAAAACTTTCAATAAAGAAGAGCAATCAGAACAACTCAGCAGTCAACAGCTCGAGATCATCAAAAGACGGTTTGAGCAGAAATCTTCTTTTGCGGTGATTGCACAAGAACTCAAACTACCTGAGAAGGAAGTCCATCGGGAATTTCTGTACGCCTATCAGCACCTGCAAAATCATAACCGATCTGAAATACCGCTTTAATATGGAAAAGTCTACAATAACGCTGACGCGCAAAATTCAACTGGTGATAGATGTTCCAGTCGACAGTAAAAGCGAAATGTGGGAAAAACTTTACCGGTATCAGAACCGCTGTTTCCGGGCGGCTAATCTGATTGTTTCACATCTGTATGTTCAGGAAATGATCAAGGATTTCTTTTACCTCACCGAAGAAATCCAATATAAGTTAGCTGATGAAAAAAAGGATGAAATGGGAATCTTCGACCGTTCGAAAACAAACACCACAGCACGTCTAGTCTTTGACAAATTCAAAGGAGAAATCCCCACAGACATTCTGGGATGCCTGAACAATACGATACAATCTACCTTTTCCAAAAACAAAGCCGACTACTGGCAGGGCTCAAAATCACTACAGAATTTTAAAAAAGACATTCCCATTCCCCTTCCGGTGAAATGCATCAGCAAAATGAAGTATGATCCGGAAAAGAAAGCGTTCACTTTCAATATGTTTGCGATTCCGGTCAAAACCTATTTAGGGAGAGATTTCTCTGATAAACATTTAATTCTGGAACGCCTTTTAAGAGAAGAGATCAAGCTGTGCAACTCACAGGTACAGCTGAAAGGCGGTAAGATCTTTTGGCTGGCCGTCTTTGAATTTGAAAAGGAAGACCACGGTTTAAAACCCGAAATCATTGCTGAAGCTTCTTTGTCATTAGAACATCCGATTGTGGTAAAAGCCAACAATGTGCGGATGGCTATCGGCTCGAAAGAGGAATTCCTCTACCGCAGGCTGGCGATACAGGCCAGTAATAAAAGGATCAGAGGCGGAGCCGCTTATTCCCGTTCCGGACACGGAACCAAACGCAAACAGAAGGCATTGCACAAAACTGAGGATCTGGAAAACAGTTTTGTCAGTCACCATCTTCATCTGTACAGCCGGCAGTTGATTGATTTCTGCATCCGGCAGCAGGCGGGCACCCTGATTCTCAAAGATCAGGAAGACAAAATAGGGATTGCAAAAGAACAGGAGTTTGTACTTCGCAACTGGAGTTATTATGAATTGCAGGCCAAAATAAAATACAAAGCAGAAAAGGCCGGTATCGAATTGATCATCGGATAGCTAAAAAAATGAGGGTGCTTGTAAACCCGTAGGGTGAGGTTTTGAACACTCACTAAATACTGGAAAATGAAACTTTTTTCCGGTGTATACAACGGCGTGGGTTTCTTTTTTTTCAAAAATTAAGAAAGCATAACCAAAAAATCAAATTGCAATAGGAGAATCCTACATCATCAAAGGTGTCATCAATCAATCCAGCGTGATTGATTGCTTCCCTGCTTCCTTGAATTCTTGCTTTCTTGAAGTCTTGAATTCTTGTTTCCTTAATTGCCATCAATCAAAAGAAATCACTCTGCAATACGTAGTGGTTATTAGAGTCTTTTTCTCTTTCTTTTATTTTGAATTGGAATATCCTCAGCCTCATAATTTGTACTGTTGTTACCGAATTGCAACAGAGAGAAAAGCTGATTTGTCATTCCAGTATCTTTAAAAATCTCATTGAAGGCTGAAAATGGAACCGTATTTTCTTGTGAAATTTTCTGTGCTATTTTTTCCATTTCCGATATCAGCTTTTGCTTATCTGTTCTATCTAGGTGTGGATTTCTGAATCGTGAAAATTTGATTTCCCTCTCAACAATGTTAATAACAGAATCCAGATATTTTTTCTTTTCTGAAGCAAAAACGGTAGGGTTGGTCAATAATACAGCGTTTTTGTTTTTGGATAAATGTACCTGCTTTTTTAAATCATCAACCTTTGTATTGAGCTCAGTAATTTGTTTTGATTTGGATTCCAATTCCGTTTTATTTTTTAGAATTGTGCTTTTGTAAGTTCGAAATGCTTTTTCATAATTTTCAATGGTCTTGTCAGTCTTAATTTTTTTAAAACCTAGAAAATCATTTTCCTTGACAACCAGCTCCTCCGATTTCTTCGAACCCATTTCAGATTTCATTAGGTCATACCTTTCTTCCAAAACTTTGAGATCTTCTTCCTTCTGCTGAATCTTAAACTCAATGGCTTCCAATCTTCCTCTGGAACCAGAAATCCCTCTTTCCATATTGAGGCATTCAGCTGTCAGATCCTGCATTTTTGAATAATGAAAGGATTGGTGTTTGAGTGTTTTGCCAGTATTCAAATCCTGCCAGTCAGCTATCAAATGAGCATGGTAATTTGGTTTCCATTCTTTCGTGTCTTTATCAGTGTGTCCTTCATCTTTGTGAATGGCGATCTGAAATACACGGATGCTCAATTCTTCTTCCAGTCTCTTTGCTAAGTTTTGAAGTTCCAGCATCGTTGTATCTTCTTTGATCACGACAACCGCTTCCCGAACAGGCATTGCATTCTTCTGTAATTTTCTTCCGGACTTTTCTTTGCAATACGCTTCGATCTTTTGAATCCTGTCAGCTATTCTCTGTTCCATCCAGTATTCATTTCTTGGCGTCAGGTCTTTCCGGATGTAATCAAAAGTTTTCTTCCTGAAATTGTGGGTTTCAGAATCGGACTTAACAACTTTGAAATTAATAGAGGTCTTCATTGCTTTTACATCTTTAAAGTTTTACACTTTTATTGTTTTATGCTTTTAAATTTTCGCTGAAGATTGCTGTAGTTATATTACGCAGCAATAATTTTTACCTGTGTTTATTTTACACACCTTGGATGAAAATGACAGTGTCCTTTACACTGGTAAATAGAACCAACCTGATATTATTTTACTCAGGTTAAAAGCCTCGCAGAGCGTATTAGAAACTTTGTTGGGAGGCACGACCTTCAAAGTTGCGAATGCGCTCCTAACTTCTGCGGGTAGTAGGTAAAAAATACAGCACGCCTTATCAGCGTTTCCTTTTAAAACCATTTGAATTTTTGATTTTCGGCTCCTGATTTACTGCTTTCATTTTATTAGGTTCCTGTGATTGTTCAGATTGTTTTCCTGCCTTATTTGATACATTATTTTTCATTCTGTGTATCAAAAATTCGTTGAGATCTTTATGGTTTGAATAGAAACTGGCATGGTCTTTTGCTGCCGGAAAAGATCTTATGATCTCAGACCTGCATTTAATTCCCGCATTATCGTTGTCCAGAAAAAGATGGATGTCAGGATAGTTTTTCAGATGTTCGATGGATTTGTTTAAAAGAGCAATGGAATTCATTACAAGGATATCTCCTACAAAAGACTTCTGCATTTCAATAAAAGACAAGGCATCCATAAAACCTTCAAAAACGGCTACGCCTCTGATATCCCTATTTTGAATATTTGATTTATCCTGACCATTGCTGTTGAGATCTATTATGGAAACATCCTTTTTCAATAATGAACCTTTGTAAAAAGCATTACGCAATTCAAAACCGCCAGATAAGTTCTCAAAACCAATGGTGTAGAGTTTCTTACTTCCGATGGTAAATCGTACTTCTTTTATATGATCATAGACTTTGGGACTTAATCCACGTCCCTGCAAATATTGTTTTAGGTTTGGATTCTGGAGATCCAGTATTTCATCTATTGTGTAATTTGGTTCTGACTTTTTAATCTGTGCTTGCTGATGAAAAGAAGAAAAATTTTGCTTTTGCGCCCAGTCCAGAACTTCATTGACCGAAGCATTTAGATATTTCTTCATAAAGTCGGTGTTATTCCCACCGACACCTTCTGAATGGAGATACCAGGCATTAATTCTTTTTTCCAATTTGAAAGAGGCTTGGGATTCGCTGGCAAAGGGGTTGAGATACCAAGCTTCTTTTTCATTTTGTTTCGTGGGAAGGTGTCCGAGAGAAAGGAGGACTTCTTCCAGCGATATGCTGTTAAATTGTTTACAGTTCATTTTTTCTATGTTTTTAATTAAAATACTTACCTAGTTACCGATCTGTTGATCATCAAATAAATAATCCTCTTTTTGCGACTACCTTGATCTACCTACTTACCCAATTTATTATTGAGGTAACTTAGGTAGGTTTGGATTTATCTACTTACCTAATTAAAACATTCACATTGTGTCACTTAAAGCTATTAGGTAGGTTGGTAGAATAATTCTGTCTAATTATTTTATGGTCTTCAATCGAATGAGATAACCGTAGATCTGTCTTTGTGGATGTTTAACTCTTGGAAATTTGAAAGAGGATAAAGCTCTCCCGATCTTTAAATGATTCAAACGGACACCGTGAGAATTCAGATCGATCATCACTTCTGTCGCAGTCATAAATTCTTCAAGATTATCGGAGGGTTCGTAGAACTTGTTCACGATCTCCTGTTCCAGGGTCATTTGTGTAAATCGTTCATTGCGTTTTTCATTCTCCAGAATATCTGTTACAGACAGTTCCGGATTATAATTTTTCCTTTTAAAAGCTTTGTAGTAAGCCTGCGCCCAAACTTTATCAATATTGATCTCTGACGAATAAATGAAGTTGATCTTCTCGGTCACTTCAAAAATGATCCACCTTACACTTCCCGAATCATCGGTTAAAAAATCTGTTTTATTGGTAGATCCCACAAAGCTGCAGATCCGCTCCAGATATTCTGATTTCCTTGCGTAAGGCAATCTCTCGTTAATATGCGTTTTGGAGATATAAGCCTTTAGTGAATTGATGTCTGCTTTAGCCAAAACTGACAATTCATCCAGATTGATGATCAGATTCTTGCACAATTTGATCCTGCTGTCTTTGTCCAGACCAATGTCTTCAGAAATATAATTCATCAGTTTTTCAGGAATAAAAAACCTTAAATAGGTTGATTTTCCGCTATTCTGGATGGCATTCGCAAGAACCAGACAATGTTTGTTTATCTTTTCTTTTTCCAAAGCACAGAGTACCGCTCTGGTAAACCATTTTTCGGTGTGATAGAAAAATGAAGCGTCATCATTGGTTTTCACATAAGAACAAAGCTTCCTGATATGATCTTCACCATCCCAATCTTCCAGACTTTTAAAATATTCTGAAATGGGATCATACTGTTCGATCAAATGACTTCTGACCAGGATCTCCAGTTTATTGATCGGGATATCAATTCCTGACTGAATAAGTTCGATAAACAATGAGTTCAAATTTAGATCTGACCATTTTTTATCTGAACTCAATTTGATCTCAAACTCCAGAGATATAGTATTAAACCGAATGGAATATTTAGAATTGAGATAATTCAATGCCCGGTCAAAGATCGTTTTAGTTTCTGTACCGGTTTGATACAGCGTTTTATTCTCTTCCATAAACATTTGGGATTGTGGAAACGGAACATATAATTTTTATATCTGAGCTCTACTTCCAGGTAAAACAAACATCTAAAACCTGACTGCTGCCACAGTCAGGTTTTATTTTTTGCGTAAAGAAAATTCTATGGCTTCCTGTTGAATTTCATCATTTGATTTATGGCTGTTTTTCAACAACCATTCATCAATTTTAGTTCGTTCAAAAAAAAGAACTTTCCCATTAGGTTTAGAAAAAGGAAGACTGTTGGTATGAACTAATTTATAGATATAGGATTTTTTAAATCCTGTATAATCTGAAAGTTCTTCAACATTAAGAATAGATTTGAGACCGACAATATGCTTTTCAATTCGGTTCAGCTTGTGAAGGATGATTTCGTTTTCCATTGCTTTACTATTTTAAAATTTGTGTGGCAAAGGAAAACAAATGACAATGTCATTAAAATACTCGGATAGTCAAAACGCCTTTTAATAAAGGGTTTTACAGTATAGAATTTGAATATGATCGATTTTACAAAACGAAATTGGTGTATGCACTGTTTAAACTGCCATACGGAATTTGAGAAATTTCTCCTTTCTCATACTTTACGAAGTTTGCTATAATGAAGTTCATTAAGCTCCTTCTTTTTGCTCTCTCGAATTTGATGTCGCCTCCTTCCAGAATTGAATGTAACAACGAAAATAATTCGGTATAGGTAATTACATTTTTACCAGATGTCCCAACCCATCTAATTTTATTCTCGACTTCTTTTCCTTTCAATAGATCTTCAAGATCACCCAATGAACTCTCCTCAATATTTTTAGTATTTGATCTGATGATCTCGTCAATTTCGGACAATGTTATTTTTCGGATCGAAATACTTTGATTGACAAAATTCTTGATCTCAGGCAGAAGCGCAGATTCAAATTTTTTCGTCCAAATCAATCTTCCAAGCATCACAGCACCAACCACTAAATAGAATAGGATGGACAGACGATAGAAGAACAGTACATATTGATTGGAAATCGATATATCTTTCAACATCATCAGTAAAATACCAAAATAAATACTGTAGATGAAAATTCTAGGCCTTTCGATCCTCGCGATCCACCAATCACGATCGAGGCAGAAAAAATAATAAAGGATCCATTTTACATTTACTCGACAGAACGGATAGAGAATAAAAATGATCGAAATAAGGAAGATGCTTTTTAATAAATAAACCCTGAAATTTTCAGGAATTAAATAAACGCCCAACAAAATTATTACTGAGATAATAAATGCCAGCAGAATTAATAGGGATGGTCTACTTTCTATATTTTTTTTCATCATAACTCAATATCAAATGACACAAAAAAACAGTTTATTAAAAAACGCATATAGCTCTAGGTGTAGAATGGGGTATAAAAAATTAACTGTTTTTGAATAATTGAAATCTATAATTTAGTAGATCTTTATATATCATTTTGTTTTCCTGCATGAGGAAAGATATATCAATCAAATCCATCATCTTTTTTTCAGCCTTTATAAACCTATTGAAAATGTTTGCAATTTGTTTGTCAGACAATCCGAATTTTAATCCTAAGTTAATGAAATCAGCTTTTGTCAATCTACTTTTCTTTCCTCCGATCGTCAATGCTGTTTCTTCTTTATCTTCCGGTAAATGAAGCTGGACATTCAGCAGATCATAAGCAGGTGAAAACACCCAATTTTCACCTTGTAAGATCATAGAGAAATTCTTCAGGTGCATATCATTATTCCCTGTGATATAACTGAAAATAACCACTTCATAAAGTCGTAAAACATCAAGTAAAGTATTAGAAGAATACTCATTCACAGCTTTGCCAACTTTCTCCATGGAACTTTTATACTTGTCAGATGCCTCCGTTATCTGAAACATATCCAACATATGTATTTTCCCGTTAGATGCTGTTCTGTCAATTCTTTTTGTGATGTACGAAAGCTCTCCCGATTTTAATCTTATCAGTGAAGACACCACGGTCTGAATTCTTGATAACTCTGCCAACCGCATTGTCAGATGTTCGTTTTCCGGCATTTGAGGGAAAGCCATATTCTGAGGTTTCAGGATGTAATTACCTCCTAAAGCTTCCAGAACTGTCAACCTTCCCTTAGTCCCATCTTCTAGTTTTTCTTTCGTGAAGTTTAAAGACAATTTTGGTTGGACGCCTGGTACCGAAATAGATGTTTCTATAACCTCCTTAGCTAAAATTTCCATTTCGCTTAAAGAATAGTTAAGCACTGGAGCTGTAGCGGTTCCGAAAATTATCTTACTGCATTTCGGATGAAAGTCAACTTCATTGTCTTTCAACAGTTGATAACAAAAAAGACACTTATTCATCTGTAGATAGATCTAAAGGTTCAACACTGACCGCTCCTATACAGTTTTTACAGCAAGCTAAAAGCAAGCCCATACGGTCGTTTTTATTGATTTTCCAGTTATCTGACGCAATGTCCAATAGCCAGCCTTCTGGAATCAACCCTTCAAAAAAAGGAAATAATCTTCTGTCCCTGTAAATATTGTCCTTTACAGGCATAGAAAATGTAAGGAATTGTGTTGGATATTCTTCAATATAAGAGGGCTGATATGCGAATGTATATTCACCATCATCAGTTTCTGAAACGATTCCTGCAAAAATATCTTTATAAAAAACCTTGCCCTGTCTCATTCTTCAACTTCTTTATTATTCATTGGTATAAGTTTACTACCAAACATCAGAAGCACCTGATTCACCTTTGCTAAACTCAGATTATCTTTTCCCTGTTCTATTTTACGAACTACTGTAAGTGCAACGCCAGTTCTATCAGCAAATTCCTCTTGTGTCAAATTTGCTTCTTTGCGTTTTTTCTTTACAAAATTTGAAAGATTGGTATACATAGCTATATGCTTTTACATCGATTATTAAGTAAAGTTATAAAAATATATGCAAATAGATATAAAAATGAAAAATAAAGTATTATTATATCTAAATACATATAACAATACCTACATATGTGTTACTATTTATTGCGATGAACAAGAAATGAAATTCATTTTTATGCAATTAAATTTCAAAACTCAATATTTAGTTCCGGGATAATCTCAGCAGCTTCTTTCATTTTGCTATCCACGATTTTAGCATAAATCTGCGTAGTTCTCAATTCTCTATGTCCTAGTCTTTTGGAAACTGTGTAAATGTCAGCACCATTTTCCAGAAGTAGGACAGCATTCGTATGTCGAGCTGAATGAAAAGTAATATGTTTCGGAACCGCAGCACGATTGCACCAGCGGATAATTTCAGTATTGTAGGTCATTCCATATTTTAACCCTTTGAAAACTCTTTCTTGCGGATCTTGTCTTTCACCCAACAATTCTCTGGCTTGTTTTGAAATATATAGATATTCTACACCTTCTGTTTTTTCTTGTCGGAAATTGACTCTGGAAATATCACCTTCATCACGGACTTCTTTCCAAATCAAAGTATTGATATCTGACCAACGTAATCCTGATAAACACGAAAAAAGAAAAGCTTTTTTCAAAACCGGATATTTACATTCCGCTTTTGCTAATCGTTGTAGTTCATCAAAAATAAGATATTCTCTTTGGCTTTCAGCCTGCTCAAATGATTTTATTTTTGCTGCATAATTTATGGTCAAATATCCATTATCGAAAGCATTTCGAAGTGCAGCTTTAAACTTGTTGAAATAAGAATATTTGGAGTTCTGAGAAAGAGGTAAATCACTCTTACTGATTGCATCCTTTTCAAAGTATTTCCGAACTTTTTTAATGAAATATTCATCAATTTCCTCAAAAGTTAAATTCTTTGGAACTACTTTTTTCAAATGCTGGTAAGTAGAGAACCAATTACCATAATTATTTGACGAATCGAGCGTTCGTTTTTCCTCAGCAAGATCAGCGAAGAAATTTAAAAATACCCGTTTAGCTTTCGCAGTATTTTTCAACTCAAATCTTCCTTGCGCAAATTCAGCTTTTCGAATTGCAATAACATTTTCTGCAAATTCCAAAGCTTCTTTATTTTCTTTTTTTTCTTTGGCAGTTTTTGGATCTATAATTAGATAGGTGTCTAAGTTCTCAAAATTTCTCAGATGCTTTCTTTTTCCGTTATCAGTAATTTCAGAACCACGGTAAAACTCGATTGACAGACTGATCCTTCCGTCCTTTAATTTTCTTTGACTAAGTGATATTTTCATAAATTCTGTTTTGTACTACTTTGTACTACTTTTCACTATTTTCGAGGTATGAAGTAGTACAAAAGTGGTACAAATATATAAATAAACACTAAAAAGAGAAAATAAAAACTATATAAATATCTGATAGTCAACTAAAAGAAAGAAAAAGAAATCAAAGAAAAGCTAATTTATTTCCCGATACAAAATTTAGAAAAAATATTCCCCAGCACCTCATCGTTGCTGAATTCCCCAGAGATCTCACCAAGATATTCCAACGCATTGCGTAGTTCATAAGCCAATAGCTCGGTCGTGATTTGAGAACTTACAGCTTCTTCAACCTTTCTCACCGAGTCAAGTGATTTCTTCAAAGCTTCGAAGTGGCGTTGGTTGGTGATAATCACATTATTTTCTTCGGATTTTAAATGCTCAACGAACGAGGACAACTCATTTTTGAGGTCCTGAATGTTTTGATTTTCGACAGCCGAAATTTTTATGAAATCAAAGTCAGATGTGATCTCTGTTCTAAATGCGGATTCCACAAGCTCATATTTTGTAGGTAGAACTTCGTCAATTTTCGTAGCACAGATGATCAGTTTTAGATCTTCTCTCAACAGCGGTTTTAGAATTTCAAAGTCTTCCGAAAAATCTTCCGTCGCCGCATCCGCCAAATAGATCAGAACGTCCGCAGAATCTACTTTTTCCTTTGCCTTTTTTACGCCAATTGCTTCTATCTCATCCACCGTTTCGCGCAATCCTGCCGTATCTATCAGTCGGAAAGCGTTGCCTTTGATGTGCAAAATTTCCTCGATCGTATCTCGCGTAGTTCCGGCAATATTGCTCACGATTGCCCTTTCTTCTTTCAAAAGCGCATTCAAAAGTGTGGATTTTCCAGCATTAGGCTTTCCGATGATGGCAACAGCTGTCCCATTTTTTATAGCGTTACCGTACTGGAAACTTTCGATGAGAGAACTTAATTTACCTTCGATCCTATTAAGCAATTGGTTGAGTGCTGTTCTATCTGCAAACTCTACATCTTCCTCAGCAAAATCCAATTCCAGTTCTATCAGAGATGTAAAATTCAAAAGGTCATTCCTAAGGATAGAGATCTCTTGAGATATCCCACCTTTCAGTTGATTCAGAGCCACTTTTCTGGATGCTTCATTATCAGAGGCGATCAGGTCTGCGATGGATTCAGCTTGCGAAAGGTCAATCCGTCCATTCATAAAGGCTCGCATCGTGAATTCTCCTGCTCTCGCCATTCTAGCACCATTTTGGATCAGAACTTCCAAGATCCTTTTGGCAATGTAAGGCGAACCGTGAAATGAGATCTCCACAGAATTTTCTGTCGTAAAGGTCTTCGGAGCATGGAAGACAGAGATCATCACCTCATCGATCACCTCACTCTCATCCTTTATGAAGCCGTAATGTACCGTATGAGAATCTACTTTTTCCAAGTTTTTTCCCTGGAATATCTTGCTTACAATTTCAAAAGATCGCTCTCCGGAAATCCTGATGATCCCGATAGCTCCTATTCCGTTTGCCGTGGCCAATGCACAGATCGTGTCTTGATTCATGTTACAAAGTTACGTGTTTTTCCGCATATTTTTCAGGAGCCGGGAACCTGCTGTCCACTATATCTTTTTTATTTTTTTTCACATTTGTCATCCTGAATAAAACCGAAGCACAAAAAAAATAAAAAAGGATGTCGTTACCATCAGGGCTATGGATTTTTCTGTAAAACAAGATTTTCAAATTGATTGACTGATATTTTAACTGTAAATGATTGTCTCAATGATTATAATTTATTCTGGAGCGATCATGATGATTTTTTTTGTCAATAGTTTGAAGTTTTTGATTTTTTTACTTGATTAAGAAAAGCTGCATATAGATTCCAGTGATACAACTTTTATCGTCTTATGTCTTAAATAATTTTGTAAATTAGTAATCATTTATACCTAATGGACCGTTAAAATCCAGTTAATATCATAGTGAAAAAAGTATTTGATCTAACCTCATCATACAAATATGGCTCTCAAAAAATTTAATCTCAAAAACGCACAGGAATCAAAAAGTATTTTTATAGATAAAGCAAGTGATTATGAAGTAATAGATTTTAAAGCGATCGGCCATATTGAGGAATTGGGCTTCAGCAGTAAAAAAGATTACCATATCCCAGAGGATTTGGTTTTACTGAAGAATCTAAAAAGTCTTGGCGTGAATGACCATTGTCATCTCCCGTCGAATATTGATCAGCTCAAATCCTTAGAAGAGCTTAATCTAAGCAATGAAGCGATTTACAATGTTCCCGATTCTATCAAGAATACGACGTCGATCACAGACCTGAAGATTGTCTTCGATCCTAAAGATAAAGAACCACAAGTTGCTCCTGATTGGATCTTTGATGTAAAAAACATCGAAACACTGAGCGCACCGGTCTGCAGATTTTCGGAGATCAAAATAAATAATGATAACGCCAACCAGTTGAAAGAAGTAGACCTCAGCTGTTCCCTGTCTGATTTGAAAATCTTTCCAGATCTGTCATCCTTAAAAAATGTAAAGAAGCTAAATCTGAGCGCCGAAACTGTGATGGGGCAAAAAATGCCTAATTATGAACTTTTTGGGCAAATGCTGGAGAGCATCAAGGATTTGGGTCAGATAGAAGAGTTGGATATTTCTTTTTGGAGAACCAAGAAAAAATCGGAAAGACTTGTGGTCAAAGATGGTAAAGTGTCAATTCCAGATGTTTTTGATCATTTTCCCAATTTATTTAGACTTTCGATTGCAGACATGAAGATCGATTTTGTACCAGAATCTATCCTTGAACTTAAAAAATTAAGGGAACTTCAGATCCAAGGCAATAACTTCAGCAAAGAAGAAATAGCAAGGATCAAAAGCAGATTGACCAATTGTAGTATCCGAAATTATTAATTCTGGATCTACATTAAAATTGATGAAGATAGGAGTGGGATAGGAGTGGAGCCAAGTTATTTCCGAAGATTCACCTTCTTTATTTTCAAGGTCAAATTTTCTTCAAAGCAGAAGATTTGTGAACAGCACTTTTACCGGTCTTCTCGCTCATGACCTCATATTGCGGGCTTTCTTCGGACGCTCTTCTTTGTCTGTTCATGAAGACAAAATCCTTGGTATGGACATTTGTGATGATCCCGTGTGTTTCGCCAAACTGAAATCTCCATTTGACTTTATCTCCTTTTTTCAGCATAATGTTTGTTCTTTTTGCAATTCAATTGTTACGTATAAATATTCATCAGAGAAAACTTAGATCATATTTTATAACTTTAATAATTGAACTTCAATTTATTTGCCAAAGAGAGAGCAGTGTATTCTAAGTCATTCGGCTGTTGATCTTCTTGATGTCTTCTTTGATCTCAACAAAAAGATTTTGGATGTTATGTTGGGAAAACTCCTCCGGTTCATATTCCTGAGTAGAGATGCTACAGGCAAATTCCCAGATCTCCTTGATCTCGCTTAGCGGGATCTTGTAAGGTTCATAAAAATTATTGTCAGATTTTACGCAAATAGCAGTGGCTTCATGAAACTGAAATCTTTTGTAGGTGATCCCATCATTGGTTGTGATGAAGATGTAGGTCTTGTCGGTCTTCAATTCAGAAAGGTCTTCTACATATTTTCCAACGATATACGTTCCATCCTTATATGGTGGCATAGAATCGCCTTGTGCCGGGAAAGCGCGGTATTTTCCATTTCGGAGGAAAGGCAATGAGATGGTCTGGAGACTCTCTATATATTCGGGATCTGCGTAGCCATTCAGATAACCCATGGAGGCTTTTTGGGGGATGATCTCGATCTGGTTGTTCCCGGAAGCATCAACGGTAATTGGTACCAGGATCCTGTTGTCCGGCAGGTTGAGCATTTCTTCCAAAGGATATTTTCTGATGTCTACCGATACCAATAGATCGATGCTGATACCAAAATATTTTGACAGTCTCAACAGGATCTCTATCGGTGGTTCAGAAGTGCCATCCTCATACTTGGCATATCTTACTCTGGTTATAAGTAATGCATCTGCAATTTTTTGCTGAGAGATCTTTTGCCTGGCTCTCAACAACTTGATGTTATCTGCTAATTTCGACATTGGTATGAATTGTATCAACAAATATAATAAAAATTGATACAAATGCTACTATATTTACATTGTAAAATTTTTTTACGCCAGAAAGAAACTCCGCATTTCTTCTTTGCTATCTTTTTATTGTCTTAAAACATTTCTCAAAACATTACAGATATTTTAATAGAACTCATTTGACGTTATGCTTTGTTAAAGATGTACAGAGACGTTGAAATTAATTTCTAAATTTGAATGTAAGTATTGTAAAGACGAATAATCGAGAGTAGATATAAAGTTTTAAATTCCTTTTTTTGAAAAGAATAATTATGGACAAAACATCAGAAGAAAAAATTCATATTGGTTTAGTATTGGCGGGCGCAGTAACAGCTGGAGCCTACACTGCCGGTGTCTTGGATTATCTTTTCAATACCTTATTTATTTGGGACGAGAAGTATAAAGAAGATCCGACCACTACACCCAAACCCAATGTGGTTATTGATATTTTCACAGGAGCATCTGCGGGAAGTATTGCTGCAGCGGTCGCACTCATAGGACTCGCTAAAGATTCTTTGAAAGAAGTCATCGATCCATATTCCAAGGAAGCTTCTGATAATCTGTTGTTTGATACTTGGGTCAATTTCGGTTTGAAGTCTGAAGAGGAAATCAGCGAATATCTGTTCTCCGCTGCAGACCTGGAAGAAGGTAAATTGGACGCTCTGCTCAATGTCGAGTTTATGGACCATCTTATCGATAAGATCGTGATGAAGGCCAGATCGATCGAGGTCAATATATTGCCAACTTTCATCAATCCAAATCTGGATGTCCTTTTTACTTTGAGTAACTTGAAGGGAATTCCCATCGATTTGTACTTCGATTCTGACAAAAAAAGGGTAGCGCACACGATGTCCTACCACAAAGCATTTGCCTATTTCCAGAACAACAAACCTACAAGTGATGTGTCCAAACTCGACCTGGATCTTGGTGATGAAAACTCTCTTCGATTCTTTCTAAAATGTGCCAGGGCAAGCGGTGCATTTCCAGTTGGTCTTAAAAGTATTTCTTTTACCGGGATTCCCAAAGATTATATCAATGCCAACCTTAAACGTATTTTTGGTGAAGGCTTCAAATTCGTTCCCAGAGTAGAGGAGGAATACAGTTTCACTGCGGTAGACGGAGGAATGACCAACAATGAGCCAATAGCAGAAGCGTTGAATGTCATTGGAAAGGAGTTCAATAAAAATTATAAGCTGATCATGATCGATCCTTTCCCCAATTTCATACCCGAGAATCCATTTGCAACCAAGGATGTCAAAGAGGATCTGTTCCACATCATTCCACAACTGATATCCACGCTGAGACATCAGGCTTCTTTCAAAGAAAGGGATATCAGTGAGATGTTCGACGACAATACCGACAAAAATATGATCTGGCCGACACGCTATGATAAAAATAAAAAGCCACTGAAAAATACCATTGCATGTGGCGCATTGTCGGGTTTTTCGGGTTTCATCCATAAGTCGTTCAGGGTGCATGATTTTATGTTGGGGAGAAAGAACTGTCAAAGTTTTCTGCGTTATTATTTCCACCTCAATGAAGCGCAACATCCATCAGCTTCGGAATGGACCTCTTCCCTGAAAGATGCCTACGCCTTTGTCGATAGACACACGGATGAGATCATGTTGCCTATTATTCCAGATTTCCGGATAGAATCTAAAAAGATTGAAAACAACAGGACTTATTTTGATCCTTACATCAATGAAGACAATACCAAAGGTCTGGTGTTTCCGTCCATCGATTATCAGAAAGACATTGTTCCCTTAGAAAAACTAATGAACAAAAGAGTGAAGGGAATTGTGGATATTGCCTATGACCATCTAAGGAAAAAAGATGATGAGGCAACTGTACCAATTGTCAAAAAAAGGAATGAACTGGTTTTCATCAAAAATTTCAAGATCAGGTTGTGGAGAATCCTTGGTTATACTTTTATGAAAACCGTAGGAAACCGCTTCATTGCAAAAACCGTCTCGAATAAACTGACCAACATTCTAATCGAGGAGCTGTTCAAATACAAACTTTTAAAATAAAATGCCATGGAGACCAAGTATGGATTTACAAAGATGACCTCAACGGAGTTTGAAAGTTATATTTCAAAATTAAAGATTGCCAGAACAGTACTTTCTGTTCAGCAGCATCATACTTACATCCCGTCTTACAATCATTTTAATGGTAAAAATCATTTGGAACTGCAAAAGGGGATGAAGAATACGCACATCAATGCCAACGGCTGGGCAGACATAGGTCAGCACATTTCTATTTTCCCCGATGGTTCTGTGGTGACAGGTCGAAGTTTCGAAAAGTCACCGGCCTGCATCTATGGCAGCAATGCCAATCATTTTTGTATTGAAAATGTGGGGAATTTTGACAAAGGTGGAGACCAGATGACCACTCAGCAAAGAGAAGCCATCATAACCGTAACTGCAGCGTTGCTCAAAAAATTTGGACTAATTCCCAATACGAACACGATTGTCTATCACCATTGGTTCAACCTCTCCACAGGTGCCAGAAATAATGGAAGTGGCAACAACAAATCTTGTCCGGGAAGCAATTTCTTCGGCGGTAATAAAGTAGAAGACTGCAATAGAAATTTTATCCCGTTGATTGCCGAAGCTTTATCGATCAAAAGTGCAAACCCGACATCCAAAGTTTTAAAATACGTGGTGGTGAATACAGAAACGCTTAACATCAGAACTGGACCATCTTCCTCAAACGCAAAAGTAAAAGACAGAAAACCGGAATTGTTTGGCAGTGTTCTAAGAGTGTACAAAGAAAAGGATGGCTGGTTCAAAGTGTCTTCTTCAGCGGAGCATTTGGTTTCAGGCAGATTTACCAATGAGGTCAAAAGGGCTTTGGTGAAATCCGATATTCTAAATGTGAGGGCCGGTGCCGGAACTTCATTTCCAAAAGTGGGCAGTTTAGATAAAGGGACAGAGGTTTTTATTTATAGCCAAAAAGATGGCTGGTCACAGATCGCGATGGATGACCAATGGGTAAAGGATTCTTTTATTGAGTTGACTTCTTAAATTATATTGCTCAAAAGTTGTTTAATTTTAAGTATCTTCCTTAAGTATTTTAATTTTCTGAACAGAAGGAGATCAATGACCATTATTCATTTAGTAACAGACAATTTTAAATTAATCTGACATGAAAAATTTTTCACAATTGAATGCCCAAGAAGCGGTTGCATTGTACCGATCAATGGATCTGAAGGCCGAAGCTGAAGAAATTTTAAATCAAAATCCCAACGCCGATCTGGAATCTGTTGCGTGGCCTTGGAACAGGGAACCGAGAGCTTGGGAGCATTCTTCTTATGCCTTTGGTTTTATTCCGGAAAGCAGCTCTACGGAAACTTCGCTCAAGATCGTTGAAGCTCGGAACGTTTCTGCGGATGAATCCCTCAAGAATACACAGGTCAACATTTCATTGGATTACTTTCGTGCCTATGAATATCCGGGGAGAGGTAAGCATCGGGTGTTGTTCAAATTCAATGCAAAGAACTATCTGACAGATTCTTCGGAGCAGGATCTAAGTTTCAATCAAATCTTCTCCATACAGGAAGGACAGAATGCACCGATCTCCGGCTATCCCATCTTTATTGGTTTAAATACAGGAAAACAGCTGATGCAGTTTGATGTAGAGATCATCAATGTTTCCAATGACAATGATGACCAGCTTTTGGACACCATGGAAAAAGGAGTTGTCAAGAATGGCATAACCTTGCTCGGAACGCTGAATCCCATCATTCCGATCTTAAGCGAATATGCGACAGGCATTACAAAATTAATAGCCGGTCGCAATAGGAACAGGGAGATCACAGCTCCCAAAATGGGACTTTATTTTGATAATATCGCCTCTCATCTCAAAATGGCAAGAGGTGTTTACATTGCGTTACAGACCTCAGATCCAGGATCATTTGACTGGAGCAAATGGCATTACAATAGAAATTTTGGGACTATTCAGTCTTTATATGGAGTACATAAAGAATTGCCGTTCAATTACTTTGCGTTCAGTATCAGCTAAGCAGATTTACATTTGTAAGTGAATCTTAAGAGCTTAGTTTTTTACGAGTGATTGGCTTGTATGGAATTTGTGACAACCCAAATGATAATTTAAATCTAAGAAAAAATATAGTTCAAATAATTTTCAACAGATTCATAGTCATTGACCTGCAGTTTTTTCTTGAGTCTCATCTTGCAAGCTCTTACGCTTTGCGGAGAAATACCAAGGCTGTTTGCCATTTCGTTGCCATTCAGTTTCAATGTCATAAGAACCAAGATTCGTATTTCTGCCTCTGTAACAGGAATGTTGCTCTGCTTGATCCTTTTGAAAAAATCTGGATATATTTCTGCAAAGCGCTTCTTGAATTTGTCCCAACCGTCATCGGTAAAGATCTTCTGTTCCAATAGTTCATTGACCTCATCTTCAATGTCTCTCGGTTCTTTGTCTGGCTCTTGCAGTTTGCTGATGATGTTGTTTTTATCAGTAAGGTCGATGATGTAGGTCCTCAGGTCGTCTTCTTTTATTTGAATGATCTGTTTTGAGGTTTCAAGTTCTGCTTCAAGCTGTTTTTTTCTGAATTTGATGATTGACAAATAACGGTAAATAAAAAATGCCGAGACCAACAAGGCGATCATCACACAGGCTCCGACGAACATAAAACGGTCATTGGCAATTTCCTTTTCATTTTGCAGGTTTTTGATCCGGAGATTTTTGACCTCGATTCCCAAATTGGCTTGAAACTGAGATAGGATTTTACTTTGATTGGCCTTCATCAGGCTTTTTTCGATCTCATTGTGTTTTTTGAAATAGTACAATGCAGAATCAGGCATTTTAAATCGATCAAAATTGTGGGAAAGTTCATAAAGACCCTCGCTTATACGAACTTTGCTTTTGGTCTTATAGCTTATTTTAAGGCATTTTCTGGCGGCGTCAAGAGCCTTTTCCTTTTTTCCTTGCTTAGCATAAACTGTACTCAGATTTTGATAGGCAACCGCCTTGCCTTCCAGATCATTTATTTTTTCACACTGCTCTAAAGATAAAAGGTAGAATTTCAGAGCTTCATCATAGGCTCCAGAATATCTGTAGATCTGACCTTGATTATTGTAAGCCGTTGCCAGATCATGAGGTTTGTTGATTTCCTTGAACAGCCTGATCGCTTCATTGTTTTGGATAAATGCTTCCTCAAAATTTCGTTGTTCTTTTAGGATCAATGCCCGGTTCGTGTGCGTTAAACCCAAAAGCCTTTGCATTCCATTTTTTTCCGCTAATGCCGCTGATTCTGTATAGCATTCTAAGGCGGCCGTGTTGTTTTCAAGCCGCCAATGCACCAATCCGAGATTGTTGAGTAGGGTAGCGGTTTCTTTTTCATCACCGGAGGCTTTTACTTTTTTATAAGCCTTAGTGAAATAATTAAGTGCTTCCTGATAGTTTCCAAGATGCCATTGCTCATCGCCAAGCTTCCTGAAATTGCCTGATTCGTCTTTTGCAGAATGGTTTTTATTAGCAACAGATTTAGCGCCTTCATCATTGCAGAAAACGGCAAACAGTAAAATTAAAAACAGGAATAGTATTGGATTTACTTTATTCATCTTCAGCATAATAATCCAAATTTAAATTTTTATACTGCGTAAACAAAAAAAAGGCTCTGGATATTTACCCAGAGCCTTTGATTTTAGTAATCAAAACTATTTGATGATCATTTTCTTGGCTTGTTTGATGCCAGAAGATTCTAATTGATAAAAGTAAATGCCGGTTGGTAAACCTTTGGTATCAAATGTTATGAGGTTACGCCCCGCAGGATAAACCGCCGAAGCTATTTCCCTGATCAAGCTCCCTTGCGTATTGTAAAGTCTTATGACAACCTTTCCACTACTAATGAGAGTAAATGGAATTGTTGTGCTATTTGAAGCAGGATTGGGATAGTTTTGACCTAGCGCATCTTTTGTTGTCGAAGAATTTAAGTCATCCGAAAGACTCAGTGTTTCGTCATGCTCTGTTTCAAAAAAGTAAAGCCCTTTGAAAAAAGATTGGTTACTCACGCTGCCTGCCAGCAAAAGCCTGCCATCAGAATGTGGGATAAGCTTCTGTCCAAAAAACTCAGCATATTCTGGTCCGTTGAAAAACGTCTCTCCTTTGTTTTGTCCGTCTTTATCGATTTTGATCAAGGAAGCAATTGGAAAAGGCTGGTTAAAGATCTTGTGAGGGAACGGATCGATAAGAACTTGATCCATAACATAACTCACATCAGAAGCATCGATATGGAAATCGTTGTAGTAACGCATGTTTTCTGATGCGAAATTCCAAAGTTCATCACCAGAAGCATTGTATTTTACCAAAGTATTATTAATGTCACCATTAAGTGCAAGGCTGTAACCTACCATTGCAATATCGCCGTTGCTGAAAGGTTTTATGGTGTATGAGCGCTCATCTCTGTCAGCATCACCGAAGGTCTTGCTCCAAAGTATATTTCCTGTTGCACTTATTTTTGCTGTAACAATATCGTCAGCATAAGTTTCTTTATTTTTCGCATAACCATTAACATAAATACTATTATCCTCAGCAATATACAGGTCCGTCCCATAAGAGTTTGAACCTTCAATGGTTACGGGAGCGATCCAGCCTGGCGTTCCATCCGCATTGAACTGAACGGTTGTCAGGTCGACATTTTCGGAGATGAAGCTACCGTTACCGTGTGAACCTGTAAGTATTAGTCGGTTGTTGGAATCCACCTTTCCGGAATTGATTCTATAAATGTTATTATCACTTGATCCAGGCATATAAGTTTTCCAGGCAAGAGAGCCGTCAGCAGCTAATTTAATTCCTAAAAAAGAACTTGAACTACTTCCTTCTGTTTGTTTACCAGTACCAGCAAGATAAACCGATCCGTCTGCCTGAGGTTCCATCACATAGACCTGAGGATTGAAAATTTCAATGTCCTTTGACCAGATCTGATTGCCCTCCGGTGAAAGTTTCATCACTTTTAAAGCTGGAGGATTCTGCTCAAAACCAGGCAATAGACAAACATAAGTGTTTCCGTTGGCATCGGCTCTTGCTACAATACCTTCCGCAGCATTTCCATTTTCTGAATTAAAGACGGCATCCCAAACTATATTTCCTTCGGTATTGTGTTTTACGAGGAAGTAATTGTTATTAAGCATTCCATCGGCATAGTTATAATACGAACCTGTCGAAAACGTGTTGCCATTCTTATCATTGAAAGAATTGAGCAATGTCGCATCCTTGGTTCCTAAGTTGGCGTAAGTGGCGTTCCACTGTGGTGTTGGACTGGTGGTTTCAAAGGTTGATTTTACAGTTTCAAAGACAGCGCCTTTGTCAGTGTAATAGGAATTGACAGAGAAATAGATATTCCCGTTAGCATCAGTTCTTGCTCCCGCCATTTGTCCCATACTTGCCATTCCTGTGGATGTAGAGATAACAAAAGCAGATTGCCCCAAAAGTTCTCCATCCGCTGAATATTTGTAGGCACGAGCTGCAACATCCTGTTCCCATTCTTCTGCGCCTGGCGTCATACCATTGGCTGAGGTTATAATATTGCCTTCTTGGTCAAAGGTTAGAGAAGCATTATTAATGTCGATGAGATCACTGGTTTCTTTGCTCCAATTCTCTTCACCATTATTGGTATAAGAAAGTAATACAGTTCCGTCATCTGAAAATCCTCCTGAATGGCTGCCTGCTACATACAATGCATTATTGTTAAAGCCTATTTTCCAACCCATTGTTCCTTCGCTCTCGCTTCTGTAAGTTCGAACCCATTCTTGCTGGCCTTCAGAATTATATTTGATGGTTCCAATTCGGTTAAGGAAGGTGTCAAAAGTTCCGGTCACATAAACATTGCCGTCGCTGTCTGTAGTTATGGCCCGTGCTACAGAGTTGGTGACGTCAGCAATATTCTCAGGGTCGGTACTTTCATAATTATAATCCTGTTCCCAAAGCTTCGAACCGTTAGCATTATATTTGATCGTATGGTAATTTAGCCAGCCTTCTGAATTGGGACTATAGCCTGTGACCAAAACATTTCCGAAGGTATCTACTGCTACGGCTGTTGCTTCATTCCAGTTTTCTCCCCCTGCCGGATTTTCTGTATGGTGCCACTGCTCAACACCGTTGCTGTTATATTTGATGGTCACAAAATCACTAGAATTTCCGGACCATGCAATTCCGGTGATGTAGACGTTGCCATTGGCGTCCGTGGTCATGCTGTTTGGAACATCAAGTCCTTCCTTACCGTTATCAAAGGTCGTATCCCAAATTTTGGAACCGGAAGTGTCATATTTCACTACCCGGATATCCATATCGTTACCATTCCATTTAAGACCAGATACAATGATATTTCCCAAATTATCAAAGCTGATCTGCATTCCGTATTCTACGGCAAACTGTGCCGCCAGCTCCCGTTTTTGCCAAAGTGTCTGTCCATCTGGCCCGATCTTGATCGTAAATAAGTCTCCAGACGATTGGTTTTCGTTAGAGCTTCCTCCTGTAATATAAGTATTTCCCAGACCATCTGTAATTGAGGCGTAAGGGACATTATTGCCTTTGTAGGCTTCGCCACCGTAGAACTGGTTCGTCTTAGTTGATATTTTTGATTCGGGTATTGACAGGCCCATTTGGGCTAGCATTTTTTGTTGCGGATCAAAAGAGGTTTTGTACCCATCGTTTGCTCTGAAAGAGCTCCATCGGGATAGTAAAGAAATGCTGCCATTCTTTTGAGAAGCGAGGTAGCCGTTTTGTTTTTTTAGATTTGTGCTTTGTGCAGCAGCACCAATACTGATGGCTGTAGACACAAAAACAACAATGGATCTGATAGTAAATTTCATCTAATACAATTTAATTTTGTTAGGTAAATTTATTCCAAATATCATTCTTTAATTGGCTTACAGTGTTGACAATGCTGTTGACAAATGATATTCTATGATGATATCGGCTTGATATTGGTCTGTTTTTGAGAGCTTATTATTTCCACGATTAGGACTTGAAGAATATAAATAGTTTAGGCAAAGCCACTGGATTAATTAATTGGATTTTTTTTGATCGACTTCAGATCAAAACCTCAATTTTTTCAGTATTGAAGCTCCTCAGAAAACACAAAACCCACTTTATAAGGTGGGTTTTACGACTTAATTTTAATAATAGATATTTCTATTGATGATCTTCAGAACTTCCTGCTTTTCAATATTTTTTATGTTGCGGATGACGGTTTCTACCCGAAGGACTATTATAGATGCCAGTTGTTGTCTGGTCAATGTTATTTCGTAGGAATAGGAACTCTTATCTGGGCTGAAGCTTTTATGGTAGTCCAAAACACCCCTGATCCTGACATCTGCTTACAGGGGAAACATCTTTCATCAAAATTATGATCAATCATGGTCTTTATCTGCGACAAAAAAATCGTCTGCATTCTCCGCGATCGGAATGTATAGTCTTTCCCACGCCTTGCTTCTCACCATATCCCAACTGTGACCTTTTCCTTTCAGATCTTCAGCCAGAAGCACAGTTCCAGGTTTGATGATAAAAGTAGAACCATCCGTCACTTTGAATCTGATATTTCCCTTCAGAGTGATCACATATTGTCTTCTTGGAGCGGGATGCGCATTTTTTTCCCAATCTTCTGTCTTGTTGCTCATCCAGAATGTGGTCGTGTTCAGATGTTTCAAAGTAGGAATTCTGCCTTTCTCGAAGGTACAAGAACCATCAGGATTGTTGATGAGCCTCACTGCAGGAATATATTCTTTCGATTCTTCCTTATTGACCTTGATGCTGAGGTTTTTGTTTTCTTTGTCTTGTGCTTTCATTACGAATGAGCTTAGTGCCAATGCGAGGCATATTCCTTTGATGAATTTTTTCATTTTAAATATAATAATTTATTAATTGTAAACAGTATCATAGACCAACATTTTCTCAAACATTGGCTTGTATTTTTTAACTAAAGCCAAATGCTCTGGTAATTTCCCGTAAGCTTCCAGTTCTTCCAGAGAATCAAATTGCATCGCGCAATTGTAGCTGTAAGTGCTGTCTAGAACTGTTCTCGGACTGGATCCTGCTGGTTTTCCGTAACGTAGATTTTTTTGATAAGGAAGTTTTTTAAGACCTTCGAAGAAATTTTCGAAGTCTTTCACTTCTGCTGCGGAAAGGTCTTTTCTAAGCCAGAAGAATAAATTGTGAGCGTACACTTTTGTAGGTTTTATGGGATTGATATTGGGTAAAACTGATGCGAATAGGGTTCCTGATAAAAGTAGCAGGGCAGAAGCCTGTACGGATCGGAACAAGAATTTTCTTCTTTCCATTTTATTTATTATTTTTAATTAAAATCAATTCTATATTTAAGGACAAACTGCCATTGTCTGTCAGAAACAACACCCTTGTTTAATGCATCTCCAGTGAAAATCGGTCGGTTCTGCGCATCAAAGGTCAATCGGGAAGACATGCCGTTCATTAGTAATGATATTCCGGCGTCATAAACAATCGCATTATCCTGAAGTCCTTTCAGATTGGACAATTGCATCCCAACTGCGGGCTGTAGTTGTAGGTTCTTTTTGTCTTTATTAAAGTAAGGAAGCGTGCCACCAACTTGTACGTAATAGGTGTTTCCAGTCCCGATCACAGGCATTGCATTTCCAGCACCATTGAGACTTGCCTGTGAAGCATTCACGGAAGTTGCGGGATTATTGGTCCCAACGTAGCGAACATAGTTGGGGCCGTAATCATTGTACATCGCCATCCCATATGCACTTATGGATGTTCCTTTGTCTTTGTTGATAGGTGCGTCATAGAAAAGGTCGACCGCATAATTCTGCATATCATCATTCAGAACATTGTTATCAAAGTACTTGTGCCAAGTTGCATTGTGGATGTAATCGAAACCTGCTCCCAAACTCAAGACCTTCTTTTTGCCGCCATAAGTCCCGGAATTGAAAGGTGTTGTGATATTTTCTTTGTCAAGAAATGCATATCGGAAATAACCTGAAAAATCTTTACCTGGCGCGTTTTTGCTGAAAGTAGCAACATTCACTTTTGGTTCAGCGGTCGCCATTGTGTAAGGATCTGCAACTACCAATCAGTAATCAAATCTTCCCAATTGGCCTTTCGCATAAACGCTTAATTCTCTTACCGTAAAATCTGTTGCTCCAGCGTTGGAAGTAGCATAGGCAGGAAGGTCATACAACAAAGTGTTCAAAGGTCCAGTTGTGAATCTTGATAGACCTCTCCAAGTGGAACGCCCAGCCCCGACCGCAATTTTATCATTAAAAGCATACTCCGCGTAAGCATCCAAAAGGTCGATGTAATTGCTTGCTTTCGCATTCATATTCACGTTGGTGGTTCCGGCCTGTAGAACGAACATCAGTTTTTCCGTCGGTTTGTAGGTCATCTTTACTCTCACCCTTCTAAGAGACAGATCGGAAACATCAGATTTTGCCTGGTCGTTGATAAGACTTCCTGGATTCAGCTGGGTGTATCTTGCCCACAATTCTGCATAGCCGCTGAAGGAAACGTAGCGTGTATGTTCGTCATTCAGATAATGCGTGAGTCCCGGATTATTAAAGTCATTTTTTTTCTGAGCCTCCATTTTGGCTGACATTCCCATGATGGTAAGTATGGCCAGCCCTGCTTTGATAGATTTTTTGTTCATAATATTGATTGTCCTCTTTTTGTTGATTTCAACGGGACAAAATTACTTTCGGAAATCCCGGGTCGTCGTTAGAAAACCATTAGAAAATCTTTAGAAATTCATTAAGAATAAAAATATGAGATACCTTTGCAGAGAATTTAAAGGACGATGATAATCAGCTGATTGATATTGGGGATCTTGAAGTTTGTCCTGTAACAATGTTCATATGAAGGTTTTAATTATTGAAGATAATGCCCGTGTTTCCGCACTTTTGAAAAGAGGTTTGGAAAGTCAGGGTTATCAGATCTATATTTCGGAAGACGCGGAAGATGCGTTGGTAATGGTCGATAAAATAGTGTTCGAGCTTGTGATCACAGACATTATGCTTCCCAAGATGAACGGAATCGAATTAAGCAGATTGATCAAGAAAAAAAATCCAGAACTTCCCATCATTATGCTGACCGCACTAGGAACGATCGATGAAAAGATCGAAGGTTTTGATGCAGGCGCAGACGATTATATGGTGAAACCTTTTGAGATCAGAGAACTCTACGCCAGAATAAAAGCGATCTTATTAAGGAAATCAACTTCATCACAGAAAAATGAACTTTCGGATCACATCGAATATAAAGATCTAAAAGTGGATAAAAATACCAACCGTGTTTTCCGAAATGAAAAAGAGATCAATCTTACGCCCAAAGAGTTTAAACTATTGGTTTTTCTAATGAGCAACGCCGATAGGATACTGGCTAGGGACGAGATTGCGGAGAATGTCTGGGGAAATCATTTTGATACCGGAACCAATTATATCGATGTTTACATTGCTTACCTCAGAAAGAAAATCGATAAAGATTTTGATGAAAAACTGATTCATACAAAACCTGGAGTAGGTTTCATATTCACTGATCAATTATGAAAATTGCTACCAGAACAGCACTCAGTTACGCATTGTTGACTGCTGGGATCCTTTTCGTTTTTGCGTACGTCTTGTATTTTGTTTCCGAGAAGAATAGGGAAGACGAGTTCAATGACCGATTGGGCTACAAGATCATTTGGCGCTCTGAGTTTATATTTGATGCGAAAATTCCTAATTCGAAGATCAAAGAACTCCACGAGCGCAACAAAAAAATGCTGAACGAAGCTGACATCAGTGTTTACAACAGTGACAGGAATTTGATCTTCACAGATATCACGCCTTCCTCCAAAAATCAGCATTACCTAGATAAACTCATCAGGAGTGGAAAGAACAGGATGACATGGCTGAGAAGAGAACGGCAGTACATGGCAATCAAATACGAGTCTGGTGGCGCCAATTATTACATCATTGGAAGTGCGGTAGATGTGACAGGAAAAGAACATATTTCGGAATTTAAGGATGATGTAATTGTTGTATATTTTATTTCCATCGCTGTCATTTTCATCATAGGTTTTCTCTTTTCATATTACACCTTGAAACCTTTAAAAGATATCATTCTCCAGATCCGCGATATTTCGGAGCATAATCTGAACAAAAGATTGGTCATTCCAAAAGCCAAAGACGAGATCTCTGAACTGGCGGAAACTTTCAATTCGACTTTTAACAGATTAGAAAAATCATTCAACAACCACAAGCAGTTTGTGACGACCATTTCGCACGAATTCCGAACGCCGCTTTCCACATTGATAGCCGAGCTGGAACTGGCAAAGGAACTTAATATTACCTTGGATGATTACAAACTGTCCATTGATAATGCTTTGCAGGACGCCAATCATGCATCGCAGCTTTCATCGGCACTTTTGGATTTTGCGCGGGCAAGTTATGACGTTTCGCAGATCAGTTTTACGGATGTTCGTTTGGATGAGGTGCTGGCAGATGCGAAAGTTGCATTGCTACAAAAAAATCAGGATTACAAGATCGGGATCAATTATATGGATAATCTCGCAGACAAAGATGAGAGCAATTATGATTTTAACGGAAATCCTTACCTGCTCCAGATCGCTTTTCTCAATCTGATGGAAAATGCCTGCAAATATTCGCCAGACAAGTTTTGTAATGTAGAGATAGAAGTTCAAAAATATGCTTTGGAGATTCGCTTTATAGACCGTGGAATAGGAATTTCGGAGGAAGATCAGTTAAATATCTTTGATCTGTTTTACCGTGGAAATAATAAAAATTACGGCAAAGGCAACGGAATCGGTTTATCTATTGTCAAAAGGATCATAGAGATCCATCAGGGAGAATTGGAAGTTGCATCTGAACTGAAAGTAGGAAGCGTTTTCAAAATAAGGCTGCCAGCGAAGAAATGATCATGATATGAATGATCCAATTGGAATTTTGTTTTACTGGCCTAATGTCATTTTTACCAAAGTTTATCATTTTGATAGGTTCTTTAATATTTATCTTTGTCCATAATTTTTTGCAGAGTGAACAAAATACTTATCATCGACGACGAGGAAAAAATAAGAACCTTGCTTTCCCGAATTATCGGTTTGGAAGGCTTTGAAGTTTTCCAGGCCTCTGATCTGAAAAACGGAAAAAAAAGACTCGAGGTTTCTGACATCGATGTTGTGATATGTGATGTCAAGCTTCCTGACGGCAGTGGTGTAGAATTTTCCAAGTTTATCAAAGACAAATACCCGTCACTGGAGATCATCCTGCTTACCGCTTTTGGAAATATTCCCGATGGCGTGCAGGCTATCAAAAATGGCGCCTTTGATTACATCACAAAAGGGGATGACAACAACAAGATCATTCCATTGGTTTACAAAGCCATCGAAAAAGTTGCCTTGAACAAACGGGTCCTTCAATTGGAAAAACAATTGGGAAACAAATATTCTTTTGATGCGATCATCGGTAGATCAAAACAGATAAGGTCGGCCATAGAATCCGGAAAAAAAGTGGCGGTTACAGACGCTACAGTGCTGCTCACAGGCGAAACTGGAACTGGAAAAGAAGTTTTTTCGCAAGCGATCCACAATGCGAGCAACCGAAGCAAACAGAATTTTGTCGCGGTCAATTGTTCTGCATTCAGCAAAGAATTACTCGAGAACGAATTGTTCGGGCACAAAGCCGGTGCTTTTACTGGTGCGATCAAGGATTCCAAAGGGATTTTTGAAGAAGCCAACAATGGAACTGTTTTCCTGGACGAGATAGGAGAAATGCCTCTCGATCTGCAGGCAAAACTGCTGCGGGTATTGGAATCAGGCGAATTTCTGAAAGTTGGCGATAACAAAGCGACGAAGGTCAATGTCAGAATTATTGCGGCCACCAACCGAGATCTGGAAAAAGAGATCGAAGCCGGGAACTTCCGAGAAGATCTGTTTTATAGGATCAATATTTTTAATATTTCGCTACCATCACTTAGGGAAAGGGTTTCGGATATCGAGGAGTTGGCGCATTACTTCCTGAAAAATTTTTCTCTCAAAACGGGAAAGAAAATTAATTCAATCAGTCAGGAATACCTTGAAGCCCTAAAACACCATCCTTGGAAGGGCAACATCCGCGAACTTCGGAATGTGATAGAGAGAAGTGTGATCCTGACCGATGGTTCCGAACTGGAATTGACCTCGCTTCCATCAGATTTTCAAAATGTTAATTCCAATATTTCCGATAACAAAAGTTTGTCGGCGTTCTCTCTTGCAAGCGCAGAAAAAATTCAGATCCAGAAAACTTTGAACTACACCAAAGGAAACAAGGCAGAAGCAGCCCGATTGCTAGAAATTGGTATTGCCACGCTTTACCGCAAGATCGAAGAATACAAAATTTCATAAGATCATTATCATATTGAGAAAAAGCCTATCATTTTGATAGGCTTTTTTATTGGTCAAAAATTCATTTTTAATTTTAATGTATTGATTGTTTGTTAGTTATTGACTTTGGTTGCTAGTGGGAATATTTATTGGCATTAGTGATTCAAAACAATTACTAAAATGAATCACACAGAAGCAATACAGGAGATCATACAAGTGGTTCCGGATTCCAAAGCGGAGTTCGAAGAGGTTTATAAAACCAAAAATTCCTTTATGGTGATCAATGTCTTTACAAGACAGATCAGAAACCTTATCAGGAAAGGTGAAACCACGATTTTGATCCGGTCATTCGACAAAATGGATGACCTGTACCAAAAGGGCGATCAGGCTCTGAAAAATGCGGTGGAAAATGTATTTGTCTATTCTTTGGACAGCCTGACATTTTCCTGCGACAACACCTACAAAAATTTGATCTTTTCAAAAATGCCAACAGGTCTGCATCAGGCCTATCTGCGTCAGATCTACAAATCAGGCTTTTAAAACAAGCCATATCATGCATAGAAAAATAATAAAATCGGGAAACTGGGAAAGCTGGAAAAGATCCAAAACCAAACATGACTTTGAGATTCTCATCATCAATGTTGCGGTGATCCTAAGTGTTTTTGTGTTTGCAGCAATTATTCAACCCTAATAAGTATACCATTATGACAACGATTTTAATTCTCTTGGGAGCAACGCTCTTTTCGATTTTTTTCCTATTGATAAGAACATTCGAAAAAATTTGAGCGATGCAAAAGATCAATCAAAAAAAGACAGTGGAATATCTGAAGGCTTTTTATCCTGATATCAGGAATGAAATTACCAACCTCTCGGACCGCAACAATTTTGCTGGGATCATGCAGACCACGGTCGATCATATGAAAGATCTTCTGGGACAGACCAAGATCCAGTCTGTGATCCGCAATGTCAAAAGAATGGACTGGATCTACAAACGAGGCAATTCCTATGTGAGATACCTGATAGAAAATATCTTCATCAGATCATTTGAAAGCCTGAAAAGAAAAACAAATCCGCAGCAATGGCGATTTCTCTTCCAGGAGATTCCCGCAGATTTTAAGAACATTTATATGGAACAGACAAGAAAAGACCATCAATTAATCAACAGATCATGATCACATTATTCATCATTGCCATTGCCGTTTTTGGCTACATAGGCTACGTTTTGATCAATCCGGAAAAATTCTAGAAACGATGAACAAAAGGACTAAAAATGAAATGAAGGACTGGCTCAGGATATTCGGCTGGATTTTTTTCGTCATCGCATTCCTCTTTATCATCATTAAGATCAAAACAATCAATTAAATTTTTAAAGAAACTATTAATAAACGATTCTATAAAATGGACAAAGAAATATTAGGAATTATATTGATGTTCGCCCTCGCAGTCGGTTTTGCACTGCCGCTCGGCCGCTACATCTCAAAAATTTTCGGAAACGAAAAAACCTGGCTGGACAAGCTGTTAAATCCTGTAGACCAATTATTCTACAAGATCTCGGGCATCGATCCTGAAAAAGAAATGACCTGGAAACAGCATTTGACCGCCTTATTGACCATCAATCTTGTATGGTTTTTGGCAGCGATGTTCGTTCTGACCAATATGAGCTGGCTCCCGATGAATCCGGACAATAATCCATCGATGAGTGGTGATCTGGCTTTCAATACCGCGGTCAGTTTTGTCACCAATACCAATCTTCAGCACTATTCGGGAGAGACTGGAATGTCCTATCTCGGACAGTTGACCTTGATGCTTTGGCAGTTTATCAGCGCCGGATGCGGAATAGCTATAGCAGCTGTTGTATTTTTTGCGATGAAAGAAAGAACGACCGATAAGCTCGGGAATTTCTACTTCTTTTTCGTGAGAAGCTGTACAAGGGTTTTATTTCCTATTGCAGTGGTAGTTGCTTCATTATTAGCATTCAATGGTACACCGATGACTTTTGAGGGCAAAGATTCCATCATTAATTTACAAGGTGATAAAGTAGAAGTTAGCCGTGGTCCTGTGGCAGCATTTGTAGCCATCAAACATTTGGGAACCAATGGCGGTGGATTTTTTGGTCCCAACTCCGCGCATCCTTTAGAAAATCCGAATTATTTTACAAACATTGTTGAGATTGTAACTCAGATGCTGATTCCGTTGGCGATGATATTCGCAATGGGATTTATTATTAAAAGAAGAAAACTCTCATGGACAATTTTTGGCGTCATGACGGTTGGTTTTTTAATGCTGATGATTCCAACAGTGATTTCTGAGGTCAATGGCAATCCTGCGATTTCCGATATGGGAATTTCTCAATCGATGGGAAATATGGAAGGGAAGGAAGTCCGTTTTGGTTCTGCAGCTTCTGCTTATTGGAGTATTGCGACAACTGTTATTTCTACAGGAAGTATCAATTCTATGCACGACAGTTTTATGCCACTCAGCGGAATGAATCAATTGCTTGGGATGATGGTCAATTGCTTCTACGGTGGTGTTGGCGTCGGTTTCCTGAATTTCTACATCTTTATCATTCTCGCCGTTTTCATCAGTGGATTGATGGTAGGAAGAACACCGGAATTCCTAGGTAAGAAAATCGAAGCCAGAGAGATGAAGATCGCGATGATCATTGCGCTTCTGCATCCACTTTTGATCCTGGCAGGAACCGCGATTGCAAGTTATACTTATGCGAATAATCCCGAAGCTTATGCCAGTTGGCTCAATAATCCAGGCTTTCACGGCTTCAGCGAAATGCTGTACGAATTCACATCGTCAAGTGCCAACAATGGAAGTGGTTTTGAAGGTTTGGGAGACAATACACCGTTCTGGAATATCGCCTGCGGAATCGTGATGTTGATGGCAAGGTATCTTCCGATTATCGGCCCAGTAGCCATTGCCGGAAGCCTCGCTGCCAAAAAATACATCCCGGAAAGTGCTGGTACTTTGAAAACCGACACACCAACTTTCGGACTGATGGTCTTCGCCGTTATCGCACTTGTTGCTGCGTTATCTTTCTTCCCGGCTTTGGCTTTGGGACCTATCGCAGAACATTTTTCACTTAAATAATTGAATTAAAATGAAAGGAAATCAAAATAATTTGTTTCAGGCCGACTTGGTGAATGAAGCATTGAAACAGTCTTTTATAAAACTGAACCCATCCAAAATGTTCCGTAATCCCGTAATGTTTATGGTGTGGATAGGAACATTGGTAATGGCTGGCGTGTGTGTCTGGATTGCGCTTGGCGAAAAAGATCAAGGTAGTTTGATCTATAATATTATCGTAACTGCTGTCTTATTTATCACCTTGCTGTTCGCCAATTTTGCAGAAGGTATCGCAGAAGCAAGGGGAAAAGCACAGGCAGATTCACTCAGAAAAACAAGAGAAGAAACGCCTGCAAAATGGATACAGCCGGTGGGGGAAATTTTTAATGATGAAATCACCATCGTTCCTTCTTCTCAACTTAAAAAAGGCGATGTGTTCCTTTGTGAACCAGGCGACATTATTCCATCAGACGGCGAGATCATCGAAGGTCTTGCAACAATCGATGAAAGTGCGATCACTGGAGAAAGTGCACCCGTGATTCGTGAGTCCGGCGGTGACAAAAGCAGCGTGACAGGAGGAACAAAAGTACTTTCCGACAGGATCAAAGTCAAAGTGACCACAGAACCAGGCGAAAGTTTCCTTGACAAAATGATTGCTTTGGTAGAAGGGGCGAGCAGACAGAAAACACCAAACGAAATAGCCTTAACAATTCTTTTGGCTGGTTTCACATTGGTATTCATCATCGTAACTGTAACTTTAAAACCTTTTGGAGATTATGCCCACACGCCGATTACGATCGCCGCTTTTATTTCGTTGTTTGTGTGCTTGATTCCAACTACGATTGGTGGACTTTTATCAGCCATCGGAATTGCCGGAATGGACAGAGCCTTGAGAGCCAACGTGATCACAAAAAGTGGAAAAGCAGTGGAAACTGCGGGTGACGTGGATGTTCTTTTACTGGATAAGACAGGAACAATTACCATCGGAAACAGAAAAGCAACCCATTTTCATATCGCAAATGGAATCGATGAAAAACATTTCACAAAAGCCGTGGTCTTAGGTTCTATGGCGGATGAAACACCGGAAGGAAAATCCATCATAGAGCTGGCAGGAATTGATCCTAAAACTTATGAGATCAACAATCCTGAGTTTATCAATTTCACAGCGGAAACCAGAAGTTCAGGTGTGGATTATGACAACATCAGAATCAGAAAAGGCGCTTCAGATTCAATCAAAAACTTAGTTGAAAATGCGGGTAATTCTTTCCCAAAAGAAACGGAAGAAGCGGTGAAAACCATCTCCAGCAACGGCGGAACACCATTGGTCGTTTCCGAGAACGAAAAAGTATTGGGTGTCGTGGAGCTTCAGGATATCATCAAACCAGGAATCCAGGAACGTTTTGAACGCTTGAGAAAAATGGGGATCAAAACCGTTATGGTAACTGGAGACAATCCTTTGACTGCCAAATATATCGCTGAAAAGGCGGGCGTAGATGATTTTATTGCCGAAGCCAAACCGGAAGACAAGATGAATTACATCAAAAAAGAACAGGCAGAAGGTCGATTAGTAGCAATGATGGGAGACGGAACCAATGATGCGCCAGCTCTCGCCCAAGCCGATGTAGGCGTTGCGATGAACAGTGGAACACAGGCTGCAAAAGAGGCCGGAAATATGGTGGATTTGGACAACGACCCTACGAAGTTAATCGAGATTGTGGAAATCGGAAAACAATTGTTGATGACCAGAGGAACGCTCACGACTTTCAGTATTGCGAATGATGTCGCTAAGTATTTCGCAATCGTTCCAGCACTTTTCATCGCCTCGATTCCGGCTTTGCAGGGACTGAACATTATGAACCTTCATTCTCCGGAAAGTGCCATTCTGTCGGCTGTTATCTTCAATGCGATCATTATTCCCGTCTTGATTCCGCTGGCTTTGAAAGGTGTGGCTTATAAACCAATTGGTGCAAGTGCATTGCTCAGAAGAAATCTTTTGATCTACGGTCTGGGCGGCGTTTTGATTCCATTTATAGGTATAAAAATTATTGATCTTATTGTAGCACTGTTTATTTAAAATGATTTGGGCAGCTGTTCCGTCCTCCGTTCCCGCTATTTTTTGCCCAGCTTTTCCAGCCACAAAAAATGAGCTCCACTCAGGCCGGGCTGCAGATTCAACATCAAAAGACGTAACAACATATCATCGAATATTAAAATTAAATCAAATGAAACAACATATTCTTCCTGCTTTAAAACTGACATTGGTTTGTCTGCTGTTTTTCTCAGGATTTTACACACTCATCATTTTCGGGATCGCGCAGTTTTCTCCAAACAACGGGAAAGGCGAAATCGTAACTGTTGGTAACAAAAAATATTACACAAATGTGGGACAGGCATTCACGAAAGATCAGTATTTCTGGTCACGTCCGTCAGCTGTAGATTATAATGCTGCAGGAGCCGGCGGAAGCAACAAAGGACCTTCCAATCCTGATTACCTGAAAACTGTTCAGGAAAGAATTGATAATTTTATCAAACACAATCCTGAAGTTTCAAAAGCCGATATCCCGTCTGATCTGGTTACCGCCAGCGGAAGTGGACTGGATCCAAACATCTCTGTTCAGGCAGCTGATGTTCAGGTGAAAAGAATTGCGAAGATCAGGAATGTTAATGAAAACAAAATTCAAGATCTGGTAGCATCCAATACAGAAAAACCTTTTCTAGGATTATTCGGAACAGAAAAGATCAATGTCCTAAAACTCAATATCGCGCTTGACGGTTTGAAATAATTAAAAAAAAGAATAATAGAAATGAAAAAAATAGCTTTACTGACATTGTCGATGTTAGGAATATCAACACTTCTTTTTGCACAGGAAGAAACTAAAAGTCCTCTTAAAATAAGCGCTTACGCTGAGGTCTATTACCAATACGATTTTAATAATCCTGAAAACAACATGCGCCCGGGTTTCATATACAGCCACAACCGGAACAACGAGGTCAATTTGAATCTTGGATTCGTAAAAGCCAATTACAAAACCGAAAGATTGCGCGCCAATCTAGCTCTGGCAAACGGAACTTATATGAATTCCAATTATGCTGCAGAACCCGGCGTTCTCAAAAATATTTACGAGGCTAATGTTGGTTTGAAAATTTCGAAGACCAAAAATCTTTGGGTCGATGCCGGAATTATGCCGTCACACATCGGTTTTGAAAGTGCTATCAGCAAAGACTGTTGGACCTTGACAAGAAGTCTTTTGGCCGAAAACTCACCTTATTACGAAAGCGGCGCAAAAATTTCCTACACCAGTGATAGTGGTAAATGGCTTTTGAGTGGATTGGTTCTGAATGGCTGGCAGAGAATTCAGCGTGTGGACGGGAATTCCACTGTCGCTTTTGGACACCAATTAACCTACAAACCGACTGATAAAATCATTTTGAACAGCAGTTCATTCATCGGAAATGATAAACCGGACAGCATCAAACAGATGCGCTATTTCCATAATCTGTACGGAATTTTCCAGCTGAGTAAAAAGTTGGCTTTGACTACAGGTTTTGACATCGGCGCTGAGCAAAAGATAAAAGGCAGCGAGCAGTACAATGTTTGGTTTTCGCCTGTGATCATCGCAAAATATGCAGCCACAGACAAGTTGAGTTTTGCAGCAAGAGGCGAGTATTACAGTGATGAAAAAGGCGTCATCATTGCGACGGGAACACAAAATGGATTCAAGAACTTTGGCTATTCTTTGAATGCGGATTATTGGATCCTTCCAAATCTGGTGTGGCGTACAGAAGTGAAAAATCTCAGCAGCAAAGACGATATTTTCCTCGATCGGGATGATCATTTGAATAAAAATAATTTTATGGCGGTGACATCACTGGCTGTAAGTTTTTAATAGTTTCCATATTACCAAATCCCTTGTTGAATTTTTGACAAGGGATTTACCTAAATTTGATATAGATAATCTGTTATGGATGAAAAAAGGTCAGCTCAGGATTTTCTTAATTTAATAAAAAAATCAAGGCGCGGGAAATTCAAGATCTACATTGGGATGAGTGCTGGTGTGGGAAAAACGTATCGGATGCTTCAGGAGGCACATTCGCTTTTAACTAATGGCATCGATGTGAAAATCGGATACATCGAAACACACAATCGGAAAGAAACGCATGCTTTGCTAGACGGTTTACCAATTATTCCCAGAAGAAAATTATTTTATAAAGGTAAAGAGCTGGAAGAATTGGATGTTCAGGCGGTGATAAACCTTCGTCCGGAAGTCGTGATCGTGGATGAATTGGCGCACACCAATATCGAAGGCAGCAAAAACGAAAAACGCTGGCAGGACGTGATGGAAATCCTGGATGCTAGCATCAATGTCATCAGTGCGGTCAATATCCAACATATCGAAAGCCTGAATGAAGATGTCAAAAACATAACGGATATCGAAGTTAAGGAACGCATTCCAGATAGCGTTTTGGCTCAGGCAGATGAGGTCGTGAACATCGATTTGACCGCCGAAGAATTGATTGACAGATTGAAAGCAGGCAAAATCTATGACGCTGCAAAGATCAATTCGGCGCTCAACAATTTCTTCAAAAATGACAATATCTTGCAGCTTCGGGAACTGGCTCTGAAAGAAGTGGCTTCCCAAGTTCAAAGGAAAGTAGAAACCGAAGTTTCAAATATTAAAAATATCAGGAAGGAAAAATTTCTGGCTTGCATCAGTTCCAACGAAAAAACGGCTAAGAATGTCATTAGGAAAGCAGCGAGACTAGCCAATTATTACAACAGCAAATGGTATCTTCTCTATGTTCAAATCCCGAGAGAAAGTGCAGATAAAATAGCACTCGATAAGCAGCGTCATCTGATTAATAATTTTAAATTAGCCACAGAATTGGGAGCAGAGATCATCAAGGTAGAAAATGCCAATGTCACAAGAGCAATCATACAACAATGCGAAGAGCGGAAGATTACAACTGTTTGTATCGGAAAACCGCATCTCAACCTCTGGAAAATCATTGTTGCAACCGACACTTTCAATTCGCTTCTAAATAAACTTTCAAAAGAGAACATCGACTTGGTAATTTTAAGTTGAATTAAAAATGAAGATAAAAACTAAATTAAATGCCGGCGTAGGCTTGCTTTTCCTAATGATATTGGTATTGTCTGTCCTAAGTGGATGGTACATCAATCAACTGAAAAAAGATACCAATAATATTCTGGAGGCCAATTACAATACACTGCAGTATTCCAGAAATATGCTTTTGGCCTTGGAAGAGATCAGCTCCGATCCTTTGGCTTATGGCGTCTTTGAAAAACATTTGGAAAAGCAGCAAAAAAATGTCACAGAACCTGGTGAGAAAGAAGCGACGGACAATGTTGCAGTTCATTTCCAAGCCTTAAAAAAAGATTCGGGCAATGTAGCATTGCAGTCATCCATCAGAAAAGATATTGCCGAATTGATGCAGCTGAATATGAGCGCGATCGAGCACAAAAGTAGCATTGCAGATTCTACAGCGAAAAGTGCGATCATGGCAATCTCCGTGACTGGGATGCTTTGCTTTCTCATTGCATTTATTTTGCTGGTCAATTTGCCATCCAATATCGCAGATCCAATTCAAATTCTAACAGGAAGTATCAAACAGATCGCGAATCAGAATTACAGGGAGAGAGTGCATTTTGAAAGCAAAAGTGAGTTCGGTGATTTGGCAATGTCGTTCAACATCATGGCAGAAAAACTTCAGGAATATTCTGAAAGCAAGCTGGACAAGATCATCCGTGGAAAACGCCGCATCGAAACCCTGATCGATAATATGCATAATCCTGTGATAGGCATTGATGAAAACAAGAAAGTCCTTTTTGTAAATAATGAAGCCTTGAAGATCACAGGTCTGAAAAAAGAAAATTTTGTCGGAAAACTGATCCAGGATGTTGCCGTCATGAATGATCTGGTAAGGAATATCATTAAAGAAATTATTGAAGGAAATACCAAAAATGCCTCCGAAACAATGAAGATCTACGCAGACGGAAAGGAAAGTTACTTCGAAAAGGAGATCATCGACATCAATGTGACACCAACTGGTGAGCAGCAAAGTCAATTCATTGGGCAAGTGATCATGTTGAGAAATATTACACCTTTCAAAGAACTGGATCTGGCTAAAACCAATTTTCTGGGAACTGTTTCACATGAGTTCAAAACACCAATTTCTTCTATCCAAATGGGATTGCAGCTTTTGGAAAATGACCAGATCGGAAGTCTGAATGACGAGCAGAAAAATCTGGTGAATGGGATCAAAGAAGATTCTGATAGGTTGCTGAAAATCACGGGAGAATTGCTGAACATTACCCAAGTGGAAAGCGGTTCTATGCAACTCAACATCCAATCATCAGACATCAGAACGATCATCGATTATGCCATGAATGCCAACAGATCGGCGGCAGAGCAAAAACAGATCCTCTTTAACATTAATATAGAAAATGGACTTAAAGAAGTATTAGCCGATACAGAAAAAACATCTTGGGTTCTTAATAATTTGATTTCAAATGCTGTGCGTTATTCTTATGAAAATTCCCAGATCACTGTGGACGTTAAAAAGGTAGGGGAGCAGGTCCAATTTTCTGTCACCGATGCGGGACAAGGGATTCCGCCCCAATATATTTCCAAAGTTTTTGATCGGTATTTCAAAATCCCAGGAACCAAAAAAGAGGGAACAGGTCTGGGATTGACAATCAGCAAACAATTTATTGAAGCACAAGGCGGTAAGATCTCTGTTGAAAGTGAAATAGGAGTGGGAAGCCAATTTTCCTTCACATTGCACGAGCGCTAATTCAATTTATAAAAACTGACTTTTCTTAATGTAAATTTAATAAACTCAAACCAGCTTTTACACGGAGACGACTTAGTTTTAAAGATGGAAAATGATATCTTTACCACGTAATAAACTACAATGCAGATATCATCCTTCAAGATTGCCACTTCTATTGCCGCAATTTGTTTTAGCACCACACTTTTTGCACAGCAGAATTATTCGGTCAGTGGTACGATAAAAGATCAGAAAAATGGAGAATTGCTTATTGGTGTATCGGTAAAGATAGCCGAAGACCCGACAATTTCCATCAATGCCAACGAATACGGTTTTTACTCGCTTTCCCTCCCGAAAGGTTCCTATACGTTGATGATCTCGAATCCTGGATTCAGAGATTTTCAGCAGATCATCAATGTGGAAGAAGATATCAAACTCAATATAGAACTAAATCCGGAAGTGGAGGAGCAACGAAGCACTAATATTGAAGAAGTGGTGATCTCTGCAGTCAAAAAGGATAAAAATCTTTCTACTGCTCAAATGGGAACTGAAACTTTGAGCATCAAACAAATTGAAAAATTACCTGTGCTCTTCGGTGAAAAAGATGTGATGAAAACAATCCAGCTTCTTCCCGGAATCAAAAGTAATGGCGAAGGAAGCAGCGGTTTCAGTGTACGTGGTGGTGCGACGGACCAGAATTTGATTCTTCTGGATGAAGCGCCGGTTTACAACGCTTCGCACTTGCTTGGATTTTTCAGTACCTTCAATAGTGATGCTTTGAAAGATGCAAGCATTATCAAAGGAAATAGTCCCGCTCAATACGGCGGCCGATTGTCTTCGGTTTTGGATGTGAAGATGAAAGACGGGAACAACAAAGATTACAATGTAAATGGCGGAATTGGTCTCATCAGCAGCCGATTGAGTGTAGAAGGTCCCATCCAAAAGGAAAGGTCTTCTTTCATAGTTTCTGGGCGACGAACTTACGCAGATATTTTTTTGAGAGGAACTGATGATTTTAAGGACAGCAAATTGTATTTCTACGATCTCAACTTAAAAGCCAATTATCAGATCAATGACAATAACCGATTATATTTATCAGGATATTTCGGACGAGATGTTCTTGGTCTGGGCGATACTTTTGCAACCGATTGGGGAAATACAACCGCAACTTTGCGCTGGAACAGCATTATCAACAGTAAATTATTTTCTAATACGTCATTTATCTACAGCAATTACAATTATAATGTCAGTTTGACCAGCAATGACAATACTTTCGGTCTCGATTCCCAAATTGAAGACTGGAATCTGAAGCAGGATTTCACTTGGTTTGCCGGGAACAAACATTCGGTGCGGTTTGGTTTGCAATCCATTTACCATACAATTACGCCGAGTAGCGCATCTGGAACCAGCGTGAGCAGCTTTCTCAGAAACCCGAGATATTCTTGGGAGAATGCTCTTTACATCAATGATGATTTCAAAGCGACAGAGAAGTTGACCATCAACTACGGATTGCGACTTGCGATGTTCAGTGTTTTGGGAGGCGATACTTTTAATAGTTATGAAAACGGAACACTCGTCAATTCAGAATTTTTAGAAAATGGAAAATTCGGGAAAACTTATGTCAATCTGGAGCCAAGGATCACAGCGAATTATAGAATCAATGAGGTGAGCAGTGTGAAAGGTGGCTATTCCCGAAATACGCAGAATCTACATTTATTAAGCAACAGCGGCAGTGGAAATCCAACCGACCAATGGATTGGAAGCAGTTACACCGTGAAACCGGAGATCTCTGACCAGATCAGCGCAGGTTACAGCCGAAACTTCAACAATAATAATTATGAACTGAATGCTGAGATCTACTACAAATCCATGCAGAATCAAATCGATTATAAAAATGGCGCGCAGATCAGCTTCGACACTGCTGCCGATGTAGAAAGCGAACTGTTATTTGGAAAAGGAAGAGCCTACGGACTAGAATTAATTGCCAAAAAGAAAAGCGGAAAACTCACAGGTTGGATTTCCTACACCTTATCAAAAACCGAAAGAAAGATCATCGGGATCAATGATAATGAATGGTACAACGCAAGACAGGACAAAACCCACGATATCTCTGTTGTTGCCACTTACGAACTGAATCCGAAATGGTCTTTCTCCGGATTGTTCCTCTACAGCACCGGAAATGCCGTCACATTCCCAACCGGAAAATATCAACTGAATGGACAGACTATTTTCCAGTACAGCAATAGAAATGCGGACAGAATGCCTGCATATCACAGGATGGACCTGAGCGCCACTTACGAACCTGTTTCTAAAAAACGATTCAAAGGTTCATGGTCGTTTGGGATCTACAATGTTTATGGCCGGGAAAATGCGTATACCATCAATTTCGAAGATAATCCGGACAAACCAGGAACTACCAGAGCGATGCAAACTTCCCTGTTCCGTTGGGTTCCGAACATTACTTACAATTTCAAATTTTAATTATGAAAAATATATTGCTGATCATATTCTCATTATTCCTGTTCATTTCCTGTGAAAAAGAGATCGATCTTGATCTGGCCGACCAAAGTGGAAAGATTGTTATCGAGGGAAATATTACCGATCAAGCTGGACCTTATTTTGTGAGAATAACAAAGTCGGTCGCTTTCACTAATGAAAATCAATATCCAGCGGTAGAAGATGCGCAGGTCACTATGAGTGATGATCTGGGAAAGACGGAAACTCTACAATATATCGGAAATGGATTCTATCAGGTTTCCAATTTCCAAGGCCAATCTGGACGGACTTACACTCTGAAGGTTTTGGTAGATGGACAAGAATATGTTTCGCAAAGTACGATGCCGGAAGCAGTCGATTTTGAAGGTCTGGAGCAGGATTCTTTTTTAGTGGCTGGAGAAACGAGTTACACACTTTTACCGATTTTTACGGATCCGCCATCGCTAGGCAACCGTTATCTTTTTCGTTACAACGTGAACGACCGTTCCAAGTCCAACTTCATGGAGTTCTCGGACAATGTAAACAATGGATTGCCCAACCAAAGACCATTATTATTGCCCAATGATGATGAAGATGACAGCGTGAAAGTAAAAGTTGGAGATACAATTACAGTTGAGATGAACTGCATAGATGATAAAGTATATACTTTCTATGCGGCGCTGCTGCAGCTTTCTGGCGGTGGTGGTCCTGGTGAAGGAATTACGCCCACAAATCCGCCGAGCAATATCAGCAATGGTGCCTTAGGTTATTTTTCTGCACACACAGTGAAAGTAAGAACGGCTGTCATCGAATGATCTCATTGTCCATCAACTTTTGAAGTTTTGTAAAGTAGGAAATAGAGTAGTGGATTTTTAAAATCAATATTTCTCGAGGTCAGAGAATTTCAGGTCCTGGATCTTCGGTAAGGATGAGATTTTTAACTGACTTTTTCTTTTATTTAAAATTTTATCGGAACCTAACTCTTGATCAAATTCGATTTTGGTTCCGGTCAAAAGATCGATCTTCGTTTCCGAAGTCTTATTTTTTCCGTCCCAGATCACTCTGGAAATATTAGTCAGTTCAAAATTACCATTCTTAAATCTGAAGGTGTAACGACTTTTGAGGTCATTTTTGTCTGTCAGCATCTGCAGATTGCCATCTTCTACGAAAAAATCCGGAATGGTACCGTCGCTGTGTTCTCCTTTTTTTTCTATTGGATACTGGCTTTCAATTATTTGGGTGGATGATACGGCGAGTTTAAGGTCTTTACTATTTGATTGAGAAAGGAAGATCTGCAATCTCAAAGGTCTGGTGTCACTTTTCACATCCATTTGTACAAGAACCCTGTCATTTTTTTTATCCTTGTTCAGGTCGCCTATTTCCTCCTTTGCGATGACATCAAAATTATCCTTGATTTTTTGAGCATACAGCTGAGACGTTGCTGACAGAAAAATAAAGGTGATGTAAAGTGAAATTTTTTTCATGGTTTTTAAATTGATCTTAGGAAATAATTTAAGCTCATTAATCAGAAATTCTCTCAAATTGGATTGGTGAAACAAATTCATGAAAAGTCATGTACATTATAAATTGATAAGCAGCAATGATAAGCAGCACAAACAGAAAAATTACAACAAAATAAACTGTGGCTTTATTTGATATCTTCTTTATAGCTAAACTAATGAGCGAGAAAAAAATAGTAGGAAGCAATGCACCAATACAGCCGATCTGAAGAAAAATATCGATAATAGATTTCGTTTGGATCTCCGAAAAATCAGATAAAAGATGGTTCGAAATATAAAAGTACGTGATTCCTATTGCTGATAAAATGAAGATCAATAGGTTGAAAAAGATGAATTGCGTTGTACCTTTCATCATGATTTCTTTTTATACCCTGGATTCACTCCGGAACTGAACGCACTTCTAAGCTCTTTTTCCACATCTGCCCAAAACTGGGTGTGACTGAGACTGTGTGATGCCGTTGCCAGATAAGCTACAGAACCTGGCCGCTCTGCCAAGGTAATGCTTTTATCGTTCTCTGCCACAAGGTCTGCATTGTACTCTGTTACCAATCTTTGATAGACCAAAAGGTTTCTTCGCAGGATCTTTACTTGTGCATCCAGATTGCCGGTGACAACATATTCTGCGTAGTCCAAATAATTATTGATCTTGACGAGACTGTCTGGGGAGAGAAACTGACTGAACAATCGCATCAAAACCTCTTGCAGATTATTACTTTGCATTGCACTAGTTGTCCCACTGATAAACCTTTTGAAGTTTGACATCTTACCGCGGGTATGGTAAGGATCGCTTTTGGTGATATTGATATCGATGACGGTCAGGGCTTTGGTCTGTTTTTTTGGATCCCACAAGGTAAGGTCAATACTGTCTGTGATGCCTTGGCTTTCTGCAAAGACCTTAGCAAGCAGATTGAGAAAGTAGCTGTCTCGCACGCCAGTTCTGATGTCAAGCAGTGTATTGATGGTGGTGATCCCTTGCGTAAGATTCAGGTTGCTGGCCCAAGCGATCTTATCTCGTCTGGTACCTCCGGAATAATTTTGATGCACGTCGTAGGTCCATTTCAGGGCAGAATTGAGAAGGGTGATGAAGGAGTTTTTTTCAGCTTCCAATTTAGAGTTATCAATTTTTATCGAATTGATGTAGTTGATGACCTCCAGAATGATCAGATTAAGACCAAGGAACGCATCGGACATCTCTTTCCAAGCCAGGTTTGCCTTTTTTTCACTGTACCAGCCTTTTAGATATTGGGTGATATATTCTGTCTTGATGCCTTTTACGATATTGATCCCTCTTTCAAATTTCTCGATTTGAAAAGCCTTCAACAGTCCTTCCAGATTCACGAGACTGAAGTTGGCAATCAATTGCTGTGTCAGATCATATTCATTATGAACATTGATGATCTTGCAATCAGCATGAAGTCTACTGTGATTCAGTTGGTGTTTTTTTTGGAAAAAAGGTGTGGAGAGGTAGGTGATGCTTTTGATCTTCCAGGATTTGGGAAACTTGCTGTTGGTGGCTATCAGCTCTGTGAATTGGTTGATAACGTTGCCGCCATGAGAATGTCCTACCAGATGGATATGAACGTCCTGATTGGTCCAAAAGGGATATATTTTCAGGAATTTGTCCAACAATCTCGTGGAACCTAGATTTCGTTCTTTGGTATCATTGTCACCAGACCAGCTGAAAAAATCACCTTCGATGTGCAGATCCAGGAACTGAAATTTGAGGTCTTTTATTTTTGCCCAGAAATTAACTTTGCTCTCCTGATTTTCTTTGTCTATTCCTCTCCAATATTTGGTGTTGGCCTCGTGTTTTTTTCCAGTGATGTTGAGTGGGTCTGTGGTTCCAGCTATGAACATGACGATGTCTCTTATCTTGCCAGTTTTGGCCGGCGGCGCTTTTGGTGAACCCAGAAAGACACCGTTTTCTTTGCCATTTTCTGTTAAAACTCTACTGGCGCTTGTAACAATATTCTCATTCGAGTACATGTTGTGTCCTTTTTCCGACACTTTGGTATAAGTTCCTTTTACGATCCTTGTTCTGCTCATTTTTGGTTTGCTTTAGAATTATCGCTATTTCTTGCTTAATATCAAATATTTAAAGGTTTTGTTTGATAAGAATTTCTCTGTCATAATATCCTTGGTAGATTTTGTCTGTGACCAAAATAATAATTGCAGCTATTACGTTGCCATTTTATACATAACGAATAAAAAAAAGTAATTATTTTTTGTTATAATACAATTTTATTCAGTCATAAGCTATTTTGTTACAAATAAGAAGTCGTTGAGTTCCGAGACTATATGCAACTCGAAAAAGTATAGTTGTCCTTAATTTTTTTTAGGATTTATTTTTCAGAAACGGCGCCGTTCTCTCCATCGATCAGAAAAATGTGGTCTAATTTCAAAGCGCTTCCGGTTTTCCCTCCTGGGCCATATTTGCCGCTTGTGACTGTAACCTTCCAAACTTTTGATGACTCATCAAAGTACACGGAAATGGCTTTGTTACCATTTGGAAGATGCCATCCTTTGCCAGTTTTCAGATCAAGGAAATTTTTACCCGACAGGAATTTGAGGATGTATGGATATCTTATCTTTCCGAATTTAGCATCTTCGTCATTTTCAGCTATGACTTTTCCCTCTTTGTCGTATTCATACGACTTGCCCACACTTACATTGGAAAAGCTATCTATTGTGGATCGCTGATTTCCGTTTTTGTCATAGGTATTGTATTGGGAGAGAAAATCGGGGGCTGGTCTGTAGACGGTCTCATCAAAACCTTCATCTGTTTCGTACTGCTCAACTGTTGTCCCATCTTGGCGTACAATCGTCGTATTTCCTTTGTCCCAATGTTTTCTGAAATTCTCGATATCAAATTTTTTCATTTTCTCATTTTTTACGTTTACATTATTTTTCTCGTTTTGACCATTACAGGAATAAAACAACAAGAAAACAATAGAAAAAAAAATTCTGTTCATCATGGTGATCTATTTTAGTTTGATAGGATTATTAAGGGCATGCCACTGCCAACCAAACAGGATCTTGCCTTCAACAGGCGTCCTTGGTCGTCCGTTGATATCGAACGACCAATGGCAGTAGTCCATGATATTATCTGTCTGTTGTGCTTTATAAGAATACTCTGCAGATTTCTCGATGCCGTCAAATGTGTGTGGCAATCCCATTGCGTGGAAGGTTTCGTGTGCGATTGTCGAGCGATTGTGCTGGTCAAAAAACACACCATGTTTTGTATTCAGATTGGAAAAACCATACGTTAAATAGCGCGGGTCTAAAGGGTCTGGATACTCATCTGGTATAAAATATAATTTGTAGTAATTGGTGTATCTTTTTGGATAAGCTTTCTCAAATTCATTATCCAGATGTTTTAACATTTCAATGAAGCTCCTATCCAATATACCCGAATCGTCGTATATAACGCCGTTTCTGGAATATCTATTTTTAAAAGTGACGGAACGTGTGAGATCCAATGGTTTTATTAAATATCTAATGTTTGGTTTGATCAGGGATTGAATCAGATTTTGACGAAAAAAGGCATCGCCACCAGAGGCCATTTTCCCGATCTTAGGAACTGCTGTCAATTTTGTTTTAACAGGTACGATGACGACATTGATCTTTTTGATATGCGTACTGTCGTTTGCCAAGACTTTGACTTGTCCACAAATCTCATTGTCAGCCAGAACATCTATCAAAACATTGTCTTTCAAAGGTTTTGTAGCTTTGATCGTGAGAAAATTGTAGAGGTTGTATTTTCCGTTTTTTATAGGTATTTCTGTTTTGTTGAGAACTAGCCCAGTGTTTTCTTTTTGAGGTTTGATCTCTAATTTTTTTGGTGTTTCCTGCACATCTATTTTGAGACTTAGTTTTGCAATGTTTTCATTGGGAATTATGGCTACTACTGGAACATGATAGTGGTAAGGATTTCCTTTTTTTGATTTCCAATTGATCTGTAAATTTTTGAAACTGTTTAATAATTTGGAATACATCGCTGGTGATTTTTTAAAAAAATTGGTCCAACTATTTGTATCACTTACAATTACCGTACGGGAAGAATCTTCGTAATGCTTACCCAGGATATCCTTTATCCAATGCTTGTCGCCAGCCAAACCTGTGTCACCTGTTCTGATCCAATCAAATCCAAATTCGCCTTTCCAATTTCCGTGCGGCCGAAACTCAACTAGACATTTAGCTTTGATTTGGGACGAGGGTGGATTGTTTGGATTACCAAAAAAAATTCCTTCATCGATCCCGTTCTCTGTTATTTGGCCTGTAGCAGTGCTGACAATACTCTCGTTAGAGTACATATTGTGTCCTTTTGCAGAGATCTTTGTATAAGTTCCTTTTACGATTCGTGTTCTACTCATTGTTGGTCGGCTTAATGGTTTTTAAATCCTTTATTATCAACACAATTCATTAAATCTAGTTTACCTTGATTTTGTTTTAAACAGCAATTTTACAATAAATAATCATTTTCGTTTTTTATATTTCATTAGATGATTAAAATAACAACAATTTGTTTTAAAAAATATTTCTGGAGACCTTGGGTGTCTGATGTTTATCTTTTTATAACGGAGGAATGAATTATTTGAATAATGGTTTCAGTCTTACTGTATCAATTTTTTTTGTATCGGTTGTAAAACCATGTCTACTTCCATCGAATAATTTATAATCTGAATAGTCCTTCTTTGAAAACTTAATCACATATTCCCTGGAGCGGCCTTCTAGTGACATCATATGATAACCTTCTTCGACCATGGTGAAAGTATATTTTCCTGAAGAATTTGTTTTGGTATTCTCTTCACGATTTTCTCCTTCATATGTCACTGTGACATTTGGTAAAGCTTTATTAGTAGTAGAATCTATAACATAGCCACTGATGTAGGGTCTAACAACCATTTTTTTACAAGAGAAAGCTATATACAGAATAATGATCACAGAGATTACTTTTTTCATGAGATTTTAATTTTTGTCAACCAGATTAATCCTAAAATATCTTCTTCGGCTGCCACTAATAAATATCTTTCTCCTAGTTTTTTCTCATGTAAAAAATATGTCCATCAAAGCATTTACCATTTGGTTTGCACCCATATTTTTGAAGCGTATCTGTTATATATCCATCTCTTTTGATAATCAAATCATCACATTCTGAAAAAGAAAATTTACCATCTACTGTGGTAACAAATTTATTGGATGGGTTTTCTTTGTCAATAACTACAACATTTTCTAAGGGTTTTCTTTCTTTTTCATCATAGATGTATCCATATTTTTTTGAACAATTTACAAGACAAATAGCAAATATGATTATTAAAATTTTATTCATCAATTATTTTTTATTTTTGTTAGCCAAATTAAACTTCTGATATCTTCTTTAGATGCCATAGTTAAATTGTAATCGTATTGAAATTGATATGGATCATCTTTATAATAATGCATCAAATTAATTTCACCTGTAGATTTTTCTAGTGGATAGCTTTTTTTACCGTTTGGAGTTTGCCATATTTCTGACGAATCATCGTGAGTGAATGAATACCATGTCCCACCATATGCTCGCAGTATAGTATGCCCTAATTCATGTGCAGCAGTATACATAAAATCTTCATCAACCTTATCTTTGATAGTATCTAAATATATCCCCAATCATCAATAAAAGAGGGCTCATACCAATCTAAAAAATTACAATATCCAACATTGTAGTAAATTTTACCTAAAACTCCAGCATTCCCTGATCTACCCCAATTATCATTAGTATTAAAAATGAGATCCAAAGGATTTAAACTTTTAAAATTAGTGTTTATTGATGTTGTAGTAATTTGATAATTATCGCTGCCAATTTCCAAAAAGTGATTTCCGATTCTTCTCCAATGTTTATTAATTCCGTCCATCGCCAATTTTTCCAGATCAGCAAAACTCCTGGTTCTCTGTTTGATAATTGGCTTATTGGGTTTTAAGTCTGATTTTGGTATATTATCCCAAGGACATTTATTTTCCCAATGGGTTTCGTCTCTTACACCTGCCAGTTGAGATCTACATTCTAGTCCATGTTCGCCACCATCTTTTAGATTAACCCGCAAGGTAGTGTCAATCTTTTTGTTGATTTTATCAATTCTTACATCCACCCAATCAACTTCTTTATGGGTAAACTTGATAGGTTGATCTATTGTAAAAGTTTTTTTCTTGAATTCTGCTTGTCCTACAATACTTACAGTAAGCCCTTTTTCACTCTTTAACAAGGTACTGTCGTAAATTCCATTTTTATTAAAGCCTGTCCAAGAAAGAATATATTTTCCAGCAGGCCAATATCTTTTTATTACAACTGGCGTTGTAACTTTAGGATTATTAGATTTTGCTTTTGGGTTCTTACTTTTAGCCGTAATGATCACTTTTTCAAGTTCTCCAGAAGCTGAGAATGATTCGTATAAAATATCTTCTCCATTTTTTATAGTTAAATGCCACTGATTGATGCCGGCACCCGTCACAGTTAATTCAAACTGAATTTTATCATTTTCAGGATTTCCCTTATAGTCAGGAATTCCGAGAGGAACAAAATCTTTTTCTATCAATTCTAGTTCTATGTCAAAATCTGGTTCATCGGTATATTCTAATTTTGGAGCCGATTGGGGCAAACCTATAGACAATCCTTTTTCAGTACCTTCCTCAGTTACAAAATTACTCGCAGTAGTAATTATACTCTCATTGGAGTACATACTGTGTCCTTTTGCAGAAATTTTTGTGTAAATTCCTTTTACGATTCTGGTACGGCTCATATCTAATGTGCTTTTGATTTTTCTCCGCTATTATTTTGTACTTCTTTTTGTGCGTGCTTGTTGATAGAATCATTGGATTGGATGTTCATGCTTTTCTCACTCACCTCGTTTCTTTCCATTTTCGTTTCACTATGCACGTCACCATCAATCATTTCCGCTAGTTTTCCTGTGATGAATACGCTTGCATCGCCCACCACCGAGGTCATTTTCATAGCACCGATACTTTGTGTGGAATTCATTCCGATGCTTATACCTTCATAAATGTTTAAAAAGATAATCACGAATTCCTCCCAAACAAGATTTCTTGGTTCCATCTGTCTGAAAGGAAGTAAGCATTATAGGCGACGACATACCAGAGGATGGATACTCATCGTTCGTTATATAGGCAAATTTTAGTGCATTTTTACCATTTATTTGGGTATTGAATCTCTTTTGATTGATTTTAAATCTTCAAAGTAGATAATCCCTAAATCAATTGTTTCTTTTTTATTATAATCATCTTTATTATATTTTTTCTTTACATCAAGATATTTATAAACTCTGTTTTTCTCTAAAAAAAATATATGTTGGGTCGTGGTAGAATAAAATCTTAGGTCAGAGTAATTATCAACAAAAATTCCATTATAAAAAAAATATCCATTGTTATCTGTTTTTACTGTATCGGCAAGAGCATTAACAGCATATTTGCTCACAAAAAATTTAACTTTTGTAATTGGTTTATTATCAACTTTTGAATAGATCTCGCCTTTGACATTTGGCATTACTATATATTTTTTCTGCGTACAGTTACTCAGCATTAAAATAATTAAGTATATATATATTTTCATAATATTTTTATTTTAGAAAGCCAAATCAATTTTAATAAATCAAACTCAGTAATAATTGTTCGTGAAATATCGTAGTAATCTTGGTAATATTTCATTAAATCAATCTCACCGTCAGTCGGTATGTAGGGTGCATCATCGTTTACATCTTGGGTAATCAAATTTATCCAAGTTGTTGTGCCATTATGTCCCTTTGAATAAATTTGACCGCCGTAAGCAAGGAGTATTTCATGCCCAATTTCATGCGCTGACACCATTTTAAAATCTTCAACTAATGATGGTAAATTTAAAAGAACATTCTTCTCTTCATTAATATTTTCAGATCTGTAGATCCAACCCTTATTTTTATAAAAAACGGATGAAGGATTTGATTTTTTCCAAGAATCCCGGTATAAATATCCCTCGTAAAAAAATAATTTTCGTGAGGCTTCAAAGTTTCTTGATCTACCTGCTTCAATATTTGTTTGATAAATAATTGAAGGTGCAGATAATCCGTTATTATCTGCTTTTGAATGAATAAAAACTTCATATTTGTCTGATGCAATACTGACACCTTTCCCAACATTACTTGAATTTCTAGACCAAAATTGATTAATACCTTGAAGTGCTAATTTTTCTAAATTAGCATATGTTCTTTCTTGAATTTTAATTGGAGGTTTATTGTAAAAAGATAAAGCTTCTTTTGATATTTTATCCCAGGAACTCAAACCTTCTGTACCACCATCTTTTAAATTCACCCTCAAGGTAGTGTCAATCTTTTTGTTGATTTTATCAATTCTTACATCCACCCAATCTACTTCTTTATGGGTAAACTTGATAGGTTGATCTATTGTAAAAGTTTTTTTCTTGAATTCTGCTTGTCCTACAATACTTACAGTAAGCCCTTTTTCACTTTTTAATATGGTGCTGTCGTAGATTCCATTTTTATTAAAGCCTGTCCAAGAAAGAATATATTTTCCAGCAGGCCAATATCTTTTTATTACAACTGGCGTTGTAACTTTAGGATTATTAGATTTTGCTTTTGGGTTCTTACTTTTAGCCGTAATGATTACTTCTTCAAGTTCTCCAGAAGCTGAGAATGATTCGTATAAAATATCTTTTCCATTTTTGATAGTTAAATGCCACTGATTAATGCCAGCACCCGTCACAGTTAATTCAAACTGAATTTTATCATTTTCAGGATTTCCCTTATAGTCAGGAATTCCGAGAGGAACAAAATCTTTTTCTATCAATTCTAGTTCTATGTCAAAATCTGGTTCATCGGTATATTCTAATTTTGGAGCCGATTTGGGCAAACCTATAGATAATCCTTTTTCTATACCTTCCTCAGTTACAAAATTACTCGCAGTAGTAATTATACTCTCACTGGAGTACATACTGTGCCCTTTTGCCGAGATCTTTGTATAAGTTCCTTTTACGATCCTTGTTCTGCTCATTGTTGGTAGGCTTAATGGTTATTATAAGTTTATTATCAATGTTTGAAAGTTTTTTAGCAAAATTCATACTAAGTTCTTTATTTTTAGAAAGAATTATGTGTTATGAATTAGATTAGTTTTATTATTCGTAATATGTGGAGTCTATTGATGGTAAATTATTGATTTTTATTTGCTTGCTATTTCTACTGTTGAAGATTTTCATAGCATAATTTATAATCAATCATATTAAAATAATTAGATTTACAACATTTTGAATTATCTTCCATTGCCATTGGTTATAAGAATTTGTTTTAGAAGAATAATCCATCATATTTAAAGTTGATTTTTCCTTAAATTTATTTATATTCTTTCCTATAAACTAACTTTCCATTATCCCATTTTTCTTTTTTGATAATTTTTCTATCTTCGTCATAATATTTCCAAATTCCTTGATATTTGCCTTCCAGAAACTCTCCTTCAGCATAAAGGCGTTTAGTGACACTTGCATTGTCTCCTCTTGCAATACTGTGACTATACAATGTAATTCTACCATCAATGACGTTGCAATTATCATCAAGATAAAAGCAATATAAATTGTCTGCATTTTCCTTTAATTCTCCTAAATTTAATATAAGATGACCTCCTTTTTGGTTTGGTAAAGATTTTTTAGGTTTTATCAATTTATATCTGGGAGGCTTTTCTATTTTTTGTTGTGCGCAAGCATAAGTAAATGAACAAATTAAAAGTAAGTATATAATTAGTTTCATTTTTATTATTTATTATCAATCATATTACCATAATAATTTTTTATATCATTTTGCATTATTTTCCACTGCCATTGAGTAAAGATATTTACTTTGGAAGAGTAGTCCATAATATTCAAAGTTTCTTTTTTCTTGAATTTATTTATATTCTTTTCTATAAATCAACTTTCCATTTTCCCATTTCTCTTTTTTAATGACTTTTCCGTTCTTATCGTAATACTTCCAAATCCCTTGATATTTGCCTTCTAAGAATTCTCCTTCTGCAAAATTATAAGGTATAAGTTTAGGATTATCATCTCCTGATGTTTGGTAATATGAATTAAGTGTTGATTTTCCATTAATTAAATGGCATTCAGTATCTATTTCTAAACAATATAAACTATCAGAATTTTTTTTAAGTTCTCCCAAATTAAAAAAATAGCTTGGTTTTGTGAGAGATTTAGCTTTTTTAATTTTTCCATAATCCTTTGGTGGAAATTTTGGTGGTTTGTTTGTTTTTTGCTGCGCGCAAGAATGTAAAAATATTATTAAGCTAAAAAATAAAAAAAATCTGTTTTTCATAGCATTATTTATTTTCAGTAACATTACCATAATAATTTTTCAAATCAGATTGCATTATCTTCCATTTCCATTGGTTATAAGAATTTGTTTTGGAAGAATAATCCATAATATTTAGAGTTTCTTTTTTCTTAAATTTATATTTATTTTGTTTATAGACCTCTAAATTATTTTTTTCGGTTTTAAGATTTCTTTCATTAATTATGTTGGAATCCTGGTTATCTTTTATATTATCTTTTGCTTTCTGAATGTCTTTCTTTTCTTTCTCAATACTATCATTTTGCTGTTTTACATATTTATTTATATCAGGATTTTCCTTATAATAGTTTGGGTGCGCTTTCTTATATGCAAACGCTTACTTGCTCTGTTAGCTTTTGAAGATTGGCCACGTTTTTGGCGTGCCCTGTTTCTGATGTAGAATTAGTTTCCATTGTATTTATGTTTTTAATGTTAATGGAAACTAATTTATGAAATTATTTGTATTTAATTTACTATCAATGAAATATAATTATAGTTTTTATAATTTTTATGGCTTTTTAATTGTCAACATATTTGCAAAAGGGGTGATTTTAATATTTTTTATAATGTTTAGTCTTGCTTCATGTATTGCCTTTTTCCATTGTTTTTGACTTAGAAAATGAAAAGCTCCAATGTTGAAGAAAATAAAGTTAATGGTATCTCTAAATTGTTCTGATAGAATTATTGAACCATCATTTTTTAAAACTCTTTTGGCTTCTTTAAAAAACAAAACCCTGTCATTATGGTTTAGTATTTCATGAACCGCTGTAATAGCTAAAATTATGTCTTGAGAATTGTTTTCAAATGGAAGCTTATCGGGATGTATTTTTATCTCTTTTGGGTTGGGTGGAAATACTTTTTTGGAAACCTTGATTCCACTTTCATGTTCGTGTCTATTGCCATAAATATCACAAACACTTAAATTCAAATGGGGATATTTGCTTTGTAATTTTTGGGATAAGGGGTCAAAACTTGCATGAATTAAAACTACATTTTCGGTGTTTTCAAAATCTATAATTCCTTTTAAATTCTCTAGTTCATACAAATCTGATTTGTCATAAAGAATATAAGAAGCCAATATTGAAGCGATAATATTCAATAGGATTAGTACACCAATAATCTTTAATAATATACTTAAAACAGAGGAATCTATCTTATATGAAATGAAAAATAATAGAATTGAAACGAGTATTCCTAAAAGTATTTTCTTGTAATTGAAAAGTATGACGAGCTGGGTAATTTTCATATATAAATTAATTGCTTTTTATCTTTATTATATCGATAAAAAAAGAAATTACAATTGAATAAATTAATGGCATTATAAAAGTACTGGGTTTGTTAAAATTAATCGGTAAACCAAATAAAATAAAAGATCCAATTATTAAAAAAACTGATATTCTAAAATTTCGATAAGCTTAAAAATAATAGTAGAAATAAGACTTGTAAAAAGCCATATTTTTAGAATATAGATTAAAATTGAAGAGTTTGAAATGGCTTCCTTATTATCCATATTGTATATTTTTTATATTTCATCTTCTGAAATTTCTTTGTATTGTGGAATATTTCCTACATATAAAGTTGGTGTTGTAGTAAATTTTTTGTTAAAATCATTAAATTTTGTTCTGACAATTTCAGGCTGCATTATAGTTGTTTTTACCACCATTCTTCCCCTTCTTCGAAAGTTGAAAAATTAGCAGACTCTAAGGCAATTTGAGCAATGAAATGGGCTTTTCGCAAACAAGTATCCAATCCAAAATTACTTTTATATTTATTGCGATAGGGAAGAAATGAATCGATAATGGTAGTTTGTTTTCTACTCAATGTTTTGACGCCTAAGGTTTTCCTTATCAACTTTGATGTTATTGCTTCTGAACATTTTGGGCATTTTAGAACGGAGACTTCATTGGAGACAAATTTTAAAGGATTACTGTAACTTACTCCATTTTTCATGCCTGTCTCAGTAACTTCTTTTCCAGCTGTTGTTATAATACTCTCATTAGAATATATACTGTGACCTTTTGCCGAGATCTTTCTATAAGTTCCTTTTACGATTCTGGTACGGCCCATGTCTAGTGGGCTTTTGATTTTTCTCCGCTATTGTTTTGTACTTCCTTTTGTGCGTGCTTGTTGATAGAATCATTAGATTGAATGTTCATGCTTTTCTCACTCACTTCGTTTCTTTCCATTTTGGTTTCACTATGCACATCACCATCGATCATCTCGGTTAGTTTTCCTGTGATGAAAACGCTTGCATCGCCCACTACCGAGGTCATTTTCATAGCACCGACCGTTTGTGTAGAGTTCATCCCGATGCTTTGGCTGCTGTTCATCCCGATGGTCTCACTGGCATTCATCCCGACGGAAGTGGTCATGCTTTCCGTAACGTTGATGTTCATGTTCTTACAGTTCAGCGTCATCGTCTCTGGTGCTGT
>NZ_LSHB01000010.1 GCF_001643375.1 Chryseobacterium sp. FP211-J200
TTTGTAACCAGCTTTATAGATCCTTTCAGTTTGATGATTTTTGTCCTTTTCCAGCAATATTCTCATTCCCGAAATTCCGTCCTTGACATTTGAAGGCAATTGAACTTCAAAACCTTTTTTCTTCATTTCTGAAATGAGACCATCAAAATTATTTTCTGACCTAATAGCTTCAGTCAAGCTTTTCAACATCTCGGCTTTTTTTTGCACTCCAATTTCTATATCGGTCAATAATCCTCTCTCTTTACAAACTTCTCTGACAGCTTCACCAAATCTCTTTCCGATATCGTGTGATTTCACAGTGCACTTTCCCGAAATATCAATCCTGTTCACGATAAAATGAATGTGCTTATGTTTGGTGCTATTATGAATATCAAGCCGAAACTGGTTGTTTGCCGTCACACCGACTTTATCTAAAGCTTTTGTGGCGATTTCTAAAAATTCTTCATCCTTCAATTTTCTGCCAATTTCGTCTGGTTGAGAAATATATCCTGTCAATGCCCATTTCTTCACTTTGGAATTTCTTTCAGCTACGGTCTTCATTTCGTGAAATTGACCTTCAGCAGTTTCACTCAAAAGATAGTTTGAAGCCACCATTTCTGCTGTTCCTTTATCGTTGCCATTATATTCCACAGCAATTTTTGTAATGGTTCTTGTGGTTGCGGAATTATTCATTTTTCTGAATTTTTGAATATAAATATTGATGAATCAATTCGATCAGATTTTCAATTCTTAATAAAATTTCTTTCTTATTTTCAAAAGCATTCCATTCCCGATTTCGTAAAAGATTGGTGATTTTTTTGAAATGGGATCCGTATTGAAGTAAGACTTCATCAGTTTGAAATTCATTGATTTTAAGTTCTTTTTCGAACAAAACATTCCGGATATAAGTGGACAATTTTAGCAGATGTTTTTCTTGCTTTTGAAGTAGAATTTCATATTCAGAATTGGTCATCCGTATTGAAATAACTTTGTCCAATCTTTTATTTTCTTTGGTTTTCAAACCACCTTTACGACCTAATTCCTGAAAATATTTTTTTCTCTTTTCCTGAGCAATCTTGACTTCATTTTCTTTGGTGGCTTGGTTTATAAATTCTTGTAAAAAGTCTTTTTCCATTGTGTAAATTTTATTGCATTTAAAAAACATTTCTGACGATAGGAAGAAATCAAAAATCCCAATTTTGCAATTAGCGGGTACGCTTATTGTAAACTTTGGGTACTTTTTGCACTAACATACCACCATATTTTACCTGTGCGTATTTTACTCACCTTCGCCTTTGTTTCATTTGTCTTTCTGGTGATGAATTTTTGTGAATCATCCAATCATTTAAGTCTTTAAAATCTGAGTATAAAACCCGACAATCTTCTGCGTTTTTGTTTTCATTTTTAATCATTTCAATGGCACGATTTCCTGCTTCATCATTATCAAAATAAAGCTCAATATTTTCATACTTTTCAATTGAATTTTTAATCTTAGAAATCATCGAAACGGAATTCAAAACGAGATAATCGACAGGTTCTTTTTCTAAAAATTTCTCTACATTTTTAAAGGAAAGAAAATCGAAAAAGCCTTCGAAAATCCGAAGCGATTCTGATCCGTTTTTTATGGTTGAAATATCTTTTTTGCCCAAACAAATTTTCGAATATTTATTGCGAATTTCATAACCGCCAGAATCGTTCTTGAAGCCAATTCCGAAATAGTTTTTATCTTTCATTCGGTAATGAATTTCGTCTAAGAACTGAGTTTGATTTCCAACTTTTCTTTCTCTTAAATATTCCAAAAGTGCAGGATGCTGAACGTTTTTAATTTCAATGATCTCATATTGTCTAGATAAATTTTCTGCTTTCTGATTTGAAATACTTTGCTGATGAAATGAAGAAAAATTTTGATTTTCTGCCCATACTAAAACTTCATTGACCGAAGCGTTCAGGTATTTCTTCATAAAGTCGGTATTCGTTCCTCCGATCCCTTCTGAAAATAAATACCAATAGTTTAGACTTTTATTAATTTTAAAAGAGGCTTGGGATTCGTTGGCAAAAGGGTTGAGATACCAAGCTTCTTTTTCATTTTGTTTCGTTGGAAGGTGTCCGAGAGAAAGGAGGACTTCTTCCAACGATATGCTGTTGAATTGTTTGCAGTTCATTGTTGTACTTTTTAATGTTTTTAGTAATAATCGTATGAATTTTGATGGGTAAAGTAGACGGATTTAGTTTTGTCTAATGTTTGATGAATTGATGAGAAAACCTTGTAAAAACTTGATTAACAATAATTTAAAGTCTCATCAAAGTCTCATCATCTCATCAAAGTGGAAATATTCTTCTCATCATCCTCTCATCAAAAATCAAGGTTTAAAAGTTTGATGAGGCTTTTGATGAGAGATAACACATTGATTTTCTTTTCATTATCTATTAATTCATCATTTCATCAAATTTTTGAAGAATAAAATTTCTGTCTACTGTAAAATACCGTCCTGTTTTATTCTGTTGGTAAAAACTTCTACTGTAATCGATGTCGTATTTGATGTAAGCCAGTGAATTGTTCTGAGGTTCAAGTTTCCAGTTTTCTTTCAGGAGTTTTCGGACATCGTTTACCGTCCAATACTGTTTACTGAACATTTTAACCAGCATATTGAAAATATCCTGTGGAATAAAATTGATCTTGCTGTCTTCCGTACTCTCAAAAAACTCATATAAAAGTTCGACGATTTTAGATTCTAATTTGTTGTTATTTTTCCAAACCAATTTCTGAAGGGCTTTGGTTCTGATCTGGGAATCAGTGAACCACATCCTTGTCTCCTTACGGCTGTGAAAAGGTCTTTGAATTAAATATCTAAGAAAATAAGGGATTTCTTTATTTAAATTGTGTAGAAATTCAGTATTCTCCGTTTTAATCGATTTTACCTTGATGATCCAGAATCGTATCTCATTTTCATCAATCTGAATGAAGTTATCTTCATTATTGGAACAGAGAATAAATTTTCCAAAAAATTCCACTTCTTCACGATCTTTTCCTTTTGCCTCTTTCTTGTCTTTATCGGTAGTGGAAAGATATTTTAGTCGTTCCGTAATCTCCTTTTTGTCAAAGAATACTTCATCAATAGCAACGATCAACATTGATGTCCAATCCGAATTGAACTGACTGCTGAAAGAATCGCCTTTGATGTAAGTCATATTTAGTCCAAAAACGGATTTAAGCCATTTGATGAATGTAGATTTCCCGGTAGATCTTTCCTTGCTTACAAGACAAAGAATCGGGAGGATCTGTGTTGGATATTGCAGTAAGATCTTGATATAATCTAATCCTAGTTCCAACTGTTCTCCAAAAATATGCTCCATAAATCTAAGTGAAAATGGAATCTTCTCTTGTAGATATGTTTGCTCCGGTGTTTCTTTAATCGGCTGATAAGGAATCTCATTGTAAACATTATAGAATCCTTGGATAATTTGTTGGTATTGCAAATGGGATGGTATACAACAGAAACCATCATACTTAGGAACTTTTGAGACATATATCTTTCCGTGATCGCTGATAATGGTCTCACGATTCCATCGAGTCAATATTGAGATTTTATCACCTGAGATTAATGGTTTCTCAATAGTTTTATAGTAGGTTGTCCCTACTCTTAGATATGGGATTTTTTCGCTCATATTTTAAAGGTTTGATTCCGCACAGGAAATATTGAAGGGTGAATTAGAATGCTTGATAAATAAAGTCTCTATCTATCTTCTATACTTAAGTGATTTGACCTCGTTTAAAGCATCCATCAGATCAAAATGGTTGACCCTGTAGAATCTTCCTATTTGTTCTGCTTTAATGTTACCTTTTAAAATATGTGAGCGTACGGTTTGATAATCGAGTTTTAGAATTTCTGAACACTCTCTGATAGAGTATAGTTTCTTTTTCAACTCGATGTCAGGTTCTTTTTTGAGAGAATAGAGTAAGTCTTTCACTTCCCCTAATTCGTCGAGAATGGTTTGGAATGGATTTGTTGTCTGCATAATCTGATATTTATTTGCAGACAAAATTGTATGATTGGAATAACTAATGATGCAATTCTACTCAATTGCGTAAAGTTTAATACTTGATATTAAACAACTTAGATAATTCTTGATAGATAGTTTCCTCAAAATCATTAGGTTTCACAGTTATTGCCCGTGAAAATGTTCCTTTGTCAAAATTGGAATTATATTCGTTTTCCATAGCCTCAATAATAGTGGTGTCTTGAAAATCCGGATTAATAATATGATTGTCTTTTAAGAATCGGTGGATTCTGATGAAGGAAGATTTCTGATCTACGATTAGGTTGTGATTTTCATCTATGAATTTTTTACCCTTTAGAAAAGCAATGAAAATTTGCGAACTGTTTTCACCAATCATAATATCCGATAAGCGAATTTCTCTTTTTACTTTACCTTCTAAAGCAAAATATAGTAAAAGCGTAGTTTCAGCTCCATTCAAAAAATTGCCCTGTAATTTCATCAGGTTGCTTGAGCTTAAAATACTTAATGATTCTCTTCGATATTGCTCTAAACAATATTCGATTTTCTCTTCAAAGTTGTGATTTCGGGAAGCATCTATATTTTTGAAGTGGAAAGTGAAAAAGTTATCTAACTTTTCATATCGAATAAGAAACTCATTTCTTTTCTTATCAGTAAGACTGATTTGGCTGGATTTCTGTTTGGCTTTTTCAATTCTTTTTGACAACATCTTTGAAATTTTTTCACCTTTGATCCAGTAAAAAATCATCATAGGATAACCTACAAATTCTTCCCAAAAATTCCAACGTCCATAAAGTTTCTTTTGATCCATAATCTAAATTAATGATTATTTAAAAACTTCATTCATATAATTGATTTTATCTTCTTCGCTCGGTCGATAGTATGCATTGAAGACCTCCAGACTTGTATGACCTGTATAACTCATTATTACTTTATCCGGAACTCGTTTGTTCTTCATTATAGTGATGAAACTTCTTCTTGCAGTATGTGAGGAAATTCTTGTCCAAAATTCGGCTTTTTGGTCTACCAATTCATCACCATACTTCATTGTCTTCTTTATTTCATCAGTAAATTTTAATTCTTTAAATACCTCCTTAATATATTCGTTCATCTTCTGATTTGTAATGCTCGGCAAATTATAATCATATTTTTCAAGTATTGATTTAGAAATACTGTTTAAAGGAATTGCTAAGTTTTTAGATTTACTTTTTAAATCAATAACCCGTATGAAATTTCCGTCAACATCACTTCTGGAAATCGTACTGTAATTGCCAAACCTCATTCCTGTAGTACAACCAAAAACAAAAAGATCACGAACCTTTTCTAATCTTTTGTTTTCACTGAGATTGTAATTATATATGAGTTCAACCTGTTCATAATTCAAAGCTATTTCATCAGTTGTAAATTTCGCAGGTTTCTTGAAAGCAATAAAATTGTTATTGTAAGTATATTTTTTATTTAGAGCCCAAAGAAGAAAAGTCTTGAGCAGACCAACATTTCTATGTAATGTATTTGCAGAATGTTTCTTTTCTTCAATACAATATTTTAGAAATTTGTTATAAAGTTTATTGTCAAATTTTCCTAAGCTGATCTTTACTCTGCTATTGGTTTCAAAATCTTCGAGTAAATTCTTATTGCATTTGTAACGCTTTAGAGTTGAGTTTGAAATCGAATTACCAGTATAGTCGTTTTCCTTCTCATCTAAAAACTCCTGATAAATTCTAAAGAAATCACTTTTAACTGTTATTTTTTTGAATTTTTCATCAAATCTTTGTTTAAGAATATCAACGGTAAGTTCTTCATTTATGTTCTTATATCGATTGACAATCTCTGTAAAAAAACTACTATATCTATCCAACTGCATTTTAACACTTCGATGAATCTCTGCCCTTTTAGTTCTTCCGTTTAGGTCATTAGGTTGCCTACCTTCAAAATCCCATTCGGTTGGTTTTATTTTCTCACCAGTAGAATAGATAAAATTCTTACTTTCATTGTTGAAAAATGAACGGAAATAAATCAGAGTTTCCTTTGTACCATTGGGTTGCTTGAGTTTAAAAGTGTAATTCATCAGGTGCCAGTTTAGGTGCTACTTCTTCTATATTTAGACATAAAAACTAAGTATATTAGTTTATACAAATATAGTTAAAATGCTGATAAATAGAGAACTTACATATTTTAAGTTATGTTAAAATATGTAAGGTTCGAAAACCTCCAACTCCACTTTACAGAACAAAAACCACTGATTTTCAGTGGTTTTTTGTTTGTAGTTAGACAGTATTTAGTGAGTAAGTTTATTTCTTAGAAGAATTATTCTTGATGATCATAAACGACAATCCCAATCCAATGCCTGCAAGCAAAGCCAACTTGGTTTTCCTACTCGGAACTGGCAAACTCGTTTCGCCATAGATCCTGTGTGGTTTTGGAGATGGCCACATAATGTTTCCAGGTGTTGGGTCTGCATTTTTGATCTTCATCATCGTACGCATCGCTGCAGACGCAGTATTCATGATTGTCTTTGGAAAGATGCCGTAAAGATTTTTGATGATCAACGATTGAATATCTGGGAAAAGCCCTTTTCTTGGATTCTTCGCCAACTCAACAATTTTCGCTGCTGTATCTCTCGGGTCGGCTGCGAAAGGTGGCACTTTGAAATCCAACCCTGAGAATTTTGCAGAATGCGCATTCCCTGTCGACCTTTGGATTTGAGGAAAGAGATTACAGATATGAACATTTGCAAAGTCTGATATCTCGCCCTGCAAACCTTCCATCATGCCGCGGATTCCGAATTTTGTGGAGGAATAAACTGCGCTGTATGGCGCCGGCATAAATCCACCAATTGAAACATTATTGATCAAGACTCCTTCTTCTTGTTTTTTGAAGATCGGCAGCACACTGTACGCGCCGTGCATATAACCGAAAAGATTAGTTTTGATGACCTGCTCATTGATTTCCATTGGGATTTCCTCGAATTTTCCGCTGGACATCACGCCGGCATTATTTACCCAAATATCAATTCGTCCATTGAATTGCAAAGCTTCTTCAGCTAATTTTTGAACGTCGTCTGCAACAGAAACATCAGTCACAACGCCAAGAGATATTGCACCCAGATCCCTGCACAGACTTACGGTTTCGTCCAGTGCTTCTTTTCCTCTTGCAGCGATCACAACATTACAGCCTTCCAAAGCAAATGCTTCAGCAGTGGCTCTTCCTACGCCGCTACTTCCACCTGTAATGACGACTGTTTTTCCGGCTAAACTTCTTTCTATAATATGATTCGATTCCATAGTCTTGATTTTGATGAATGAGAATTTATTTTAATTGATAAATTTTATAACTCATTAGCAATCAATTCTAATACCATACGAACATGACCAAATATTAAACTTCACAAAAACAAGCTTTTACAAAAAAGGCACAGATTATGTATAGTTGAAATCAAATAAACAAAAAAAATAAAATTATGAGAAGTCTATTATGGTTAGTAGCAGTGATTTGTATTATCGTTTGGGTATTAGGTTTAGTAGGTGTAGGCGGTGGAATGGGAATGGGAAATTTAATTCACATCCTATTGGTAATCGCAATCATTGTGGTATTATTCAACATTATCTCAGGAAGAAAGCCTTTGGATTAAATCTATCCCAATTACATTTACAAGCCTATGTAAATGAAAAATTTAACCCACTTTTTGTGGGTTTTTTGTTGTCTAAATTTTATTGAGTTCTGATATTTATCATTAATCTTTCAAAATAGAATGCTTTATATTTGTATTAATATTTTCCATTGAAAAGTCTATTTACCTTTTTCATCATTCTCACGATTGCATTGCGTCCGCTAGTGCCATTGATGGATTATGCGGTAAACTATGATTTCATCAATAAGAATCTTTGCGAGAATAAAAGTAAACCTCAGCTGTTGTGCAACGGAAAATGCTATTTGAAAAAAGAAATTGCAAAGACCTCAACAGACCAATCTAAGAATGATTCCCGAATCAGCATTTCTGGTTTTACCGATATCTTTGTCATTAATGAAAATTTCGAATTCTTTACAATAACTGATTATAATTACGAAAGTTCAAATTTTAATTCTGAACTTGATTTTTCTTACAAATTCAATCTGTTTTCCAATATTTTCCATCCGCCATTGGTTTGATTTTAATGATTCAATTCTCTTTTTTTAAGAGCAATTTAAAAATTCTATTAAAATTAAAAATCAATTATCAATGAAAATATTCATTCTATCGATACTTCTTTCTGTATCTGCATTTTCCTGCGCTCAGGAAACGCCAAAGGTAAAACACGTTTCGAAGATGAAACCTGCGACCGGCCTCAAAAATATCAAAGTCGTCAACACCGAAGACCCTGTCTGCCAAATGAAAACCGCAGATTATCTGAAAGATACCGCAGACTACAAAGGAAAAAAGTACGGTTTTTGCAGTGACCATTGCAAAGCGGAATTCAAAAAGAATCCTGAGAAATATGCTCAAAATGCGAAATAACAAAAAACCAAAGCAAACCAACAAGAACAAAATCCTCATTCCGATTGTTGTTCTGGCTTTGATTTTTGTGACGATTGGCGCAGGAATGAGCTATTTCAAAAAGAGTCTTTTCACCGTGATGAAAGTTCCTGATTTCGAACTGACAAATCAAAACAATCAAAAAATCAGCAACAAAGATATGTTTGGGAAAGTCTATCTGGTAGAGTTTTTCTTCAGCAAATGCCCAACGATTTGTCCCGTGATGAATTCCAATATGAAACACATCGAGGAAACCATCAATGACAAAAATTTCGGAATCATTTCAATTAGCATCGACCCGACGAATGACACGCCGGAAGTTTTGAAAAACCACGCCAGAATGCTGGGAACCAAATCTCCCAACTGGCATTTTATAACAGGAAACCGGGATTACATCGACCAATTGGCAGATCAGTTCAACATCTATGTCGGCGACAAGGAAGACCAAGCAGAAAGCCTGAACCACAGTGGAATGATTGCGCTCGTGGACCAAGAAGGAAATCTCCGTTCCAGATTTGATGACAACAATAGCCCAATCTTATACTACTCTGGCTTGAATTATGAAGATAAAGAAGGAAAAACCACTTCACTCGTCGGCAAATACCATCCCGACAGGGAAAAATTAATAGAAGACATCAGAAAATTACTAAAACAATAAGTTTAATATTTAAATAAAGTTATTATGAAAATCAAGAAAATATTTCTCGCAACCGCGATATCTGCAGCAACTTTTGCAACGGCACAATTCAAGCAAACACCTTTGCCCTACGCTTACAACGCTTTGGAAGGTTCGATTGACGCACAAACAATGGAGATCCATTACACAAAACACGCGGCAGCTTACGTTTCCAATTTGAACAAAGCCATCGCTGGAACACCATTGGAAAAAGAAAGCATCACCAAAATCCTTTCCCACATTTCAAAAGAAAGTCCAGCCGTGAGAAACAACGCCGGCGGACATTACAACCACGAATTGTTCTGGACCGTTTTGACGCCTGAGAAAAACACGCAACCATCCGCAAAATTAACGAAAGCCATCAACGAATCTTTTGGAAGTTTGGACGCTTTGAAAGAGAAATTAAGCAAAGCCGGCGCAGACCGTTTCGGTTCTGGTTGGGCTTGGTTGGTCGTGACGGCTGACAAAAAATTAGCGGTAACTTCCAGCGGAAATCAGGACAATCCATTGATGGATATTGCCGAAGTCAAAGGAACGCCAATTTTAGGCATCGATGTTTGGGAACACGCCTATTACCTTAAATATCAAAACAAAAGAGCCGATTATTTGACTGCATTCTGGAACGTGACCAACTGGAAAGAAGTGAGCAAACGCTACGAAGAAGCTACAAAATAATCCCTGCTTGAAATTAATTTGCAACATATTCCTCATCCTTTATCTGGTGTGCAAACCCGCATTTCCACTGGCGGAATATGTTGTAAATTATAATCAAATCCAGGTACTGTGCGTCAACAAAGCGCGACCAGAACTCAATTGCAACGGAAAATGCTACCTCGGAAAAGAACTCGCAAAATCCAACGAATCCGATTCTTCGCCACTTTCCAAAGGCAAAAACCAGGTCCAAAAAGTATTGGACTTTTACATTCCGACTGAGATTTTCAAAGCCTCGATCGAGAACAATTTCTCCCTCCCAAACCTGACTTTCACGTACAAAACAGGTTACACATTCCTCTTTCTGAAACACATTTTCAGACCTCCAATTTTTTAGTTGAACATATTAATTTGGGCGATTCCCTCTCCAACGCTAAGGCCTTGGCTCGGGTCGGGCTGTCCGCTACTATCTTTTTGTCTTATCACATTGAGGCTATAAACGACGTTTGGTCAAAAGACAAAAAGGATATCCGCTACCATCCCTATCGCGGGATTCGGCATAAAATCAACGATTCAACTAAAAAATCATTATTGTCCAATAAAATTACAATACAATTATCAGGTCGCTCTTCTAGAGCTTTAATTCTATCGATATCTATTTGCTATTAACAGTTCGCTTCTAACGAAGCTTTGCAAAGTCCCATCGGGACGTACTGTTAGTAGAAAAAAAAAGAAGTCCCAAAAACAAAGCTCCATAGGAGCGGACTGTTAATTTATCCTATAAACATTGAGTTCTTCAATTTGTTTATATTTTTTTACGGACAACCATAAAAAAAATCATATGAAAATCTATAAATTTTTATCATTATTCCTTATTGTAATTAATTTAATTACCATTTCATCTTGTTCCAATAATGATGACGACGAAATTCAAAACACAGAACCCGGAAACCTCCAGCTCAAATTCGAAAACGGATTCAACAATCTTGGAAATATCGTCCTAAATCAAACCACGCAAACTTCATCAAACGGGCAAAAACACCAATTTTCCACGTTGAAATATGTCATCAGCAACATCTCCCTCATCGATGAAAACGGCAACGAGTTCAAATACAATTACAACAATCCCGACAAAGGCGCATTCGTCATCAACCAAGCCGAGGCAAAAGGCGGAATCGTTTACGCTAACCTCACAGAGATCCCAAAAGGGAATTACAAGAAAATCAAACTCGGATTGGGAATCAGCCCAACTGCTTACTTGATTGGGCAAGACGGACAAGGCATTTTCTGGGACAAAGCCAAACAAGAAGGAATGGCTTGGTCGTGGTCAGCCGGTTACATTTTCGCAAAGCTCGAAGGGAAATATGGAACTTCATCAGCCGACACAGAATTTATGAACCATACCGGAAATATGGGCGATACCACAGTCAACGGAACTGCAGACCTCTACCGAGAAGTCGTTTTGGATTTGCCAACAACCGCAAGAGTAAGCAAAGAAATCACGCCATCGATTCATATTCTGGCAGACTTCAATCAATATCTGAGTGGACAAACCGCTTTGACCATGACCCAAGCCAACCAAATGGCGATGGGAAGTAGTCCGCATCTGGTGAGTGTCAGCAACAACTTGATCCAAATGTTCAAAGTTGACCACGTTCATAATGATTAATCCATTTCAACAATTCCAGAGAGGACGATTGCGTTCTCTTTGGATTTTTCTTGTTTTAATTTCATCAATTTTAACGTCTTGTTCTAATGAAATCGAAGGCGAAGTTTTCGAGGAAGACAAAGCGTACAATCTGGAAATTCCGACTTATTTTCCGGCTTTGGCTTTTGATACAGAGAAAAATCCGGTCACAGTCAATGGCGTTGCGCTGGGAAAGAAATTATTTTATGATGGAAAATTATCCCGAAACAATACGATTTCCTGTGGATTTTGTCACATTCAGGAATATGCTTTCACGCACCACGGACATTCAGTCAGTCACGGCATCGATGATAAATTGGGAATGCGAAATGCGCCTGCGATTCAAAATATGGCTTGGCTGAAAAATTATACCTGGGACGGCGTGAGTCATAATCTGGATGAACGTTCATTAGTGCCAATCACGACAGATTTTGAAATGGACAGTTCGATTCCGGAAGTGATTTCGAAGTTAAGTGCGGATTCGAATTACAAGAAAATGTTCAAGTCGGCTTTTGGCGACGAGAATATTAATGGCGAAAGAATTTTGAAAGCTTTGTCGCAGTTTATGGTTACAATGGTTTCAGCGGATTCCAAATACGACCAAGTTAAAAATGGAAAAGCGAGTTTTACGAATCAAGAATCTCAGGGAAAAACTTTATTCGAAAACAAATGCTCGAGTTGCCATTCAGGCGAATTATTCACGGATGAAAGTTACCGAAACACAGGAATGTATTACAATTCGCAGTATGATGACCGCGGACGATATCGTGTGACTTTGGACTGGAATGACAATATGAAATTCCGGGTTCCAAGTTTGAGAAACGTCGAATTGACCGCGCCTTATATGCACGACGGAAGATTTTATTCTTTGGATGCAGTTCTCAATTTCTACTCCGATAATGTAGAAAATCAACCAAATCTTGACCCGATTTTGAAACAAAACGGACATATTGGAATTGCGATGACAAGTTTGGAAAAACAATACATCATTGCTTTCCTGAAAACCTTGACAGACCAGAATTTCATCAAAAACAAAAAATTTGCAGAATAATGAAGAAGCTTATTTTAATTTTACTTTTAATTCTTAATATTTCAATCTCAGCGATTGAGAAAGACAGTCTTTATATTCCGAAATATGATACTCAGAATCTTTTGAACACTCAGGAATTCTTTTGTGATGCTTGTAGCTGTGCGGCGGGAAATGGTTCTTCCGGCTTTGAATCTTTGTTGAATCCACAATTCATCGGCATCAAATATTTTGCGCAACATTACAAAGCGAAAGAAAATCTCTTCACGAACGACTTGACGCAAGACCAATATTTCAATACAATTCAAATCTGGGGAAAGATTCCGATTACGGAAAAATTAAGTGTTTATGGAAGTTTGCCGTTTCAGTTTTACGAGAAAAAGACTTTGCAAGGCGATATCAGAATCAATGGAATTGGTGATGCGAGTTTGATGGGAATTTATCAAATCCTTAATTCTAAAAATACGTTTCATCAATTGAATGGCGGTTTTGGTGTGAAAATTCCGATTGGGAAATTTGATGAGAGAGGAATTACGGGTGTAAATCCAAGTTTTCAGTTGGGAACGGGAAGTTGGGATTATCAGCTGGCCATTAATTATAAATTTCAGAAAAATCTTTTCGCACTGCTCATCAATACAGATTATACCATTAAAACTGAAAATAAAAAACAGTATCAATTTGGGAATCAATGGAATTATGCTTTGACTGGATTCCAGAGGATTTGGAGAAATGAGAATAGTATTATTTCAGGAAAATTGGGTTTGCAAGGCGAAGTTTACGATTGGAACAAACAGTTTGGCGAAGTGATGCCTAGAACCGCCGGAAGCGCGCTTTATGGGAAAATCGGTTTCGAAGCTTCTTATAAAAAATGGAGCATCGGAAGTGAAATGATGTTGCCGGCTTACACGAATCTGGCAAGTGGTGATATTGAGGCTAAATCAAGATTTGGGTTATTTGTTAATTTTGGAATTTGATGATTTAATAAAAAAAGGAGGCGCTTATAAAAAGTTCCTCCTTTTGTAATATAAATTAAATTAATTGATGTAGCGTTTGGTAAACCATTTATCCAGAAAATCGATGCTGATGTTGAGCATATGATAATTCTCTTTGATGGCAATATTGCTGAAGGCACCGCGTTTTCCGTAACCGTAACCAATGTTCAAAACTATTTTGCTCATCGGAACGCCAACACCAAAGGTTGCTTCCAATTTGTTGATTTCCCGATTATTGACTTTATAATATCCTGTGTCATAGTTGAGACCGAAACGGTAGATCAAAGCTTCGGAAACGTTTGTCGGATTTTTCTTTTCCGGAAGAAGTTCGAAGCCCAGACCGTAGACATTTTGGTTGTAATATTTCTCATTTGTGATCGTTTTTTTAACCTCGCTCCACTTACTTTGGGTGTAATCAAAACTGAAACGGTATCTGTCATTTTTCAAAACACTGACTCCAATTCCCATTTCCAACGGCAATGCAGAATCTTTGGAAGAAAGTTTTGTTGTGATGCTATTTGTGTAATCTTTATTTTCTGAGTAGACACTTTCGCCTTTCGCATTCAGATTACTTTTGAAATTGACAATCGCGCCCAGAGTTAATTGGAATCTTTCTTTAGCAAAATATTTATTAAACTGCGTTCCCAGACCGTAGCTGAAACCTGTGTATCTAATATTTCTGCTGATTTCCAAGACAGAAGTTGTGGTAATTGTCTCCACTCTACTGATGGTCCCAAAGTTATTTTTCACCTTTCCACCGACGCTCCAATTGTTATTGATCTTATAACCTGCTGTGACTCCAAGATTTGTAATGCCGCCGCTACCTTCATAGGTAATTGGATATGTGCCGGAAGTCCCTTCGATTGGAATGGTGGAAACAAATTTATAATCTGACGAAGTTGTAGGCTGAACGCTTGCGCCAATAGAAACTCTATTGGAAATCCTCATTGCTAAACCTAAGTTTGTAAAATTCCCATTGATGCGTTTGTCCTTACCCTGATTGCTAGAGATATTATCATATTTCAAAGTTCCGCCGACATCATAAATGACATTTTGCGACCCGATAGTCGTGATGGATGCTGGATTTTTGGAATTGATATAATCCGGAGATTCGAGAGCAATTCCCGTATTTCCCAACGAAATATTCCTCGCATTGTCAACATTATTGAAAGTTCCAATCCCGAAATATGAATAAGGCGAAGAATCCTGCGCTTCTAATTTCTGTGTGAAAACCACTGCAAAAATTATGATGATTTTAATTTTCTGATACATAAATTCTTGATTAATAGCCTAAGATGTAAAGCTTGAGTTTAGCCGGATTAGTAGAATTTTTTGGGTCTCCAAAAACTGTTTTTCCCGAGAGTACATCTGTGTAAGATGACGGATAGATCAAAACATTATAGTTGGATGTGGCTGTCTCGGAAAGGATCGTATTGACGTAACTCAACAATGAAAAGCTGTATCCATAATCACTTTGAAACTCACTCGTGTCGGTCAAACTGGATGTGATCTCTGTCGCACCATCGGTTTCTACGAAAGTAGAGATGATGTTGTTCTTTCTGTCTCCCAGATAATAATGCATCACCTTAGGATTATAAAACTGATCAGAATAATAGCCAGCAACAGGACTTAATGAAAGATCTGCACTGATGATCCAATAGTTGGTGTAAAGATTTTTCAACGTTTTGACATATGGGATCTCGACCTTGGTGTAAACGCCAATTCCCGCCATCAGATAAGTTCTATTTCCCAAATTCTTGGACTCAATAGGATTGCTTGGCGTAAGTCCTGAAAGGTCGGAGTTACTAAAATCGCTTTTTATTTTGTTGTATTGATAGGTTGAGCTAGGATTGAGGTCAAGTGTATATTTGATTTCTTCTGTTCCGTTTACCGAAGCTGTGTGGTAATACATTCGGACAACATTCGAGACTTTTTCTTTGGTCGTATTGCTGATCTGGGCTTCGTAAGACGAATTGATCCCAAAACGCAACATCGCATTATTATCAGAAGAAGGTACCAGCGCCAAACCTTTGTAGAAATTAAGGAAATATTCCTGACTGGTCGCATCTTTGGTTTTCAGCAGGTTGAAGACGTTCTGCCCGTACGATTGATCTAACTTTATTCTCACAAAACTACTATCTGTATTTGGTCTTGGAAGAAACTCGGCACTTCCAATTGACGCGGAAGAATATTTGAGGTCGCTGTTGTTATAAAGATAACCGCTATTCAGTTTGATCCTGTCCGTCATTGGATGAACATCGAGTTTAAAGGTCTTGAGCGTGTCGCCATAATAAAAATCATTATTGGTTAGATACATCACGATAGAATCGAAAACGACATTGGTGGTAGCTGCCAAAGAATAGCTCGCTGGCGTGAGCTCAAACATCGATGCAGAGTTGACAGTTCCAAAAGTGTGATCCTTGATATTCCCAACCATTATGGCGCTTTGCCCAGACGTGATCACAGAATCCTTCATGATTGTCGACATCCTGAGTGTCAGCGTATCGATCATCGCAACTTTGGATTGCGCAGACATCAGGGAGTTTCCTACTTCATAGGTGTTGCTTTCTCTTTCACAGGAAAATAAAAGGAGGATTACAGCACACAACAATACATATTTGTACATTTTTTTCTGTAAACATACGTTGTGAGAATACTTGAGCTAAAATATTTTCTTCCCTTCCCGCTTAGTTTTCGACAATCCAGGTCTTTGTGTAGACCGATCTGGTTTTAAAGAATTAATGTCAAAGCATCGAAACAATCAAACAGTTTAACGACAAAAAATGCGTGTTCGTCTAAAAAATTTTCAAATGCCCTCGGAATGGGATTCATTTGCATCAAAAAATAAGAATGGACAAAAAACTTTCGGTTTTGATGCTTGCTCTTGCAGGGATGTTTTTATTATCAAGCTGTAATAATGACGATGATGATGATGAGTTGGTAGGAAACTGGGTAAGAGTTTCCGATCTGGATGGTAAACCACGTTCCAATGCTTCCGCTTTTGTGGTGAATGGCAAAGGATATTTAACCGGAGGCTACGATGGCGAATATTATTACAACGACCTTTGGAGCTATGACCCGGACGCCAATTCCTGGACACAGAAAGCAGATTTTCCGGGCGTGAAGAGAAGTTCGGCCGTTGGATTTGCGACCACCTCTTTCGGCTATGTCGGAACAGGCTATGATGGACTCAACAAGCTAAAGGACTTCTACAAATATGACCCAACATCCAATTCTTGGAGTCAAATACAGGATTTCCCTGGCACAGAAAGATATGCAGCGTTGGCTTTTGGCGTTGGCAACAAAGGATTTGTAGGAACAGGTTATGACGGAAGCGAGTTGAAGGATTTCTACAAATATGACGAATCTACTTCTGCGTGGACCAACATCGTAAGTCTTGGTGGTGCCAAAAGAAGAGACGGTGCAGCATTCGTGATCAATGGGATAGCATACGTCGGATTTGGGACCAACAATGGAAGTCTAGTTTCAGATTTCTGGGCATTTGATCCTTCTGCGGAAACCTGGACCAGAAAAGCAGATACAAGCAACGATGACGATACTCAAAACAGATCTTCCCCGGCAGCGTTTGCAGCAAATGGTCTAGGATATGTTTCCACAGGATCAGTGAGTGGCGTTTCCAACACCACTTGGGAGTACAGCCCATACACAGATGATTGGACGGAGAGAACCAATTTCCAGGGATCTTCCAGAGAGAGTGCAGTTGCTTTTTCATTTGAAACCTATGGTTATGTTTTGACAGGAAACAGCGGTTCTTCTTACTTTGATGACATCTGGGTCTTCCACCCAACAGAAGCTGACAATGATGATGACTAGACCTTTTTGGAAATTACTTTTGGTTTTAGGATTGATATCGATCTCCTGTCAGAAAAAAAGCACTGAATTGGATATCAAAATCACCAAACAAAAGACAGGTTACGGTTATCTAATCATTAAAAATAAAAAAACTTTTATCAATCAGCCCTATATTCCGGCAATCGCTGGAGACCAAGCCTTCAAGGACAGTTTGCAGGCCAGGAGAACGGCTGATCTGGTCATCAGAAAAATAAGAAACGCATCGTTTCCCAGGATCTCGATAAATGAACTGGACTCCATGAAGATCGAATACGAGATCCAAAAACTTCAATAGCAATAATTCCTTCGATGCTTTTATCGGAGGAATTTTGCTCGTTAAAATAATAATAAAAAAAGTGTTATGAAAAACCCATTCAAAAGAATCAAATCGACCTATGTTTACCACTTTGTGATTTGGATCATTCTGATTTTCTTCAAATTCATCATGGATTATTCTGTATTTGGAAATCTGATGTTATGGATGAATCTGAAGGTATTAGGAGTTTTCATGACCATTTTTTATTTGAATTACGCCTTGTTTCTGCCATTCATCATCAAACAAGATCCAAAGACCAGAATCACGATCGTCTTTACTTTTATCGTGATCTATGTTGCTTGCTTCTTTTTATTCATGCCGACGATGCCGAATCATCCGCCTTTCCCTCCAAAAGATTTTCCAAAACCAAGAAGAATGATGAAGCCGTTTGAACAGGGACTCAATTTTCATGAGATCATCTTCAAGATCGGGCTATTCTCTATCGTTTTCAGTACGCTCCTTTTCTTTGTTGATAAATGGCTGGAAAATCAAAAAATGTTAAAAGCGCTGGAGTTCGAGAGAAAATCCAGCGAACTGAAGATCCTGAGGGAACAGATCAATCCTCATTTTTTCTTCAATGCGTTGAACAGTATTTATTCGTTATCAATTACCCAATCCAAAGATACGCCGAGAGTAATTTTAATTCTATCCGACATTATGCGTTATGTTCTGAATGATAAGAATGGACAGAAAAACAATCTCAACGATGAGATCATCAATATCAAAAAGTATATCGAGATACAGTCTATTAGATTTAATAAATTCAATAATATCAACTGGCAGTTCTATGGCAACTTCGAAGCTTACCAGATCGAGCCACTTTTGCTTTTGACCTTTATAGAAAATGCCTTCAAATATGCAGATTTCAGTAAAGGACCACTTGATATTTTAATTGATCTCAAGGAAAATGTTCTCAACTTCAATGTCAAGAATTTCTACGAGACCAAACCTAGCGAGAGAACCGACAACAATAAACTGGGAATCAAGAACACCAAAATGAAACTGGATCTCCTCTATCCCGAAAAATATAAGCTGGAAATCCACGACAACGGCTCTGAATACGAAATCAATCTAACCCTTCAACTAGACTAAAAAAAAATGAATTGTATCATTGTAGATGACGAGGAACTAGCGCACCACGTGATTGAAGAATATATCTCGAGGATTCCTTTTCTGAATCTGGTTGCCAATTGCTACGACATTCAGGAAACCATCGGTGTTTTACAAAACAACAGCGTTGACTTGATCTTCCTGGACATCAATCTCCCCAACATTTCAGGCATCGAGTTTCTGAAAAGCTTCAACAAACTTCCGAATGTGATCATCACAACGGCTTATGACAACTGCGCCATCCAAGGTTTTGAGATGGATGTCATTGATTATCTGCTGAAGCCTTTTTCATTCGAAAGATTCCTGAAAGCAGCCTACAAAAGTTTTAACCTGACGAATAACAAAAAGCTGTTGCAGGAAACCACGTCTGCCATCCGGGAGTCCTTCATCTTCGTACGATCCAACAACGAGGACGTCAAACTAAATCTGGAAGAGATCACAAGAATCAATGCGCTGAAGGATTACATCATCATCTACACCAATACTCGGAAACTGATCGTGCACCAAACCATGAAGTCCATTATGGAGAAAATCAATTATGAAAATTTTATCCGGGTTCACAATTCGCATATTGTTTCGCTTCATCACCTTCAAAGTGTGGGGAAAAACAGCATCATGATAGGTGACGAGAGAATTCCTGTGAGCGAAAAGTACAAACCTTTTTTAACTGGAATTATTGAAAGATATAAGTAAAATTTCCTTAGATTGATTTTATTCATTAAAATATAAATTTTATATTCACGGTCTTAAAAAAACCATTGAATATGAGTGTTCACATTAGTGCTAAAAAAGGAGAAATCGCCAAGACCGTTTTGATGCCCGGCGATCCGTTGAGAGCTAAATATATTGCTGATAATTATCTGACCGATGCCAAATTGGTAAGTCAAACGAGAAACATCTTTTTCTACACCGGACTTTACAAAGGAAAGGAGATCACCGTTGGAGCCAGCGGAATGGGATTTCCAAGTATCGGAATTTATTCTTTCGAATTGTTTACAGAATATGAAGTTGATACGATCATCAGAATTGGGACTTGTGGTGCTTATTCCACGGATTTGAAATTATTTGATATTCTAAATGTAGAAAATGCGGCGAGCGAAAGTACGTATGCAAAATTTGCCTGGGGAATCGAAGAAGAGTTGATCTCTCACCAAGGAATTGCCTTTGATAAGATCAATGAAACAGCAAAAGAATTAGGACTTGATGCGAAAGCAACGAACATCCACTCCAGCGACATTTTCTACAGAAAAGACCCAGCTGTTCCCGAAATTGCAGTGAAGCATAACTGTCCTGCAGTCGAGATGGAAGCTTTTGCATTGTTTGCCAATGCGAAACATTTGGGTAAAAATGCGGCTACGATCCTGACTGTTTCCGATATCATCCCAACGCATGAGCAGATCTCTGCTGACCAGAGAGAACAGGCCTTGAGAACGATGATGGAGTTGTCATTGGAAACTGCTTTGAAGTTTTAAATTGAACTTTATATCATTAAAATAAAAAACGCCTTATGACAATTCATAAGGCGTTTTTGTATGATCAGAGATCTCGAATTACTTCTTGATCACTTTTACAGAGTTGCTTTCTGTTTCAGAATTCACTTTCAGGATGTAAGTTCCGTTCAGCAATTGGCTCATATCCAATGAAGCATTTTTCGTATTCACATTGAATCTTTGAATCAGCTGTCCAGCCACATTGTACACTTCAATATTTTTCAGGTTAGAGTTATTTTTATTCTGAATGGTTACAAAACCAGAAGTTGGATTTGGAAACACCTGGATACCGTTTTGTTTCTGCGCATCTTCTACAGCAAGAGTAGCACAGTTGTAAACATAGATCTCATCCAGATACCAACCATCGATACCGTTGCAACCGTCAGTTCCAATCTCAAAACGGAACTTGATATTAGATCCGGAGGTCACGCCGATCTTGGAAAGATCGATGACACTTTGTCCCCAACTTCCGCCAAGAGATCCACCATCTGTTCCTGTGAAGGCACGTTGTCCTTTCAAAGGATTATCGTTTCCACTATTTGCAAGTACGGCGTTGTACGAATTTTGAGTAAATGCAGTAGGCGGAATCAAAGTCCAAGAACCACCATTTACACTGTATTTTATATTTCCGCCATCATAAGCAGATTCTGTTGCCACGTAATGATTGAAAGCCATCTCATATTTCCCAGCTGAGAATGCAGGGAAAGTAATGGTTGGACTTTCTATACGCAAAATTCCGTTTTGAAGACTTGTTGTACAGTTTCCGTTGATCGGATCGGCACCAAATATGGCCTTTCCTGTTCTTCCTTTTGGTAAGTTATCTATCACGACCCAATTTCTCTCTTCCCAAGTAGCAGCATTCGTAGGAACATTTGTAACGGTCCAGTTGCCTAGGCCATTTTCCCAATCCTCTTTGAAAAGCGGAGCAGAAGTCGCAGCGCCACAAAGATCTGGCGTTGCGCTGAGAATAGGTACATAATTACACTGATCAACCGGAGAAGATCTCAGCTGAACTGCTAAGATCCCGTTCTTCACATTTTCCACATCAGCAGTTGTGAAAGCTTGGCCAGTCAAACCTGCAGCTGTTGTCGTCGTAGACAATCCTTCCAGGTTGATTCCTATCAGATCATTAGCTGCAGCTTCCAAAGCATCGGCAAAATTTGAAAAATCACTCGTTGGCGTCAAGTAGTTTTTCTGAGCTCTCCACCAAAGATGTGCTGCCTTAACAAATCCAATACTTGGCATCGTGTAGCCATTGTACGTGCCGCCATCCACAAGAAGTGCATACAAATGGTTTGGCACCCCAGAGTTGGAGTGAACACCACCACTGTCTGTGGTTCCGCAGAAGTAATTAGAAGTATCCAAAACTCTTCCCGGATCACCATTACAGTTGGGATTCCACATATCGCGGATCGGTGCTCCAAAAGCTGTTGCATCTTCGCCTATTTTCCAGCGGATCGACCCAGAATTACAAGCTGTAGTGGTTCTCACACTTACATTTTCGCCTTCATCCTCATAGTTATTGAATAGATCGATGGTTTCTCCCCAAACATCCGAATAAGATTCATTAAGTGCACCCGACTGGTATTGATAGATTAAACCACTGGTGTATTCTGTGTAAGCGTGCCCCCACTCGTGAGCTACCACATCATCCGAAGCTGTTCCAGTACAGTAATTAGCTGTTACGCCATTCCAGTTCGCATTTGGACAATTGATGTTCGGATTGTTGTTGATGGTCACCATTGTTGCATCTGTACTGTTGTAAGAGACATAGCCAAAAGCATTTTTGAAGAAGTTGTAAACGTGTTCAGACGTCACCACTTCATTTTGCTGCCACTTATCTAGTGTTCCGGGGAATGCATCGCCTTCTTTCCATTTCAGGTTTGTAGCATTGGTATTGGTTTCATAAAGTTTTCTCTCGATAGGATGAATACCTGTGAACTGCTCTACCAATTCTCCCGTATGTGCGTCGATAAAAAGGAATTCTCTTACATCATTTTTATTAGTTACTTCTACCTCATAAGCCAAATAAGAAGTGACTACTCCACCTTGAACTAAGTTTTTCGGAAAGATCAAAAGATTGTTTTTTCCAATCTCCAGAGGAACATTGTTATCGGTCAAATTTTGTTTTGCAACCAGACCTTTTGCAATACTTGCAGCTTGCTGGGAAGAAATATCCGGGGTTGCATTGACCTTGATATTGGAGATCGCATTGCCATTGATAGATGTCAGTTCTTCTTCTCCATTAAAATGAAATTTCAAGATTCCATCATAAACGGGAACACCTTGATATTGCTGTCTGTAGATCACATTCTTCAAGCCGTAATTATCCGTTGTCTCTTCTACAAAGACAAGATCATTGATCGATCTCAAATTGAAAGCTTTGAAGTTTTCTGCCAGAAATTCTGCAGTTTTAGCTTTTGCCCCAGCAGACTTCAGTTGTAGTGAAGTAGAATTTCCGAAACGGATAAAGTTGGGATTGGAGGTGCTGTTACTAATCGTAACGCTGGCATTGGTTTCTTTTTTAAGTTTTGTAAGTTCTTTTGATTCCTGAGCAAATGCGCATAAATAGCCTAATGCAAGAACCAGAGATAGAGTTTTCTTCATTTTTAAATTTTCTTTAAAAACAAATATAGGGATTATTCCATGCAATTAAATCAATGATATACCATAAATAATGACAAATTGTTAAAAACTCAACCCCGATACATTCATCTGCAATTGGGCTTTGGTGTCGATGACGATGGTGATGTATTTTTCCGATAATAGAAATTGTGTAGGCTTCAGATCTATAACATTGCCTTGCAGTCGGATTCCTTTTACATACTCTTTGTTGAAGTTATCGACCATGCTTTTCTTAGAAGAATTCTCGATATCCAACAGTGGAATGCCGTAATCCTTTTCTATCATTCTTCGGATCTTGCCTTCGAAGAGAACAGTCAAAGCTTTTTGGAAAAAATTCTTGGTCTTAAGATTGAAATCGGTGACATTGAGTTTGATCTTATGTTCTTCCGCACTGTAGAATGGTTTCCCTTTGATGAAAGCCGTCCCGTTCACTTCGCCCGTTGTTTGCGCTTCTATCACGATGTTCTCTTTTTCTTGATAGACCTTGATATCGGTGATCTTCACTTTTTGATCTTCGCTGCTCATCGCAAATTCTTTATTAAGGAATTGTTGTTTGGCAATCCTTGTGGCTTCATCGAAACTGATATTCGCAGTTGTTTGAAGATTGAATATGTTTGGAAGATTGGGATTCAATGTAAAATTGGGAATCGTGTTGACATCTCTTGTCGCCAAAGGCACTTGCCCAACATAAGTTTCGGAATAAAGGTCAATTCCAATGGTCATTTTGATCTTATCCTGAAAAACCTGAAGCGGCGACATATAAGTAGTTTGCGGCGAAATCTTCAACCAAGTGTTATATTCTTCCGAAACATTGATCGGTTTTGAAAATTGATTCCAGGCCATCACGAGGTAAGGCTGAAGGTTGAACTGCGATTTGATCTGCTGATCGATAATGGTCGTGAATTTATTCTGTTGTTCCTTCAATGTACTTTCGATCAGCGGAGCAATCGGTATCTTGATCTTCCCATAGTCCAAAACCGGTTTCTGCGTCCACACGAATCCCGCTGTTGTGGTTTTGGTGTTCAGTTTCCAATCAGGAGCTGCGGCAATCGTTGTAATGAAATTCATTATCAGGTTGAAATTGGTATCTTGGTACACATAATACCCGAAAGTTCCGTAACCTTTTTCCGCCCATATTTTCAACGGAACAGATATCATCAAGCGGTTTCCAGTCAAGGCTTTTATAGCGATGTTCCCTTGCTTTTCTACTTTCACTTTGAACTGGTCATTTTTGTTGTCTGTGTAAGACTGATCTTCGTACAAAACACCTTTCACGGATTGATTGATCAAACTATTGATCTCTGAAATTGGAAGTGAAACCGGCAATGTGATATTGGATTTGATCTTTGGCAAGATGTAAACCGGCTGTGGTGCCTGAGAAAAAGCGATGAAACTGATCAGTAAAAAATATAATGCTGTGAACTTTCGAATTGGATCCATAACTATTTTTGATGAAATTTAAAACGCAAAATTAATGGTTTTATTGATGACAAAAGAAAAGAGAGCAGGGAAATCCTACTCTCTTTTTAGTCATATTTTATAATGATTTGAATTAAAAAAAACAAACTTCTGCAAGTCCGATGAATAGAAGGTTTGCAAGCGCCTCATAAAACCTCTTGACCTTTTGACCAAAACATCTTGACCTTTTGACTAAAACCTCTTGACCTTTTTATGAAGACATACTGAGGTTTTTACAGGTCGCTCCCATGGAGCTCAGCTGAACTTGTACAACATGGTTCTACTGACAGGTCGCCACTCCGTGGTTTTATCACCTAAACATCTGATGATCTCTTACTAAAGTTAAAGCTTCGTCAAAATAATCGCTACACCACCACTTCTCGCCAAGTCAACGGACAAGATCGTTTTGCTGTCCACTTCTTTCTCCTCGATGATGATCGGATAAGGATTCGTTTCGTAGTCTGCACCTTTTCCATCTCGGAAGATCTTCGCTTTGTATTTTTTATTTGCGTCCAAGAACTTCAAATCTAGTTTTACAGTTCTCGCATCTTTGTTGGTGATGCTTCCCAAGAACCAATTATCAGTCGCTTTATCTCTTCTGGCAATCGTTACAAATTCTCCGATCTTCGCATCTGGCACTACCGTTTTGCTCCAATCTGTCGGGCAAGAGGTGATGAATTCAAAAGCTGGGTTGTTTTCATAATTCTCTATCATGTCAGACGCCATCTGGAGTGGACTGTAGATGACAACAGACAATGCCAGCTGTTTCGCCAAGGTCGTATGAACTTTTGTATTCGGCAAGACAGGATTTGTGAAGTTGAAAGTTCCCGGCGTGAAGTCAATCGGGCCAGCCAAACCTCTCGTAAACGGAATGATGGTCGTGTGTTCCGGCGGATTGCCACCATCTTTGGACCAAGCATCCCATTCCTGACCTCTCACGCCTTCCTGCGTCATCAGATTCGGAAGTGTTCTCTGCAAACCTGTTGGCATTACGGGTTCGTGGTTGTCGATCATTATTTTGTGCTTCGCGGCTTCTTCAATCACTTTTCTGTAATGACGAACGCCGTACTGGCTGCTGTGAGGTTGTTTGCCATCCAATTTCCCACCCACGTAACCTGTCTTCACTACATCTACGCCATATTTTTTGTAATAAGCAAAAGCATCGCTCATTTGGTTTTCGTAGTTCACTGTGTTTCCTGCCGTCTCGTGATGACCAATTAAAGTTACATTTTTGGACTTTGCGTAATCTGTGATCTTCTTAATGTCAAAATCAGGATATGGATCTGTAAACTTGAAGTCTTTCCAGTCTTCCCAGCCTTTGTTCCAGCCTTCTACCAAGACGCCTGAGAACTTATGTTTCGCAGCGAAGTCGATATATCTGAGAACATTTTCGGTTTTTGCACCGTGTGTTGGTCCCGCTTTCCAAGTATACTTTTCCATATGGATCGCCCACCAGATCCCGATGTAGCGTCCAGGTTTGATCCACGACACGTCTCCAAGTTTGTTTGGTTCGTTCAGATTCAGCATCAATCTTGAAAGCATGAGGTCACCAGCAGAATTGGCAATGATCATTGTTCTCCACGGCGTGTTGAATGGTGCTTTTGCAAATACTTTCTCGCCAGTCGCCCAAGGTGTCAAATAACTTTTTAGTTTAGTTGAATTTTCAACTTTCGCAAGATTCATTGATGCATAATCTGTTAGATTTGCTTGATGAACGGTCAGGAATAAGCCTGACTTTGTTTCCATCGTCAAAGGAGTTGCAACCGTGTCTATCTTTGAAATTGGATTGGACTTGAACAAGCCTTCGTAAAATTCTGTATTGTAAGGAATCGACCATGTTTTGTGGTCCTCAGGAAAATTAAATTCCGTCAACTCATCCATTATGACAAATTCATTCAGATTCTTTTGCTTAGGGAATTCGTATCGGAAACCGAAGCCGTCGTCATAAACTTTAAAATCGATGATGAATTCTCTGGAAAGCTTTGAATTGTCCTTAACCAAGACCTTCATCTCGTTGTAATGATTTCGTACCTCGATCTCTTCGCCCCAAGGTTGTTTCCAGGTTTCATCAAATTTAGAATGGGAAATATTCTTGACAGACAGATTGTCCTTAAGCGAACCATCTTTCAAATCAAAACCAAGAAATGATGGATTCAAGATCGATTTTCCTTCTTTGGAAACTTTGTAATAGATCTTGGATTTGTCCAATCCTACTTCCAAGACGATCTTCCCATCGGGTGATTTGACCGTGCTATTTTTGAGTGTTTGTGCAAATGTCATCGGTGAAAATCCAATCAACACGACAAACAGACAGAAGACCTTCAGCAGATCTTTGTGGTGTAATTTCATTAATACTAATTTTTAAGGTTTATATATACCAACAAAAATACACTATTGAAATTACTCCATAAAAAAAACCATCCCTAAAAGAGATGGTTTTATATTTAAAAACTTAGATTCTTATTCTTCAGTTTTTTCTTCTGTAGAAGTTTCAGCAGCAGGCGTTTCTTCAACTTTAGCTTCAGTAGCTTCAACAGCAGCAGTTTCCTTTTTAGGAGCTGCAGTAGATCTTCTACTTCTTCTAGTTGTTTTCTTCTCTTCTGCATTTGGATTGTAGATCTCGTTGAAATCTACCAACTCGATCATTGCCATATCAGCAGCATCACCAAGTCTGAAACCAGTTTTGATGATTCTTGTGTAACCACCGTTTCTTTCAGCGATTTTAGGAGCTACAGTTCTGAACAATTCAGTCACAGCTTCTTTACTTTGTAGGTAAGAGAAAACTGTTCTTCTATTGTGCGTTGTATCTTCTTTAGCTTTTGTAAGGAGTGGTTCCACGTAAACTCTTAAAGCTTTCGCTTTAGCAACAGTGGTGTTGATTCTTTTATGTTCAATTAGTGAACAAGCCATATTAGCAAGCATTGCTTTTCTATGAGGGGCTGTTCTCCCTAAGTGATTTATTTTTTTACCGTGTCTCATTGTAAGGATTATTTATCAGCGTCTAACTTATATTTTGCAACATCAAACCCGAAATTAAGTCCTTTTGAGTGAACCAATTCTTCAAGTTCTGTTAAAGATTTTTTACCAAAATTTCTGAATTTCATCAAATCAGATTTACTGAAAGATACCAATTCTCCAAGGGTTTCTACTTCAGCTGCTTTCAGACAGTTTAGGGCTCTTACAGAAAGATCCATATCTGCTAATTTTGACTTAAGAAGTTGTCTTGTGTGAAGGGTTTCTTCATCGTATTGGATAGAAGCTTTTACAGCTTCTGTCTCTAATGTGATTCTCTCATCGGAGAACAACATAAAGTGATAGATCAAGATCTTAGAAGCTTCTGTTAAAGCATTCTGAGGAGTTATCGATCCATCAGTTTCAATATCCAATACTAATTTTTCGTAATCTGTTTTTTGCTCTACACGGTAATTTTCTATACTATATTGTACTTTCTTGATAGGTGTAAAGATAGAGTCGATAGCAATGGTCCCAACAGGCGCATTGTTTGATTTGTTCTGATCAGACGGAACATATCCTCTTCCTTTTTCTACGTTGAAAGTAATTTCAAACGTTACGTCTTTAGCCAATGTTGCGATAACTAGATCTGGGTTAAGGATCTCGAAATTAACGATCGAGTCTCCTAGATCTCCAGCAGTTACTACTTCTTTTCCAGAGATCTTTGCAGTGATCTGCTCAGCACCTGGATTTTCAGTTTTTGCTTTAAGACGAAGTTGTTTAAGATTAAGAATGATTTCAGTAACATCTTCGATCACTCCTGGTATAGTTGAAAATTCGTGCTCTACGCCTTCTATTTTGATAGATGAAATAGCATATCCTTCCAGAGAAGATAGTAAAACTCTTCTCAATGCATTACCGATTGTAAGCCCGAAACCTTGTTCAAGAGGTCTGAATTCAAATTGACCTTTAAAATCAGTCGAGTTTAAAAGGATTACTTTATCGGGTTTTATAAATGTTAAAATTGCCATAGTCTGGTTGAGCAAAAATTTGAAAAAATTATTATTTAGAGTATAATTCGACGATTAACTGTTCTTTGATGTCCTCCGGAATCTGAATTCTCTCAGGAGCAGTCGTAAAAGTACCAGTTTTTTTCTCGTCATTGAATTGTAACCACTCATAATTTGCTTTGTAAGCTAGAGCGTCAGCAATTACTTCAAGAGATTTTGACTTCTCTCTGATTGCAATTACGTCACCAGCTTTTAGCAAATAAGAAGGAATGTTTACTAGCTCTCCGTTCACAGTGATGTGTCTGTGAGAAACTAGTTGTCTTGCTCCAGCTCTGGTTTTAGCAAAACCTAATCTGAAAACGACGTTATCCAATCTTGATTCGCAAAGTTGCAATAGGACTTCACCTGTTACACCCTTACTTCTATGAGCTTTGTCGAAAAGGTTAGCAAATTGTTTCTCAAGAATACCGTACGTGTACTTAGCTTTTTGCTTTTCCATCAACTGTACTGCATACTCAGATTTCTTTGAGCCTCTTCTTTTGTTTGCACCGTGTTGTCCAGGTGGTTGATTTTTTCTTTTCTCGAAGTTTTTATCATCTCCGAAAATTGCTTGACCAAATTTTCTAGCAATTTTTGTTTTAGGGCCAATATATCTTGCCATTGTTTTAGATTTGAGGTTAAAAGATTATACTCTTCTTCTTTTAGGTGGACGACATCCGTTGTGTGGCATAGGCGTCACGTCAACGATCTCGCTTACTTCAATCCCTGAATTGTGAAGAGTTCTGATTGCAGACTCTCTACCAGCACCTGGACCTTTTACAAACACCTTAACTCTTCTAAGACCAGCTTCAAAAGCGACCTGAGAACAGTTTTCTGCAGCCATTTGAGCTGCGAATGGAGTATTCTTTTTAGAACCTCTGAAACCCATTTTACCGGCAGAAGCCCAAGAGATAACTTCTCCTGCTTTATTTGTTAAAGAAATGATGATGTTATTGAAAGAAGCTTGAATATGCGCTTCACCAATAGCCTCAACTTTTACTTTTCTTTTCTTAACTACTTTAGTTTGTTTTGCCATAATTCCTAACGATTATTTACTTGCTTTTTTCTTGTTAGCAACTGTTTTTCTCTTTCCTTTACGGGTTCTAGAGTTGTTTTTCGTTCTCTGGCCTCTTAAAGGTAGTCCTAGTCTGTGACGTATTCCTCGTTGGCATCCAATGTCCATCAATCGCTTGATGTTCAATTGCACTTCAGAACGTAATTCTCCTTCAACTTTGATGTTGTCCAAGATATAAGTTCTGATTGCTGCCAATTCATCGTCATTCCATTCGTTGACTTTCTTGTCTTCGCTGATTCCAGCGCTTTTCAAAATTTCTGAAGCTGTTCTTCTTCCAACACCGTAGATGTAAGTAAGACCGATAACGCCTCTTTTGTTCTTTGGTAAATCAATACCTGAAATTCTCGCCATAATTTAATTGCGGTTCTTAACCTTGTCTTTGTTTAAATTTAGGGTTCTTTTTGTTGATTACGAAAAGCACACCTTTTCTGCGTACAATCTTGCAATCAGCACTTCTTTTTTTGATAGATGCTCTAACCTTCATTTTGTTATTTTTAATATCTAAAAGTTATTCTCCCTTTAGTTAAGTCATAAGGAGAGAGTTCGAGTCTTACCTTGTCTCCAGGTAAGAGTTTAATATAATGCATTCTCATTTTACCAGAAATATGGGCAATTAATACGTGCCCATTTTCTAGCTCTACACGGAACTGCGCATTCGAAAGTGCTTCCGTAATAACGCCGTCTTGTTCTATATGTTTCTGTTTAGCCATTTATTCTCTTAAAGGTTTGATGATCTTGATAATTTAGATTGCATCAACCCATCATAATGATGGTTCAGCAGATATGTGTTAATTTGCTGAACGGTATCTAGGATAACGCCCACCATGATCAACAACGATGTTCCCCCAAAAAATAGGGCAAATCTATCTGTCTGAACAAACGCTCCATGCACTACTGCCGGAAGGACTGCAAAGATAGATAAAAAAATTGCACCTGGCAAGGTTATCTTGGATAAAATATCATCCAGGTAATCAGCCGTTTCTTTTCCGGGTCTTACTTTCGGGATCAACCCACCATTACGCTTTAGATCATCAGCCATCTGATTTACAGGAATGGTAATTGCCGTATAGAAAAATGAGAAAATTATAATTAGTAACGCAAACAATACATTGTACTGCCAGCTAAAAACATTTTTGAATCCTGCCAAAAACGTATTGGATTCGTCAACTTTTGTAAGTAATCCTGGAACAAACATCAATGCTTGTGCAAAGATGATCGGCATTACACCTGCAGCATTCACCTTCAAGGGGATCCATTGTCTGGCTCCATCCATCAAGTTTCTGCTTACACCACCTCTTGCTTGGGCTCTACTTACATATTGGATAGGAATCTTTCTTACTGCAACTGACAATACAATCGCCAAAAGTACTACCAATAACCAGAAAATAATCTCCACCAAAATCATGATGCTTCCCAATCCACCTTTACCGTTCTGTGTTAAAACTTCTTGATAAAAAGCTGTTGGAAGGTCCGCAAGGATACCAACCATGATCAAAATAGAAATACCATTACCAATTCCTTTGTCCGTAATCTTCTCTCCCAACCACATTGCAAATACAGAACCTGCTACCAGGATAATGATACTTGGCAGCCAGAACATTACCGAGTTTGGATCGATGTAATATGCTGTTGCAAATTGTGAATAAGGTAAGAAAAACTGCGTGACCGATGTCAAATAAGAAGGTGCCTGTACAAGGCAAACCCCGATAGTTAACCATCGTGTGATCTGGTTCAAAGTGTTTCTTCCACTTTCTCCGTCTTTCTGTAACTTCTGAAGGTAAGGGATCGCCATACCCATCAGCTGTACAATGATCGACGCAGAGATATATGGCATAATTCCCAATGCCATGATAGAAGCACGGCTAAATGCTCCACCAGTGAAAGAAGACAATAAGCCCAAAAGGCCGGCACCTTGTTGGTTCCCGCCTTGGTTTTGATAATGTTGTAGTAAGTTTCCTACTTCTGCAGTGTTGATCGCAGGAAGAGAAACATACGATGCGAATCTATACACAAGGACCAAAGAAAGCGTCAAGAGAATTTTATCTCTAAGCTCTTTTAGACTCCAAATGTTTTTGAGTGTTTGTATAAATTCTTTCATTAGTTAATAATTAAAGAGTAATTGCTTTACCTCCAGCTTTGTTGATCGCTTCTTCAGCAGATTTAGTAAATTTGTCAGCAGAGATAGAAACACAAGATTTCAAATCACCTCTTCCTAATATTTTTACTAATTCGTTTTTAGATGCAAGACCGTTTTCTACCAATACTTCTCTAGTGATCTCACCAGTGATGTTTTTAGTATCGATCAAAGTTTGGATCGTATCAAGATTGATTGCTCTGAACTCTTTTCTATTAACGTTTTTGAAACCAAATTTTGGTAATCTTCTTTGCAAAGGCATCTGTCCACCTTCGAAACCGATCTTCTGAGAATAACCAGCTCTAGCTTTTTGACCTTTATGTCCTTTTGTTGAAGTACCACCGTATCCACTTCCCTGACCTCTACCAATTCTTTTTGTGCTGAATGTAGAACCAGTTGACGGTTTTAAGTTATTTAAATTCATTGTTGTATTGAATATTATGAGATTAAAAGATTGAGGTTTGAGATCGAAGACCAAGTCTCCAATCTCGTCTCTCATTATCTATTATTATTTTTGAACTTCTAATAAGTGGCTTACAGCAGCTATCATTCCTAAGATGGAAGGTGTAGCTTCGTGCTCTACTACTTGGTGAAGTTTTTTGAATCCTAAAGCTTCAAGCGTTCTCTTTTGGGTCTTAGATCTATTAATAGCGCTTCTAACTTGTTTTACTTTGATTGTTGCCATTATTATATTTATTAACCGTTAAACACTTTATCTAAAGAAACTCCTCTCATTCTTGCGATCTCTTCTGGTCTTCTGATGTCCAACAATGCGTTGAAAGTAGCTTTCACAACATTGTGCGGGTTAGAAGAACCTTTAGATTTTGACAATACATCGTGTACACCTGCAGATTCTAGTACTGCACGTACTGCACCACCAGCGATAAGTCCTGTACCGTGAGACGCAGGTCTCAAGAAGATATCAGCACCACCGTATCTTGCAGAAGTCTGGTGAGGGATTGTATGGTTGATCACAGGCACTTTCACTAAGTTTTTCTTAGCATCTTCTACAGCTTTCGCAATTGCAGAAGCAACTTCTTTAGATTTACCTAGTCCGTAACCGATGATCCCGTCTTCGTTTCCTACAACAACAATTGCAGAAAATCCGAAAGCTCTACCACCTTTGGTTACTTTAGTTACTCTGTTAACATCAACTAGACGATCTTTTAATTCTAATCCTCCAGGTTTAACTCTTTCTATATTACTATCTACCATGTTTTCTGAATTTTTAAAATTAGAATTTAAGACCAGCTTCTCTAGCACCGTCAGCAAGAGCTTTCACTCTCCCGTGGTACACGAATCCGTTTCTGTCAAATACAATATTCTCGATACCAGCTGCTTTTGCTTTTTCAGCAATTGCTTTACCTACTGCTGTAGATACTTCTGTTTTTGTACCCTTAGCGTCTACTCCTTTATCTCTAGAGGAAGCAGATACTAATGTTTTACCTTCTTTATCATCTACTAATTGTGCGTAGATCTCTTTATTACTTTTGAATACAGACAATCTTGGTAATGCAGCAGATCCTGAGATCTTACCTCTTACTCTTCTTTTGATTCTGTTTCTCTTCTCAACTTTTGTTAATGCCATTTTCTTAAATTTTATGCAGATTTACCGGCTTTTCTTCTAATGATTTCACCTACGAACCTAACACCTTTTCCTTTGTACGGCTCAGGCTTTCTGAAAGATCTGATCTTTGCAGCCACCATTCCAAGAAGTTGATTATCGTAAGAAGATAATGTAACGATCGGGTTTTTCCCTTTTTCAGTCAATGTTTCTAGTACCACTTCTTTTGGAAGTTCTAGAACGATACCGTGAGAAAATCCAAGAGCCAATTCTAATCTTTGACCGTTGTGAGATGCTCTGTATCCAACTCCTACCAATTCTAATTTCTTAGTAAATCCTGTAGTAGTACCAACAATCATGTTGTTGACAAGCGCGCGGTACAAACCGTGAAGCGCTTTGTGTTCTTTTGAGTCAGAAGGTCGGCTGAACGTAAGTACGCCGTCTTCTTGTGTGAAGGTAATCCCTCCTGTAAGTTCCTGGATCAATTCGCCCTTTGGACCTTTAACTGTTACAACGTTATCTTTTTGAGAGATTGTAACACCAGCAGGAACTTCTATAATTGCTTTACCAATTCTTGACATTTTCCTTGTTTTAAAAAATTAATATACGTAGCAAATTACTTCACCTCCTACTTTCTCTTGTCTCGCTTTTTTATCTGTCATTACTCCTCTAGAAGTAGAGATAATAGCTACACCTAGTCCGTTAAGTACTCTTGGAAGTTCTGTAGAACCCTTGTACTGTCTTAGACCTGGTCTAGAAGCTCTTTGGATAGACTTGATAGCCGGCTTGCTAGTTTGCTTGTCGTACTTAAGAGCGATCTTGATTGTTCCTTGAACCGCGCTTTCCTCGAACTTGTAGTTCAAGATGTAACCTTGGTCAAAAAGAATTTTCGTAAGCTCTTTTTTGATTTTTGATGCAGGAATTTCCACCACTTTGTGGCCTGCGCTTTGTGCGTTCCTTACTCTTGTTAGGAAATCTGAAATTGGATCTGTTACCATTTCTTTGTTTTAAATTATTGGTTAATGACAATCAGTATTGAAAAGACTTGAAGATTAAAGATATATGGATCCGAATATTTCTTTGCCTGATCTCTTTACCTTCAGTATCTCAACAACTTAATTGTCACTTTGATTTTCTTAATTTCATTTTATTCTAATAAACAAAGTCAAAAAGAATAATAGTCACCCAGAGAAATAATGATTTTCTGAGCGGGTGCAAAAGTACAAAAAAAATTAATACTATTTATTTTTTTCTTTGCCCTTAAGTCCTTTCGATTTATCCTCTATTTATTAAAATACAGCTGACTTATAAAAATATAGAAGTCAGCTGTAAAAATTTTAATTGCTTACCAACTAGCTTTTTTCACGCCTGGGATAAGTCCGTTGTTTGCCATTTCTCTGAAAGTTACTCTGGAAATTCCGAATGTTCTCATATATCCTCTTGGTCTTCCTGTCAATTTACATCTGTTGTGTAATCTTACAGGAGAAGCATTTTTAGGTAACTTCTGTAATGCATCATAATCTCCAGCTTCTTTCAAAGCTTTTCTTTTTTCAGCATATTTCGCTACAGTAGCTTCTCTTTTGCGCTCACGCGCTTTCATTGATTCTTTAGCCATTTCTTAGTTCTTTTTGAACGGTAAACCGAAGTGCGTTAATAATGATTTTGCTTCTTTGTCAGTTTTCGCAGTTGTAACGAAAGTGATGTCCATCCCTTGGATTTTCTTCACTTTGTCAATTACGATCTCTGGGAAGATAATCTGCTCAGTGATCCCCAAGTTATAATTACCTCTACCGTCGAAACCATCAGCTTTGATACCAGAAAAATCTCTAATTCTTGGTAGTGCAGAAGATGTCAATCTGTCTAAGAATTCATACATTTTATCAGCTCTAAGAGTTACTCTAGCTCCGATCGGCATTCCTTTTCTTAGTTTGAAAGCAGCTTCATCCTTTTTAGATAAAGTACCTACAGCTTTTTGTCCAGTGATTGCAGTCAATTCTTCTACAGCATAATCCACGATCTTTTTATCTTGAACAGCTGCACCAAGTCCTTGGCTGACAACGATCTTTAATAATTTAGGAACCTGCATTACAGATTTGTACCCAAATTCTTCCATCATTGCAGGAACAATTGTGTCTTTATATTGTTGTTTTGGTCTTACTATATATTCCATCGTAAATTTTAATTATAAAGTTTCTCCAGTAGTTTTAGCTACTCTTACTTTTTTGTCTCCTTCTACTTTGGTTCCAGTCTTGGTAGCTTTCCCGTCTTTGTCAACAAGTGCTACGTTTGAAATGTGTAAAGAAGCTTCTTTTTCAACAATTCCACCTTGAGGGTTAGAAGCAGACGGCTTAACGTGTTTTTTCACGATGTTGATACCTGCAACGATCACTCTTGGATCTTTACCTTCTTTTCTGATTACTTCAAGAACTTCACCTTTGCTACCTTTATTTTTTCCAGTAGTTACCAGTACGTTGTCTCCTCTTTTTATTTTAACTTTTGTCATTTTTTCTAAAATTTTAAAATTAAAGTACTTCAGGAGCTAATGAAATAACCTTCATATATTCTTTGTCTCTCAACTCACGAGCAACCGGTCCGAAAACACGTGTTCCTCTCATCTCTCCTCCAGCGTTTAGCAAAACACAAGCGTTGTCTTCGAATTTGATGTATGAACCATCTTTTCTTCTAACTGCTTTTTTAGTTCTTACTACTACCGCTTTAGATACTTGACCTTTTTTTGCGTTTCCTGATGGTGTAGAATCTTTGATAGTCACTACAATTTTATCACCAACAGAAGCATATCTTCTTCTAGTACCACCTAGAACTCTGATCACTAGTACTTCTTTAGCACCTGTGTTATCAGCAACTTTTAATCTTGATTCGGTTTGTAACATTATTTAGCTTTTTCTATGATTCTTACTAATCTCCATCTTTTGCTTTTACTCAAAGGTCTAGTTTCTGTGATCAAAACTGTATCGCCCTCTGTGCACTCGTTGTTCTCATCGTGTGCAGTATATTTTTTCGTTTTCAAAACGAATTTACCGTACATTGGATGTTTTACTCTCGTAGTTTCACTAACAACAATAGTCTTTTCCATTTTATTGCTGGAAACTATTCCGATTCTTTCTTTTCTTAAATTTCTGTCCATTGTAAAAAGGAATTATTGTTTGTTAGTTAACTCTGTGTTAAGTCTTGCGATTGATTTTCTCAAATCTCTGATTAAGATCGGATTCTCAAGTGGACTGATCTTGTGAGCTATCTTCGTTTTTGCGTAGTTAACTTTAGCTTCAGCCAATTGGTTTTGTAAATCCTCTTTGCTTAAATTTTTGATGTCAGCGTTTTTCATTTTAATAGAGATTATAGAGGTTTAACAAAATCATTAGCAACTACGAACTTGGTAACGATTGGTAACTTTTGAGCAGCAAGCCTAAGAGCTTCTTTTGCTACTTCGTAAGGTACACCACCAACTTCGAACATAATTTTACCAGGTTTCACTACGGCTACCCAATATTCTACAGCACCTTTACCTTTACCCATCCTTACTTCGGCTGGTTTTTTAGTAATAGGCTTGTCTGGGAATATTTTGATCCATAACTGACCCTCTCTTTTCATATATCTTGTCGCAGCGATACGAGCTGCTTCAATTTGTCTTGCAGTAATCCAAGCTCCTTCAGTAGCTTTGATCCCGAAAGTTCCGTAAGCGAGTTGATTCCCTCTTTGGGCAATCCCCTTCATCTTCATCTTATGAACTCTACGGAATTTGGTTCTTTTTGGTTGTAACATAATTTTAAATTTTAGATTTTAGAATTTAGATTTTAAAAAAGTAACGGTCATTTAAAAACTGGCCTCTAAAATTTTATTAATTATTTCTTCTTGGTTTTCTGTCGCCTCCTCTGTTGTCTCTGTCTCCGCCTCTGTCATTTCTGTCATTACGTCCTCCAGATGGAGCTTTTTTCTGTTGTCCTACAAGTGGAGTAAGGTCTCTTTTACCGTACACTTCTCCTTTCATGATCCAAACTTTCACTCCTAGTTTACCATACTGGGTCAATGCTTCACCGATATGATAATCGATATCTGCACGGAAAGTAGATAAAGGAATTCTTCCGTCTTTGAAGTTTTCAGAACGTGCCATTTCAGCGCCGTTCAATCTTCCAGAGATCTGAACTTTGATACCTTCTGCACCCATTCTCATTGTAGAAGCAATTGCCATTTTCACAGCTCTTCTGTAAGAGATACGGTTTTCAATTTGCTTCGCTATGCTGTCAGCAACAAGTACTGCATCAAGCTCAGGTCTTTTGATCTCGAAGATATTGATCTGGATATCTTTTCCAGTCAATTTTTTCAACTCTTCTTTTAGTTTGTCAACTTCTTGTCCTCCTTTACCGATAATTAAACCTGGTCTAGCAGTTGTGATAGTTACAGTTACTAATTTAAGTGTTCTCTCAATATATATTTTTGAAATACCACCTTTAGCTAATCTTGCCTCAAGGTATCTTCTGATTTTGTAATCTTCAGCGATTCTGTCACCGTAGTTTTTACCTCCATACCAGTTAGAATCCCATCCTCTGATGATACCTAATCTGTTACCGATTGGATTTGTCTTCTGTCCCATACCTTGAATTAATTTTTAGTACCTAAGATTAGTGTAATGTGGTTAGATCTCTTTCTGATTCTGTAACCTCTACCTTGTGGTGCTGGTCTTAGTCTCTTCAATTGTCTTGCGCTATCCACAAATATTTCTTTTACAACTAGGTTAGCCTCCTCGATGTCAGCACCTTCGTTTTTTGATTGCCAGTTAGCAATTGCAGAAAGTAATACTTTTTCCAATTTCTCAGAAGCACCTTTCTTAGAATATTTTAGAATAGACAAAGCTTTTTCTACCTCTACTCCTCTGATGATATCAGCAACTAATCTCATTTTTCTTGGAGAAGATGGACAGTCGTTGTGCAACGCTTTTGCCACATCTTGGTTTGCTATTTTACGTGCTAATGCACTTTCTCTTTTTCTTGATCCCATGATTATCTACCTCCTTTATTTTTGTTACCACCGTGACCTCTGAAAGATCTTGTCGGAGAAAATTCGCCTAGCTTGTGTCCTACCATGTTTTCTGTAACATAAACCGGGATAAAGGATTTCCCGTTGTGTACTGCGATAGTCTGACCTACGAAGTCTGGAGAGATCATAGACGCTCTAGACCAAGTTTTGATTACAGTCTTTTTATTAGACTCTATATTTGCCTGAACCTTTTTATCTAAAGTATGATGAATAAATGGTCCTTTTTTAAGTGATCTTGCCATAATTATTTACGTTTAGATATGATATGACGGTTAGACGCTTTGTTTTTCTTTCTAGTTTTGTAACCTTTAGCTGGCATACCGTTTCTAGATCTTGGGTGACCTCCAGAAGAACGTCCTTCACCACCACCCATTGGGTGATCTACAGGGTTCATTACTACTGGTCTTGTTCTAGGCCTTCTTCCTAACCATCTGCTTCTACCAGCCTTACCTGATACAGTCAACTGATGGTCTGAGTTAGAAACAGATCCAACCATTGCATAACACTCAGTAAGGATCATTCTAGATTCTCCTGAAGGCAACTTAACGATTGCATATTTTCCGTCTCTTGAAGTTAATTGAGCGGATGACCCAGCACTTCTAGCAAGAGTAGCACCTTGCCCTGGTTTCAATTCGATACAAGAGATCACAGTTCCTAGTGGAATGCTTTTCAGTTTCATTGCGTTACCAACATTAGGTTCTACGCTTTCTCCTGAGATGATCACTTGATCTACTTTGATCCCGTTTGGAGCGATGATATATCTTTTCTCTCCGTCTGCGTACTCAACCAATGCGATGAAAGCAGTTCTATTTGGATCATATTCTACAGTTTTTACCGTTGCTTCAACATCATGTTTGTTTCTTTTGAAGTCGATAATTCTGTATTTCTTTTTGTGTCCACCGCCGGTGTAACGCATGGTCATTTTACCAGTTTGGTTACGTCCACCTGACTTACTAATACCAACAGTTAGAGATTTCTCTGGTTTGTTGGTAGTAATTTCCTCAAAGTTGTTTACAACTCTGAATCTCTGTCCCGGGGTGATAGGTTTTAATTTTCTAACAGACATTACTCTTATTTATAAATTAATTAATTAGTTGCGAAAATATCAATAACTTCTCCAGCTGCCAATGTTACAACAGCTTTCTTTAATTTATTGGTTTTCCCAACTTGAAGTCCTTGTTTAGTGTTTTTTGTAGAAACTTTAGGCGCATAAATCATCGTTCTAACGTCCGCTACTTTTACACCATAATGTGCTTCTATTGCACTTTTGATCTGAATCTTATTTGCTTTTGGAGCAACTAAGAAAGAATAAGCACCTCTCAACTCTGTAAGATAGTTTGCTTTTTCTGAAATGATTGGTTTAATAATTAGTGACATCGATTTATTTCTTTAAGTTTTCCTGAAATTTTTCTACTGCATCTTCCAAGAAGATAATCTCACCTGCGTTGATCAAATCATAAGAAGAGATCTCGTTGTAAGTTAAAACTCTCGTTTTAGGTAAGTTTCTTGAAGATAAATATACATTCTTGTTAGCTTCAGGAAGTACAAATAATGCTTTTTTACCAGTAAGAGTCAAAGCATCCAACAATGTGATGAATTCTTTGGTCTTAGGCGCATCAAAACTGAAACTTTCCAATACTCTAACGCTGTTGTCTTTCAATTTTTGAGAAAGTACAGATTTCTTAGCTAATCTTTTCAAAGATTTGTTCAATTTGAAACGGTAATCTCTTGGTTTTGGACCAAAAACTCTACCTCCACCTTTGAAAGTTGGCGACTTGATATCACCATATCTAGCAGATCCAGAACCTTTTTGCTTCTTAAGCTTTCTAGTAGAACCCGCGATCTCGCTTCTTTCTTTTGATTTGTGAGTACCTTGACGCTGAGCAGCAAGATATTGTTTAACCTCTAAGTAAACCGCGTGCTGATTTGGCTCAATTCCGAAAACTGTTTCGTCAAGAGTTACTTTTCTTCCGGTCTCTTTTCCTGATGTATTTAATACTACTAGTTCCATTTTCTGATAATTACATAAGAATTTTTCGCTCCCGGAATAGCACCTTTTACTACTAAAAGATTTTGTTCCTCATCTACTTTTAACACCTGAAGGTTTTGAACAGTTACCTGCTTACCTCCCATTCTGCCTGCCATTCTCATCCCTTTGAATACTCTAGATGGATCTGAACCCGCACCGATAGAACCTGGAGCTCTAAGTCTGTTGTGCTGTCCGTGAGTTGCCTGCATTACACCTCCAAAGCCATGTCTTTTAACAACACCTTGGAAACCTTTACCTTTTGAAGTACCTGTAACATCTACGAATTCTCCTTCGCCGAATAATTTTACAGTTACATCTTCTCCTACTGTTACTTGGTCTACGAATTCTCTGTAGAATTCTACCAACTTAGCTTTAGGAGTTGAACCAGCCTTTTTAAAGTGGCCAGCTAACGCTTTACCAACGTTCTTCTCACTCTTGTCATCGAAACCTAACTGAACAGCTTTGTAACCGTCCTTTTCAATGGTTCTGACCTGTAAAACCGAGCATGGACCTGCTTGAATAACGGTACAAGGCATGTTTTTGCCGTTCGCGTCAAACAGAGATGTCATCCCGATTTTTTTTCCAATAATACCTGACATTATTTATATATATCTATTATATTAAAACTTACTATTCTAGCGGTGTTCGTCATATTCTATGTTTGAAATAGGCATACTCTTTCCCTAAAATGAGTGTGCAAATGTAAGAATATTTTTTATATTGACAAATATATATTCGGAAATTATTTGATAATTTGTGAGTTACGGGATTTTGGCAAAAATATTCTCTTGAAAACTGAGATCTGAATGGTGGATTTATTATTCCGGATTTTTCTCCTGATATTTATTTTTGTGTTTTTTCACAGCGGCGTCTATGGAGTAACACTTATGGATATTCTCTTCCTGCTTGGACAATTCTGCAATTTTGACGAAGTAATCATGAAGCTGGTCCAATTCTTTCTCGGTAAGATCTTCGATATCAACCATTCTGTTGCTCGCCTGTTTACTGGCTGCGATAAGTTCGTTAAGTTTTAACTGGATTGCCTTCCCATCTTTGTTCTGCGCTTTTTGGATCAGGAAAACCATCAGGAACGTAATAATAGTTGTCCCTGTATTGATGACAAGCTGCCAAGTTTCGGAATACTTGAAGACAGGACCAGTGACCGCCCAAAGAACGACGATCACAACCGCACCAATGAATGCATAAGAACTTCCCGTAAAAGTTGTCGCCCAGTTTGAGAATCTTTCAAACAGATTTTTATTGTTCATCTTTTTGTTTTCAAAGTTAAACATTCTATGCAATGCATTTTTGAATATTATTTTCCGGGATTTCCTTTTATCTTTTCATTTTAATGATTAATATTAATGATCCTTAATCATACATTTCCATGAAGAGAACTTTGCAACTGCTCATTTGTATTGTACTAATTACCAGTTGTTCCAAAACTGACATTAATAATGACCACGGTTTTTACTACTGGCGATCGAAATTAAATTTAACCAAAAACGAACAGCAAGCATTAAATAATAGTAAAGTCCCAAATCTCTACACCCGATTTTTCGATGTTGTTAAAGAGGACAATCAATTTTTGGAAGTCGGCGTGATCTCTATCGACAACGATCTTTCTATTAATAAAAAGATCGTTCCTGTCATTTTCATAACCAATGAAACTTGGTTCAACATCCAACCAAACGAGATCGAACTTTTGGCTAACAAGGTCAATGATCATATTAATAAGATCAAAGCAAATAACAAAATCGATCTGGCAAGTGAGATCCAAATAGACAGCGACTGGACAACTTCTACAAGGAATGATTACTTTAAATTTCTGACAACACTCAAAAAGGTTTCGAAGAAAAACGTGACCTGCACTTTGAGGCTTCATCAGATCAAAGATAAACTGCAAACGGGAATTCCCCCGGTTGAGAAAATGTATTTGATGTGTTATGCGACTTCTTCTCCTTTAGTAAATCAAGTTCAGAATTCTATCCTGGATGTGAAGACTTTGAAATTGTATCTGAAAAATCTTGATGAATATCCTGTAAAATTGGATGTTGCCTTGCCGATCTACTCTTGGGGAATCGTGACCAATCACGTTGGAAAGAAAAAACTCATCAACGCATTAACGGCAGAAGAATTGCTGCAAAATAAAAACTTCCGGAAGATCGATGAGCATCACTTCGAAGTTCTGAAAGATGATTTCTATTTCGGGATGTATCTCAACAAAGGTTTCAAGATCAAGGTCGAGGAAATTCCAGAGAAAGACATCCTTGAAAGTATGACTTTCATCAATGAAAAACTAGATTACAAACCGCTCCTTATATATTACCATCTCGACGAGAGATTCACCAAAAACTACAATACTCTTTTCCAATGAAAAAACTAATTCTGACCGCCGCTTTATTTTTAGGTTTTCAAGAAAGTTCAAAAGCCTGTGCATGGTACGACCCGGATTACGAATACTTCAACCTGTTCGCTCAGGAGATCATCCACGACAAAACCTATGAACCTTTTCTTCTCACTTACAGTAGCCATTTCTATGGCTATGATTACAATGGCAAATTGGACAAAAACATTCCCGACGAGAACATCGAATCCTGGGTCAAATACTTCGACAACAAACTGACTTACGACGAAACCAACGCCTTGGTAACGAAAGTCGATATCAAACATCTGAACAGCCTGAAGAAAGGGCAACTCACACATTCATTATTTCAAAAACTGGGGAAAGGTTTTTACACCAAATATCAGGAAGCAATGGATTATCTGATCCAGGCGAAATATATGGAACCTTACATGCGTATCAATTATGTTGAGAATGCAGACGCTTACTATTATCGAAATGAAAAGACCGCTGAAAAGAATGCGACACAACTGAATTATGCTAAAACCAATGCGGCCTTAATTTCCCTTTACAAAGCAGCATCCAATCCGGAGATCAAACTGAGATATGCATATCAACTCGTTCGTTTCAACCATTACTCCAGAAAGTATCAGTCGTCGATCAATGACTTCCAAACTTACGTAGAACCTTTGAAGCTGAAAAACCATATGTACTATTACGCGCTGGACCAAAAAGCCGGCGCCGAACGTGGCCTGAAACAATTTGACAAAGCGAACTGGGATTTTTTCCAGGTGTTCAAGAACACGAAGAATAAGAAAGAAAGCGCTTACAACTCGATGTTCCTGGCAACCGATAAGGACTTTAATAAAATCCTGGCGCAGACGAAAACGCCGGAAGATAAGAATATGGCGTACTTTCTCCTGGCTTACAACTCGTTCAACAATCCGGTTCCGATCATGAACAAGATGATCGAGAACAATACAGAATCTGATATTCTGAAAGTCTTGACAGTGCGAGCCATCAATCAATTGGAAAGAAATTACCTGGTCGTGAATCCTTATTGTAATGACAAAGAATGCGACCATTTCCGAAACAAAAGATTGCCACTTTATGCGCCAGACAATTATCGGGATGAAACAATGGATTTTGCAAAAGACCTGGAAGCCACGATTGTCCTTGCCAAAAATAAAAAAGGTGCGGATGAATTCTGGCAACTTTGTGAAGCCTACATCAAATTCCTGAACACCGATTACAAAGGCAGCCAAAACATCCTGTCCAAAATCAAAACATCAGATAAGGAATATCTGGCGGAGATCCAGAAATTCAAAATGTTGAATGAGATCGTTTCGCAACCTACCATCACGCCGGCATTTGAGAATTCATTGATGACAAAATATGCGAAGGTCTTCCAGGAGAAAGGCGACTACAGCAATTGGGCCTACTTGCCTTCTACGAAAGATTTTGTGGTGGACATTCTTGCCAACCGCTATTTCATTGAGAAGCAGGATGCCAAATCCTTCCTGATGAACAACAACCTCTCCGACCTGCAGTACAATCCGAATTCTGATCTTGTGAAAAAAGTGGAAGAATTCTACAAAAAGCCCAACAAAACCGCTTTCGAAAATTATCTCGTGAAGAAAATGGAAGATATTGCCGATCCGGAATCTTTCTTCTATGTGATCTATGGCGACCGGGCGATGCGATTGGCAGACTTCAAAAAGGCAAAAGAGTTTTATTCAAAAGCCAAAAACTACAAAGGCATCCCGAGATTGATGGGCGACTGGAAAGACGATGGCAAAACCTATGTCGAAAAACCAATGGTCTTTGAAAATGGCGTATACAATGGCTTCAACAATATCGCGTCTCTGGTTTTCGGATACAACGTTTGGGAAAGTTTTCAGAGCAAGCCCGAAGAATCGATGAAAGCAGAAGGTCTTTCCAATTTCCCTTTCATCAAAAATAAAATGAACAAGATCGAACTGGCAGATGCGATAATCCAATTGGAAAATATTGGGAAAGGTAATGATGACAAAGCCAGATTGGCGAATCAACTTTTGGGAAATCTGCTTTACAACACTTCGGTCTTGGGATATTTCCGAGAGCTATTCGTGATGGATGTCGATAACTACAACGGTCCGAAGTTTCAATTTGGGAATGAACTGCAGTCGCCATTTTATTTGTATTACAAAAATTTCTCAAGCAGAAGTTATGTAGAACCGGACAACTTCGACCTCGCCATCAACTATTACAAAAAAGCCCTGACCCTATCAAAAGACAAAGAAAACCAGGCCCGAATCCTCTTCCAAATGGCAAGTGCAGAGCAAGGCAAGTATTACCAATGGGAAGCCAACAATCCGCTGAAAGTAAAATACGATGACCCGAAGTACGAAGAGAAATCCAAACAAAACGAGCTCTTTGCCAACAAGACCAAGAATGAAAAATTCCGAACCTCGTTTGCTCAGCTGAAAGCCAACTACAGCCAAACAGCCACCTATAAGAATCTCCAAAGCAGTTGTCTTTATTTTGGATATTATACGAGTAAGTAAGTTTTATTTTCACAATATAAAAGCCGTTTCAGAATGTGAGGCGGCTTTTTTGTTTTTAGGTTTTTAATTTCTTTCTCGCAGATTTGGCAAATTTTGCAGATCGCTTCGAAGCAATGTGGGTTGTCGCATCTGCAAAATCTACGAGGAAGTAATAGCCTTGTAAAGGCAACCTATTAATAGAAAACAAGAACAATTAGAATTAAAAGCGCCGTAGGTGCGACCTGTAACAACTGATATTAACAGGACGCACCTACGGCGCTTTTTTCATTTGACAACTGTTTAAGCTATTAACAGTTTGCCTCTATGAGGCAATTTCTGTGATATGGACAATAATTTTTCCAAATCGAGTTTATCCCAACTTAGACCATTCACATTCAAGCTTGCGTATTTGAGCGCATCTTTTTCCGATAAAAACGGGATAGAAATACTTCTCGAAGAAATATTACCATATTCATTAAGCCAATAATCACTGAAATGAATAAAATACACCAATCCTTTATCGTTAAGGTTTGGTACAAAATCACTGTATCCCTCTTCATATAACTCATCCCAATCTTGCTCAACAATTATAATTTTTTCATATTGAATGTCGGAATATTTATATCTGCCTTGTTTCACTATTTTTTGCATTCCACAATATTTTTTTTCGATGTCGCAAATTTGCACTTCACAACTCCCCCATTGCCCTCAACTCCTCCAGACTCTTCCCTTTGTAAAAATCCTTCGGATCTACCAATGGGGCTTGCAGATCCTGCAGTTTGTTGAGCTGATGACCGTCGGCAGGTTGCAGGTCGCGTCTTGCGAAAAGGTCGTTGGGTGTGCAGTCGAGACTTTGGCAGAGGGCAGTCAACTGTCGGAAGTTGATCTGTACCGCTTCGCCATTTAGCATTTTCTGCGCCGACTTTCCACTGATACCTGCCTTTGTGAGAAATGCATAAGGAAATGTGATCTGTCTGAGTGTCAGGACAGGAGCAAGATGCAGTACGAGACTGCTTTGGGAGGGTCGTAGGTTCCCGCGTTTTTTTCTAAGCATATCTATTTGTGTTTTTATTAAAGTAAATATACAGAGTTTTCGGGATTGTAGCAATACAGATTACTAGAGTATTATTACAGATTACCCGACAGGTGTTACAGATTACCAGAGTGGTATTACAGCTTGCCGGAATAGTATTACAGATTACCTGAATAGCATTACAGATTTGTCGATTAGCATTACAGACTACCGGAATAGTGTTACAGATTAGCCGAGTGGTATTATAGATGGTTTTTTCGATTTTAAGGTTGGTCAAATAGCCTGAAAGGTAGCTTGGAATGTTGAATCAAAAGCCTTGGAAAGACTTGCTGTTAATAGAACAACCGAACGACTGTAAGATAGCGCCTTAGGTGCGACCTATAATGCAGAACATTAACAGGACACACCTACGGCGCTTTTTTAGAAACTATCTTTGCTTAGGTATTAACGGTTCGCCTCTATGAGGCTGTGTTATTGTATGTTTTGTATGCTGGTGCGAGCGTCTCGCTCGTACCTTTTATGTAGGAGACACGAGCGGGACGCTCGCGCCAGCAGGGGTTTTTGCAGATGTCAGGTCTGCTAGGAAGGCAGAAATCTGGTCTGGGCTATTGTAGCCCTAAGTTGTAGCGATGGAACCACTTGCTGGCGCGAGGCTTATTCCTTACACCAGAGACTTCCGCGGGTGTGATGCTTTGGCTTATGTTGTTTGTTTTGATAATCGACAAGAGCGGGATGCTCGTGCTAGCGGAAGTACACAAGCACCCAACATTGCCGATTTAATACCAATTTCCCGCTTTTTACCATCACTAGATCCTACAAAAACACAATTGTTGCAATACTACCCTAATACTTATTTCATATTCTTGCGATAGTCGTTTTTAATTTATTCCTTTGCGCTCAAACTAAATAATTACAAAAAATGAAAAGAGTAATACTCATAGTATCTGTACTGACGGGACTCAATGCTTACTCACAGGAGCAAGCAACTGTCGAAAAATCTGTAACAGGGATCCAGGTCGGATTTTTTGGTGCCGAGTTTTATAATGAAGCCAGACTATCGGACCATTTTACATTGCGAAGCCAATTAGAATTGTATCCCTCCATCTGGGGTGGCGACATGTACAGCAAAACAGGATTTGCATTGGCTCCGGCTATCTCTTTAACTCCAAAATTTTATTACAATCTTCAAAAGAGAAAAGATGCTGGTAGAAATACGGCTAACAATTCGGGCAATTATGTTTCTCTAAAAGTAGAATATGTCCCAAATTGGTTTGTGATATCAAACACCAAGAATCTGACGGTCAGCGAAACGATTTCACTGGTTCCAACTTGGGGATTGAGGCGAAATTTTGCAAAACATTTCAATTACGAGTTCAAGGCAGGTTTGGGAATCGGAAAAATATTAAGGACGGGCTATGCTACACAAGTAGTACCCGATCTAAGCTTTAAAATTGGATACGACTTTTAAAATCTCTGTACCCAACGATCCTGTAATAATCAGAACCTCTTTTCGATAGAGGTTTTTTTGTTTCTGATGCATTCGACCGCATAGGTGTGGAATTTTTACCTGTGAGAGCCGTTGTTTGACTCAATTAAATTATCAATAAAAAACACGGATAATTACGATATCCCCTTCCCCACATTTTGATTATGGATTTAAGATTTGAAAAGAGAATTATTTATTATTACAATATGATAAACAATAAGCAATTAAAATTTATATATTATGTTAAATAGAATATAATGATTAAATTTTAACAACTAAAAATCAAATAAATTCGTCGATCGTATTTGTGTTTTTAATATATTTGGTTCATTAACACATAAAAAAAACACCAATGACAAGAGAAGAAGAATCTTACTTTGCAATGGCTTTGAAAACCAAGAATTTCTATGCCCGCAACACTGCTGCAATGGCTAGCATCACCGCTCTTGAAGCCCTTTACACCCAACTTTCTGTCCTTATCACCGATCTTATTTCTGTAGACACCGGCAGCCGCGCCGACTTATCGGGCTACTCCCTGGACAAAGCCATGAAACGGAAAACTGTGGAAACCCTCGCCCTTAAGATCAGCAATGCTGTAGCCTCTTTTGCCGCTGTTAACAGCGACTTGATCCTGAAAAAGCGTGCCGATTTTTCCACTAGCAGCTGGTACAGCGTCAGTGAAGAAGAATTGGTTACCCAAGCGACCATCATCCGTGATCTGGGACAGGCCAATACTGCAGATATAACGCCTTACGGTGCCGGAACAGCAGATGTCACCACACTCAGTACTGCACTCACCACTTTTATAGATGTGATAACCAACCCAACGCTGGCACTAGACCAGAGAAAAAATGATAACAGAAGAATCCCCGAGATCATAGACCAGATCCGCACCCTGTTCGAAGAGAAGCTGGATGTCGTGATGCGCAGCTTCGAACTGAGCAATCCTACTCTTTATCATCTGTACCAAAGTGCAAGAGCGATAGACATCAATGGTTCTGCAAGTCAACCAACGGTAATGAAAGATATTTTGCCGGGAACATTGGTGGCGGTGCATGACGCAGACACTTACAGTACCACTACCTTTTACACGATCCAGAATATGGGCGAACAGTCAGTCACTTTCAGCCTTAGCACAGCAGAAACTACAGAAGGTCCAGACCCTGTCCTGCTATCTGGCGGGGAAACAAAATCCCGACTGGCTGAGAACCTGGCGGCGGAAGGAACGTATCTGATCGTAAAAAATCCGGGAACACTTCCCGTGGGTGTAAGGCTTTGGGTAGAATGATCTCGAAATAAAAGCCCTAAAAAAAAAGCTGCTTCAGAGATCCTGAAGCAGCTTTGGTTTTAATAACAAAAAATCCCCGATCTTACGAACGGGGATTTATATGTAAGGTGTTGCTTTAAAACTTCCGTCATCAGACTTCCATCTTCAAGCATTTTATCACACTTTAATTTCTACGTCAACTCCTGAAGGAAGTTCTAATTTCATTAGAGCATCAACAGTTTTAGAAGAAGAAGAGTAGATATCCATCAATCTCTTGTGAGCTGATAATTGGAACTGCTCTCTTGCTTTCTTGTTTACGTGCGGAGATCTTAGTACTGTAAAGATTCTCTTATTCGTTGGCAATGGAATTGGTCCGTTTACAACAGCACCAGTAGCCTTTACCGTTTTTACGATCTTCTCAGCAGACTTGTCCACCAAGTTGTAATCGTAAGATTTTAGTTTTATTCTGATTCTTTGTGACATTTCTTTGATTTAAAAAATTAACCTTTTGCTTTAGCGATAATATCTTCAGCAACGTTTTGAGGAGTAGCCTGGTACTTCTCTAATTCCATAGAAGAGGTAGCTCTTCCTGATGAAAGTGTTCTTAGAGTCGTAACATATCCGAACATTTCAGATAATGGAACTGAACCTTTGATAACAACGGCTCCGTTCTTTTCTTCTTGTCCACTGATCGTACCTCTTCTCTTGTTAAGGTCACCAATGATGTTACCCATATATTCTTCTGGAGTTACAACCTCCAATTTCATAATAGGCTCCATGATTACTGGCTTAGCAGCACGTCCCGCTTCTTTAAATCCTAATTTTGCAGCTAATTCAAAAGAAAGTGCATCAGAATCCACCGCGTGGAAAGATCCGTCTTTAAGAGTTACTTTAATACCTTCAACTTCGAAACCAGCCAAAGGACCGTTTTTCATTGCAGCTTTAAAGCCTTTTTCAATTGCAGGAACAAATTCTCTAGGAACGTTACCACCTTTGATCTCATTAACGAATTCTAAACCAATTTTACCTTCGTCAGCTGGTCCAAGTTCGAATACAATATCCGCAAATTTACCTTTACCACCAGATTGTTTTTTGTAAACTTCTCTGTGCTGAGCAACTTTTGTAAGATTTTCTTTGTATTCTACTTGAGGCTGTCCTTGGTTAACTTCAACTTTGAATTCTCTTCTCATACGGTCAACAATGATATCCAAGTGAAGCTCACCCATACCAGAAATGATCGTTTGTCCAGAAGCTTCATCAGTTCTCACTGTGAAAGTAGGATCCTCTTCAGCCAATTTAGCTAGAGCGTTACCCATTTTATCCTGGTCAGCTTTAGTTTTAGGTTCTACAGCGATACCAATTACCGGATCAGGGAAAACCATCGATTCTAGAACGATCGGGTTTTTCTCGTCACACATGGTGTCACCAGTTTTGATAGATTTGAAACCTACAGCTGCACCAATATCTCCTGCTTCAATATATTCTACAGGATTTTGCTTGTTAGCGTGCATCTGATAGATCCTTGAGATTCTTTCTTTATCTCCTGAACGTGTGTTCAAGATATAAGAACCTGCATCCAGTCTTCCAGAGTATGCTCTGAAGAATGCCAATCTTCCTACGAAAGGATCGGTAGCAATCTTAAATGCCAAAGCCGCGAAAGGCTCTTTTACGTCTGGTTTTCTGAAGATCTCAGCATCAGTTCTTGGGTCTGTACCTTTGATATCATCTTTATCCAATGGAGAAGGCAAATATTTACATACTGCATCCAACATAAACTGTACTCCTTTATTTTTGAATGAAGAACCACAAGTCATTGGGATAATAGAAAGATCGATAGTCGCTTTTCTCAAAGCTTCGTTGATCTCGTCTTCAGAGATAGAATCTGGATCTTCGAAGAATTTCTCCATCAAAGTATCATCGTAGTCAGCCACAGCCTCTACAAGTTTCTCTCTGTATTCCAGAACTTCAGCTTTCATGTCCTCAGGAATTGGAACTACCTCGAAAGTAGCACCTTGTCCTGCCTCGTCCCAGATGATCGCTCTGTTTTTGATCAAGTCAACAACACCTTTGAAATCTTCTTCAGCACCGATTGGCAAAACGATTGGAACTGCATTAGATCCCAACATCGTCTTAACCTGGTTTACCACGTTAAGGAAGTCAGCACCTTGACGGTCCATTTTGTTCACGAATCCCATTCTTGCAACTTTGTAGTTGTCAGCAAGTCTCCAGTTTGTTTCAGACTGAGGCTCTACGCCGTCTACTGCAGAGAAAAGGAAAACCAATCCATCCAATACTCTCAAAGATCTGTTAACCTCTACTGTGAAGTCAACGTGTCCTGGTGTATCGATGATGTTGAAGTGGTAAGGTTTTGTATCAGGAAGCACTTTACCTTGGTCTGTTGGGAAATTCCAAGAACAAGTAGTTGCAGCAGAAGTAATTGTGATACCTCTTTCTGCTTCCTGCTCCATCCAGTCCATTGTAGAAGCACCATCATGTACTTCACCAATTTTGTGATTTACTCCTGTATAGAATAAAATCCTTTCTGTAGTGGTAGTTTTACCAGCATCAATGTGCGCAGCAATACCAATATTTCTTGTAAATTTAAGATCTCTACTCATTTCTAATTAGAATTTAAAGTGTGAGAAAGCTTTGTTAGCTTCCGCCATTTTGTGAGTATCAGATTTCTTTTTGTAAGCAGCACCTTCTTCTCTTGAAGCCGCTACAACTTCGTTAGCCAATTTCAAAGCCATTGATTTGTCATTTCTCTTTTTAGAGTAAAGGATCAACCATTTCATTGCCATAGAAATTTTTCTATCAGCTCTGATCGGCATAGGGATCTGGAAGTTAGCTCCACCTACTCTTCTAGAACGTACTTCTACGTGAGGCATAACGTTTGTCAATGCATCTTTCCAGATTTCAAGTGCAGTCTTTTCAGTTTCTCCTTTTTTAGTTTCTACGATGTCTAGTGCATCATAGAATATTTTGAATGCGATAGATTTTTTACCATCTAGCATCAGGTTGTTTACGAATCTAGTTACCAATTGATCATTAAACTTTGGATCTGGTAACAACGGTCTTTTTTTCGCTTTTGTCTTTCTCATTGTTTCTGTACCTTATTTAATGATTACTTTTTCTTTCCTTTAGCTGGTGCAGCTGCAGCTTGACCTGGTTTTGGTCTCTTAGCTCCATACTTAGATCGTCTTTGAGTTCTACCACTTACACCTGCAGTGTCTAATGCTCCTCTTACGATATGATAACGTACTCCCGGTAGGTCTTTCACCCTTCCGCCGCGTACCAATACTATCGAGTGCTCTTGAAGATTATGTCCTTCGCCCGGGATGTAGGCGTTGATCTCTTTACCGTTTGAAAGTCTTACCCTTGCAACTTTTCTAAGTGCAGAGTTAGGTTTCTTAGGAGTGGTAGTATATACTCTCGTACATACACCTCGTCTTTGTGGACAAGAATCAAGGGCAGCCGATTTACTCTTCTTGGTGAGTGCGACTCTTCCTTTTCTAACTAATTGTTGAATAGTAGGCATTTAATTGCTTTTTATTTTAGGGTGCAAAATTATGAATAATTTTTTAATCCACAAGTAGTTAGAATAAAAATTATGCAAAATCGAATAATATTTATTGATCCAGAATCAAACTGGCAATGTTGACCCCTTATTTTAGAATAAGTTCTGAGGTGTAGAGAACTTGAGATTTGTCTTTGATCGTATCATATTTCAACCATTTTATCTTTGGATTGATGGTTCCTGCGATGGACTGTTTCACATCACCTTTCTGATTGTTGGTATGTTTGTATTGGAAAGTCTTCTTAATAATAGGAATATAGTAGGTGGTCATTGCATCCGCACCACCTCTGTCGTTGTTATAAAGATATTTTTTCTGATTAAACTTCGGCATTTGAGGTTCAATCTGATTTCGGTTTTCAAAATAGTTCACCGGATTCTTCAAACTATATAAAGTGAAAAATACCAAAAAGAAACAGGCTACTCTGAAGATCAATTTGTCAGAAGCTGAATATTTGAAATACAATATTAAGAATGAGAAAAACAGGCAGACATTGGCAGCCGCCATCATTCTGGTGTTCATCTCTTCGATCTGTTGAAACCATCCTGAGACGAGCAGAGATATCGCATAACCAATAGCTATCATCCACAACAACGCGTGGAAATGATACGAATTGGTTTCTTTTGCTTTTCTAAAATATCTGAGAAAGTATACAAAGACAAAAACATCGATTAACAATACTACGAACTGGACAGCTAAACTCGCCATACTATTGGAAGAAGGCTTCAAACCTATATAAGGATCAATAGCATTGGCTGTTCCCAAAAGATCTCTTACAATATATATAGGAAGGATCTCCTCTGGCTTCCCTCGTAGATTTTCTCCGGTAAAACTTCCGAACGTATTGTGGTTAAACAAAAGATATCCCGCAATTCCCAAACCTGATAAGAACAGGAATAATATCATCCCTCTAATTTGCGTTCTATCTTTTTCTTTGAAAAACAAAATGGCTGAAAATGCACCAATCGACAGATAAACATAAATCCCAGAATACCTCACGGTAAACATCATCAGCATAATGACCGATGCAATCAAAACATCTTTGTAGGATTTTCGGTTTTCTACCAATATTTTGTTCAGATAATATAAGAGGAAATAAAGCAGAAAAACAAAAAGACCTTCTGATATGGCGATTGAAAAAACAAATAAGATGGTTTTCCCCGTCATCAGCAAAACCGTTTCTTTAAAATAAAATCTTTTGAAATATGAAAACAGCAAGATTACAACGAGCATTGTTGTGTTCAGAAATTTCGCCGCCCAAAAGTAATCTCCAAAGACCTCGAAGAAGCCACGAAGCATGGCAGGATAACCTAGAGGGAAAAGATCGGTTACCGGATTGGGAAGATCTGTAGCAATTTCAAAATAAGAAAGACCGTCTGCATACACGCCACCTGAAGGCAGGAAAAAACTGTGGATAAAATTTAAAACTATTACAAATACAGCCAGAACTATATATTTCACCATCTCTTTTTGTTATTAATCGAGCAATATTAAGGAAATTTTTAATATTCTTTCTGAAAATTTGAGATAGCCAGTCTCTATATCCCAACTAGCATTTCGGCACAATATTTTCTTAAATTTGTCCTATACAAGATTAATTAAATTATGAAAAATTCAGCATTGATCGGACTCAAAGAAGCCGATTGCAAAAACATCTCAGACAAACTAAATATCTTATTGGCCAACTACTCTGTATTCTACCAAAATACAAGAGGTTCTCATTGGAACATCAAAGGTGACCAATTCTTCACCCTTCATCCAAAATTCGAGGAACTATACAACAGTTTGGTTCTTAAAATAGATGAGATCGCGGAAAGAATATTGACATTAGGTGCTACTCCCGCTCATAATTATTCAGACTATCTTCAAGTTTCCACCATCAAGGAAAGCAAAGAAGTTTCTGATGGGAACAAGAGCGTGGAAATCATCCTGGATTCTTTCAAAGTGGTCATAGACCTGCAAAGAGAACTGTTGGACATCACAGACAAAGCGGGAGACGAAGGAACCAACTCACAAATGAGCGACTACATCACAGAACAGGAAAAAGAAGTTTGGATGTACAATTCCTACCTTGGAAAATAACATTTGAATCACTTACAAACTGATCCAGCCAACACCAGGCTGGATTTTTAATTTAGCCATTATACCCTCTACTTAACTTTGAATCAATCAATTAAAATTAAACATTAATTTTTCATAAAACAGTTCAACTAGTTCTATTATCCATTATATTTGCGTTTTAATTTTGAACACACTTGAAAAAAATTCTATTCTTTTTACTGATTTCCAATTTTTTCTTTGCGCAATGGAGCATTTCTAATGCAGAAAGAGGCGCACTTATCAATATCTACGATTCTACAGACGGTGAAAACTGGAACAGAACCTGGGACCTGGAAAAGGACCCTAGAACCTGGTTTGGTGTACAGATCAAAAATGGAATGGTCACTGAACTAAATCTTGCCGGCAATGCCTTGAGTGGAGCTTTCCCAAACAATATATCTTCTCTCACGAAGCTTACAAAACTAGACCTTAGCAATAATAAGTTGACCGGTGATGTCGCAATGGGTATTTCATCTCTCAGCACATTGGTAAAACTAGACATCAGCAACAACAGATTGACTGGCGACCCAACAAATTCTTTGTCAGGGCTTTTCAATTTGGAAGACCTTGGTCTTGGAGGCAACAGCTTCACGATTACAGATGTGAATGGCCTTCTTCAAAACTTCAACAATATCAAAATTCTGAATATCGCAGATCTAGGTCTGGTGACGATCCCAGCAAAAGTCGCAGCATTTACAGATCTTGGAACCTTGACACTGGACAATAACCCGATTGCAGCAAATGCCTACGGAAACATTGCAGTACTTACGAAACTAAAGACACTCTCACTGGCGGGAACTGGCCTAAATCAATTGCCAACTCAGGTTTCTCAACGCACACAACTGACAAGCCTTAATCTTAGTAATAACAACTTAACTGAGCAAAACACAACAGGACTTTCAAATCTTACAAATCTGGAATGGCTCTCGCTGGAAAGCAATCAACTGACACAGATCCCTACACAACTATCCCCACTCAGAAAATTGCAAAGCCTCAATCTTGGGAGAAACAAGATCAGCGGCGGGATCTCTACTCTGACTGCTTTATCAAGCCTTCAACAGTTATTCCTCAACAACAATCTCATCTCCGGGAATTTCCCGTCTGCATTGCTTGGCATGTCAAAACTGATGATGGTCAACCTGAACAGTAACCAATTGTCCGGTGACCTGCCAGATAAACTCCCAGAGATCACGCACATCAGCAACAACCGATTCAACAAGAGTCAACTGACAAATTATATTTTAGACTTTGCCGAGCAGACAGAGCTTAATTATTCTCCGCAGCGTTACGATCAGGAAAAAACAGTCTTGGCGGTTGTCGGACAATCGGCAAAACTGGACCAGTCGCTTTCCGGAGATTACACTTTCACATGGTTCAAAGATCTGGACAAAAAACTAAATGCAACTTCGCAGGAGCTCAACTTCAATAGTGTAGAAAACTCAGATTTCGCAATCTACACCGCAGAAGCCTATACTTATGGATCACTTGACAACAGCGTATTTTTTAACCTATCTCTTTTTCGGGAGCCGATCACTTTGGGAGACGCACTGGCCACTTTGGGAACAGAAGATCTAAAAGGACTTAGCATCTATCCAAATCCAGCAACAGATTTCGTCAATATCCTGAGTATAAAACATGACATCCAGAAAGTGGCAATTTTTGACCTGACAGGCAAACAAATGCTTTCCGATAATAGACAAAAGATCAACGTTTCCAAACTACCATCCGGTGTCTATGTCCTTTCTGTAAAGACAGAAGCTGGTATCAAAAACTTCAAGTTCATCAAACAATAATTTTTTAGGAGCTGCTTCCCGCTTTCCACTGCTACTCCTCGCGCCATCGCAATCCCAACTCTTGCTGTGGGGTATCCGTTGCAATCAGGGCTAAGAGTTTTGTCATCCGATCACGCTGAGTACAAATCTCTCCCTCTTCCATCCCTCAAACATCCATCTTCCACCCTCTTTCGCATTTCACAAAAAATATTATCTTTGGAAACATCGATCTTATGAAAATGGAAACCCAAAAATACACACCAACAAACAAAGTAAGAATTGTCACCGCAGCTTCGTTATTCGACGGTCACGATGCTGCGATTAATATTATGCGCCGTGTCATTCAGGGAACGGGATGCGAAGTCATTCACCTTGGTCATGACAAATCTGCTGAAGAAGTTGTAAACACAGCCATTCAGGAAGATGCTAATGCGATTGCCCTAACTTCATACCAAGGTGGTCACAACGAATATTTTAAATACATCTACGACCTTTTAAGAGAAAAAAATTCTCCGCAAATCAAAATTTTTGGTGGCGGTGGCGGTGTAATTCTGCCGGAAGAAATCGAAGATATTATGGCTTACGGGATCGACAGAATTTATTCTCCGGATGACGGTCGTGAACTTGGTTTACAGGGAATGATCGATGACTTGGTAAAAAGATCAGATTTCGCAACAGGAAAAGAAGTAGAAGCAAGTGATTTAGATTCTATTAGTTTTGAAAATTCTACAAGCATTGCTAAAATCATTTCAGCGGTTGAAAACTTTTCAGAAGAAAAACCGGATTTGGTTGCTGCCATTAATGAAAAATCAATGGATTTAAATATTCCAATCATCGGTATCACAGGTACAGGTGGAGCAGGAAAATCTTCTCTAACAGACGAATTGGTAAGACGTTTTTTACGTTCAAATCCTGATAAAAAGATTGCTATTATCTCCATTGATCCTTCGAAAAAGAAAACCGGAGGTGCACTTTTGGGAGACAGAATCCGTATGAACGCAATCAATGATCCTCGAGTTTATATGCGTTCGATGGCGACGAGAGAAAACAATGTTTCCGTTTCTCCGTTTATTCATTCTGCATTAAATGTTTTGAAATTAGCTCATCCTGATGTTATCATTCTGGAAACTTCAGGTATCGGACAATCCGGTTCGGAAGTTTCAGATTTTGCTGATGTTTCAATGTACGTAATGACTCCTGAATACGGAGCTTCTACACAGTTAGAAAAAATCGATATGTTAGATTATGCAGATTTGGTTGCTTTAAATAAATCTGACAAAAGAGGTGCTCTTGATGCACTTCAAGCCGTAAGAAAACAGTTCCAGAGAAACCATTTATTATGGGAACAGCCATTGGATGAAATGCCGGTTTATGCCACAAAAGCATCACAATTCAACGATCACGGAACAACCGAATTATACAACCGACTCGTTTCTAAAGTAAACGACAAATTTGCTGATCTAAACTTAAAAACATTTGTTGAACAGGAAATCACTGACGAAGTAACAATCATTCCACCAAAAAGAGTTCGTTACCTTTCTGAAATCGTTGAAAACAACAGAATTTATGATGCAAACATTGAAAAACAAGCTGAGCTTGCAAGAAAAATGTATCATATTGAAGGTGTTAAAAAAATCATTTCAAACGAAACTTTAGACGCCGAATATCAAAAAGCAGAAAAAGAACTTCAACAGGAAAACATCGACTTCCTGAAAACTTGGGACGATACAAAAAAAGCCTTCCACGAAGAGTTTTACTCCTACTTTGTAAGAGGAAAAGAAATTAAGGTTGAAACCTCAACAGAATCTTTATCTCATTTAAAAATTCCAAAAATCGCTTTACCAAAATACACCGATTGGGGAGATTTGATCAAATGGAAAGGTCAGGAAAATCTTCCGGGAGGATTTCCTTACACAGCTGGAATTTATCCTTTCAAAAGAACGGGTGAAGATCCGACAAGAATGTTCGCTGGAGAAGGCGGACCCGAAAGAACCAACAGAAGATTCCATTACGTTTCTGCGGAAATGGATGCCAAACGTTTGTCTACAGCATTTGACTCCGTGACTTTATACGGTCAAGATCCAGCATTACCGCCAGATATTTATGGTAAAATCGGAAATGCGGGAGTTTCTATCGCAACTTTGGATGATGCGAAAAAACTGTATTCCGGATTTGATTTGGTGAACGCCATGACTTCCGTTTCGATGACCATCAACGGACCGGCTCCAATGTTGTTGGCTTTCTTCATGAATGCGGCAATTGACCAAAATGTTGAAAAATATATTGCTGAACATAGATTAGAAGCGAATGTTGAAAAAGCTTTAAAAGCAAAATTTGACGATAAAGGATTAGCAAGACCAAAATATAACGGCGAATTACCTCCATCAAATAACGGTTTAGGATTAAAGTTATTAGGACTTACCGGAGATGAAGTTATTCCTGCTGAAGCTTATGCTGAAATTAAAGCTAAAACGATCGCGACCGTTCGTGGTACAGTTCAGGCTGATATTTTAAAAGAAGATCAGGCTCAGAATACCTGTATTTTCTCTACTGAATTTGCCCTAAGATTGATGGGTGACGTTCAGGAATATTTTATTACAGAAAAAGTAAGAAACTTCTATTCGGTTTCTATTTCAGGATATCACATTGCAGAAGCGGGTGCAAATCCGGTTTCTCAGTTGGCATTTACATTGGCAAATGGTTTCACTTACGTGGAATACTATTTATCAAGAGGAATGGATATCAATGATTTCGCTCCAAACTTATCTTTCTTCTTCTCCAACGGAATCGATCCTGAATATTCAGTAATCGGACGTGTGGCAAGAAGAATCTGGGCAAAAGCAATGAAACTGAAATACGGAGCAGACGAAAGAAGCCAGATGTTGAAATATCACATTCAAACTTCGGGACGTTCACTTCACGCTCAGGAAATTGATTTTAATGATATCAGAACGACGCTTCAAGCGCTTTACGCAATCTATGACAACTGTAACTCACTTCACACGAATGCGTATGACGAGGCGATTACAACGCCGACTGAGCAATCTGTAAGAAGAGCAATGGCAATTCAGTTGATTATCAATAAAGAATTGGGATTGGCGAAAAACGAAAATCCGCTTCAAGGTTCATTTATTATTGAAGAATTAACAGATTTGGTTGAAGAAGCTGTATATGCAGAATTTGACAGAATCACAGAAAGAGGTGGTGTTCTTGGTGCAATGGAAACGATGTATCAACGCTCGAAAATTCAGGAAGAATCGATGCATTACGAATGGTTGAAACACACAGGAGAATATCCAATCATCGGTGTAAACACTTTCTTAGGAAAAGACGGTTCGCCAACGGTTCGCCCGGGAGAAGTGATCCGTTCGACTGAGGAAGAAAAGCAGGTTCAGATCGGAACGCTTCATAATTTTCAGAAATCAAATGAAGATAAATCTGAAGCCGCTTTGAAAACATTACAACACGCTGCCATCAATCAGCAAAATTTATTTAATGTAATGATGGATGCCGTGAAATATTGTTCGCTTGGGCAGATTACCAATGCTTTGTTTGAAGTAGGTGGTAAGTACAGAAGAAATATGTAGGCCCGTGTCGAGCAGACAGTTTTTAATGCTAACTGTTTTAAAATTATAAATAAACCTCAAGGAAGTTTCTTTGAGGTTTTTTCTTACTTTTACTGTCGTAAAAATTTCAAATGACAAAGTACATTTTATTTCTTTTAGGAATTATAGCAAGCGGAGTTTTCAACGCTCAAGAAGCTGACAACAACCTTCAAGGTTATTTTATGACACAATCCAAAGAATCCTTATATTCTTATTTTGCTTTTGATGGCAATGGAAAAGTGGATATCGCAGGATATGGGAAGGGTGATTATTTTGTAAAAGGCGATTCTGTGGTAGTATTTCCTGATAAGGATATTTTTATATTTAAATTTGCTAAAAATCGCTTGAGCGGGAATTCAAGCTGGGTGAAAAATACAAAATGGGATTTGAAGAAAGACAGCATTGCCGAAAACAACAGAAAAGACGATGCGTTAGCTAAAAAAAACGCGAAACTTCTTTACGAATACTACCGCAAAACCAGAGCTAAAAGCAATGATCTGGAAAAACTGTTTGACGAAAGTGCAATGGCAAATTATACCAAAACTATTGATGATTTATGCAACAGAGGTCTCGCAAAAGCTTGTATGGAGAAGTTTGGACTAATGGTAATGGAAGATATTGGCGGAATGGGCGCAGTCTTGACCAGCAAAACGAAAAAGCCAAAACAAAATCCTGAAATCATCAAATTGGGACAGAAAATCATTAGCATGGGCGAAGTTGAAGGTCATACTGTTATGGGGAGTTATTATTATAGTTTGGGTGATAAAATAAAAGCTGAAAAAGAATGGCAAAAAGGCACTGACAAAGGAAGCACGAAGGCAGGATTAGCACAGTTCGAGGCGGAAATGTCGGAAGTTCAATAAGCAAATTTTAATTTTAAATAAATTGGAAACCTCTAAGAAAATTTCTTTGAGGTTTTTTTGTATTTTTAATTTGTTTATTTTAAAAAAGAATGAAGATCAGTTTTATACTTTTATTAAGAAACAAATCAAGGAAAAGCCAAGTGTAGAAATTAATGTTGAATCAGCAAAAAAAGTTGAATTTAAGCCTAAAAATAAAACGCTATACTTTATTGATGGTGAATTGATTTCTAAGGAAGAACACGAATCACGCAAGAAAAATCAAAATTTCCAGTCTTATTTTCTATCAGAAATATTTGCCAGAGAAATCTTAGGAAACGAATATGACCGCGAAGAAGGCGTTATTTTGTCTTACAGTAATTAGCTTGGAATTTTTCCAATTCCAAATTCTCGGTTTGCTTTTTGATTACAAGCATCGGAATCAAAGATTAATTTATGAAACTAAAATCTCCTGAACCATTTTGGCTCGTCAAAGACGGCATCAAACATTCTTATCCTTCGCTTAGAGAAAATATCGAAACCGAAATCCTGATCATCGGAGGTGGAATCACCGGTTCTCTTCTCGCTCATCAGATGATAAAAGACGGCTACAAAACTGTTTTGGTGGACCGACGCGAAATCGGGAATGGAAGTACGAGTGCCACAACGTCAATGTTGCAATATGAGATTGATGTTCCGCTTTTTGAACTCTCACAAATGATTGGAAAAGAAGGCGCGGAGAAAGCATATTGGGCATGTTATGATTCTATTGACACCTTGGGAAAAGTTGCCAAACAAATCAAATCAGAATGTGGTTTCAAGAAAAAGGAATCACTTTATTTCGCAGCTTTCAAAAAAGATGTTCCGGATTTGAAAAAGGAATTCGAAGCTAGAAAAGCAGCAAATTTTCCTATAAAATGGCTTTCGTCTGAAGAAATCAGCACGACATTTAAAATCGAAAATACATTTGGTGGAATACTTTCCGAGCAAGGCGGAAGCATCGATGCATTTTGTTTAGCACACGACATTCTTAATTACAATTATAAAAAAGGACTACAGGTTTTTGATAAGACCGATATCATCAAATTCGATTATAAAAAAAATGGCGTCACCGCAACCACAGAATTTGGAAATAAGATCAAAGCTAAAAAAGTCATCTTCTGCAACGGTTTCGAAAGTACAGAGATCATCAAAGACGATTTTGTAAACCTATTGTCAACTTACGCCATCGTTGGCGAACAGAATGAGAAAAATCACAAGGAACTGAATGACCTTTTGGTTTGGAACACAGCCGAACCTTACATTTATATGAGAACTACTGATGACAACCGGGTTTTGATCGGTGGTGAAGATGAGGAATTTGTGAATGCCGAAAAACGGGATTCTCTGCTTCACGAAAAGGAACAAAAATTAGTTAAAAAACTCAGCAAATATTTACCTGAAAATGATTTCCGAACCGATTTTGTCTGGGCTGGAACTTTCGGTGAAACCAAAGACGGATTGCCTTACATCGGCGAACATCCGGATTTTCCGAGTGCTTATTTTGTCTTAGGATTTGGAGGAAATGGTATTACTTTTTCGGTGATAGGAATGGAAATGGCTTCTCAATTTTTAAAAGGTAAAAAACACGAATTATCAAAATATTTTAAATTCCGAAGATGATCTTTGAGAAAATCTCGTATATCATTTTAATTTTTAACTTTGATTAAAACCATAGAATGATGAAAAACTTCGAAGATTACTTCTCTCAGTTTGACAGTGAAATTAAAAAAAAGCTGGAAACCATTAGAACGGAAATCAAAAATGAAATTCCGGAAGGTGAAGAGTGCATCAAATACCTGATGCCAACTTTCGTCTTTCAAGGTAAAAATATGATCCATTTCGCAGCATTTACCAACCACATTGGACTTTATCCCGGACCGGAAGCAATTTCGTTTTACGAACAGGAATTGTCAAATTATAAAACTTCCAAAGGTGCGATTCAGATTCCGTTGGATGAGGATATTCCATTAGACTTAATTAAAAAAATCGTGCGACACGGCAAGGAGCGGATTCTCAAAACCACAAAAACCACTAATAAATAGTGGCTGTTGAAAAATTAATTTCTATTGATCTTGATTTGATTTTTCTCTGTGGCGTTGATGATCTTTGAAATATCATCCGCTGTGAATTTCCCTGTAACATCTACGAAAATCGTTTCGTCTTTGTCATCTCTCACCGTGATGATCATTCGTTTGATGATGTCATCGGTTTGCTGTGCATTCAGGCTGATGAGATTTCCTTCTTGTTTCAAAGACATCCATTCCTCATAATTATTTTTGGTCAGATATTTCTGAAACTCGGCTTTAACAGGCATTGTAGAGCTTTCGACAATAAGAACTTTCACATCTTTGATCTTCTTTACCAGATCGATCACTTCCTGACTTTCGCCATCTTCCTTCATCGCATTTTTCACGTAGGACCTTGCGAGAAAAGTCGGAACATTGATACTTAGATAAGTTGAACTGTTCTTGAATCCTGGATTGTCAAAGAAATCGGTATGAACTTTTTTCTGGGAAACCATGCACGACTGTAGAAAAAAACCGACAACCGCTAAAATGATAATGTATAAAAAACGCAACATAATTTTAAGTTTTTAGTTGATGGAATTGATACTTGCGCCAGTTACTTCCTGAGCAGATTTGGTCACTTTAGCTGGATTTCCTTTGTATTGGATAGACGCTGCTGAACTTGCGCTGGCCGTGATGCTTTCCGTTGTGTTGATCTTCACACTAGAACCGGAAGATGCTTCTACAACTGCTGACTTCGTCACAAACTCACCTGCAGAAACCGAACTTCCACTGCTCGCGCTGATCACGCTTGTGTTTGCCGTTCCCGACAACTTCAAAGAACTTCCGCTACTCGCATCTATAGCGATAGATTTTGTATCAAGATTGATCTTTACATTGGACCCAGATTCTACTTCCAAAGCACTGTTTGTAGAAATCTTGAAAGTTCCTGAGACCAATGAACCAGAATTACTGCTCAAGGCAAGCGTAGATTCATTGATTGATGTTACCGCTCTGAAAGAAGCTCCAGACTTAGTCACGAGTCGTGATAATTTCGGATTGGAAACCACCACTTTCAAGTTGTTGAAATTCAAATTCTTAACACCTTTGTTTCTCACAAAAATTTTCAGAACACCGTTTTCTACTTCGGTCACTACGTATTGTTGCTTGTCAGCTTCGGTTTTCACAGCGACGTTTTGCGTAGGATTTTGACTAAATTCCACTTCCACGCCAGATGAAACTTCGATTCCGTTGAAAGCTGGGACCGTTCTCACACTTCCGACATTCGTGTTGTTTGAAGTGATAGTTGACACTGGATTCACAGAGGTTACATTCTGAGTTTCCGCCATCAGATTACTCACGTCCTCCATCGAAATTTTCCCGTCCAACATCATTAGAACTGAACTATCTTCCGAGGTGATATTCAGGATCAGATTGTCCAGAACATTGGCCGTGATATCCTGTGCCATAAATTTGATCTTGTTATCGCGGCTGTTGACGGTGACCAATTCCTCATAATTCATATTTTTGAGAGAGGCCGCAATTTCTTTTTCGATTTTACCGGATTGTAGAAGCATTTTCTGATCATTTGAATCGCCGTTTTCAGATTTGCTAGGCTTTTCCAGGATCAGCATTTTCAGTCCGTTCACTTTTCCGAGAAGTGGTTGGATCTTGCCTAATTCTTCATCATCAATTTTCAGATTGTTCAGAAGTTTGAACATCGGTTTCGCGATCTTGATCGAGGTTACGCCTTCCGTATCCTGATAATGGTCAAAGAGTTCATTTAGCTTTTCTGACTGCCCGAAAATGTTCGTGGACAGTAGAAAGAGTACGATTAATATTGATATTTTTTTCATTTTGATATTTGATTTGCTTAAGGTCTTTGTAATCGCCATTTTGATTAGATCTAGTTTGAAAACATTTTAGTTGGCGATGACATTGATTTTAAAATTAATAATTAAGAATCCTGTAAAAATCAACTTGATTTTGGGCAGATTCTGCGTGATTTATGGTTTGGGTAATGTTACTTGCAAAATAATTAAAAGCATTCTCTGTAACCGCAATGGCTTCACCTTCATCATAAATTGGTTTACCATTGATGATTACATAGTTCGGGTTGTAATCTGAGATAGATTCTGTTGGAACTTGGATCTGCTTTTGTTCTTTGTTGGATTCAGTTTCCTGTTGCGCCATCAGTCTTTCAAATTCTTTTCTGACAAGCTCTTTCACCACTGTATCATTGGCAGTTTTGTCAACTTTCTGAGTTTCTTGATTGGCTAAAACTGGTTTTGGTGTTGAAGTTTGTTCAATCATTTCATCAACCGGGACAACTTTTTCTATTTTTTCTTTCTTAGGAACAATTGGATTTTTAGCAATCGTTGCTTCTATTTTCTGTGGCTGATTGAACATCCAAAACGCGCTGACTCCCATCAATAAAATCAAACTCGCTGCCATCCAATACATTTTGTAAGATGTTTTCTTAATTGGAATTGGGATTATTTTCGGTTCTTCTGTTTTCTTTAAAAAATCCTCGAAGCTGATATCCAGTTTTTCCTGTTTCTCTTCTTTTAGGAATGAGAAATATGGGTTTTCGCTTTCATTTTTCAGGAACAATTCTTCTTCCGGCGTCAGCTCTTCGCCTTCGAAGAATTTAGATTCCCAATCCTTGTATCTGTCGGTTTTCATACGCATAGAGTTTGTTAATTGATTCTTTCACTTTTTGTCTTGCTCTCATCAGGTTCACGCGGACTGCATTTTCTTCTATTTCCATTATTCCCGCAATCTCTGAGATCTCATATTCTTCTACATCTTTCAGGTGAATGACCATTTTTTGTTTTTCCGGCAGTTGGGAAATGAATCCCAAGATCTGCTCTCTCATATTATTGGTTTCGATCTGGTAAAGTTCCGAAGTGTGCTTTGTCTGGCTTGCAAATCCCAATTTCACTTCATGGTGTTTCAGGCGGTTCAGACATTCATTTTTCACACTTCTCATGGCGAAACTTTTCAAATTCTCTACAACCGTGAGTTCTTCTTTCTTCTGCCAGAACTTCACCATCAGGTCCATCACGACATCTTCGGCTTCATCTGCGCTCATCAGAAATTTTTTCGCAAAACGGAACATCTCATTCTTGAGACTGTAAACCGTTGATTGAAATATTTCTTGAGTCATATGGATTCTTTTGATGTTTGAAATTCAAAGTTTTAAGTTTTGAATCCTTCAGAGTTCTTGGTTGTTTAAAAGTAAGACATCTGTAAAGTAACATTTATTACATCAAAAATAAAAAAAGAACTTTAATTATTATTAAAGTTCTGATAATCAATGATAAATTCCGACAAATTAAGACAAAGCTCTAAAAATTTGTGATAAGACATTTAATTTTCTAGAGTCTAGTTTATTTTCTTTTATAGTTTGTTCAATCTTTATTTTTTTATTCGGAAACAATTCTATGAGTTTTTTCTTTGTACTTGGCATCTGTACAATTTCTTCATTTGTTTTCTTAATATAAAATACATCTGCTAAATCCTCATAAGAATTTGCCTTATCAATGTCAAAAGAATCCTGTGCATATCTTCCTTTATTATATGTTTTAGAAATCTTTATAAAAATTGTAAATTCTTCATTCTTTCTCACTTCAAACAAATAGCCAGTGACTTTTTTACCATCATACGGATACTCCATAAGATAAATATATTCATCACTATCGATTATATGAATAGGAGAATATTCTAGTTTTTTGTAGATTGTAATGCTTTGATTATTACTAATGATCTCAACTTCGTCCTTATAAGCATTATAGCGCATATCTACTAAGGTTTTATTATATGCTATACTTGCTTTCTTATATTCGGGATAGAGATACGGGCTACCTGCAGTTTCAATAGTACTTTTATAGCCTGACCTCATGTAAAGCATTTCTCTATTCGTATTGTTGTTGGTCACATTTGCATTACCATTTTGTGCAAAATTTTTATTTGATAAAAATAAAATGAAAATAAAATAAGTTTTATTCATAGATAAGTTTTCTACAAATATAAAAACATTTTAATCTCCAGAACTTGTATTCGCAGAATCAGTTTCTAAAGTTCCCGTTGGATCCATCGTTTTGTTGAATTTTTCTATTTCTAAAGGGAAATCCTCAAACAATCCGGACAATGATAAAGCAGAATAGACCTTTCCAGAATATTTGTTTCCAATCGCAATGATCGTGACCTTTGATTTCAACAAATGGGCGAAAACGGAATTGGTCCCGTGCCACCAACCATTGTGATACGTGAGCTTCTCGCCGTTGTCAAAATTCTTCATTCGGAATCCAAAACCGTAATTGTTGACACCTTTTTTCTCGTTGCTGTAAGGTTCAAAGATCTTGGCTGCTAGTTCTGGTTTCAGGAAATCTTTGGAATATAATGCAACAGAGAAATTAAGCAAATCTCTCGGTGTTGTGTAAACGTTTTTGTCACCGTAGATCAAATCCAGTTTATCCAATGGATAAAGTCTATAACCACTGAAAAACGATTGAGACGCTGTCGGAATGTCTTTTTTCTGGAAGATGTAAGTGTGATTCATCTTCAAAGGTTGGAAAACGATCTCCTGCATGGCTTGTGGAAAAGGTGTTGCAGTTACTTTTTCTACGATCAAAGCCAACAAAGCAAAGTTGGTGTTGCAATACATGAATCCGGTGTTGGACATTCTTGCCAGATCCGGTTTGTATTTGATCAACATATCCAAAACATCCTGGTTGGTAAGGAATTCTTTTTTAAGTTCTTCAGGCGCTGGTTTTATGCCTTGATCGAAATGTTCGTATTTTGGCAGCCCACTTCTTTGAGAGAGTAGACTGAAAACGGTAATGTCTGTGTATGGGAATTTGGGGAAAAATTTGGTAAGATTGTCTTCGAGTTTCAGTTTTCCGCCGTCTATGAGTTTCAGAACGGCCATTGCTGTCATCGTTTTGCTGACCGAGGCCACATGAAGCGGCGTGTTTTGGTCAATTGGCATTTGTTTGCCTTCTCTACCAAATCCTCTGTATTTTTCAAAGATGATCTTGTTACCTTTTGCTACCAGGACGCCGCCACTCAAATCGCCTTGTTCCCAGATTTTTTGATAATAATTATTGATCTTCGGTAGGATATTTGGCGTTTCCAACAAAACCGATTCTTCTGGTGTAAAGACTTTTTCTAGATCGACGTTTCCATAATTTGGAAGTTTTGACTCCTCTACATTGTTTTCCTTCTCCGATTTTTTGCTGCAAGAAACAATTGACAATACAACTAAAACCGGAGCAATTACTTTTCTAAAATTCATTATATCCAAACTTCTTTAAGGTTCGCAAGTTAATATAAAATGAAATTTTGACCGAATAGAATTATCTTAACATTTGTTAAATAAAGCTTTCATAATATCAAAAGAACTAAACTAAATGTTTTTTAAAGAATCTTTAATTAGTTTTGTTTCAAATAAATTCAAATGATATATAATTTAGAAAATGTGCAACAATATCTAAGATTTAGAATTGATTCAGTCCAAAATATAGAATCAAAACCTTGGAACTATCCGTTAGTTCAGATTAAAGGACTTGAAATAAAGTTTCCAGACTATCATTCTTTTTCTAATTTTCTGTATTGCTTGAAAAGGCAAACAGACCTAGGAGTAGAATCCGAGAATGTTATCAAAATCCTGGACATCAAAGATATCAAACATAATATAGCTTTTTCGAATTCTTTCGAAATTATATCAAATAGACCAGCAGAAGAAGGTCGGTTATTTCAAAAAGATCTGGACGCTTTCTTGAGAAAATCTCCAAGATGTTTTTGGGGAGATTATATTGATTCAGAAAAGGTCGAAGTATCTTTGGGTAGAGGTTATAAAAAAATCCTAGAATATACCAGAGCTCCCAAGACAGATCGAGATCATCGTGTACTAATACAGCCACCTAATCATGCCTATGATGAATCTTTTATAGTGTATATTCAGACGGATCAAAAACCTAATAAACCTTTGAATGTGGCGTATGTCTTTGAAAAAATCGGAGATAAACTACTTCATCTCAAAGTTCTGAAGAACGATTGGATTTATTAGATTTAAAGTGTTAAGTTTGCTGATTATTTTTTGAAATCCGCTAGAATTTTATCAACAATTACCTGAGCCAATTTGATTTTACTTTGATGTGTCCAGCCGGCGATGTGTGGCGTCACAATTACTTTTTCGGAATCTGAAAGAAACTGCAGGTCTGCGTTTTCTACTTCCAGATTTTCAAAAGAAGACTTTTCATATTCCAAAACATCCAGGCAAGCACCACGAACTTTACCAGCTTCAATCGCTTCTACTAAAGCTTTCGTTTTAAGGTTTTTCCCTCGCGCAGTATTCACGAGGTAAAAATTCTTTTCCATTTTCGAAATGAAGTTTTCATCGATCAAATAATTTGTTTCATTGGTCAACGGAATATGAAGACTGAGAATATCCGCTCTTTTTTGAAGTTCTTCCAATGAAACCTGCGTTGCAAATTCATCGGAAAGATTCGGTAAAATATCGTGGAAAATAACCTCAACGCCAAAACCAGAAAGTCTCTTTGCCGTAGCTTTTCCCATATTGCCATAACCGATGATCCCAAAAGTTTTTCCCAGCAATTCATCACCACGGTTTTCCTCACGTTTCCAAATCCCGTTTTTCACTTCGTTGGAAGCAATGAATAATCTGTTCATCAAGATCAACAACATTCCGACAACGTGTTCTGCAACAGAATCGCGGTTGCCTTCCGGAGAATTGATCAGTTTAATTCCAAGCTTATCTGCAGTTTCGATATCGATGTTTTCCATTCCCGCTCCTACCCTTGCAATGAATTTGAGATGAGAAGCTTTGGTGAGGAAATTTTCATCTAAAGGAATTCGGCTTCGGATGATGATTCCTTCATAGTCCTGAATCTTTTTCAAAACCTCATCGTAAGTGGAAACATGGTCTTCTTCTACCACAAAACCTTTTGCAGTCAGTTGTTCAGAAATTAGAGGGTGGTTTTTATCGAGTTGAAGGATTTTCATTGGAACAGATTTAAGAGTTGAGTCTATAGAAATTAGATCAATATTGTAATATGAAAAACGAGCTAAAAAAGCCCGTTCATATGTTTTAAATTATTCTCCTAAGAACAATTTTTTGAGTTCTACAGAATCTGTCGGCTTCATTCTTCCGGAAAGGATCAGTGACAATTCTTTTCTTCTCAATGCCGCCTCATAACGTTCTATTTCCAGATCTGTTTCTGGTTCTATGTGAGGAATTGGAATCGGTCGGTTGAACTCGTCCACAGCCACAAAAGTATAGATCCCTGTATTCGTATGCGTTTTTGTTTGATTGATCGGATCATCTAGCCAAACATCCACGTAAATTTCCATCGATGTAGAAAACGCTCTGGAAACTTTGGACTCCAAGACCACAATTCCACCTTCTGGAATCGGGTGATTGAATGAAACGTGATTTACAGAAGCTGTTACAACGCGTCTTTCGCAATGTCTGGTTGCGGAAATCGATGCTGCTCTGTCCATTCTTGACAACAGTTCGCCTCCGAAAAGATTTCTCAGTGAATTGGTTTCGTTGGGCAGGACGATGTTCGTCATTACCGTAAGGCTATCTATTGGATTTTTGGATTTTTGCATGCGTTGTTGGTTTTATACTATCTATTTTGGTTGAGTCCTGTTTGGGAACTGTCAGCACTTTTGGTTCTGCTTTTTTGACTGTTTTCTTAGTTGGAATTTGAGACGATTTTCCAAATATCAATTGTTGATCACCGAAAACAAACAGAGCAATAATTCCTAATATAACAATGCCTAAGAATGTCCAAATGACATTGTTATTAAAGGTATAATTATCAGAAACAATATTTTTCTTCGGGAAGGTTTTCTTTAAGGTTTGCAGATTGATGGCTTCCAATCCGAAAACATCATCGGTCTCATCGCTAATTTTAATGATCTTATTTTGATCATCCAATTGAAATTGGCCGAGATTTTCCAACGTAAGATTGCCTTCTGTCTGCAATTTCTGAAACCATTTGGCGACCTCATTCTTAAGATCCATCTGAACGATGAAAAAATTGGAGTTGGTCTCTTCTGCAATATATTTTGCAAGCTTGTTATCAAATGTAGATGGCTGATATTGGAACTTCACAAGCTCTTTTGGCGGTGTGATGATAGAATTTGCCGCATCGATCTTTGCAGATTCTTTGGTAAGTTCGAAAACGCCTAGATCTGGGACTTCTGCCTTGTGATGCTTCAGAAGATATTGATATATATGATGTTCAAAATTCATTTGGCACAAAACTACATAATTTTTGAGGTTGTAGAAAATATAAAAGGCTGCTTTTTACAGCAGCCTTTAGAATTTGATATGAATAGTTAAGGTCTAGTTGGCAAATTTGACAACTTCAGAAATATTGCTTCCGGAGATCTGAACCAAGAACAATCCTTTTTGGTTGATGTTTAGATCAATAGGATTTCCGTTTGCGTTTGCTTTCATCGTTTTGATCACTTTTCCACCAAAGTCATAAACTGTAAGGTCAATATTCCCTTTTGATGATGTGAAAAGTTTCCCAGCTGCAACTTGCGATTTCGCTTTTGAATGGCTAGCATCCGAAACTGCCAAAGTCGGCAATGTCGTTGGTCCTTGTATAGAAGAATCTACAGATTGTTTTGAAGCACCATTTTGCATATCCTTGAAGACGATTCCCATTTTTTGAACGGTAGTACCGCCAGCCACTTTATTATTACTGTTTGTAAAAGTCTTTGTATTTAAATCAATTGTTCCTACGTAAGCACCAGCTACAGAATCCCAATTCATTGTAACATTTGAGTTGCTCCAGGCATCATCATAAGACATACCTGCAGAGTTGTCTGCAGTAGTGATCCATGTATGGACATAAAATGTTGAAACTTCGAATCCTGGATCGTAGAAAGAATAATCATTGGCTGCACCGTATGTCAATTTGAAAACGCCTGGGCTAGTGATTTGGGTAGTAAGTTGTGCCGATACAGCAACACCTGCAACTAAAGCAAGTGCTAAAGAATAAATTTTTCTCATAAATGTTAATTTTTAAGGTCTATATAAATTGATCCAAATACTTCTCACAAAAGCATTATGAACTGTTTGTAAAACTAACATTAATTTTGAGTTAACACATAAAAATTTTATCTTTAAAGCAAAATACGACTTAATAAACTGATTATCAATAATAAAAAATTTAATTTAGCTTAACAGAAACCCCAAACATAAAGTTAATTCCGGCCTGCGAGAAGTAATATGGTCCACTAAAACCGTTGTTGACATACTTAACATCTGTGAAATTATTTAACAAGAATCTCAAAACAACTTCATTTTTTGCAAGTGGTAATTTGTAGGACATATTGAAATCCGGAACCAAATAATCTTCAAGTCTATTGTCAGTGGTCTCCAGATTATCCAAATACTGTTTCCCAACATATTGCGCCGTAATTCCAAGATTAAAATTCTTGAATGGAGAATAAAGAATATTTCCATTAGCAATCATATTTGGCGAAAAAGAAATATCCGTATTCTTTAGAACTGTATCTTCTTCGTCCCTGACAGAGTTTATTTCTTTGATCTTATTCTGACTCAAAGACAGATTTACACCTAACTGAATTTTCTCTGAGAGTCTTGCGTTTGCAGCCAATTCCAATCCCAACCTGTAACTTCTATCAACATTTTCACGGATAAACTCTCCTATATTATTGATTCTTCCGGAAAGAACTAGTTGATTTTCATAATACATGTAATAAGCGTTCGCCGATAAAGCGACTTTTCCATACTGCTGCTCCCAACCCGCTTCGAAATCGTGAAGCGTTTCCTCCTTTGTATCCGGATTATCAAAAAGATCATCTCTGTTCGGCTCACGATGAGCGTTGGCATAAGAAAGAAATACTTTTCCATTTCCGATATTGTAATTGACACCAGCTTTTGGATTGAAGAACGTCCATTTTCTGTCCAGGTCTGCACCTTCGGAATCACCAGCCAATTGGATCTTTGTATCGTAATCGATATTTCTTACTTGCAGATCTCCAAAAATTTCGAATTGACCTAATTTATAAATCGCTTTTGCAAAACCAGACACTTCATTTTTAATAGACCGGTTTCTATAATATTCAGATTCCTGAATTTGTGGAAAGAAAACGCCGGTCACATTTCCAAAATGCTTTCCATAATATTGATTGGCGACAGCGCCGACATTCAGGTCAAGGTTTCCTAATTTACCATATAAAGTGGAGATGACACCATAGAAATCATTATCCAACCATTTTTTTCTGATGAAATCCGAATATTCTTCTTCCGTTCCATTTACAAGCAGGTTTGGCAAACTATATCTTGCAAAAGGGTCACCTTGTTTATAATTCTCATAGAAACCTTTTCCTTTGGTGTAATGCGCCGTAGTTTCAAGTTTCCACGCATCAGAAAATCTCTGATTCCATAAGAATTGATAATGACTTTGTCTGTAATTATCGGTTTCATTATCATAATAACTTGTGATGTTTTCCCAATTTGCATCGTAGATCGCACCGGAATAATTGAATTTCGGATTCGTTTCCCAAGTTTCTTTATCTATCCCATTCCACGCTTGGTAGGTTTTCTCTTTTCCGCCGAAAGCCAAAAACCTCAACTCTGTATTTTTCTCTTGGAACAAAGCGGAGAAATTATAAGAATGCAAATCGGAAAAAGCCCTGTCAATAAAACCGTCAGAGTGGATATGCGTGTATCTCCCCATTACAGACAATCGGTTTTTCCAGAATTTCCCGGAATTGACCTCAGCAGAATATTTGTAGGTATTGAACGAGCCATAAGAATCATCCGTTCTCACAGAAAATGTGTCCGATGGATCTCTGGAAATGACATTCACACTCGCTCCGAAAGCCGAAACACCGTTAGACGAACTTCCCACACCACGCTGGATTACAATCTGTGAGGCTGAACTCGTCAAATCTGGAACGTTCACGAAAAAAGTGCCCTGAGATTCGGAATCATTATAAGGAACACCATTCAACATCACATTGATGCTTGTTCCAGCAGTTCCTCTGATCCTTAAACCTGTATAACCTACACCATTTCCCGCGTCGGAGGTAGAGATGACCGACATTTGGTTTTTTAAGAGAATCGGCAGATCCTGGCCTAGATTTTTATCCGCAAGTTCTTTATCAACATTGATGATGGATTTTGCGACCGGCGTACGCTTGGTAAATTCAACTGCTTTGATGCTTGTAACCTGTACAGAATCTGTAGTTTGTGAAAAATAGAACGGAGCAATGAACACTCCTAAAAAAAGTAAACCTTTCATTCTTAAAAAATTTTGTTTGTTAAAATTATTTTAGAATAAAAGGGGCGACTATAGATATAAATGATCAATGATAGTTGATAAATGATCTTTCTGCAGGTGATCAATTATCATTTATGTTTTATCATTTATAATGATGTATCCCTAAACAGCATTACCTGTTCCAGGTTCATTGGGTATAATCTCAGCTTGTTACAGCACCCCTTAAATTTCTGACTGCGAAATTACAAATATTTTTGAATTAATAGGCTTTATTGTTTTTATCGACATAAAAATAATTCTTTCCGTCCTTTGACACCTCAAAAAGATGGGCAGTTTTCCAGGAGAGATTCATTTTGATATCCGCATAAATGAAAGGAACAACGACTTTATTCTGCTTATCAACAATTCCAAATTTGTTATTACGGATAGCGATTATCATTGGATTTTCCCTGTCACTTTCCAGAACATACAACATCTGATATTGTGGATAGATGTCAAAATCTTTGTAGCCGCCTAAGTCAATACTATCCTTGCTCACCAAACCATACATTCCATTTAATGTAAATGCTTTAAATCTGGAGATCTCATAAGGTTGCGAACACTTTCCAAGATCAGCCTTTTTATATTGATAGACTCGTGCTCCTTTTTTATTGATACGGTAAGAAATATTATTTTTTTCGACAGTCGCGTAATCGGCAGAACCAAAAACTCTGGCCTTTTTATTTGGGGAATTGAGAAGGTTACAATCTTCAGAAAAGAACATCGCAATATGATATTCTGGCGTGATCATCATCTTGCCTTGCTGGCTAACATATCCAGATTTACCATCGATTTTTTGCGGGATCAATGAAGGTAAATAATCTTCCTTCATCTGAGAAAAAGCTGCGAGGAAACAGCCTATAAAAACTAAGCTAAAAAGTTTTTTCATCGGGTCGTGTATTAGAGATTTAAAATAAAATCTTTATAGAAGTCTGTGTTTTTCAGCAACGAAAATACGAAAACTATTATTAATACAAGAAAAATGAAGATCTTGCTGCCAAAAAAACGCTTCAAAATCTGGTTCAGAGTTTCATTTTTTGAAAGATGAATGATAAAAACCACCAGCAAAATCGGAATTGAAATGACGAATAACGCATTGTATTTGAAAGCTTCTAAAAACCTGAAATGCAACAACTCATGCAACGCTCTCTGGACGCCACAACCTGCACATTCGTAACCAGTGGTCAGCTTCAAAGGGCATTTGAGGAAATAAGTACTTTTTGAAGGATCAATAAAAAAATAAAGACAAATCACACAAACAAAAAATACACAAAAAGCAATCCGTTTTTTATTATTTTTAATTAATGTATTGATTTTCAAACTCATAATATTAATCAACTTCAATTTGTAAAGTAGAAATTAATTTGAACAAATAATATAATATAGATAAATTAAATCTAATTTATTTTGAATCTAAATTAATCTAATCGTTTAAAAGCGTATAATTTCGTAAATTTGTGCGGTTTGAAAAGGAATAAAATCCTTCCTGGCCGAGACTTTTACTAAAAGTCAAACTGCAACATATCAAAACAGTAGATTGTAATGATAAAGATTGGCAACAACTTCCTCTACAAATCTACTCTTAATTTTTAAAAAGAATTTCTATTTATGAATATTTATCAGGATTACATCCAAGAGATCGAAGAGAGAAAAAGCCAAGGCCTACATCCGAAGCCTATTGACGGTGCAGAATTACTGAGCGAGATCATCGCACAGATCAAAGATTCCGAGAACGCACACAGGGAAGACTCTCTTAACTTTTTTATCTACAACGTTTTACCAGGAACCACAAGTGCTGCTGGAGTCAAGGCGAAGTTTTTGAAAGAGATCATCCTTGGACAATCTGAAATAGTTGAAATTTCTCCCGCCTATGCATTCGTACTGTTATCTCATATGAAAGGCGGACCTTCAATTGAAGCTTTGCTAGACCTTGCATTAGGAAATAACAACGACATTGCCAAACAAGCAGCGGAAGTCCTTAAAAATCAGGTTTTCCTTTACGAAGCTGACACAGACCGCTTGAAAGAGGCTTTCCACAACGGTAACGAGATTGCTAAAGAATTGATTGAAAGCTATGCACAAGCTGAATTCTTCACAAAACTTCCGGAAGCTCCAGAAGAAGTAAAAGTTGTAACATATATCGCTGGTGAAGGTGATATCTCTACCGACTTATTATCCCCAGGAAATCAGGCGCACTCAAGATCAGACCGTGAACTTCATGGCCTCTGTATGATGACACCTGAGGCTCAGCAAGAGATCAAAGCTTTGCAGGCGCAACATCCTGACAAAAGCGTGATGTTAATCGCTGAAAAAGGCACAATGGGTGTTGGATCATCCAGAATGTCGGGTGTGAACAACGTGGCTCTTTGGACCGGAAAACAAGCAAGTCCATACATTCCATTTGTGAACATTGCTCCAATTGTTGCTGGAACGAACGGAATCTCTCCAATTTTCTTGACAACAGTTGACGTAACTGGTGGAATCGGAATTGACCTTCAAAACTGGGTTAAGAAAGTAGATGCAGAAGGAAATGTGATCCGTAACGAAAACAACGAACCTATTCTTGAAGAAGTTTATTCTGTAGCTACAGGAACTGTTCTTACAATTAACATCAAGGAAAAAAAATTATACAACGGCGATCAGGAATTGAAAGACATCTCTAAGTCATTCACGCCGCAAAAAATGGAATTCATCAAAGCTGGTGGTTCATACGCCATCGTTTTTGGTAAAAAATTACAGACTTGGGCTTCCAATATCTTAGGAATTGAGATCCCAACTGTTTACGCGCCATCAAAAGAAATCACCAAAGAAGGCGTTGGTCTTACTGCGGTTGAAAAAATATTCAATAAAAATGCTGTTGGTTTAGCTCCAGGAAAAGTGTTGCACGCTGGATCTGACGTTCGTGTAGAAGTTAACATCGTTGGTTCTCAGGATACAACAGGACTAATGACCGCTCAGGAATTGGAATCAATGGCAGCAACAGTTATTTCGCCAATTGTTGACGGTGCTTACCAATCCGGTTGTCATACTGCATCAGTTTGGGATAAAAAAGCGCAGGCTAATATTCCTAGATTGATGAAATTTATGAATGATTTCGGTTTGATCACCGCTCGTGACCCGAAAGGCGAATACCACGCGATGACAGATGTTATTCATAAAGTTTTGAATGATATCACGATTGACGAATGGGCGATCATCATCGGTGGTGATTCTCACACAAGAATGTCCAAAGGTGTAGCTTTCGGAGCGGATTCAGGAACCGTTGCTTTGGCATTAGCGACTGGTGAAGCTTCTATGCCGATCCCGGAATCTGTGAAAGTAACTTTCAAAGGCGATATGAAACAGCATATGGATTTCCGTGATGTGGTTCACGCAACGCAATTACAAATGCTTCAGCAATTTGGAGGCGAAAATGTTTTCCAAGGTAGAATTATCGAGGTTCATATCGGAACACTTCCAGCAGATCAGGCATTTACATTCACCGACTGGACTGCAGAGATGAAAGCAAAAGCTTCTATCTGTATTTCAGAAGATGATACTTTGATCGAATCTTTGGAGATTGCAAAAGGCAGAATCCAGATCATGATCGACAAAGGAATGGATAATCACCTGAATGTTCTTCAAGGTTTAATTAATAAAGCAAATAAGAGAATTACTGAGATCAAGTCTGGCGAGAAACCAGCTTTGACACCAGATGCCAATGCAAAATATTACGCAGAAGTTGTAGTTGACCTTGACGCCATTGCAGAACCAATGATTGCCGATCCAGATGTCAACAACGAAGATGTATCTAAAAGATATACGCACGATACCATCAGAGACCTTACTTTCTACGGTGGAAACAAAAAAGTAGACCTTGGTTTCGTTGGATCTTGTATGGTTCACAAAGGCGATTTGAAAATCGTTTCTCAAATGCTAAGAAACATCGAAAGACAAAATGGCAAAGTGGAATTCAGCGCACCTTTGGTTGTTGCTGCTCCAACTTACAACATCATCGATGAATTGAAAGCGGAAGGTGATTGGGAATTATTAGAAAAATATTCAGGTTTCGAGTTTAACGACAACGCTCCGAAAGGTGCAGCGCGTACTGAATATGAAAACATGATGTACCTAGAGCGTCCAGGCTGTAACCTTTGTATGGGTAACCAGGAAAAAGCGGAAAAAGGAGATACTGTTTTAGCCACTTCTACCCGACTTTTCCAAGGAAGAGTGGTTGAAGATTCTGAACGTAAAAAAGGAGAATCTTTATTGGCTTCTACACCAGTTGTTGTTCTTTCTGCCATCATCGGAAGAATTCCTAATATCGAGGAATACAAAGCCGCAGTTGAAGGTATTGACTTAACGACTTTTGTACCATCTATCAAAGAATTGGTAACTGTAGGTCACTAATAAATTTTGACAATAAGTCCTAGGACTTTTTAAAATGATATATATTGAAAGATCTTGGTCCATTTGGATTCAGGATCTTTCTTTTTTGTTTAGAACTTTTCTATATTAAACTTCTTATGATTTTTTTAACTGAAATTTAAAATGTGAAACTTTAATTTTTAGTAACTTGATAGTTGTAAAATATGGAACCTATTCACCTTATTCCTCACAATTCAAGGCATGTAGGAACAAAATTTGATGACTAGAAGAACACAACTTTTCCTTATTAAATCAAGGAAAATTTAATCAATTAAATAATAAAATAAAATCGAGATATGACTTTTGACTTGGATATGATAAAAAAGGTTTATTCTGATTTCGAAACCAGAGTGGACGATGCAAGAGCTTTTATGGGAAGACCTCTTACTTATTCCGAAAAAATACTTTGCGCCCACCTGGACCCGAAACAGGTTAAAGAATCTTTCAAACGTGGCGAATCCTATGTGGACTTTGCACCAGACAGAGTAGCAATGCAAGATGCAACGGCACAAATGGCACTTTTGCAGTTTATGCAGGCAGGAAAAAAACAGGTTGCAGTTCCCTCTACAGTTCACGCTGATCACTTGATCCAGGCGAGAGTTGGTGCTGCGAAAGACCTCATCGAAGCTGAAAATAAAAACAACGAAGTTTACCAATTTCTTCAATCGGTTTCTAATAAATACGGCATTGGATTCTGGAAAGCTGGTGCTGGAATTATACACCAAGTGGTTTTAGAAAACTATGCTTTCCCTGGCGGAATGATGATCGGAACCGATTCTCATACAGTAAATGCTGGAGGACTTGGAATGGTAGCCATCGGTGTTGGTGGTGCTGATGCAGTTGACGTTATGGCAGGAATGGCTTGGGAACTGAAATTCCCAAAAATGATCGGCGTCAAATTAACAGGAAGACTAAACGGTTGGGCTGCGGCCAAAGATGTCATCCTTAAAGTTGCCGGAATTCTTACTGTAAAAGGTGGAACCGGAGCTATTGTAGAATATTTCGGAGACGGTGCAGAATCTCTTTCTTGTACTGGAAAAGGAACCATTTGTAACATGGGTGCAGAAGTTGGAGCAACGACTTCGATCTTTGCTTACGATAATAATATGAGCAAATATCTACGTTCAACAGACAGAGAAGATCTTGCTGATGCAGCTGATGCTGTTGCTCACGTTTTGAAGGCAGACCCAGAAGTTCTAGCCGATCCTGAGAAATATTTTGACGAAGTGATCGAGATCAATCTTGATACTTTGGAACCTTATCTTAACGGACCTTTCACGCCAGACTTAGCAACACCTATTTCCCAAATGAAAGAGATCGCTGAGAAAAACGGTTGGCCAACAAAAATCGAAGTTGGATTGATTGGTTCTTGTACCAACTCTTCCTACGAAGATATCGCAAGAGCGGCTTCCATTGCAAAACAGGCAGGAGAAAAAAACCTCGAAGTAAAAGCAGAATATACGATCACGCCTGGTTCTGAACAGGTAAGATTTACCGTAGAAAGAGATGGCTTCATTAAAACTTTTGAAGAAATCGGTGGTAAAGTTTTCGCTAATGCTTGTGGACCATGTATTGGACAATGGGCACGTGAAGGTGCTGAAAAACAGGAGAAAAACACTATCGTTCACTCTTTCAACAGAAACTTTTCAAAAAGAGCAGATGGAAATCCAAACACTTATGCCTTCGTAGGATCGCCAGAATTGGTAACGGCTTTGGCAATCGCAGGCGATTTGACTTTCAATCCTTTGACAGATAAACTTAAAAATAAAGATGGCGAAATGGTCCTTCTTGACGAACCTAATGGTGATGAGCTTCCAAGACTTGGTTTTGATGTAGATGACCCGGGTTATATTGCACCTGCAGAAGATGGTTCCAAAGTAGAAGTTGTAGTTTCCCCTACGTCGGACAGATTGCAGTTGCTGGAACCTTTCACACCTTGGGATGGTAAAAATATCACGGGCGCGAAACTTCTGATCAAAGCTTATGGGAAATGTACAACGGATCATATTTCTATGGCTGGACCGTGGTTGAAATACAGAGGTCACCTTGATAATATTTCCAACAATATGTTGATCGGTGCTGTAAACGCCTTCAATATGGAAACTAATAATGTGAAAAATGAAGATGACGGACAATACAAACCAGTTCCGGATTCTGCAAGACAATACAAAGCTCATGGCGTTCCAACCATCGTAGTTGGAGATGAAAATTACGGCGAAGGTTCTTCCAGAGAACACGCGGCGATGGAGCCAAGACATCTTGGTGTAAGAGCTGTTTTGGTAAAATCTTTTGCCCGTATCCACGAAACCAACCTTAAAAAACAAGGAATGTTGGCGTTGACGTTTGACAACAAAGAGGATTACGACAAGATCCAGGAGGATGACACGATCAACTTCCTAGACCTTGATCAGTTTGCGCCAGGCAAACAATTGTCTCTGGAATTTGTCCACGCAGATGGGACTAAAGATGTGATTGTTACAAACCACACTTACAACGCAGGACAAATCGAATGGTTCAAAGCTGGATCCGCGCTGAATCTTATTAAATTAATGGAAAAACAGAATTAATAACTCTTGTTTTCTGGATATAAAAATGCCTCACAGATTTGTGAGGCATTTTTTATTTTGTTTCTTAAATTTTATTCTCGTTCGTTTCCGGTTCTTGTCTGCAAAACTTGGATTCGAATCTTTGTTTCCACATTTGTTTCATTTTTTCGCGTTCTTCTTCGGTGCCGCAAAATCGGGATTCTAATTTTTGTTTCCACATTTCCCGGTCGTCATTTCCAAAACCATTCCTGTTTTTGAATTTGTCTTTCGCATTGGCCAATCCTCCAAATAGGATTTTCGAGATCAGCAAAATTCCAAGAGACTGCCAATAAGTGATCACTTTCACGCCCAAAACATCTGGCAAAACCATATTCCAAAGCCATTGGAAAAACCAAATAAACAGTCCGATTGCAGCAATGATGCAAGGGAATGCTAACCAAAATTTCTTTTTATGCTTGTTCATTTTCTTAAAATTAATTTTTCAGATCATTATAAAGTCGCTGCATCTTTTTTCGCAAATGTTTTACCGCGTACGACTTTCTACTGATAATTGTTTTGATGTTCTCGCCCTCTGCATCTGCAATTTCCTGCAAGGTTTTATCTTCCAGCTCATTTTGAACGTAAACTCTTTTCTGCTTTTCCGGAAGTTCATCCAAGGCTTTCATCAATTCGTCCCAGAATAGATCTTTGAACATTCCAACTTCCGGATTGTTGCTGTCATCTGCCAGGAGAATGTCTTTCACATTCAGTTCGCCGTCTTCGTCCTGATAGACAAAATCTTCTAGAGATTCTGTTTTTTTCTTGCGATAACTGTCGATGATCTTGTTTCGGGTTACCGAGTAGAGCCAGGCACCAACGTTTTCCAATTCATTCAAATTGGTCAATCGGCTGGTTTGAAACCAAACTTCCTGCAGAATATCTTCTGCATCCTCCGTCTTTGCCACTTTAGAATTGATAAAGCGCAAGAGTTGAGAGCCGTAATTTTTTACGACCTCCGTAATCGATGCAGATCTAGTTTCGGTCATTTGCTGTAAAGATAGCGAGTCCATATGAATATGACGACACTGCTATTTTTTTACTTTAAAGTTTTTAAAATTTTTCTGAAATCGTTTTTTAATCCCTGAATCTCTGCAGCCCGACTTGAGTGGAGCTCTTTTTTGCATTGGGAAAAGCCAAGGAAAAAAAGCGGGAACGGAAGGCGGATAAAGCTGCCCAAAATTACATCAACGGTAACCTCATCAACTCGTGTTTTCCGAAAATAATAGAATTAGCAGGAACATTACGTGAGATCACACAATTGGCTCCGATGATGCAGTTGTCGCCAATCGTCACACCTTTGAGAACAGTAACGTTGCTGTATATTTTTACATTTTTGCCAATGATGATCGCCGCTGTATTGAATTCATGCTTGTGCCAGACATATTCCGGTTTCGTATCCAAAGCGTGATCGTGATCATAGAATTTGCAGCCTTCTGCCACGCAGGTATCGTCACCCAATTCAATCTTATCCAAACAATTGATGGAAATATAATGTCCAAGATCCACATTGTTCCCCAAGATCAAACGCCCACCTTTTCTGATCCTGATGGCATTATGATCTCTCCAGATGACATTTTTACCAATCTCAAATATTGCATTATCGTCCAATTCAAATGTGGTTGCTTTTCCGATCTTCAGATCTGAATGGAGCGTCACACCAGAATGTGAATTGAGTACGCTGAAAGAATAGAGTTTCTCGATCTTTGCAATCGTTTTGGGAATCAAATTGAGGGTTTTGTATATGAAGTTAATCATTAGTTTTTAGTTTTATAAAGTTCCAGAATCTACAAAAATCTCTTGACCCGTGATGGATCTTGAGCGTTCGTCTGACAAAAACAGAACAGTTTCTGCAACAGACCTCATATCGGTTTCTTTTTTCAGAGCTGTTCTTTTGAAGATCCTGCTTTTGTGTTCGGCTGTTAGTTTGGCATTCATCGCCGTTTCCATATAACCCGGAACTACGATGTTGGAGCGGATGCCACGCTCGCCCCATTCTCTGGAAATATTTTTTGAAAATGACTGCAAAGCCCCTTTGGACGCTGCGTACATCGACAAACCTTTGTAGCCTGTGTGCGCGCTGATCGATGAAATATGGATAATACTTCCGGCAATCCGGTTGTAGATCATATTTCTGATCGCATATTTTGTCAGAAACATTGGCGAATAAAGATTGACATCGAACATCGTTTTCAAATCGTCGTAATTGAGATTCGTCACAATATCGTCATAAGCCATTGCCGCATTGTTGATCAAAACATGAATTGGGATATGATTGGTCACGAACTCTTTGAACACCGATTGTTTGATCTCTTCCGGATTGGAAAGGTCAAAAATTTTAAAAAATAGATTTTCGGGATATTGCTGTTCCAAAGTTTTCAGTTCTTCGGATTCTGTTCTGCTGATGCCGTAAACTGTATGTCCGTTTTCCAGAAACAGTTTACTGATCTCTAATCCAACACCTCTGGAAACTCCTGTAATTAATACATTCATATGATCTTCTTTTTTCCGGTTCTTGTTAATTCTATTTTTTCTACGAAGCTGATCTTCCTCGGGATTTTAAAATTTTGGATTTTCCCATTAAGAAAATGTCTGATATCTTCTTCTTTCAATTCTGTATCAGAAAGCAATTCTATTTCACAACAAATGACGTTTCCAAGAACGGTGCTTGACCTTCCGAAAACTCTGACGTTTCTGATCTTTGGATGTTGGGTCAGCTCATCTTCCACTTCATATGGATTCACTTTGTAGCCGCCAACATTGATCAGTTCATTTTTCCTTGATGTAAAACGGAAGTTTCTTTGTTCATCATCAATCCATTCGATGCGATCACCTGTTGCGTAAAAATCATCGATCAAATTGAGCTGAGTCGTTTTCCCAAACAGATCTTTGTGAATGTACAATTCGTCATCAACTACTTTTATCAAACCAATATGTTTATCCTGAACGATGAATTCGTCATTCTCGGAAGAAAATAGAGGTCCGGTTTCCGTAGAACCGTAAACATTGTTGATCCTTGCATTTGGAAAGGTTTTTTCCACTTGCGAGATCAAATGATTGTCGGACTTCTCGCCACCGATCGTGATTTTTTTTACGGAATCAAATAATCGATCTAACGGTAAAAGCAATCTATAAAAGGTCGGCGTTGAGGAAAGATTGGTGATCTCATGATTCTCAATTGCATTAATGATAAAATCTTTGGATTCCATAAAGACGTTGACCAAAAGATTGTGATTCAAGATCGCCTGAAAGAAAACCTGAACGCCGGCAACATGTGTCGAATTGAAAGCGAATCCCCAAACATCGTTCTTTCTCTCATCAGAAACATTGATCTTTCTGATGAGATTTTTCAGCGGATGCGTGAATTTCCTTGTAAAACCAGTGGTTCCAGAAGTGAAAAGTGTGATCTCAGAATTGGAATATCTTATTGAATTTACCAATTCATCAACAGAGTTTAGTCGTTTTGGAACATCAATTTTGATGATTTGATCGACAGCCAAATTGTTCGAAGTAATTTCTTTCTCGGACAGATCAGAATCTACCAAAGTGATATTTTTCTCATTCACCAAAGCAAAGATCCAATTCAGAAAAAAGGACCTCAGATCTGGATAGATGTAGCAGTCTGTATAAGATTGGGAATGATTGATGTGTTGCAGAATCTCCTCGTAAGACAAGGAAATATTGCGATCGATGAGGAAAAACATTAGAGTTTTGCGTAGATCTCATGGACCGAATTCACCAATCCATCTTCGAAAATATCGACTCCAAATTCTTCTTCGATCTTCACCGTCAATTCTGCGAGGTCAAACGAATCGAAGTTGAGATCTTCCCTCAATTGTTGTTCAGGTTTAAGTTCCAAAAATTGATCCTCGAACTTATTTCTTTTTATGGAATTGATAATATCCAATAATTTTTCTTGCATTTGTGTGTTTATAATGCAAAGCTAAGTTTTTTTATAATTTAGCCAAAAATGATCATTGAATAATTACCGAATTCCTTCTATCACATATTATTTCCTAATTTTCAGAAAGAATTCGGATTTGTAGGTTTCGCCGATCGGAATTTCTTTTCCGGAATTGAGGAAGACATTTCTCACATCGATTTTTTCAATTTTGTTAAGATTGAGAATGAAGGATTTATGCACTCTGACGAAGTTTTCGGGAAGCTGACTTTCGAGAGATTTCAAAGTGTCGAGGACAATGTATTCCTGATTTTCGGTTTTGATGTTGACATAATCTTTGATGCTTTCTACAAACAGGATTTCATCAAAATTGATTTTATGTTGCTGTCCGGAAGATTTTACGAAGAAGTAAGAATTGGCTGAAGATTCATTGGTTGGAAATCTTTCCTGAGCTTTCAAAGCACTTTTCTCGAAACGACCGAACGAAATTGGTTTCAGAAGATAATCGATGACATTGTGCTCGTAACCTTCCAAAGCATATTCTGAATAAGCTGTTGTGAGAATATATTTCAGTTTATCACCAACGATCTTCATAAAATTGATTCCAGACAATTCCGGCATTTGGATATCCAAGAAAATCAAATCAGCCTCGTTCTTCTGAATATATTCTAAAGCCAAAATCGGATTTTCCGCAGAAAAAACCAGTTCCAGAAAAGGAATTTTCATCACATAATTTTCCAAAAGCTGGATTGCTAAAGGTTCGTCATCCACAACGATGCATTTAATTCTCCTCATTATTTCAAATCAATTGTCAAATCTACAGAAAATTCGGTTTCGGTTTCAACTATGTTCAGTTCGTGTTTTTTGGGATAAAGGATTTCCAGTCGTTTTTTCACATTCCCAATTCCAATTCCGGAAAGTGAATCTTTTGACCTTTGTTTTTTGAAGTTTCGAAGATGGAAATTCAAAGTTTGATTGTTATCTGAAATTTTTAAAGTGAAACCTTTCCCACTGAAATCACCGTGTTTGAAAGCATTTTCTACAAACGGGACCAAAAGCATTGGCGAAATATTAAGGTTGGGATGATTAATTTTTTTTTCAATCAATAATAATTCAGGATTTTTGATTCGGAGTTTTTCCAGTTCTATCAAACTTTCCAGATAACCAATTTCCTTTTCCAATGGAATGAAATTTTTCTCCAAATCCTTCGTGCTGTATCTTAATAACTGACTCAATTCCTCAATCGCTGGCAAAGCCTTTTCCGAATTCTGATATATTAAGGAATAGATATTATTGAGTGTATTGAAAATAAAATGCGGATTGATCTGCGTCTTCAAAGCCTGAATTTTCGCCTCGTTTCTTTCCTGTTCCAGTTTTTGTCTTTCGGTTTCAATCACTCCGAATTTTTCCAGCAACCACATTATTCCAGCGATGAAAACATTGATACAACCGTAATAAATGTTATCAAAAAAGTAATAAAGCAATCCCGTTTCCTGATTGTAATTTCTAAAGCCAAAAGTCGCCGGCAGCAAAACTTCTTCCATCAAATATCGTATTGTGGCGAAGCACAGAATTGACAGGAAAAATGAAAGAATAACCGTATAAACTTTCTCCTGTCTGAAAACTTTTGGAATGATGACCAAATAACAAATGTAAAATGTGATAATTCCCGCGAGGAAAAAGGTAATTCTCAAAACCGTACTCTGCAGGTGGGTCTCTTTGCCAAAGAAATACAAAGGTGTAATCACAGTTCCAAAAAAGTTGAGACTCCAATAGATGATTTGAAGCCAGATGATTTGTTTCTTTTTCATCGTAGTTCTTTGTTATTAATAATAATTGGTTTTGACGAAGAATAGTGCAAATGTATTGAAACGGAATCTGAATTTGGATTCTCCATTATCAATCTGCTCCTTTTTGGCAATCTGTATTGGAATTTAGATTTTGCGATGATGGTTTTCGGCATATGCAGTTCCGAAACCAGATTTACCGTTTCGTGCGAAAGATTTTTAATTTCTAAAGTTGCGGGTGCTTTTAACTTTTGTAAGACAATGCTGTCTCCAGGCGCAATTGCTATCGTTTTCCAAACATCTACCCGATGTTTTCCGATGCAGGACACCATCGATGCCAAAATCAAAATGAGAGTTACTTTTTTCATATTCCAAAAATAAGGACAGCAAAAACATCCACAACACCAAATTCTATGAACGCCTGTTTTTTACCGATGAAAATAGTTTGGTCGGATCAAAACCTCATCAAATCTAATCGCTATTTCAAAAGAAAGACTTTGAAAATACATTTGCATCAAGAAAAATTTAAACATATGAAATCTTTATTCACACTTATCCTTAGTCTTGTTTGTATCTATTGTGCCAGTCAAAAGAAAATCAATGTCATCCTAATAGGAACAATGCATTTCAACAATCCTGGAAAAGATGCCGCAAAATCTGAAGAAATTGATATTCTAAAAGATCATAGACAAAACAGCCTGGAAAAAATTACAAATAAAATTGTTGAAAAATATAAACCGACAAAAGTCTTTGTAGAATATCCTAGCAAAAACCAGAAAACTTTGGACAAGTTCTATGATCTGTACAAAACCGGAAAAGCTTATTACCAAGCTGACACTCTCACAAAAGCATGGCAGAAAAGATATTTTGAAGAATGCGAAATTTTCCAGCTTGGGTTCAGACTTGCTAAAAAATCCGAAAACCAAAAGGTTTACGCAATGGATCATCCTGCTGAAATGAGATTTGACCTTTTCCAACAAAAAGCAAAGGAAATGCAAACAATAGATGAATCTGCATTTCAGAAAAAAATCGATGAGTCCAGCAATAAAACAAACTCGTGCTATTCCAAAAATGATCTAGCAGATATTTTAAAATGTTTTAATACAGAAAAAGAGCTGCAGCAGAACAAAGGCATTTATATCAATCTATTCAACAGACTAAACAAAACACCTGATTTTTACGGCTCCGACCTTGTCGCAGGCTGGTATCACAGAAACCTTATCATGTACTCTACAATTCAAAATACAGTTTCTGACAACGACCAAAACATTGTCATCATTGTTGGCCAAGGACACGCAGCCATGATGCAGGAGTTTATCAAATTAGACGAAAGATTCAATCTGATTAAAATCACTGATGTATTCTAGATTTGGATTTTTCCGAGTCTTCTAATTATTCCTTTTTCTCAATAAAACTACTACAAACTTAATCTGAACCAAAAACCAGAAGAATGAAAGCAAAACACTTACTCATCATATCTCTTTTTCCAATTGCATTAGTTTCGCAAACGAAAAATGACAGCCTCAAAACCATAGAGCAAGTCAATATATTAGTCAAGAAAAAATTGCTTGAAAGAAAAGCAGACAGACTTATATTTAATGTTGATGCATCAATCGCTTCGCAGGGAATGGATGCGGGCGAAACTCTGGCCAATGTTCCGATGCTGAAAGTGGATGAGAATCTTGGAACGATCTCTATCATTGGGAAAAGCAGCGTGAATGTGATGATCAATGGAAAAATGCTGAATCTTTCCGGAACTGCACTTCTTAATTATTTGAAATCCATCCGTTCAGAAAATATTTCAAAAATCGAAGTCATCACAACGCCGCCAGCAAAATATGAAGCACAGGGAAACAGCGGACTCATCAATATTATTCTGAAGAAAAATCCAAATCTTGGCTTTAGTGGCAACATCAGCACAGGCTTGACGCAACGAACTTATTATAATGGAAGTACTAATGGAACTCTGAACTATCAAACTGAAAAATTAAGCTTAAGTCTGAAAACAAGTTACATCGAAGGTGCAAAACAAGCGGATGAAAGATATACGATTCTCGGCGCTTCGCAGAATTACAGCAGGTCTGTCCGAAAAGATATGTGGCAGGATTTGACACCTAACTTGAGTGCTTCTTACAAAATCAATAAAAATTCTGAAGTTGGAATGGAATATATTTTCGATAACGGGAAAAACGGAATGGACATCTTGAACACCACGAGAAACATCAGTTCTGATTTGAAGGAAAAAAATCTATTGACCAACACTTTTCACAGAGAAAAATCGCCAACGCACACTGTGAGTACTTATTATGATTTGAAGTTGGATTCGCTTGGGAAGAAATTGAGTTTTGCAGGGAATTTTTATAAAAATAATAACGATACAGAAGTTAACTTCTCCACATTGACACTTCCGGAAAATACGATTCAGGAGGTGAAAACTTTGTCGATGATCAAGCCTCAGATCTTCTCGGTTCAGGCGGATCTGGAATTGCCTTTTTCATTTGGAACAATCGAGACTGGTGTAAAATTCAATCAATTCAGAAATTCTGCAGATTTGAAATATTTCGATCTGGAAAATGATCAGTACATTATGGATAACGAAAAAAGCAGCACTTTCAATTACCGAGAAGAAAATTACGCCGCTTACTTCAGTTTTGGGAAAAGTTTCGGGGAACACTGGGAAACGAAAGCAGGATTGCGATATGAAAATACATTTGTGAAAAGCACCGCTACTAATTTCTCATATGGACAATGGTTTCCGTCAGCTTTTGTTTCTTATAAGGAAGATAAAAATGTGTTCAGTTTGTCTTATTCAAGAAGAATCAACCGACCAAGCATGAGCAATCTGAATCCTTTCAAATGGTACGAAAATCCATATTCTTACTCTACAGGAAATCCTCTTCTGACGCCTTCCTACATTAGCAATTATGAATTGGGTTACACTTATAACAACAAATTCTCGGCAAGCATCTATTACCTGAGAATGACCAATGCTTTTGGGCAAGTGGCTTATCTGGACGGAATTTCTCAAACCGGAGATTACAAAAATTATTACAATAATGATTTTTATGGGATGAATGTTTCGTACACAGACACGTTCTTCAAATTCTGGGAAGCCAATATTACTGCCAATGCTTCCTATCAGACTTCGGAAGTGTTCAATATCAATGCCCAGACTTTTAAAGGTTATTCTTTGAGCTATTCCATTAATAATACTTTCACATTGAATAAAGCTAAAACGGTTGCTCTTCTCCTTAATTATGACCAAAGCTTGCCTTACAAAAATGTGAATTCCCATTTTGAGAACTTTTCCAATTTGAATTCTGGATTTAAAATTTCATTGATGGAAAAACAGCTTCAGATCAATGCGACGGTTACCAATATTTTTGGACAACGATACAAAGGTCAAATGTATTTTGAAGACAGTAAGCAACTCATGAATAATTATTGGGACGGCAGAAGTTTGCGTTTGAGCGTGAATTACACTTTTGGAAACAAGAAGCAGATCAATAAAAAGAATATCAACTTTGAAGAGAAAGATAGAGTCCAATAGCGTTGTGATGTAACAATTTGAACAACCGATAGTCTAATAGAGTTCAAACTAAACTATGAACATCAAATGTATTCTTTCTATTTCTGCTTTGTTTCTCAGTCACATCTACTTCGCGCAGGAAACCCCGAAAAAGGAAAGTGACAAAGAAAAAGAAATAGAATCTGTAACCATTACCAAAACCAAAAAAGCAGTAGAACAGAAAGCGGATAGAACGATTTTCGATTTCTCGGAGCAGCCAAGTCTCAATTCCGGTTCCGTGATGGAAGGTTTGAAGAAACTCCCGGGTCTGGTTGCAACGGACATTGCCGGAATGATGTACCAAGGGAAACTACTCGATGTTTTTATGGATGGAAGACCGCTGAATATCTCCAGCAACGAATTGAATGCTTTTCTGGAAGGAATGCCTGCCAACGCCATAGAAAGAATAGAAATCGTAACCAATCCCGGAGCAGAATTTCCTGCAACTTCCGGCGGAGCAATTCTGAATATCATCACTGGAAAATCGGCTAAGAATTATTTGACCGCCACGTACTCTGGGAATTACAATTTTACCAATTATGATAAGTACAGAAGTCGCGTAAACAATTCTATGAATCTGAACGCCAGAAACAAACTATTTGGCTGGCAGCTCAATTTTGGGCAGAATTACAGAGAGAGTTCTTTAGATTCCAACCAAGATAATTTGGTAACAACTAACACAGACAGAATCGTACGGAATTATTTTGCGAAAACTGCTGTAACATTTGATTTGGGCGAAGACAGACTGCTTTTGAACTACGACATCTATCACAATAACAATGATTTTACAACCTTAGGAAACGGCATTTTCCAGGGCATCAATTATAATTCTGAAGACCTTGCAAGCACGCTGATAAACCGAAATGAAGCAGTTGCAACCTATCAAAAGAGATTTTCTGATAAAAATAAAAAGCTAGATTTAAAATTGGCTTACTCTAGTTCTAAAAGTGATTTTGTCCAGGAAAATTTGATCATCAAAGAAAGAGTTTTGGACAATAATTCTAATATGAACAATGTGAATTTCAAAGTAGATTACACACAGTCTTTGAAAATTTTTGATGAAGGAAAAATAAGCTTAGGTGGACTTTACGAAAAACAAAATTTCGAAACGCAGGACGGAGGCATTACCAATCTAGATTATCAAAGGCAAACAGCTTCTTCCTATGTGGAATTGCAGGCGAAGCTGAAACAGTTTGATTTTATACTGGGAACCAGAGCTGAGGATTATGACATTGATGGAATCTACAGGGAACGAGATAGTTTGGGAGAAATTTCTTCCGCAAAAAACTTGATGCCATTCAAGAAATTCAAATTGTTTCCGAATGCAAGTGTGCAGTACAACTTTATGAAGCAGGTCTATTTCACCATTAATTACAATAAAAAGATAAGCCTTCCAAGTATTTCTGTCCTCAATCCAAACAACAATACGTTCGCCGGACCTAACTCTGACACCAATGGGAATCCCGAACTACAACCAGCAATCTATGATAATTACGAAGCGAAAATAAGTGCTTTTGATTACGCGTTTATCGGTTACAATGTGAGTGTTGCGACGAACCAAGTTGTACAGAAAATCTCTAGAAAAGATGATGTCATCAGAAATACCCAAGTGAATGTTTCGGAACTTAAAATACACAATTTCAACTTGGGAATTCCAATTCCGTTTATGGTTTTTAGCAAAAGTATCAAGGAAATGTTGAAATTTGATTTCAATCCTGACAAAATCAATTTCTTGTATCTTTACGCAGCTTACCAAAAACATCAACTTCCTGATATCGAGACAAAAGGCTTTTGGATTTTCAATCTGATGGCACAAATTATATTACCAAAAGAAATCAAATTCGTAGCGAATTACAACTACACGACCACAAAGGGGAATTACTATTATTTCGTTGCAGACAAACCTTTGAACAGCTCGTTTGACATCACTGTATCAAAGAAATTTATGAATGACAGATTGACTGTTTCTGTCTACGCTGACGATATTTTTAACACCCAAATGAATCAGTTCCATTCTATTTCACAATCTCCTAATGTATATTTATCCAGCAAATATGACACAAGAAGATTTGGAGTTTCTTTCAATTATAAGATTCCTACACGAAATAAACTGGCAAAGGAAGAAAACAATCTTAACAGCACGAAAAAAGAAGATAGTGCTGGAAGCCTTCCACAAAATTAATCTTCACACGCTTTCCAAACCGCATCATTCTGCGGAACTGGCGCTATGATCTCAATATTTTCTTTAGTCACAGGATGAATGAACTGGAGTTTTCTGGCATGAAGAGAGATCCCGCCATCTGGATTGGAACGTGGAGCGCCATATTTCAAATCGCCTTTTATTGGAATACCTATTTTTGATAATTGCGCGCGGATCTGATGGTGTCTTCCCGTTTCCAGATCGATTTCCAACAGCTGATAATTGTCCAATGTTTTTATGATGTGATAAGTCAAGATCGATTCTTTTGCACCTTCTGTCTGTTTTACAAAAACGGTCGCTTTATTGGTCTTCTCATTTTTTTGAAGATAATGAACCAGCCTTTGCGATTTCGGGATCATCTCTTTCGCCACAAGTGCCCAATATGTTTTTTTGACTTCTCGATCTTTTACCATTACTGTCAATCGGGAAAGTGCTTTTGAGGTCTTCGCGTAGATGACCAAACCAGAAGTTGGGCGATCGATCCTGTGAACCAAACCAAGGAAAACATTGCCAGGTTTGTCATCTCTTTTTTTGATGAAATCCTTGATCAACTCCAACAAAGACAGATCACCGGTTTTGTCGCCTTGGACGAGCTGTCCGGCCTTTTTGTTGATGACCATCATGTGATTGTCTTCATACATGATCTGGTCTTCAGAAAAATATTGAGTCATTTTTGCTTAAAATTATTATAGTAAATGTTGCAATCGTCCCCATAGTTCCTCATCATACATATCGTTACTTTTCAGATATTCGACAATCTCCCGTAATTCTTCCAAAACTTTCTCAGAAACTTGTACCTCTTTAAGATCGTTTTTTAGAATCTCTTGTTTCAAAAATTCTATTTTTTCCTTCAAAACTTTCACTCTGTTTTGTTTTTCCTGTCTCTCAGCAAGCTTATCAATAGCAAAATTTTGCATTTTTTCTGCAAGATTGTCCAAGCATTGCAATTCCTCTACAGTTTGAAAATCATCATTCTCAATAGCCCATTTTTGCATAAAATTTTTGTACTCAAGGATCAGAAAAGGTCCTTCTTCGATTGGATAACTATAAAGCCAAGTTTCCACATCCAAAGTCTCGTCATCTAGTAAGACTTGTAGTTCTGCACGATAATTCATCTTTTGTGTTTTTAAATGTTTTTACTAAAATTAATAAAAATATTTAAAACTTTAAAGATAATCTTAACCTTTAGAGATCCTTTGTCTATTGAATACAGAAACAATGACGCCCGTAAAAAGTCCAATCGTCTTGATCCTTGCAAACTGAGAGTCGAAAGGCAAAAATGCGCCAACAATACACAATCCAGCAGCAATGTACATCAGATAAACAAATTTTTGATTAAGGAAAGATTGCGCCTGAAAGATGAAACTTAATCCTATAAAAATGTAAAAGAGTCTATGGTAAAGCAAGTCCGTGATCTCCGGAGAAAATAAATTGAACCAACCTACCGCAAGGCAGATCAGAGCTAAAATGGAAAGAACACCTTGTATTGTTTGAGAATTTTTCATGTGAATAGAGTTATTGTATTTCAAATGCCACATGCAATCGCTCAACTTTTATTGTTGTTTGCGTTTACAGATCATGGCGATTTCATTCGTAAATTTTATTTTTTAGTTTGCTTGAAAAGCCATTTCGGGATCTCATCTACCAACTCGGCAGAGAGAATATTGTTGTGATATTTGTCTTTATATTCCCAGAGGAAAACGTTTCCTTTCGTCTTCATCTCTTCAAAAAACTTGAAATTGCTTTGAGGGAAATTGTCCGTATCCAGACTTCCGTGGACGATCCAAATGGGCATTTTCGTCAGTTCCTCCATTTTATCGAACTGAGAAATCCCTGAAATATTGATTGCCGCAGCAAACAGATCAGGTCTTTTTGAAATCGCGTTGGAAGTTGTTGCCCCACCCATCGAGAATCCCATCACGTAAATCCTACTTGGGTCGATATTTTCTTTTAAAATTAATGAATCTATTGACTTTAAAACCAGATCTAAGTGTTCATTAGACTCAGAAACCTTCACATTTCGGGTTTCATCCAGATGATAATTGGACGACCGAATTGGAAACTGAGGCGACAAAACATAAGTTTGATATTTCTCCCGATTTTCCGGAAGCAACCATATTTTTGATAAAACGCCCATTTGCGAAGTGTTATTTGTCCCAACTGCTCCTGAACCGTGAAATACCAAGATCAAAGGATATTTTTTGTCTTGTTCGAGCTTCGAAGGTTTTAGAAAACGATAATTTACTGCCTCTTTTCCATTATCAAATTTCCCCGCTTTGAAATCAGAATAATCAAGATTTTTGATTTCCTTGATTCTTGCTAGGGATTTTAATGAATCTTTTTTGTCATAGATCTCTGTTCTCGTCCCAAATTTTGTTTGACAAACACAGGAAACCATTGAGACTAGAATTACAATAAAAGATAGGAACTTGGTTATTTTCTGAATCATTCTAAATGTATTTATAATTAAAACCCTTCCAGAGTTCTGATCTCTGAAAGGGTTTGATATCTTTTTAAAGTTTATGATCAATAACTTTCCTTCTCATTCGGGAAGTCTGAACTTTTCACGTCTTTCACATATTGCGAAACGGCGCCAGTGACCTCTGTGTACAGATCCAAATATCTTCTAAGGAATTTTGGAGAGAAACCTTGATTCATCCCCACCATATCGTGGTAAACAAGAACCTGTCCGTCACAATCCTGTCCAGCGCCTATCCCAATGGTCGGGATAGAAATACTTTCCGAAGCTCTTTTTGCAAGTGCCGCCGGAATTTTTTCCAAAACAATAGCAAAACATCCTAGTTCTTCCAGAAGCTTGCAATCAGCAATCAATTTTTCTGCTTCTGCATCTTCTTTAGCGCGTACTTTATAAGTTCCGAATTGATAGATACTTTGAGGCGTCAAACCAAGATGTCCGCAAACCGGAATTCCAGCATTCACTATTTTCCTGATAGAATCCTCGATCTCTTTCCCACCTTCGATCTTGATGGCATGAGCGCCACCTTCTTTCATCATTCTTACCGCAGATTCCAAAGCCTTCTCTGGATTGCTTTGATAAGTTCCGAAAGGAAGATCGGCCACCACCAAAGCTCTTTCTACACCACGAACGACGCATTGTGTGTGATAGATCATCTGATCAAGTGTAATTGGTAAAGTGGTTTCAAAACCAGCCATTACATTTGCAGCAGAATCACCGATCAAGATAGAGTCCACGCCGCCAGCGTCTACCATTTTAGCGGTTGTGAAATCGTAAGCCGTCAGCATTGTGATCTTCTCCTTATCGAATTTCATTTTTCGCAAGGTCTCTGTGGTGATCTTTTTTATTTCGGAGTGTACAGACATGATTATGAATGATAAATTATGGGTGATAAATGATTTAGAAAATTGAAAACGACGAATGACAATCGATTATCATTCATCCATTATCATTTATATAACGACGTGACCAAGTTTGATCAGTTTGTCGCGGTTTAGGATTTTGATATTTCTTCCTTCTACAGAGATCAGATCATCTTGTTTGAATTCTGAGATCAGTCTGATCGCGCTTTCTGTAGCAGTTCCGATCAAGTTTGCGATTTCCTCTCTCGTCAAAGAAATCTTGATGAATCCTTCTGGATCGGTTCCAAGCTTCTGTTCAAGTAAAATAAGGATCTCTGCCAGTCTTTCTCTCACCGTTTTTTGTGCAAGGAAGGTAACTGTATTTGCAGATTCGCCCAATTCGTAAGCGATCTTCTGAAGCATTGCATAGGACAATTTTGGATCAACTTCCAACAAGCGCAAGAATACATCAGCTGGCAAAAACTGAACTTTCATTGGCGTCATTGCTTCTGCATTAGCCTGGAAATTTTCACCACAAAGCAATGAACGGTAACCGATCAGATCTTTTTCTTTACAGAATCTCAAGATCTGGTCTTTTCCGTAAACGCCTGATTTGGACAATTTTGCCGTTCCGTTCTCTATAAAATAGACGCCTTTGGGAGATTCTCCATCTTCAAAAACGACTTCACCTTTTGCGAATTCCAAAACTTTTAGTGTCTTTTCGTACATGTCAAAGTCTTCAGAGTTAAGACTTTCGCGCAAAGATTCTCTATTGAAAGCTTTTGAGAAATTTTCTTCTATAACCAATTGTTGTTCAAGAGACATACCTATGATATTTGTCAGCAAAAATAAGACTTTTTAACGCTACATACCAATATTTTTGCTGTAATTTTGCAATCCAAATATCTGAGTAATTTTTAATGGCAGAACTATGTTTTCACTGCGGGCAAAAAATCGATAAGGAACAAATTCTTTTTGATGAAAAATTATTTTGCTGCAACGGTTGCCAATCGGTTTATGAAATTCTGAACGTTCATAATCTTGACAATTTTTACAATATCAACAAGCGTTCTGGGATCCGACCTAGCAACGAAAATAATTCACAATTCGATTACCTTGACACGCCGGAAATCTCTTCAAAAATTGTAGATTTTTCTGAAGGCGGAACCACGCTCGTAAGTTTCAAAATCCCTGTGATCCATTGTTCTTCTTGTATTTGGCTTTTGGAAAGTCTTCACACGATCAATAAGAGCATCAAATATTCTCAGGTTAATTTCACCAGAAAAACAGTTCAGATCTCTTTCAAAGAAGACGAGTTAAAACTCAGCGAACTGGCAAAATTCCTTACGAATCTTGGTTACAAACCGGTTATCAATCTGGAAACGGCTGAGAAAAAAGTCGATACATTAGACAAAACACTTCTCATCAAATTAGCAATTGCTGGCTTTGCTTTCGGAAACGGAATGTTTTTCAGCTTCCCGGAATATGTTTCAGGTGACGATGTTTGGTTCCATTCGTACAAACATCTTTTCCGAGTAATTTTATTCCTACTAGCGACTGCGGTTGTATTTTACTCAGCTTCAGATTATTACAAATCCGCTTGGTATGGTTTGAAAAACAAGATCATCAACATCGATGTTCCAATCGTTTTGGGAATTTTCGTTCTTTATGGTAGAAGTATCTATGAAGTCGTAACCGATTATGGCCCAGGTTATTTCGATACACTTTGTGGGTTGTTGTTCTTTATGTTGATGGGAAAAATGTTCCAGAAAAGAACCTACAACACGCTTTCCTACGACAGAGATTACAAATCCTTCTATCCAATCGCCGTGACGAAAGTTGATTTTGATGGAAAACAGAAAAATATCTTGCTTTCAGAATTGGCCGTTGGTGACAGAATTATGGTCAGAAACCAGGAAATCATTCCTGTAGATTCTATTTTGATCAAAGGCGAAGGAAACATCGATAATAGTTTTATCACTGGAGAATCCGCTCATATTTCCAAGAAACCTGGCGACAAGATTTTTGCTGGCGGAAAACAAACAGGCTCAATTCTGGAGCTCGAAGTCATCAAAAGCGTTGACCAAAGTTACCTAACTCAACTTTGGAACAAGGAAGCCTTCAAAAAATTTGAAACCGGACTTGATACTTTAACGAATACAATAAGTAAATACTTCACATTCATCATTTTAGGAATCACCCTTCTTGCTGGAATCTATTGGGCAAGAATTGATACAGAAAAGATGTTCCAAGTCGTTTCCGCTATTTTGATCGTGGCTTGTCCTTGTGCTTTAGCTCTATCTGCGCCGTTCACTTTTGGTCACATAATGAGGATTTTGGGGCGAAATAATTTCTACGTTAAAGATACTTTGACGATTGAAAGATTGGCAAAAATCGACACTTTAGTCTTTGATAAAACCGGAACAATTACGGAAAGTAAAAAATCAAATATCAATTATTTCGGAACCGAGATTGAGGATTTTGACCTAAAAAACATCAAGTCTTTACTTAAAAACTCAAATCATCCACTTTCCAAATCACTTTATAATTTCATCGAGGTGAATGATGATTATTTTGAAGTGGAAGATTTCATTGAGATTTCCGGAAAAGGTTATCAGGGAAAAGTTCGTGGTGCGACCTACAAAATTGGTTCAGCGAGTTTTACAGGTGAAAAATCCCAAGATCTAGAAACTGCGGTTTACATTAAAAAAGATGAAAACTTCATTGGTAAATTCACTTTCAAAAATGAATACAGAAGCAATCTCTCTACACTTTTCGGCCATTTAAAAAATTACAAGATCAATATTCTGAGCGGCGATAATCCTTCAGAAAAATCAATTTTAGAAAAACTCATCCCGAATGTTTCTGAAATGAAATTCAATCAAAATCCGGAAAACAAACTGGATTTTATCAAAGAACTTCAGGACAAAGGGCAGAAAGTGGCAATGCTTGGCGACGGATTGAATGACGCTGGAGCCTTAAAACAAAGCAACGTCGGGATCGCCATTTCGGATGACAGCAATTCTTTCACACCATCTTCTGACGTAATCATGAATGGTGAAAAAATCCCTGATCTGGATAAATTCCTAGCACTTGCAAAAGATGCGATTACGATTGTAAAAATCACATTCATAATTAGTTTATGTTACAATGTCATCGGAGTCAGCTTTGCAGTTTCCGGACATATGCATCCACTTTTTGCAGCGATCTTTATGCCTTTGAGTTCTGTAACCGTTGTCACATTCACGACACTTTCAACCTGGCTTCGAAGTTCCAAATATTTTAAGTTTAATATGTAGGAATCGCTTATTTAGAACCATTATAAATTATCCATATTTCTACCATTCTGACCAAAGTCAGTAATTTTCACTAAATTTGACGACTGTTTTTACCTTAAATTTGTCGCAGTTATGGAGATCCTCTATTTGATGATTATCTGCAGCGTTTCTTTAGCTGTTATTTTCCTGGTAATTTTTATTATTGGTGCTAGAAAAGGACAGTTTGAGGACGATGAGTCACCCGCCGTTCGAATTTTGTTCGAAGACGAGGTGAAGACAGAAAAGGAGACAGAAACTCCAGAAAAAAACGATAAAGAATAATTGCTATTTGTAGATATGGAAACACAAAAGTTTAGTTATGACAACGGTATTGTTCGCGCATTTTTGATCGCGACAGTTGTTTTCGGTATTGTAGGTTTTTTATTAGGACTTACGGCCGCGTTGTTGTTATTTTATCCTGAATTACCAGAATTTTTCTTAGGAACAGATGACCCGACCATCAAAACATTGCAAAGCGATGGGATGCAGGGACTTATCAATTCCCAAGGTGCTTTCGGATTCGGACGTATTAGAATGCTTCACACGAGTGCGGTAATTTTCGCATTTGTAGGAAACTCTATGTTCTCTGGAATTTATTACTCTATGCAGAGGTTGCTAAAAACAAGAATGTGGAGCGACACATTATCTTGGATTCATTTCTGGGGATGGCAATTGATGATCGTTGCTGTTGTGATTACATTCTTCATGGGAATCAATACTTCTAAAGAATATGCAGAGCATGAGTGGCCGATTGATATTTTGATCACCGTGGTTTGGGTAATATTTGGTATCAACATGTTTGGAACCATTGCAACAAGAAGAGTAAGACATTTGTATGTGGCTATCTGGTTCTACTTAGGAACTTGGGTTGCCGTTGCAATGCTACATATTTTCAACAACTTAGAAGTTCCATTATCTTTCACTGGCTGGAAATCTTATTCTGCATACTCCGGAGTAAAAGATGCTTTGGTACAATGGTGGTATGGGCATAATGCGGTAGCTTTCTTCTTAACAACTCCAGTTTTAGGTTTGATGTATTATTTCGTTCCGAAAGCTGCAGACAGACCGGTTTTTTCCTACAAACTGTCCATTATTCACTTCTGGTCTTTGATCTTTGTCTACATTTGGGCAGGGCCACACCACTTGCAATACACTGCACTTCCGGCTTGGGCACAGGCTGTAGGAACAGGTTTCTCTATTATGCTAATCGCTCCATCTTGGGGAGGAATGCTGAACGGTCTATTGACTTTGAGAGGAGCTTGGGATAAGGTAAGAGAAAATCCAGTTCTAAAATTCTTTGTTGTCGCTGTAACTTGTTATGGTATGGCAACGTTTGAAGGACCACTTTTGGCGACTAAAACAGTAAATAAAGTAGGACACTTTACCGACTGGGTAATTGGTCACGTTCACCTTGGTGCACTTGGATGGAACGGATTTATGGCATTTGGTGTTATCTATTTCTTGGTTCCAATACTTTGGAGAACAAAATTATGGTCTGTGAAATTGGCTAACTGGCATTTCTGGTTGGGAACTTTCGGAATTATTTTCTATGCTGTTCCATTGTATATCGCTGGATTTACACAAGGTTTGATGTGGAAAGAATTCAATCCGGATGGAACTTTGGTTTACAAAAACTGGTTGGATACTGTTACAGCTATTCTTCCTCATTACAAACTTAGATTTGTAGGTGGATTATTATATTTCTCAGGTGCTATTTTGATGGTTGTGAACTTGGTTGCAACAGCTAGAAAAGGATCTTTCCAAAAAGAAGTACCCGCGGAAGTACCAGCATTGGCAAAAATCAATAAAGGAAGAAAAGAAGGTGAAACTTTCCACTTGTGGTTAGAAAGAACGCCATTATACTTAGGAATTCTATCCTTCGTTGCAGTTGCAATTGGTGGATCTTTAGAAATCCTTCCTACCATCTTTGTAAAAGAAAACGTTCCTACAATCTCTGCAGTGAAACCATATTCTCCACTAGAATTGGAAGGTAGAGACATTTACATCAGAGAAGGTTGTAATGCTTGTCACTCGCAGATGGTTCGTCCTTTCCGTGATGAAGTTGTAAGGTTCAACGGGAAAAATGGACAATATTCCAAAGCTGGTGAATTCATCTATGACAGGCCATTCCTTTGGGGATCTAAAAGAACGGGACCAGATTTACATAGAGAAGGAGGCGCTAGACCAGACTCTTGGCACTTCAAACATATGTATAACCCGAGATCGACATCTGCAGGCTCCATCATGCCAAGATATCCTTGGTTGATAGAAAACACGCTGGACAGAAGCAAAACTCAAGCAAAACTGGAACTTATGAAAAATACTTTTGACGTTCCATACACGAAATCTCAGATTGATTCTATGGATTCTTGGATGAACAATCAAGCTAGTGCCATTGTAAAAAATGTTTTTGCAGAAGCAGATGATGTCAAAAAATCTTTCGAAGAATCTAAAGCAAATAAGGCAAAATCTGGTGAAGAATTTGTGCCACTTGAAAAGAGAGAAATCACAGCGTTGATAGCCTACTTACAAAGACTAGGGACAGATATTAAAACAACAGAAGTAAAAACAGCTAGTAATTAAATTTAAATAAAATGATTCCGCAAAGTTTCAAAGATATCGTCTCCAATGTGGAAAATGCAGGTTTGCTTCAAACCATTGCGATGATCATATTCATTTTATTCTTTCTTACAGTAATATACGTTGTCCTAAACAGACCAAAAAAATATTACAACGAAGAAGAGAATGCACCTTTGGAAAAAGATGAAGACGAAAAATGGACTTTGTAATTAAAAAATAATTAATCATGAAAAGAAGAACCCCTGCTTATATTAATATTTTAATCGTTTTAGGATTATTACTTGTAGTGTTCTACATGTTTTCTCAAACGTCGGATTTCCTGACTTCCAAATTCTTCATTGGAACAGCGTTGATTAGTATCATTGTGGTATTCATCCAGACTGCTATTGGAGATTTGATAGAAAATGAGAAATTCAAAAAACTGACAGACACAGAAAAAGCAACATATCTGGCTGAGAAAAAAGTCCCTTACTTCCAATATCTTTGGAATGGTGCTTTCAAAAGCCAATCTGAAAAAGAAGAAAAAGACATCCTTATCGACCATGGTTTCGATGGCATTATGGAGCTAGACAATCAGCTTCCAAAATGGTGGTTGGGATTGTTCTACTTTGGTGTTGCATATTGCGTACTTTATATCTCTTCTTATTTCTTGACAGATTTCGCAAATCCAATCAAAGAATATGATCAAGAGTATAAAGAGCAAATTGCTTCTGTAGAAGAGTACATGAAAACTGTACCTCAAGCGACGATAGAAACAGCAAAATTTTCTGAAGACAACGTAGAAGAAGGTAGAGTAATTTTCGAAACCAACTGTGTAACTTGTCACGCAGCAGAAGGAAAAGGAGGAATTGGTCCTAACTTGACAGACAACTTCTGGATCAACCAGCCGGAGAAAACTTTGTTCAAAACTATTTTCTATATGGTAGAAAATGGTAGTACAAACAATCCAACAATGCAGGCTTGGGGTAAAAATGGCGTTCTTACTGGTAATGATATCGAAAAAGTTGCGGCTTACGTTTATCACATCAATCAGGAGAAAGCTCCTATCACTCAGGCTCAAGGTGGTGCTGCTCCTCAGGGAACACAGCCGAACTGGGAGAAAGCTGCTGAATAAAATCATATAAAAGAGATTGTCACAAGATATCGTTCTAATAGGAATGGTATTTGAAATTGAATAATATAAATGTTGTTCATTTTCAGGACAATCTCTTTTTTTATCCAAACATTATTATGAGTACTACAGAAAAAAAATACAACGAAGCAGAAAGTTGGGTGGTAGAAGCTGAAACATTCAGAGACTCTGTGGGAACAATGGATAATACCGGGAAGAGAAAATGGGTATTTCCAAGAAAGCCAAAAGGAAAGTACACCAATTACAGAGTCTTGGTAAGCGTCCTTTTACTAGCAATCTATTTCATCATTCCGTTTCTCAAGTTTCACGGAAATCCGCTCCTTTTATTCAACATTATAGAGCGTCAATTCTTTATTTTTGGACAGCCTTTTTATCCTCAGGATTTCATTATTCTGGCATTGGGCGCTATTGTTACTTTAATATTCATTATTATTTTCACCGTTGTTTTTGGAAGAATTTTTTGTGGATGGATTTGTCCTCAAACGATTTTCCTAGAAATGATATTCCGTAAAATAGAATATGCCATAGAAGGTGACAGAAACAAACAGATGAGGCTGGATAATCAAGCCTGGGATACGGAAAAAATCTGGAAACGATCTCTGAAATGGAGCATTTTCATTTTGATTTCTGTTATCATTACACACATTATGTTTATGTACATTGTGGGTTATGAGGAAGTTTTCAGCATTATGAAAGAAGGTCCTTTTGCGAAACCGACCAATTTCCTCGTGATGATACTTTTCACAGCGGCATTTTATTTTGTATTCGCTTGGTTCAGAGAGCAAGTTTGTACAATGGTTTGTCCTTACGGAAGACTTCAAGGCGTGCTGATAGACAAAGAAACCATCAACGTTTTTTACGATTACAAAAGAGGCGAAAATCGTTCGAAATGGAAAAAAGGCGAAGACAGAAGAGCTGAAGGAAAAGGAGATTGTATCGACTGTAAGCAATGCGTTGTCGTTTGTCCTACAGGAATCGACATCCGAGATGGACTTCAAATGGAATGTGTGAATTGCACAGCGTGTATCGATGCGTGCGACGAGGTAATGGTAAAAGTTGGACTTCCACCAGGATTAATCCGCTATGCGTCCGAAAAAGAAATCGAAGAACAAGAGAATTTCAAATTCTCTGGTAAGATGAAGCTCTACTCTGTCATCTTGCTAGCATTGATTGCTTTCTTAGGTGGATTGCTTTACAACCGAGGCGATATGGAAGCTAAATTCCTAAAACCTCCGGGATCCACATTCTTTGTAAGAGATGGAAAAATCACCAATACTTACAGCTATACCTTCCTGAATAAATCCAATGACAACAGAACGGTAATTATTAAAATTATAGAACCGAAGAATGGGGAGATTTCTTCCAGTACTTCCAACAAAATCGTTCTGAAAAGAGATGCGATGATAAAAGGAACTATCAATGTGAGTTTCCCGGAAAGCCAGATTAAGCTTTCAAAACAAAACCTGAAGCTAGGCGTTTATGACATGAATGGTGAACTTCTGGATGAATACGAAACTTATTTTGAAGGACCATTCAAATTTCAATTTTAATAAAAAGAGATGAAGAAACTAAATTGGGGACACGGATTGATGATTGCATTAGGATGTTTTATCCTTTTCATCTTATTTCTGATTTTGGTCTTTCCTATTGGGAAACAAAATGCAGATATGATTTCCGATAATTATTACGAAGAGGAACTGAAATACCAAGACGTTATAGATGCTAAAGAGAATGCAGCTCAGCTGAAAGAAGTCCCAGCTTACAAAGCCACTGCAGAAGGTATGGAAATCACTTTCCCACAATCTATAAAAGTGGATAACAACAAGGTAGAATTCATTTTGTTCCGAACGGAAGATTCTAACCTCGATATCAAAAAAGAATTGAATCTGGAGAATCACAAGTTTGTCATTCCAAAAAAAGTTGTTTCCCTCGGTTCCTATACTTTAAAACTAAAATGGACAGAGAATAAGAAACCTTATCAGGTGGATTATGACATCTTATGGAACTAGCACTCATCATATCGGCGATTGGTTTGGGATTCGCGTCCGGATTCCATTGCATCGGTATGTGCGGACCAATTGCTCTTTCTATGGGATTGACGAAAAATCTGAAGGCTAATTTCTACCTTCAGAATCTGACCTATCAATTCGGAAGGATTCTCACCTACTCTATTCTCGGCGGAATTTTAGGCATCATCGGTCAAAGTTTTGAATTGGCTGGATTCCAAAAATATCTAACCGTTTTGGTTGGAATTCTACTAATAGTTATGGCAATTTTTTCCTTCGGAGGAAAAGATTTCGCCGCTAAAATCCCATTTGTTTCAAGAGGTTTATTGAAGGTCAAAATGAAACTTGGGAAAATCCTACAACGTCCCGATTACAAATCTCGTTTCGCAACTGGAATTCTGAACGGACTTCTACCTTGCGGAATGGTCTATATGGCTTTGACGGCTTCTTTGGCAGCTGGTGGAATTTGGCAAAGTTCACTTTTTATGTTCCTTTTCGGATTGGGAACTTTTCCGTTTATGTTTGCCGTTGTTTACTTAGGGAATTTCATCACGACAGCTTTCCGGGTAAGAATCCTAAAAGTGATTCCAGTAATGATGATTATCTTAGGAGGACTATTCGTTTTAAGAGGCTTGGAGCTAGGAATTCCTTACATTTCCCCACATTCCGAATCTTTGCATGTCAATCACTCTACAGACGGTTTTCATACGGATCATACGAATTGTCATTAATTAAATAAAGAACATAAAAAAATCGGTCATTTGACCGATTTTAATTTTTAGAAAGTGACTTCTGCTGTTTCTTTTCCCTTTTGGAAGTTGAGTGTTTTCAAAGCACCTTTATAAGTGATATTTACAATATTGACCTGTTTTGGAAACTGTCCGATCAAAATACTGTTCTTGATTTTCAAACTTGAAATATCGGAAACGCCACTCGCTTCATAATAAACCCAAACAGATTCGCCGTTGACCTGACTTCCTGTGAAAGTCAATTGTTTCGCAGCGCCGTTGATGGTAACATCTACGTTATTGTTCACATACTTCTTAACCTCAGCTTCGAAGCCTGCAGTTGCCGGGTCGATTTTTATAGCCTGAGAGATGTGACCTGTGTTTAGCTTCGTTGTGAACTTCAAAGTTTTGGTTCCATCGATGTAATCCACTTTGGTCATTGATGAAAAGAAATCCAATGCTGTAAAGCTAAAAAGTCCCACCAATAAGATTCCTAAAGATAATATGAGTATTGATTTTTTCATTTTAATTTAATATTTAATAACTTTTACTATTGATTATGGTCAAATTATATGCCACACCTTAGAAATTCACACTTACCGAATATTTATCATAGAACGCTTTGATATGCGCCACTGCATCTTCCGCTGTATCCACAACTCTAAATAGTTCAAGGTCTTTCTCGGCAATTAGACCTTCCTTTAATAAAGTCGATTTGAACCAATCTAATAAACCGCTCCAGAACTCACTTCCGACCAAGACGATTGGGAACTTCCCTATTTTATTGGTTTGAATTAAGGTCAAAGCTTCCGTCAATTCGTCCAAAGTTCCAAAACCGCCAGGCATCACCACGAAACCTTGAGAATATTTGACGAACATTACTTTTCTAACGAAAAAGTAATCAAAATTGATATTATAACCTTTGTCGACATACGGATTAAAGTGCTGTTCGAAAGGCAATTCGATATTCAAGCCGATAGATTTTCCGAAACCGTTTGCACCTCGGTTTCCAGCTTCCATGATTCCTGGTCCGCCTCCAGTGATGACTCCAAAACCAATTTCCGTAATTTTCTTTGCAATGTCAACCGCCATTTTGTAATAGAAATTATCTTCCTTCAACCTAGCCGAACCAAAAATTGAAACACAAGGGCCAATCCTCGCCATTTTCTCGTAACCATCTACAAACTCGGACATCACGCGGAAAACCATCCAGCTGTCTTTGGTTATCGTTTCGTCCCAGGTCTTCTGGCGTAGACTTTCCTGCAATCTTTTATCGTCGTCCTGTTCTATCATTTGAAAATTCTTTCTGCTTCAACAATAGATTCCGGTCTTCCAACATCAACTAAGTTTGAAGTGTGCTGATAACCAACGATGATATCTTCTTTCATCAATTCCATATATTCATCCATAATAGAGAATTTTCCGGTTCTTGTGAATTTATCAAAAATCTCAGAATTCACGCAATGAACGCCACTGAACGCCAATTCTCTCAATTTGAAAATCCCGCCAACGACCGTTTTTTTATTGGTTTGAAGATTTCTCCAGCCTTTCAAAAACATCTTTTCATTGAACATCAGTTTTCTGGAACTGTCTCTGTCAGAAACCGCCAAAGTTATCATTGCACCTTTGGTCTCGTGAAGTCGGATAAAATTGGTGATGTTAAGGTCTGTCAGGATATCGACATTCATTATAAGGAATGATTTCTCATTCTCAAGGAATCTCTTTGCGAAAAGTAATCCGCCACCAGTTTCCAAAAGTTCTTCGTGCTCATTTGAGATTTCGATGTTCGCACCGAAGTTGTCGTTCTCAGCCAGGAAAGCCAGAATCTGTCCTCCGAAATGGTGAATATTAATGACAAAATCATTGATTCCAAAACCTTGCAGGTATTTGATGTTTCTTTCGAGAAGTGGAACGTCGTTTACTTTTGCCAAAGCTTTCGGATGTTCATCAGTAAAAGGTTTCAGCCGGGTTCCCTTTCCTGCAGCAAATATTAATGCTTTCATATTTTTATTAATGATAAATAATAATTGATAACTGATTGAATAATGAGAGATAAATAATCAATTATTAATTATCGCTTATCGTGGATAAATTAAGATGTAATTGTTCGTCGTGATGTACGGAAACTTCCGCTTCAGGATATTTTTCTTTGATGAATTCTGCCGTTTTAATCGCCGAATAAACCGAACGGTGTTGTCCGCCAGTGCAACCAAAATTGATCTGCAGATGCTCAAAATTTCGACCCAAATAATTTTCAATGCTGATTGAAATAAGAGATTGGATTGATTTTAAGAAATTAGGCATTTCAGTTTTCGTTTCCAAAAATTCCTGAACACCGATGTCATTTCCTGTTTGTATTTTGTATTCTTCTATTCTTCCCGGATTCAAAATTCCACGGCAATCGAAGACAAATCCTCCTCCGTTTTCGGTGTTATCTTTTGGGATGCCACCTTTTTTATAAGAAAAACTATGAATCTCTATATTGAGTTTGTTCTGCATTAAATCTAATTTTTCCGTAAAGTTACTTTTTTTAATTTTCTTTCAAAAATCTGAGTATTCTGAATTTAAAATTTAATTTTGCACATTAATTGATGTAAGTACGGAAAAATCAAACTAATTTCTTACTTTTAAAAATAAATCACAATTAAAATGAAATTCATAAAATACTGTCTATTAATAAGTTTATTAATTTTCACGGTCAGCTGTAAAAAAACAAAAGTGGATGGCAGCAACCGGATGAGCTTTCAGGAAAGTATCAACGATATGGCTTCAAGCTTACCGACTTTGAAACAGGTAAAATTCAATGAAGCTTTATATATCCTAAAAACCTTTGGTGTAGAAGCTGATGGCGACATTGCAGAAATCGAGGCATTGGGAAAACTTCTAAATGGTAAAAAAACACCAGACATTTTCAAAATGGCAGATGAAGTCGCTCAGAAAAACGGCATTACTTGGAGCAGTACAGCGCCGCCAAGCCTTGGAGAAATGAATATCTTCGGCAACGTAACGGCATCTGAAAAAGACCCTAATGACATAGACGCAGCAGCTTTGAACGTGATAGTTAGAAATATTGCAGGCGACAGTTTGACAGGCTCAAAAGGCTTGATCATCATTCCTCAATTACTTGACAACAACGGTAGAAAAGTAGATTTTGAAGGCGCAGCTTTGGAAACCATTATGGAAATCTCAAGTGGCGGAACTAAGATCTCTACTTCTAAAAACCTGATGCAAGACCCAGCCTTCCGAGGTTTCACAATTAAATATTCATCACTTCCAAGAGAAAAAATCTTTGAAGATAAAATCGATATCAAACTATCTGTAAAAACGACCAAAAAGCTTTTACAGATGATAAAAATGGGCGTTCCAGTCAATGGTCAGGCACTTTACACACCACCAGCTCCGGTGATTGCAGATTCTCTACAAACTCCACCGCCAATAGTTGACCCGCAAACCGGAGAAACTGTTGTTCCGCCTGCTCCAACACCGAAAGTGGTAAATCCTGACCCAAAAACAACGGTTAGCAAATTCCTTAATAATTTGTCAACTCAGAATTTCAAAGCGGCTTTTGATGCTGCTGACAATCCAAATTGGGGTTCTTATGACAAATTCTCAAATCCAAATTCAGGTTTCGGTTCTGTGAAAAATATCAATGTAAAAAACATCGCAGTTCCTTATAACAAAGACAATTCAGCGAATGTGAACGTGACCTACGACGTAACAGACAAAAACGGAAAGGTATCTTCTCTTAATGTCACTTATGGTTTAAAAGCCGTCAACAACACCTGGAAAATCACCACTTATAAAATCAACAATTAAAATAAATAATGGCGTCAGCAGAACTCATCCACAAACTAGAACAAACCATAGAAAACATTCCGGACTTCCCAATTCCGGGAATCCAATTCAAAGATATCTGTCCTATTTTTCTTCAACCAAAATTGTATGAAGAAGTAATTGCGGACCTTGCAGAGTTCAGCCGTGGAAAAATTGACGTCGTTTGCGGAATAGAAAGCCGCGGTTATCTTTTCGGAATTGCGATCGCTGTCGCTTTGGATGTTCCATTTGTACTCATTAGAAAAGCAGGAAAATTGCCACCACCATTCATCAGTGAAAAATATGACCTGGAATATGGCTCAGCCGAAATCGAAATGAAAACTGGACATCTTAAAGAAGGTCAACGCGTTTTGATTCACGATGACCTTTTGGCAACAGGCGGAACAACAGAGGCCGCTGCAAAATTAGTTGCAAAGCAAGGGGCAATCCCGACACAATTCAGTTTTTTGATTGATTTAAAAGATTTGAACGGCGAAGAGAGATTATCAAAATTTGGGGCAGAAGTCTATTCTATCCTCAATTATTAAAGAATTTTCATACTAAAAAAAGAATTTTTGCAAATCAAAACTAAAACATTAAATTTGCACTTCATTTACTAAAAAATTATGGCAGATCTACATAACAAAAAAAACGAACAAGAAGGAAAAGAAACGGTAGAATTCTTTAAAGACCTTGATAAAGAAGCACTTAATATCGAAGGCTTTTTAGAAAAAAATGCCAAAGTATTGAGCATTGGTTTTGGTATTTTGATCGTTGCAGTTTTAGGCTGGTTCGGTTATCAGCAGTTCATTCTTGGTCCAAAAAACGAAGAAGCTACAAAAAGCTACCTTTCTGCTCAGAAAAACTTGGCTGAAGGAAAAGACGATTTGGCTCTTGGTGGAAAATCTGTTGCAAACCCAGGATTCTTGGGAACTTACGAACAATACGGAAGTACTGAAGCTGGTAAATTAGCAGCTTATAATGCTGGATTGATCGAGTTCAAAAAAGGAAACTATCAGAAAGCTTACGATCTGTTGGACAACTTCAGCTCTGGAAACAAAGTTTTGGTTGCACTTAAGTATGGTGCGATGGCAGACTGTCTTTCCAACCTGAACAAAAGCGATGATGCTTTAGCAATGGCTGACAAAGCTTCTTCTGCTTCAGACGACGCTTACACGTCTTACTATTTCACAAAGAAAGCAGGAATGTTGGCTTTGGCACTTAAGAAAAATGCAGATGCTAAAAAATACTTCGCTGCTATCGACGAGAAATATCAGGATTATGACAACGGTCAATCCGATGCATTCATAGAAATGACAAAATATTATTAAAATATAAAAAAATATGGCTACTGTAAATCTTTCAGATTACAAACCGCTCAACATATCCAATGCCGATGAATATTCAATCGGCATTGTTGTTTCTGAGTGGAACGACTTTATCACTTACAACCTTCGAAACGGTGCGCTTGACACTTTGAAAGCAGAAGGAATCAAGGAAGAGAACATTCAAATCTATTACGTTCCCGGCGCATTCGAGTTGAGTTTTGCGACGATGAAACTTTGTCGTTCAGGCAAATTTGCTGCGGTGATTGCGATTGGAAATGTCATCCGTGGAGAAACACCTCACTTTGAGTTCGTATGTTCCGGAGTCACGCAAGGCATCAAGGATTGTAATATTTTGACCGACACACCAGCAATTTTCTGTGTTTTGACAGACGACAACAAAGAACAATCTATCGCAAGAAGCGGTGGAAGTCTTGGCAACAAAGGTGTGGAAGCTGCAGTTACGGCATTAAAAATGATAGACTTCAATAACAAATCAAATTAGATTTTTTGGTTAGAGATTTCTTGGAGCTATTTCCTGCTGTCCACTGTATCTTTTTTCCCAAGCTAAAATCCAGCCACAAAAAAAGGATGCCGTTCCCATCAGGGCTATTTGAAAATGACCGTTCCAAAAAAAATCACCTAATATCAAAAAGAAAATACTAATTTTAAAACACAAAATTTAAAAAGATGAAATGGACAAACGACAGAAGCGGAAACTTTGAAGATAGACGTGGCTCAGGCGGCGGTGGCGGAATGCTTGTGGGCGGTGGATTGGGAACGATCATCATTGCGGCAATTGTTTTCTTCCTTGGAGGAGATCCGTCAGCTATTTTAAACAACGGCGCATCTTCATCACAACAGACCGAACAAAGACAACTATCAAAAGAAGAACTCAATATTGGGGAATTTGTAAGTATGACAACTGCTTTAAACGAAGAAACCTGGAGCAAAATTTTTCAGGAAAACGGCATTCAATTCAAACCTGCAAAAGTAGTCGCATTTGAAACAGCAACACAATCTGGTTGTGGACCAGCACAGTCCGAAATGGGACCTTTCTATTGCCCAGCAGACCAAACCATCTACATGGATATGAGCTTCTTCAATGAGCTTCAGCAGAATTTTGGAGCTAAGGTTGGACAATTCACAATCGCTTATGTTCTAGGCCATGAGTATGGACACCACATTCAAACCCTTTTAGGAACAACCCAAAAAGTAAATGAATTAAGAGGAAAATATTCTGAAACTGAGATGAACAAAGTTTCTGTCGCAACGGAACTACAAGCCGATTTCTATGCCGGATTATGGGCAAAGCAGACGGATAATCGCGAGAAAATTTTAGAACCTGGCGATATTCAACAGGCTATGAGCGCAGCAGCAGCAGTTGGCGATGATAACATCCAGAAAAGAGGACAAGGCTACGTGAATCAGGAAAGCTTCACACACGGTTCTTCTGCACAAAGAGAAGAATGGTTTATGAAAGGTTATAATACAGGCGACATACGACAAGGTGATACTTTCAATGCGCTTTTGAAATAAGAAAATTTACGTTTTTAGTTAATAAAAAAGAACAGATCAATTAATGTCTGTTCTTTTTTTTATGTGTTGAAGTCGATTCTAGAAAACTGCAAGATTTCGAATTAAAAAAATTTTGCTGCAAAATCACGAATAACTTTTAAATTGTTTTGATTCTATGATGATCTGATTGCCGTCGGACAAGTTATTATTGCAGAGAGAAACCATAAGATTGCCGTCATTAGAAACAAATTCCTCGCTCGTTCCCCAATCATTTTTTATGGTTTGCAGAAGTTTACCCCATTTGGAACTAATGAGATGAGTTCTAAATTCATCCAAAATATGGCTGCTGACCACAAGGGAAACTCTTTGGACAACACCGTTTTGAATCACATAAAAAATGGAATCTGCTTTTACATCAAAATCCAGCAACTTGGCACTTTCATTTTTTTTCTCGATAAAATTGTAAAGGGAATTACCACTTTCTTTGTCATTGCCAATTGCGAAAACTTCTTTACTCTTTCTCCCGATGACATCGCTTAAATCCTTACTATTATTGGAAGAGGTGCAACTGCTCAACAGATTGACAGGAATGATTGGCAGCAAAAGTAGTGGCGAGATGGTTTTAAGAAAAATTTTCCTGTCCACTTTTTACAGAATTTTGAATTGATTATCATTCATCCTCTCATCACTGTATAATTTGATATCAATGGAAACTCCAGTTTGCTCATCCTTATCTTTTTTGAAAAATAGGATCGTGTTACCATCCGGTCTTAGAACATCAGCGACTCTCCCATCACCATAAACCCTTACTTTTCCCAGATCTAGGTCCTGAAGTTGGTAAACATTTCCGCCAATCGGCTGGTGCTTGATCAGTTGTTCAAAAAGTTTTACTGTATCAGACTTTCCTTTTTCCGTTTCGAACAAGGCAATATTGGTCCTGTTGAAACTCTCTTTCATCAGTTCATACAACTGTACCGCATTTCTTTCTTTTGCCAATTGATAAATTTCTGTGAATGTTGCGATGACCTTTTTATCGTACTCAGGAATAGAAGCTATCTTTCTTCCTTTGCTCCAATTTTTATCGATTGAATAAGGATTGTCTGCATCGAACTGCACATTCCATGATACAGGTGGAGGCAACAAAACACCACTATCATTCTTCAACAGATTGGAAGGCATCTTCGTCTGTCTGGGTATGATATCGATTTTGTCTTCAAAACCTTTACTTTGGTCAGCACCGTAAAGGTAGATCTCTATAAAGCAATTTTCGTTAAATTCAGATTGTCCTTTTTTAGGATATACTTCAAATCTGATATTTTGTTTTCCTGCTCCGTAGATATAAGAATTGAGAAGGAAATTGCCTGCTAGACTTTTCACACCATCAAGATTATCAATGACGAGGATCTCATTTAAGAATATTTTAAATGAACATTCTCCGGAAGTATAATCTAAATGATAAAATGGTTTTTTCATATGTTTTTATTTTGCTGCTTCAATTAGAGGGATCATGAGTGGTTTTTGGCCTTCGTCACTGTTGACATCGCTTTCTGGGTTGGCATCGTCTGGCTCAAACCAAGTGTCTTCTTTATCATAAACAGTAAATGTCATTGGACCGGCAATGATCTCCACAATAATCTTGCCTTTTAGTCCCGAAAAACCTCCCGAAAACTGACCAAATAAGCCATCTTTCTGATTGGTCAAGAATAATTTGGCATCCCAATAAGCTTTCAGATAAGCTTCAGCTTTCGCTCCAAAATTAAATTCATAACTCGTATACGGAATCGTTACCTTTCCTTTTCCTACTAAGATAACCTCCAATTTGACGGTGAAGACACCCTCGATGTATGACTTTTCATTTTTTTCGCTTGAAAGCTGAGCACGAGTGTCGACCATATTGATCTGAAAAGCATTGATATTGGCATTCAATTCTCCACTAAACACCAAATTGACTTCGAATTTTGTTTCTAGATTTTCACTATTTAATTTATTGAATCCAGTAATTATCCCATCAATTAGTTTTGCCAAAGGATGTGGGATATACTTCACCATTTCATGGATTTTAAGTGTCAGATCTGCGCCTATGAGTGGACTTGCATACCAATCAAGATTCCCTTCCAAGCCTACTTTATGCTTATTTTCCGGTGCAGTCCCCACCTTGTTGCCCCAAGTGATCATGATGCAGGTAGAAGGTGATTTTATTTCGAAATCAAAAGGAAATTTTTTGGCTCTTAGCAGATCAGCACCACCCTCAGTTCCATACGTTACCGTGTCTGCAATTTTCTTCATTTTAAGGAAGACTGCGCAGACCTTTCTAATTTTTTCAGCAAATTCGAATTCGGCCTTTATCAGATCATTACCGTTAACTTTCGGGTTGAACAATCCTAATTTGAATTGTCCCAACGTCGCCTGTTGAGTCTGAAGATTATACTCCTGTTGCGATAATCCTTGATATCTTTTTAGTGTACCTTCAACATTATAAGTGGTCAGATTCCCATGATTGTACGCTAGTGGATTGCTGTAATTATAAGACAATGCGACTTCCCATTCTACATCGGGATATACTTTTATTTTTACTATTTGATTCGGATATCTGCAAGTGCTGACAGGTACAAAGTAGAGTTGCGCTTGGGATTCATTTGGCCAAATATATCTGAAGACCCAAAACGCGTCCAAAGCAATATTTTGTGCTCTACTGCCATCTGCAACAGATTTGTTGTACAGATATCTTAGCATTAAGGTCATTTTCTCGTTACTATCAAACTTATAATCCACATTTTCTGACCATTGCTGAAGTTGTGATACATCGCCTGAAGGTCCGCGTGTGTTGTCTGCCTGTACATCGTAATCTCCTTCCTGACTTGAATCCTTGACCATAGGATAGTTGCCGTCTTTGCTACGCATTGCCGGAATAACCTTACCAACTTGGAAAACATTTTTTTTCTCGTAATGCTTTTGTCCGGTTTCTAACAACAAGCCTTGACAGAAAGTATCTGTGGTAGTAAGTTTATCAAGCGTGATGGAAACATTCTTTCTCTCATCACCTGCTATGATAGAGAATGTTTGGGCAGTTCTGTCTATTGGATTTGTAGTATCATCCTCATCGAAGATCACGAATGCATCACGGTCCTTATCACCTTCATCCTTCACCGTAATTTTGGAATAGCCGCAAGGATCAAATTCTTTTTTGGTATATCTTATATCCCCGATATACTGGATCATCTCATTTTTCTGGACCTCGAATTTTGACATCATGTCCGAGAAGGTATCAAATGGTACCAATAGAACGTGAGAACTGTCATAGACCCACTTACCGCGAACCATCTTCATCCAGTCTCGTGTATCTATTTCAGAATTATGCTCACCCGAAATATATTGTGTGTCTGGAGAAGTGAATACCGGTGTCGAAAAAGCCTCATGACCTTTCATTCTTAGGAAATGTTCTTCGTCCTTATTTTTGTCAGCGTGGCCTTTCTGCCACTCTGGGTCAATAAAAAACTTCAAAGTTGTGCTACAGTTGTAACCGAAATTGGCACTTTTCAAAGCTTTGACACCAGATTTTGCAACGACATTGCCTTTGTTAACTAGCTCCACCTCAAATTGGAACTCCATGTTACCACGTCTCCAATCCGGCAGCAAATGTGTGTACACCACGACATCCACCGTTTGGCCATAAGCTGCTTTTTTATCCTTATTCTCCAATGGAATGTATCCATTTTCCGGAAACTTGAACTGGGCATATAAAACCTTGGGCGTATCTATGGCAACTAGGAAAATATTTCCGATTTCGTATTCCGGGAAATTGGTATATGGCATCAGCATATGCATTGAGCCCAGATTACCATCATTATTATTCTTGAGAACTTGACCTCTATTGATTACAATATTGTTTCCCTGTAAAATGGTATAGTCTGTAGCTTCAAGCTCTGTAAGAAGTTTCTCAAAAAATGCGCTATTTCTGAGTTGTGGATAGAGATTTTTATAATTGAGCCAAACATGTTGTCTTATTAGGAGCCATTTTACATCACTCATTGTCTTTTGGGGATTGGTGGTATTCCTTCCCAAACATGTTTCATCGATAAAGGCCGTCAAAGAATTTTGGCTTGAGTCTAATTCTACCAGAGAGGTTGATCCGTATGTTTTTACATTAGGAGCATCTTTTATCAGTGCTTTTTGAATTCCTGCTGTTCCCATATTTATAAAATACTCTTGTTGTCGTTAGGCGAACGGTCATTTTTCAGATCTACAAATGGATTTACCTGCGACTGCAGTTCCTCATCACCTGTACTGAAGTTCTTTTTTGAAGGCACACCGATCTGCCCAGATTTTAAAATTTTGATGCAGTCTTTTCCGCCAATTGGGCAAGTTGCTTTGCTGTCCTGTAATAGAATATATCCATCCGGTGGCGAATATTTTTCTTTTTCGTAAAATGCACTCCATTCTGTAACTACTGCATTACAAGGGGCATTGCTCATCTTTTTGCAAGAGCCAAACGTATTTTTTTCAAAAGTAGGACCGATATCTTTATTGGTTGCCGCCAGCTTCTTGGCTCCTTGATTATCATTGATATAAAATTTGGATTGGGTGAGGACCTTCAAAAAATCTGGTGTGCTACCAAAATCACAGATACAGGTTGCACCTTGGACTACTTTTTCTTTCAATGACATAGTGTTATGTTTATCGCATTTAACAAGCAAATTTTTTACCACTTTGGTACAAATAATTGACTATTACCAATCATTTTCCAAATTTTCAAAATTATCGAAGCCCCATTTATTTGGTGGAAGCTTCACAAGGCCTCCTGATATGAAAGGACTTTTATTATCCAACACTTTATTTCTATACTCATCAGAATTGATCTGATACATCGTGAAATCAATCCGTTCTACAATCTCCTTTTTATCGTGCTCATTCTTAGAAAAAACTTCAAAGCAAGCTCTAGTATTCATTGCGAAATGGTGATAAAGATCCATATCAAACGTCACCTTTAGACTCATAAACAGAAATCCATCTTTGATATTATTCTTTATATTAAAATAATTTGGCGCAAGTAGTTCTTCGCTTCTGAAATCAACTACAAAAGAATGGTATGCCGTTGGAATCTTTTCGATTCTCTGGATGCCAGCAAATTTTATGGGATCTTTATAGGGAACAATTGACAGATACAAATCTATTTCCCTTTCTCTAGTGGGGCCATAATTGACAAACTTCGGATGGAAAAACAAATTCCAAAACCAGTCGTGCCTCAGTCCTTTTTCAAGCTCAGCTTTTTGTTCAATTTTATCATCTATCCTTTTCAAAATATCACTAAAGTATTCACTTTCATATTTTTCTGACAGTTTGCTTTTCTGATCATTCCATCGATCAACAATTTCTTTATGATTCAATATTTCATTTCCGGAGATGCCTTTCTCATTGATAAATGTCTTGACTGGATAGATAGATTTGGAGATCGCATCAGAAACTATTTCGCTCATCATGTCTGGCTCATGCTGATTAAAAAAAACATTTTTCTTATCAATACTTATTTCCCCTACTCCATTATTCACTTTCAAGGTCATCTCCGCTTCATAGTCAACTCTTTTGGAGACTTGCTTTTCATCTTTAGAATAATATTTAATTGAGATTCCGTAGTTCCGTCCACTGAAACCATCTGGTCTTATTGTTATCGTATTTAGTCGCCTTTGAATTTCTTGTTTTGACAAACTTATTTCAGCCATCATAGGAATTAACATTTTTCTTGATTAATGATTGCTGATCAATGACTATAATCAGCAATTCACTAGCAATCTTACATGGAATATAATTAACCAATCGTCACCATTAAAACTACCACTTCAAACTTTTGGCCTTTTCAAAGCCAATTTTAGAAATTAAAGTTAGAATTTTAAGCCGAAACTCTTGAGGTAAAAATTAAAAAAGAGGAAAATTGTAGTAAAACTACGATTGAAGAATATGAAAATATAATATTTAAAGAAAAATGGAGCACAAGCAAAAACGACTGCAGACCCTATGATCAACAGCCGTTTTGTACCCCAGATTGGAGGTAATATTAACCCTTTCTTAATTCTATTTAAAAGTCATAAATTATTTTTGATTTTTGTCACTGCACACATTCGGTCTTTGCAGTTTATAAAATTATTAAGGCATCCAAAAAGACCATACTTTTCCATTGTACACAGCAAATTGTCTTTTGGTGGTGTCATAGACCATTATTCCTGGAGCAGGATTGATGATAGCAAGATGCGGACTTGCCACTTTCGGGAGGATCATTGCCTTATCTGCAGCTGTAAGCACCAAAATGCCATCGGTAGTATCTGTAGCTCCGTTTGCTCCAATGGCAGTTTTAGTATTTGTTTGTTCTACTTTCGTTGTTTGTATAGAAATATCTGCAACACCTACCGTAGCTGCCGTAGTGTCATCTTCACTAAGGTTGATCCAGGTTGTTCCTTCTTTCAGGTATTTTACCTTGTGATCGGTCACATCATAGATGATGGTGCCGGTTTCTGTAATTCCTGTTTTAGTTTCTACATAAGGAAGAATTAAACCACGATTTTCTATATTATTATCAAATTCAAGAGATACAGCGTTATTGGTAATTGTTTGTTTTCCTCCTATTGCGATCTGCGCATGTGTAGATATACTTATAAAGACTAATGCAATTGCTATGATTATATTTTTCATATCTATTGATTGTTTAAGAAATTAATATTTAGAGATGACTGTAGATAGCTCTCCTTTAATTTATATTTTAAAATAGACTGGGCAGTTTTCAGCAAACCACCCAGTCTGTATTTAAATTAGTTTGAACCTAGATCTATATCAGTACAGGTTTGGGTAGATATACAGAACCATCCAAAAGTAGCCCCTCCGGCTGCAGAGGTGTACATCTTCATACATTTATTGACTGTAACCCGTAGTGCATTATAA
>NZ_LSHB01000011.1 GCF_001643375.1 Chryseobacterium sp. FP211-J200
ACTCTTTTTTTTGTAGCCATTCTATTGATTTTTTAATTAACTTTACAAAGTAACTGATTTATGCGATTGGGAAAGCTACCGAAGGTTTAGTTCAACAGCAGTTTGGCAAAATGGCGGGTTCAGTGCTAAATTGAACATTCGGATTTCTAATAAACATTAGTGCTAAATTGAAAGTAAGTGCTTCTAAATCCGCCACTTCGCCAAGCTGCAAAACGTTATTATTCTTTTATTAAAGACAACAAAATGCTCAAAAAAACAACCCTCATACTCTTTTTCCTCCTCATCCTAACCTCCTGCACCACCCAGCAAAAAACCTGGTCAGAGAATGATTGGTACGCCTACACCAAAACAAGTAATGAGAAACAAGAACCTACAAAAATTTACGAGTTCTCGGATGGCATCATCAGAATGCACGGCGAAAATGTGGGGTATCTGATGTCTAAAAAAAGCTATTCCAACTTCGAACTGACGCTGGACTACCGTTGGAATCTGGATGAGCAATACATAGGAAAAGGCAAGAAAAACAGCGGCGTGATGTACAATATTCCGACCGACTCGCCGGATAAGGTCTGGCCAAAAGGTATCCAATTTCAGATCAAAGAAAACACGACCGGAGATTTTGTCTTTTTGGATCAAGTCACTGCAAAAGTAAACGGAAAACTCGTTGAGCCCGGCGCTAGCGTGACTTCACCCAAATTCTTGGAAAATGAAAAACCTTATGGCGATTGGAATGCTATCGTCATCAAATCTTTCAACGGAAAAATTACCCAATATCTGAATGGAAAATTAGTCAATGAAGCTACAGAAGCTACATCCGTAGAAGGTAGAATTTCTTTGAACTACGAAGGTTCCTCCATCGATTTTAAAAATCTTAAAATCAAACAAATTTCGAAATAGCAAAACTTTGAATTTGATTCAAGGTTCAATAAAATTTATATTTTGAAGGTATGATTTTTGTTGAAAAATGGGAGTTACAAATCAAAAAATAAACTATGACTCTCGCAGAAATTGAAAAAGAAAACCAATTCCAATATCCTCAACTTTACAAAGAACTGGAAACAGACGGAATGCTGGATGTCGGTGATTACGGTCCCAACTGGTACAATGACATCTTCCCAACAATAAAAGACCAACCCACACTCCTACTGCACTCATATGACTTTGAGCTATTAAACCCAAAAGCGGTGGACGAAGCCATCAAAGAACTTTCTGATCCCGAAAACTATCAACAGATCAAACCTGAGTTCAAATTCATTCCGTTTGGTCAAAGCTAGGCTGGAGACCATTATTGCTTCTTGGTTTCAGAGCAAGATCAGGATGACATTCCTATTGTTCTTCTCTGGCATGACAGCAACGAAGCGAACTATCTTGCGAAAAATCTACAAGATTATATCTTCAAAGCCGTATTGACCAACATGTCTGAACAAGATACTTACAATGATGTAGATGACGATGAGTTTAAAACTAATCTCAGCAATACTTTAAAGACTCATACCAAATATTTAACAGAAAAGCAGAGTCAAATTTTGCAAGACATCTTCTCACGAAAGATCATTGATTATGACTTCGAATTACCAAAAGGAAGAAAGGAAACCCGAAGAGGTCTGTTATCCGATATCGAATTAAAAAAAATATTAGCCGAAATTGTCCCGTACGAAAAGATCGATCAGACATTCGAATACGCTGAAGAATAATATTGGAAAAATTAGAATGAAGCGACGAAGTATTTTATTGTTCTTGGTCTGTATTGCCGTGAATCTCCTGGTTGGAAATCTGGCGCTACTGATGTTTCCTGACGTTTATATAATATACCGTATCTCTATTTCTGTGATCATCACAACTGTTTACGGTGTTGTCTTTTATAAGTTGGAAAGTAATCCGATTACAAAATGGCAACTTGCAGGAATCTCGATTCTTTTGAGTCTTTTTGGAATGTTGGTTGCCTGCATTTTCACTTCTGTGGGAATGCGTTTACCAATGGACAATATCATGACAGCGGCATTGAAAGGCATTATTCCAATGTTTATTTTCGCTTTATTTTTTGAATCACCTTTTTGGATACCACTTGCAATCGTGAATTTTGTTTGTTTAAATTACATGAATAAACAAAACAGAATATTAAAACCTGAAAATAATGAACTGGCAAAATAATATCTCTCAAGTATTAGACATCAAATATCCAATCATCCAAGCACCGATGTTTGGTGTCTCCACACCAGAAATGGTCGCTGCAGCTTCAAATGCCAATTGTTTAGGTTCGCTGGCTTTAGGTGATATGAGTGGGAACGACTGTTCCAAATTGATAAGACAAACAAAACAATTGACCGCCAAAAATTTTTCCGTCAATATCTTCGTGCATCAGATTCCGGAAGTGACAGATGAACTTAGAATTAATTACGATAAAACGAAAAGCTTCTTACAGGAATTGTCCAAAAAAAATCATTTAGAAGTTGAGTTTCCCAATCTAGAGGATATCAAACTGAATTCATATCATGAGCAGATTAAAGCCATCATTACTGAGGATTGTAAAATTGTAAGTTTTACTTTTGGAAACCTGGATTCAGAAAGCATTGAGAAACTGAAAAACAACGGAACTATCTTAATTGGAACTTGTACCTCTGTGAATGAAGCTGTGATCTTAGAAAATTCAGGCATCGATATCATTTGTGTTCAAGGCATCGAAGCTGGCGGACACAGGGGAAGTTTTGAAAATTACAATATTCCTCAAATTGGTGGTCTATCTCTCTTGTCTCAGGTTTATGATGCTGTAAAAATACCGATAGTCTACGCCGGCGGAATTTACAACCATCGAACATTATTGGCTACCAAAACTTTAGGCGCACAAGGTTTCCAAGTTGGAACGATGTTGATGGGTTCTCAGGAAAGCGCGCTACAAGACTTTGAGAAACAACGTTTGAATGATTCGAAGGAGGAAGACATCATTCTCACCAAAAGTTTTTCTGGTCGCTATGCGAGAGGTATCAAAAATACCTTCATCGAATCAGTGGAAAATACAGAATTCATACTTCCTTATCCTTACCAAAACAAATTGACGAACGCCTTGAGAAAAGCTGCTAAAGCAGATAAAAACTCAGAATTTGTAAGTATCTGGACAGGACAATCTGTGAATCAATTGAGTAGAAAATCTACAGCAGAGATCTTGGAGCATTTGATTGATAAAGTGGATAAAAGCGAAATCAGTTAAAATCAGCGTCTCTGATATTTTAAAATATTTAATTATCTTTAGTACGACTAGTAAATTACATTTTTTGCATCTTTAAATAAAGTACTTATGAAGAAAAAGACCTGGATCATTTTAACACTTTCGATTATTCTGGCGCTCGGGATCTTTTGGCTGATCAATCCCAAAATCTCAAAAGAAATAACAGCACTGGATTGCGAAGCAACTTATCAGATGTCACTTTTCGGGCGCGAGTATGAGGGTTTTAATTATCACAACGGAAAGATGGACCTTTCAAAATGTTTGTGTGAAAAATACTCGGTTTCTAAAGACGAAAAATACCAATTGGAAATAAAAAAGATCATAAAAGAATTTGAATATGACAAAACTGATGAATTGAACATTGATGAGATCTGTAAGAACAGCGAGACCTACTTTGCCTATTGGTATTACGAATAAAAATTGACACATCATTTTTAATAATACTAAGTCAGAATCCAGAAAAAAAACAATACGATGATGAAATTAAATATAATCCTTTGCCTACAATTTATATTGCTATTTACGGCAAGTTGTAATGGGCAAAGCACTGATAAATCAGAAAAAGACATTTATAATATTGGAAACGAGATCGAACATTTCAAGAAAGAACCACATTACGGTGCCAGTATTACAACAAATAATTGCTCCTTTGAAATTTTAATTAATGACCATCCCGTTATCAAATACAAAGACAATTCCGGAGGTGGCCTGTCAGGTTCGTATTTCCCTCTCAATTGGGACATTACACAAAAAGGGCCGCAAAAAATTACCATTCGTTTGTCACCTGGATTCAATCAGAATACCAAATCCATGCATCCAACATTGATGAAAAACTCTGGTGTTCAAATAAATATAGTAAAATCTCTCATTGATAAAGATAATAGTTGGGGTGATGAGGAAGAAGTGAAAAATTACATTACGCCTCAGAAAATGGTTGAAGGTAAAGAAGTTTCTACCTTTGATGGGAAAAATTATTTTGAAGACAGTTTTACTTTTGAAGCCAATGTTCCTTATAAAATCAACACTTTAGAAAATGCCGAAGTACTTTTTACGACCGATAAAGACAAGCTAAAAGCCTTAGAAAAAGAAGTGGTTACAAAATATAATGAAGTGAGAGACATCTATATGAAGGGAACAAAGGATGATCTTGCCAACATTCATTATGACAAAGAAAAAAGACTTGCACAGCAAATGTATCTTTCTTCTGAAGAAATCAAAAATAGTTGGGACAATGATTATCAATTCAGAACCAATCCAGATTTAGAATTTTTTGATCTGAAGCCCATAGAAAAATACAAAATAACCTTTTACAACAAGGGAAAATTGGTTTCTCTGGAAAAATTAAATAATGAAAAATCAGCACTTTGGGGCGGATTCAAGAAAAAAGGTAACGATATCGGAACTACAACCTACATTCAACTTTATCTGTATCGCCCTAAAGCTGGGAATGGACTCAAACTATACTAAGGTGCGATTTGATTTCCGATCAAGTTAAACTCCAAATCAAAACTAATAACATGAAAAAACAAATCAACCTTTACCTCGTCCTTTCACTGATCATTTGCATCATGCTACAATCCTGCAAAAAAGATGAAAAGCAAACCGAAAAGATAGAAGCTGACACGCTGAAACCAGTTCCATCGGACACAGCCAGCGCCGGAGAATATACCGAAATGAATGATGAGCCAGACGAAAATGTAGAATATCCAGAAAAAGGAAAGACAGCAAAAGACTTCGCGCCATATCCTTACGAGATCCAATACGAGGCCAACGGTGACCTGAATAGTGATGGCCTATCTGATGCAGTAATCGTCCTCACATTTGTAACAGATAACAAAGTCGCCCGTCCAATGCTTGTGCTTCTGCGTCAGAAAGATAATACATTTCGTCTGGATAAGATCTCCAAAATCACTTTTCCTATCGAATATAATGAACATGATTTTAAATTTTTCGATACAGAAGATATAGACATTACAAAAGGGAAACTCAACATCAATTTGTACAGCATTGGGCCGAGTGGCAATATTTTCGCAGGCTTCAAATACATGGGCAATGACCTTGTACTTACAGATATTGAGGGCAACTTTAGAGGTGCAGGCGGTAGTACAACGATCAATTATGATTATTCCAAAGGAGAAATAACAACATCTGAAACCAATACGATGGAAGAAGATATGCCAACAGAAACCAAAACGGAAAAAACAAAAAAAACCAAACACCTTTTCGAAAACACTTCGATTGTTGATTTTTTTAACGATGCTGAATGATAATTAAAAATTGATAAAATCTAAATCTTGAAATCAAAATGAAAAAACTCAATATCATTGCAGACGGTTCCATCATAGCCTTAGCTAATACAGAAAAATACAACCATGCCTTGGATCACAAGGAAACTTGGTCGTGGAAAGAGTTGAACCATTTTCTTTTGGAAACGAATAAGGACAATTTGATCGTTTTCAATACCGCTTGGGATGATGAGTGGACAATCGGATTCTTAATTAATGAACAAACTAATGAAAATCATTTTCGGAAGTTTGAAAGCAGTATTGAAGTGACGGACGGAAAACTGTTTCTCGTCAATTGGACAGACCTTACTTCTACCTTACAATTTAAAGATACAGAATTGCCTGATGATTTGAACAAAGATCTGAAAGTTGACTTGGAAAATGGATTTTATAAGGTGATTGTCAAACAACTTTTCGATCATGAAGATGAAGATCATGACCCCGAGAATAAGATCAGTTACATCATAGAGCTATTCCCAAAAAATGAAGATCCGAATATGATCGCAGACCACATTTTTTGGACAGAGGATTTTCCTAATGACGACAGCAGTTTTATTTCAAATGAGGACATGGGGGATTTTGATGACTTTATGAATCAAATCTCTTCCAACAAGGATTAAATAAAATATGGAATCTAAAAAACTAAGCATAACCATCAAGAATTTTGGAAAAAAGAACGAGCTGATGCAGTTGGTTTTCACGGGTTTGTTTTTGATATTGGCATTGCTGGGAATCATTTACAATTGGAGAAATGGGATTGCACTGCTGTTGATTTTTCTATTGATATTTCTGAACCAAAAATTCCAGCCTAGGTTTTCATTTCTGATCATCGTTTACATTTTATCGATGGTCCTGATCTCATTGATCCCTGAAATAGAACTGGTGGAAGTCATTGCTACTTCCCTATTTTTGTCGCCTTTATTTTTTTATGACTCGATCTATCAAAGTTTTAAATACTTAAGGAAAGATGATACTTTCGAGGTTTTTTCTTTGGACTTCAAAACCTTAAAATGTCTCCACACAGAAGACAATGATTACAAATCTTATGCGCTGAATCCAAAACAATTCGTGAAAACGTTTCGTTTAAGTGAGATCAATTCATTTGTTTTCAAGAATAATAATCTCTCGGTCCTTACCAAAAACGGGATCATCAGACCAAGAGAATTAAATCCTCAAAACCTTAATGATATCAATGTATTTTTAAAAGAAAACTTCCCCGATAAACTAAACATGGAAACTGAATATCAGAAAGCTTTGAAGGCAGAAAATTTGGTTTATCTTTCAAAACTTCTACTGATAATTCCGATCATCATTGTTTCTTTGGTCATCTATTTTTTCGGTGACAATGGCAGAGATCATCTGGTTACCTACAGCTCTATTCTGATTTTGATTATTTTTTATATCTTTCTAATTATCAGGATAAAGATCAAAAAATAGATCAACTGTACGATTCCTTTTATTAATTTTAAATGATTTTAATTGCCCAAAACTTAGCTTATGAAATCGAAATTAATCCTAATGTCACTTTTCGAATTCTCTGTTTGCTTTGGTCAAGAGGAAATTTCGAATACGCCAATCGGAATCGGACTTCTGCAAACCAACACAGAATTTCCCATTCCGCTTTACAAAAATGACAATGATACAGTCGCGACTCACATTTTAAAGTTCAAAGTCGAAAAGTCCGGCATTACCAAATTCATTACAAATCTAAAGCTGGAACCTTACACAATCTACGAAGGTGACTCTTACAAGTCTGGCGAAAAAAATCGAAGTATGGGCTTGGTGAGATTTCCGCCAGCTCTGAAATTTCGTGTGGTAGATTCTACTAAAACGAGTTTCAAAGTCGTTACCAATGAAAATTTGAACGAATCTTTTTACATTAAACGTGATTCGAAAAATGCTTACTACACTACAGAGCGACAATTTTTTGACAACAACTGCATCGGCTGTCCCGATTCCAATTACAACCCAAATTGGAATATTTTTGAAACATGGGAAAGATATCTGAAAAGATCAGAATTCATTATTAAAAAAAATCTGACGATCTACGACAAGCCAAACGGAATTTTGATCTTTGAAAGCAAGGACAATCAATTCTTACCTTTTACGGTAACCGAAGTTGATGGTGATTGGATCAAATTAAAAAAAGGTTTTGGTAGAGAATTTAACTTCGACAAATCCAAAAATTACGACGGCTGGACAAGATGGAAAGAAGGTGACAAGACCTTAATTGAGATCACTGAACATACTTATGAGTAGAACATCACATTAATTCCCGCTACTCGCCTATCATTGGCTGGATGGAAAACTGAGTCAGCATCTCATTATTCATCAATCTGTAGATCAAAATTATTCTGAATTGAAAGGCTTTATTAATTTCATCTTCAAAATGCCTAATGATATGAAAAAGGAAGGCAAAATACCTGTTCAAATCTGCATCAATGACAAAGCTCCTGAGTAAAAACTTAAATCCAAAAAATAATAACCTATGAAAAACAATCTTCTACTTCTAATGGCAGCAAGCACATTACTATTCACAAGTTGCGACGGTCAGGTGAAACCAATTGGTGAAGGAACTTTGGATCTGGAAAAATTCAGTTTTAATACAAAACGAACAGATCTCCTTCCCGAAAAATACAAAAGCAAAGATTATCAAGATACTTATGAAATAGAAATTAATGGCGAAAAAGAAAATTCAATTATGTTTCAGAGAGACAGTACATTTTCTAACCAATTTACGCCGGAACGAAAAGCAATTGGTCTAGAATACAGACAAAGAAACTGGGGAATGGATGATCAACTGGCCGTTTTTCAAGGTCAATATTTCCAAAAGATCAATATCGCCAGTACTTTGGATGGCAAGATAAAGGCGCTCGGCTGTCTGGCAGATGAACTCACGAAAAGCCAAGCCGAAAATCTCCTGAAAAAGCTGACTTCAAAATATGGGGCTTCCAAAACAATGAAAAGCAGCTGGAACAACAAACTCACCATCCACGAATGGAAAGAAAAAGACAGGATCATCCGCTACGTCACTTCCTTTACCAATGAAAATAATACGATGAAGATCGTAGTTGATAAAACCCAGGGCACGATTTCCGAAGGGGAAAAAGAACCGCACTATCTGGGCTACCTTTTTATCATTGATCCTGCTTTGAAGTCTGAAGTCTTTGGAAAAATGAACACCGGCGATTTTGTTTATATCAATAATGAATCGGAGTAAAAATAGAATCTGACCTGATGATATAAGGACATTAATAAATCCTACTACCACATGAAGAAAACACATCTGCTTTTCGGATCGATCATTTCATTTCTTTCCTTATTGAATTGTGATAACAAAAAAGAAAATACGAATGGAAATCAAATTTCGTCCGTTGCAGCAAAGCAAGTAATAACGAAACGACCACCGATAAAACAAGCAAGCATTTCCACAGAACAAGCGGTAAAACTCGCTGAAAAACAATTCGAAGAATATTTACCAAAAATATTGGATGACTACGACGCTCGTCCTGATCTTCAGGAAAGCCATACAGGGGATTTTACTGGTGACGGAATTTCGGATGTGGTGATCTATTTTTCCCTTGCGCCCCAAGATGGTGGCAATGCCCTTGTTGGGCAAGGATTGGCCTTATACAAAAACACCGGAACCAACGTGAAAGTCATTGCAGGATATGAACCAAATTACTTATTTACCTTTGAAAAGATCAGTGATGGAAAAATCTATGTCGAAAAACTTGAGTATGCAGAAACAGATGGTAGATGTTGTCCGTCTATCAGAACAGAACATGTTCTGAAAATTTCTGGTGGAAAAGCTTATTAAAAAAATCTCTACTATTCTCAAATCATTATGAAATAGTAGAGATTTAAATTGACTAATCTTTCAAATAAGCTTCTATTTTTTCTTTCGGAATGAGATTCAAAATATCATTCACATCGATGATCTTGTATTCATTGATAATACTTTCCACTGATTTTTCCGCACCAGGCTGATTGACCAATCTTTCCAAAAGTCCGTAGATGTTGACCATCTTTTTATGCGTATTTTCCTCGTCGCCGCCAAACCATGAACCACTGAAGTGATGACTCACATAATTCTTCGGCAGATCCTGAGAAAAGTAAACGGAAGGATAAAGGGTCACGCCATGATTCAGTTTTTGGATCGTATCGCTGTATCGGTCTGCGCCATATTCGTTTTCGAGCATTTCGGAAAAAATATCAGTGTTGATGCGCTCTACAAAACCTTCCTGTCTGTCATAATAATCTACAAAGTCCTTGGAAAGCTGATGCTTCGGCTCTGCCATCCAAAACGCAGAATACGGAACACCTTTGACCTCGAAACCACAAACGGCTTTTTCATCCAGGAATTCATCGAGAGGTAAATTCAATTCCATATCCGTGTCCATATAGATTCCACCATGGTCATACATGACTTTGGAACGAACATAGTCTGATACAAATGCCCATTTTTTCTGAGCAAAAGCTTCTCTTACATAATTATTATCTTCTAGTGGCGAGTTGCTTTCATTCCATTCCACAATTTCGAAATCAGGGTGAATTCTTTTCCAGGAATCGATGCAATGTTCAGCCAGTTCAGTTTTTGGTTGGCCACCAAACCAACAATAATGTATTTTTTTGGGAATCATAAATAGAAATTTTAAAGAATTGAGTAAAGTCTTGCACCTTACTCGCTTTTTCCTTGCAAACATCAAACCTTAATCAAAAAACACAGTGAAAAACCTTCAAAAATTAATAAAGAACAAAGATTGATGATTGATTTACAAGAAAATCTGTGATAGGTATGATATTCGTTGCAAATTTTATTCTTGATTGATGATCATATGGGAGAGCAAAACGACAACCGATACCAACCGAAATCTTACGTTCAGATCACCACACCAGATTGGGTGAAGAATGCCACGCTTTACGAACTTAATATTCGCCAGTTTTCTGAGGAAGGAAACTTTAAAGCTGTGATAAAACAACTTCCGAGACTGAAGAAAATGGGCATCGATATTATTTGGTTAATGCCTATTCACCCGATTGGACAACTTCATAGGAAAGGTAGTCTGGGAAGTTATTATTCGGTGAAAGATTATTTGGGAATCAATACGGAATTTGGAACCGAAGTGGATTTCATTGATCTTGTAAAGGCTATTCACGAACAGGGAATGTACGTGATCTTGGATTGGGTTGCCAATCACACGAGTTGGGATAATGATCTGGTAGAAAAACATCCGGATTGGTACATGAAATCCAGAAAAGGGACTTTCCAATCCACAAGATGGCGCGATTATGATGATATTATTGAACTGGATTACAGAAATCCGGAATTGCGAAAATATATGACCGACGCGATGAAATTCTGGATCGAAAAATATAATATTGACGGCTACCGCTGCGATATTGCGAGTTTCGTCCCTATTGATTTTTGGGAAAATGTAAGATCGGAACTTGATCAAATAAAACCAATCTTTATGCTGGCAGAAGCTGAAGATAAGGAACTCCACAGAAAAGCCTTTGATTCTACTTACAACTGGACGCTTTGGAATATTCTGCATCTGATTGCTACCAATCATATCAGCGTTAAAAATTTGACTGAAGCGTACATTGCAGAGCACGTTTCTATCTTTCCAAAAGCCGGAATCCGAATGAATTTTATTGATAATCACGATAAAAATTCCTGGGAAGGCAATCAGTACAGCAATTTCGGTGAAGCTTTGAAAGCATTGACAGTTTTTACTTTTTTGATGGACGGCATTCCGCTGGTTTACAGTGGACAGGAAGCTGGACTTGACCGGTCATTGGAGTTTTTCGAAAAAGATCCGATTGAATGGAAATCCCACGAGAATGAAGCACTTTACACTACCCTTTTTGATTTAAAACATAAAAATCAGGCACTGTGGAACGGCAGTTACGGCGGAGAAATGGTCAGATTGATGAATGACAGAATGGATCAGGTCATTGCGTTTGTACGGGAAAAGAATGGTGATAAGGTTCTGACTTTTATCAATCTGAGCAAAGAAACTTTCATTTCACAATTTGATACCTCGTTTGACACAGGAATTTATCAGAATTTATTTAATGAAGAAATGCAGCCTGTCTCTGCCACTTTGATATTGACGATGGAGCCTTGGGAATATGTCGTACTTCATCAAACGACGTCAAAACCTGATTAAATGAATGAGTAAGGTGATTTTGGCGGCAATATTGCTGAATAAATTTAAAATATTTAAAACTATGAAAACTGTATTTGTAATTATCCTGATAATGATGAGCGGACTCACATTCGGACAGCAAAAGAAAACGAAGAAAGCACCGCCTATAACACCACCGACACTCCTTCCGCCACCAGAAGTGAAAAAATTAGAAGATTATAGTAAAGATGAAAAAAAATGTTTCATTTATAAATCTGAAGAACAAAAAGATTCAATCGTTTACGTGACGGAAAATCTTCTGGAATATGGATGGGCAGGAAGCAATGCACGATTTGTGATCACAACCTACAATTATGATGCTGCCCAAAAAAGTCAGACGGAAAAAGATGGCCAGATCTATGCGCAATCCCAAAGGTTACGTTACATAGACGGAAAATACACGATACAGAAAAACATTCTGAACTTTACGCCGGATAAGGCAGAAAATTATCAGAACCGTACTTTCAAAATCATTTATAAGCCTAAATCACAAAAGGTAGAATCTTTGAAAGATGAAAGCAGTCATCAATACAAAAAAGGAGGATGCACGGAGCCTACAATCAGCCTTTAAAGTCTGGAAATTATCAAGGAATGAAAAATTTGATATTTAAGTTTTGGATAGCCAATGTATTGATTGCGTTTGTTTTATTCGTGGTTTACAGATTGGGAATTTCTGAATCTGAGTCCGAAAATGACACTTTCTTCAAAACGCTTTTGTATATTCTGGACATCTTGCTGAGTCTTGGATATTCACTGATTTATCTTATTGGAATGCTGATATGTTCACTGCTTTTGTTCCTTAATCTAATAAATAAAATAAGAAACAATTATTATTTTTCAATGCTGACTTTTTTGTTGATTCCGATCGCTGGGATTATTTATACCGTTTGGATTATGCTGATGATCGGGAATTCGTCCGACAATGATTCACCGGATTTTGTCAGAATATTTTTGACGTTCCTTGTCGTCTACTTAATTTCAAATTTGACACAATTTTTGATATTCAGAAAAAAAATCACCACTAATTTTCCAGATTCAGAGAGCCGCCGGAATATGCTGTGAAAAATGCCGATCTGTAAACCTCTCCCAGAGGAATTTCAGATTCATCAATATAAATATTGTGATTATCAAAAGAGTCTATAAAGTTGAGATTCACGACATAAGACTTGCTGACTCTCAGAAATATTGAATCAGGAATCTTCTGATGAATCGTTTTAAGATTCATCGCCGTGATCAGCTTTTGCGTTTTTGTATGGATGACGACATAATCTTTCAGTCCTTCAATGAATTTAATTTCATCAAAATTTAATTTATAAAAACGTCTGTCAGCTTTAATGAAAAGAAAGTCAGCTGTATTGGATTCAACTGTATTTTTGATCGTTTCCCGAGAAAGTAATTGGTTATAAAGCTCTGCTTTGTTAATGGCTTTTTCGAGTCTTTCCTTTTCGATTGGCTTTAATAAATAATCAATCGCATCCAGTTCATAACTTTTCAAAGCGTATTGGGAATAAGCTGTTGTAAAGATAATAAGTGTCTGTTTCGGTAGCATTTCTGCAAATTCCAAACCTGTGCCCAGAGGCATTTCTATGTCCAGAAAAATCAGATCAACCTGATTGGTTTTAAGATATTCCAAAGCTGTCAAAGCATTGGAAAAATCACCCAAAATTTCCAGATCTGAAACTTCCCGGATCAATGACTGCATCTCTGCTCTTGCTAAAGGTTCGTCGTCTATAATGATACAATTCATAGTGGAATGCTAAGGTTTACAATATATTCTTGATCGGTTGAATTGATATTCAAATCGAATTTATCCTGATACAAAAGTTCCAAACGTCTTTTGATATTTGCCAATCCAAGTCCACCGTAATTTTCATTTGAAATAGAATAATTTGGATTTCGGGAATTGGTACAGACAAATAGAAGATTTTTATCTTTAATTTCTATATTAATATGAACAAAAGACGGATTATCATTGATTTCCACGCTGTGTTTTATGGCATTTTCCACAAATGTTGTGAATAGATTTGGTGGAATAAAAGTCGTGTTCAAAATCTTTTTATCAGTTTCAGTTTTGATCTCAACACAGAAATTTTCGCGTCTTATTTTTTCAAGATTAATGAAGTTGGACAAGAACTCAATCTCGGAAGTCAGCAAGGTTTTCTCCTCATTATTTTCATATAATTGATAACGCAGAAACTCCGATAATTTCACAATAACAGTTGAAGCTTTCTCAGGATCAGTTCGGATCAAAGCTTTCACATTATTCAGCATATTGAAGAGAAAATGTGGATTGATCTGGTTTCGCAGTTCTTTCAGTTCCATATTCAACGTCAGGTTGTCAAGCTCTACGATTCTCTTGTTATCATTGGTCCATTTCTGCAGTAATCTCACTGTTGTACTCATTAGAATGATGGGAAGACACATCAGTACACCTTCATACATTCCTCTTTTGTCATCAATGGGATCAGCAATTCTGTAATCCGAAAAAACAGTAGTAAAACAAAAACCAATCAAATTAAGTCCAGCAACGCCCATAATGATCAACAGTGCGAGATATAAAAGATAATGTGTTTTAAAGAAAAACAACGGAACCAAAATATAAATATTGATGTAGATCATTATCAAAAGCGAAACGTACACAAAAAACAAGATCATATACTCGTATTCCGGTTTGAAATCGTGCCAGAATCTTGCATTATACATCAGCAGAAAAAAGAAAAGCAGAAAAAGAAAATGTCTCAGAACCCTGAATTTTCTATCAATCAAAAAATCGATGACGATCATTTCTTTTATGTCCTTGTGATTATATCTCATTAGGTATTTGATGAATGACAAAAATAGCTAATAACGGATTCAATCCGGATTTTATTATACAAAACAGGGATTTTATTATACCAATTTTTGAAAGGCAGGATTTGGTATAAATTATAAAGGTGTTCGTATAAAAAATAATTTTGCGGCACTTATTCTCTATTCCTTTGTCCGGTAAAAATCACCATAATATGGAACTGAACATTTTTCAAAAACTGACAGAAAAGATTGACATCGAGTGTTTTTATATGACGCCATCGCAGCTGGAGGAAAAAACGATTCAGCTCATCGACCTTCATCATTTTATCGAATCTTATAATCAAAGTCTGAAAGTTGTTGATTACATCAGTCATCCAATCAATATCATCGAGGACAATGGCGTGATGAAAGGCATTCTTTTTTACGATTTGAAACATCAATTCACATTGGATCTTCTGGCTTCCGAAGTTTTCAAAAAACAACATCAACTGCAGGAGCTTTGGTTTGTCTTTGTGGAAGAAGATCACGTCAGCAATTACAACAGACATATCGATTTTCTCATCGAAAATGGAATCGAACTTTTTTATAACCGGATTTTCACATTCAATTTTTTCCAATCTGTCATCTATTCTTTAAAATAAACTATGAAAAACTTTCAAAAATTAATAATTCCTTTCGCTATTTTTCCTTTCCAGAATAGGATTTTGGCTCAGAAAAAAGACAGTATTCCGCGTCAGGTGGTGGCGTTTGTCACAGATAAATTTCCGCAGACCAGAGATCTTAATGTAGAATTCACACAATTGACGCCTTACAAATATTCATCACAATTATACGGATCAGATTTGCAGGAAAACAAAGTCAAAAGTTTGCAGCAAGTGAAAGTAAACACAAACTTTTACTTCATCAAAAATGCAAAATGGATGCTGAGCACGAGTTTGAATTATAAATATACTTCTATCAATACAGAACAATCAACATCAATCTTTTCAGAGGAAAAAGGCAATAAACAGGATTTCCACTATCACACAGAATCATTGAGTCTCACCCGATTCTCAAAATTATTTGGAAAAACAGCAGTTTATTCCGCAACCGCATCTGTAGACGGAAGCGAGCAGCATTTTGAGAGAATCAGAGGAATGTTAACCGGTTCCGTAGTTGTAAAAGCCAACGCAAAAACTACCTTTACAGTAGGTCTCGCCGCACTTATCGATCCAAGTGGTCAGATTCCTGTTTTCCCGCTTCCTGTGATTACTTATAAACACAGATTTGATAATGGTTGGGTTGCAGATATCATCCTTCCAAGTAAAATAATGATGCGGAAAAATGTGTTCCAAAACGGAAGAGTTTCTATCGGAACTGAGATGGACAACACGGCATTTTATATTTATAATGCGGACAAAAGATATGAATTCCGGCAGTTGGAAATCAATTCCGGAGCCATTTACGAGCATAAATTGGGAGCTAATTTCATCGGAACTTTGAAAGCCGGAATGCGATCTACGCCTAATGCAAGAATTTTCCGGAAAGAAGATACTTTCAAAGATTATATTTTCGATGCTAGTGTGAAGTCTTCTTTTTATTTTAATATCGGTGTTTCTTACAATCCATTTGGAAAACCGAGAAAGAAATAATTTATTTTTAATGAAATTTCTGAATATATTTTGTTCAATATATTAATTTTATGTTAAAAACCTTTCAACTTTTTGAGAGGTTTTTCTTTTGAACAAAGCTTAACTTTACCTTATTAAACAAATCAGAAAAATCAAATCTATGCTAAATTCTTAGAAAGAGATTCTAACTAATGATATATTGAGTTTTATCTAGCAGCAGCAGCTTTTTTATTAATTTAACATTTCTTATTTGTTTTAAATTTTAGAATATTAATTTCGAAACTATGCATCTCAAAAACATTCCAGAAATCATCATTGGTCTTCAAAACGCAGATTTAGAACTTCGGGAAAAACTGATTTCTGAAGGAAAATTGGGTGAAGGTTATAATCAGGAAATGGAAAATCTTCACAATAAAAATGCTGAAGTTTTGAATGAGATTATCGATATCATCGGATTTCCAACCGTAGAAAAAGTGGGAAATCATTCAGCTTATTCTGCTTGGTTGGTGATTCAACATTCGATCGGAAAACCTGAGTTTATGAAAAAATGCGCCGAACTTTTGGAAATTGAAGTTAAAAAGAAGAAAGCCGACCCAAGAAATCTCGCCTATCTCACAGACCGAATTGCAACTTTTGGAAATAAACCGCAACTTTACGGAACCCAATTTGACTGGGACAATAATGGAGAATTGAGCCCAAATGATTTTGATGACATCAATAAAGTCAATCAACGAAGAAAGTCCATCGGTCTGAATACGCTGGAGGAACAAACAGAGATCATAAGAACGCAGGCAAAAAACGAAAATCATTTGCCACCAAAAGATCTGACCCAAAGAAAAACGGAGATGGAGAAGTGGAAAAAATTGGTAGGCTGGATCAGATAGAATTTATAAAAAATGAAAAGAGTAACAGTATTTTGCGGTTCCAGCTTCGGAACCGATGAGATTTTTAAAGCACAAGCCATTTTATTAGGAAATAAATTGGCGGAAGAAAATATAGGATTGGTCTATGGCGGTGCCAACGTTGGATTGATGGGTGCAGTAGCGGATGGCGTTCTGGAAAAAGGCGGTGAAGTTTTTGGCGTTTTGCCCAAATTTCTGAGATCAAAAGAAATTGCCCACAACCACTTGACCGAATTGTTTTTGGTAGAAACAATGCACGAACGAAAAACCAAAATGAATGAACTTTGTGACGGTGTGATTGCTTTGCCAGGCGGTTTCGGAACGTTGGAAGAGTTTTTTGAAATGCTGACATGGGCGCAATTGGGTCTTCATAAAAAACCAATCGCCATTCTTAATATCGATGGATTTTATGATTCTTTGATCGCATTTATCCAAACAACAGTTGACAAAGGTTTCCTGAAACAAGTGAACCAGGATATGCTGATTATAAGTGATAATATCGAAGATCTGTTGAACAAAATGAAAAACTACGAAGCGCCAACAGTCGGAAAGTGGATCACAAAGGAAACACTTTAAAAAGAAAAGCCAATGGAAAAACTGCGTCAACATATCCAAGAGATCGTCTCATTGTCTGATGATGAGTTTGAATTGATCAAACCATTCTTCACGACAAAACGAACTTTGAAAAATCAATTTCTAATTAATGAAGGCGATGATGTTCCATATGAATTTTTGGTTCTCTCAGGCATCTTCAAAGTTTTCTATCTGGACGAGCAAGGGAAAGAGTTCATTCTTCAATTTGCCAAAGAAAACTGGTGGATGTCCGATTATCAAGCATTTTTTCAAAACAAAAAAGCCACCATGTACATCGAATGTATCGAAGCTGGAGAAGTCTTGGTGTCAACTCTGGAAGCAAGAGAAAAACTATCATCAGAACTCCACAAAATGGAACATTTCTACAGAATGAAATTGACCAACGGCTACATTGCGCTCCAACAAAGAGTGAAATTATTACTCTCCAGCACACCTCAACAGCGCTACGAAGAATTTTCAAAACTCTATCCTGATCTGCTTCAAAGCATCCCTAAAAAGCTGATTGCTGAATACCTTGGTGTGAGCCGGGAAACGCTCAGCAGACTTTATTCCAAATAAAATTTTCAAAAGTGTGATTCTGGTCACACTTTTTTTGTGACTTAGCCCCTTCTCTTCGGAAGCTTGCCTAGACTACTTTTGTCTTATCAAATTAATAGAACAATCAATTAATAATTTAAAGTTATAAAGACATGAAAAAGAAGATCTTGATCATCGTTTCCAATGCCAACGCCATTGGTCCGAACAACAGAAGAACCGGAACATTTTTACCAGAAGTAGCTCATCCTTATGCAGATTTTGATAAGGCAGGATTTCAAATTGACTTCGCGTCATTGACTGGAGAAACACCTTACCTTGACGGATTAGACCTTGCCGGCGACCCGGACAATCTCAAATTCTTAACCGGAGACGGTTGGGCAGAGATGCAAAAAGCAACCAAACTAAGCGATGTGGACACTACAGTTTACGATGCTGTTTTCACGCCAGGTGGATTGGCCCCAATGGTCGATATGCCGGAACATAAAACCTTGAAAAAAGTAATTGCAGAAACTTACGAACGTGGCGCAATCGTAGGCGCAGTTTGTCACGGTCCTGTTTCTTTGTTGAATGTAAAACTTAGCAATGGCGAGTATTTGATCAATGGAAAAAATATCACATCATTCACTACCGAAGAAGAATCAATGTATGCGATTGCCGATGTTCCCTTTGACCTTCAAACCGAATTATCGAAACAAGGTGCCATCTTCCACGCAGAAACCGCTTGGTCTGCGCACAGCATTGCAGACGGAAATCTTGTGACTGGTCAAAATCCTGCTTCTGCAAGAGGCGTTGGAGAGAAAATCGTGGCTTTACTAAATCAAAAAAATTAATCATGGAAAATCAAACACAACCTATCTTCATCTTTGCCAAATGGCAAGTGAAAAATGGAAATCTACAAACCATTTTGGATCTGCTTCCTTCATTAATTGAAAAAAGTACAAGCGAAGAAGGCAATATATTTTACAAAATTTATCAAGACAATGCTGACATCAACACTCTGATATTGAATGAAAGTTATAAAGACATGTCAAGTATTGAAGCTCATAAAAACTCCGATCATTACCAGGAAATTGCAGTAAAACAGATCATTCCTTTACTGGAAAACAGAGAAGTGATTTTAGCTTCCGAGCTTACACTTTAACAAAGATAAATTTTTAAAATAAAAAAGGCTGAAGTACGACTTCGGCCTTTCTTGTTGGTAACGATTTATCTCGTTTTCCCAGAATTGCTAAAATTCACCATCATCCATTCGTAGCCGTCTTCATCTTTCCTCAATCTGCCTAAACCAGGAAACGGAATATGATCGGCGGCGATGAGATAATTTCTCCCGCTGCTTCTGCATATATTTTTTTGCGTTGTTCGGCGGCTTTTACTTTATCAAATTCGTTGGCAGATAATGATGGCACTCATCGGCTCCAAATTAAAACCCATCATCATCTATGCTTTAGGAAATCGAACATTACGTTTTGAACAAATATTTGGTACGCATCGATATCATTATGGAACAGCAAATATTCGGAGAGTGATAATTTGGAGCAAGTCGAGAATGATCAGCTTTAAAGCCTGAATATTTATTATCTTTACCTTAAGCATCGTTCCAATTAAAAAATGAATCCAGAAGAATTACTTTTTCCGCATTTTGAAAAATACATCAAACTAAGTGACTCTTTAAAAAAGGAATTGGCAGAACGCGTCAAATTCAAAACTTTCAAGAAAGGCGAACTCATTCATGACGCAGATGCGATCTGTACCAAGAGTTATTTTATACTGAAAGGACTCGTTCGAACCTACTTCATCAAAGACGGAAAAGAGATCAGCGAATATTTCAGTGATCAAGGCGAATGGACCAATTCACCTCGAAGTTTCATCCAGAGACAGTTGGACATCTATTACATCGATGCACTGGAAAACACAGAGACATTTTGCCTTCATGTGAATGATCTGATGTTCCTCTTCGAAAATTTCCCGGAAATGGAACGCTACTCCAGACTGTCGATGGGAACTGTGTTTGGACATCTGATGGAAAGGATCACATCTATGAGGTTTACAACCGCAAAGGAAAAGTATCTCCATTTTTGTGAGGTCTATCGTGGTGTTTATCACAGGATTCCTTTGGGAATGGTAGCTTCGTACCTTGGCATTTCTCAGGAAACCCTTAGCAGAATCAGAGCTGAAAAGTAATTATTTGATATAGGTCAAAAATTTTCTCCTGTCAATTGCTAAACTTTGTTCAGTAATTAAAATCAATAAAATGAACAAAGCAACTACACTTTCACTATGGTTTTTGACGATCTTAGTTCTTGGCACAACCCTCTCTTTTGCCCAGATCAAATTAGAAACGCAAAATACAGAAAGTCTGCTCTATTTAGGAGAATCTGAAAATCAGCCATTAGTTATAGGACTTGGAGGCTCCGAAGGTGGCAATGCGTGGGCAAGCGATCACTGGAAAACAACGCGTGAAGAATTCCTTAGAAAAGGTTATGCTTTTTTAGCTATTGGTTATTTTGGGTCAAAGGGAACGCCAGCTATTTTGGACAAAATCGCGATTGAAGATGTTCACAATGCCATTCTTGCAGCAACTCAGAACAAAAAGATCAATAGATCAAAGATTGCCATCGTCGGTGGATCACGCGGTGCCGACCTGGCTTTGCTGTTGGGTAGTTACTATCCGGAAATTAGTTGTATTGTGGCTATTGTTCCAAGTCATGTCGTGTTTCCAGGACATACAGACCACTTCACCAGTTCTTGCTGGACCTATCAAAATCAGCAACTTCCCTTTGTTCCTGTCAATGAGGAATCTATTCCCTTTTTGATGAAAAATGACCTCAGAGGAGGATTTGAAGCGATGTTGCATGATCAGACAGCTGAAGATAAAGCCTTGATAAAAGTAGAGAATATTAACGGTTCTATTCTATTACTCTCAGCAACAAAAGACGAGATCATCCCATCCACGCCTATGTCAGAAAAGATAATCAATCGTTTGAAAGAGAAAAAATTCAAACACAAAGCCGAGCACATACAAATTGATGGGAGCCATGCGGAACCTCTTAAGCATTTTGATAAAGTTTTCAGTTTTCTGGATGAGAATTTTAAAAATAAGTAGAGAAGAATATGTAGAAATACCTTGGAAAAATTTAATTTTCAAACATTTCTAACAAAAAAAATGATAAAGTGGTGATTCACATATAGTTTTGGCAAAAAATTTGATATTAAAAATTCAAATAAATCTAATTCATAGTTTATTAGATTTATTGATAAGGAGGGCAGTGATGCCCTCTTTCCCAGACAATCAACGATCAATTTATATTAACCGAAGAAGAGAGACAGCTCAAATTTGTTTCTCTTCTTTTTTATGTTTTTATATCACAAATACTTTTGTTTTGAGGAGAGTCTTCCCTTTATCAACGGCAAAATCCCTATTTTTGCACCATCAATATTGATAAAAGATTCCTAACATTACGATCACTTGAACACTCTGAGATATTACCTCGCTGCCATCTGTGCTTTCACCCTTTGGGGCACATTCAGTCTGGTTTTGAAGCCACTTCATTCCTTTGCATCATCGGACATTCTTTTTTATCGGGTGTTTAGCTGTGCGATCATTATGACGGTCGTTTCCGTTTTATTCAAAAGAAAAATGCTGAAGGACAACCTGAATTATTTCAAATCTATTCCAAAAAAAAACAAGAAAGATCTGATCATTCTCAATGTCGGCAGCAGCATTTTGCTCACTGCAAACTGGTTTTCTTTTATTTATGTGATGAATCATGTTAGCGTACGGGCAACCTCTGTGGCTTATTTGGTTTGCCCGATCATCACCACGATCCTTGCTTACTTTTTACTAAAAGACAAGTTGACCAGACTCCAATGGTTGTCGGTTTTTCTAAGTTTTCTAGGCTGTCTTTTGTTGTCTTATGCCAAAATGATAGATATGTTTTATAGCAGCCTTATCGGTTTTACTTATGCTGCATATCTCGTGAGCCAAAACAAAAATAAACAGTTTGATAAATTTCTGGTTCTAAATTTCCATATTCTGCTTTCAGCCTTGATCTTACTACCATTCTTCCCTTTCTATTCTGGAAGTCTTATTACAGACCTTAAATTCTATTTCTATATTGAGATCATTGCGGTGATGTACACCATTGTTCCATTACTTCTCAATCTCTATGCACTTTCGGGTATCAGTTCTTCCAAAGTTGGGATGATACTGAACATCAATCCTATCATTGCATTTGTCTTGGCTGGTGTTGTTTATCACGAACCATTGGGAAGCTTGCAGATATTCTCATATGCCTTGATATTCTTGGCTGTGATAGTTTTTAATGGGAAGGAGATTTTCAGGTTGAAGAGTAAGAAAGCGTGACTTTTATAAGTTTTATTTAACAAAGTTTGTGAAGTTTTGTGAATGAAAATGAGAAAAAAACAAGCTAATTTTACTCTTATAAAACTTCTAACAAATGAAAAATAATTACTTATTAATTCTGATTCTTCTTTCCAATTTTATTTTCGGACAAAACAAACAATTTCTCTACGAATACAAATTCATTCCTGATTCGACGAACAAAACAGATATCAAAACAGAAATAATGATATTGAATTTTCAAAAAGACAGGTCAGAGTATTATAGTTCCGTAAGATATGCATCAGATTCTGCTCAATTTGAAGACTATCAAAAAGGAATCAATTCTATGCCATCTGGCAGTGCGATGGTGAATGAGTGGGTTACAAAATATCCTAACTCAAATCAATTGGTCCATACCACATTCTTGATCTGGGACAAATACAAAGTAAAACAAGATGTAGAATTCAATTGGAAATTGACCACCGAGTTTTCTAAAATCCTAAGTTATGATGTTCAAAAAGCAACCACCGAATTCGGAGGTAGAAAATGGACAGCTTGGTTTACAAAAGAAATCCCGATCCAAGATGGACCGTACAAATTCAAAGGTTTACCTGGTTTGATTCTGAAAATTGAAGACAGCAATAAAAGTCACGTGTTTGAACTGAAAGGAATTAAGTCTAAAAAGGAACCGTTCGTCTATCCTGATCTGCATAATTACCGTATTGTTGAGTTAAATCACGATCAATTTATCAAAAAATTTAAAAGTTATCGTCAAAACCCAACAGCTGATTTAGTGGGAAGAATACCTGACCAAAGAGATGCTGATGGAAAATTCAGAACATCTTCCGAAATCATCAGGGAACTAAATCAGCAAGCGCTGGAAAGACTGGCAAAAGAAAATAATCTGATTGAATTAAATCTTCTCAAATAGATAATATAATTACAAATATGATATACTATAAAGTTATTTAGATTCATTAAAAATAACTTTGTAAGACAAGCTTTTTTACCTATTTTTACCTCATAATATTTAATCAAAAATGAGAAAAATAATATTCGGAGGAATGGTGGCTTTATGCGGATTTGTGACAGCTAATGCACAGTGTAAAACCGTCTCCACATTGACAGAAAATTTTGATACTTGGAAGGATATCGACAAATGTTGGACGGCTCAAAAAGGAGAAGCAATGCTCTACGCTAGCGATAAAAAGGTCATCTTCTACTCCATGACCAAGCCTAAGGAAAATATGTATCTCGTAACACCAAAAATCAAAGCGGGAAACTATACACTTAGCCTTGATGTTACAGACAACGGCGGAGAAACGACATTGGAAATCTTGTCCATCCAAAACGCTTCAAATCCCAAAACTTTTACCACCATCGCAAAACCTGTGAAAATCGGGAAAGACAAAAAAGTCTTCAACATCTCATTGAAAAAAGACAGTAACTTAGGTTTGAAAGTGATGCTGAATGGCGTACATCAAGCCGTTTATTTGGATAATCTTTCTTTGAAACCGAAAAAATAAGCAGTTTTTATATTTAAACTAAACGCTTTACATAAATCAAACCTTCAGAAACTCTTGAAGGTTTTTTTTATAAATTACCTTTTACGATGTAACAGAACGCCTTTTAAGATTGTCAAACTATTGAAATTGAAATCAACAATAACTTCATTTACAATATTTACATTACAACAAAACATATGAGTAAAATAATCCTTTTCCTACTGGCTTTTATCGTTACATCAACTTTTGGTCAAAATAAAAATGACCTGAATAATTCTATCGATTCCATAATGGATAAAAATGCCGAGGTACTACTTAAAAATGCAAAGGCATATTCAGTCTCCATTGGTATTGTAAAAGATGGAAAGGTTTACACCAAACATTACGGTGAAATCGATAAAGGGAAAGGCAATAAAGCAAACGACAATACCTATTTCGAAATCGCTTCCGTTACAAAAGTTATGACCGGCTATCTGCTGGCACAAGCTGTTCTGGAAAAGAAAGTGAAACTGGATGATGACAAAAGAAAATATCTCAAAGGTGATTATCCCAATCTGCAGTACGATGGTAAACCAGTCAGTCAAAGATTTGATTTCTTATAAATCTGCCATACCTAGCGTTTTGCCAGATGACAGAGAGATTCTGAAAACATTTGACGACCAAACCACATTCAAGCTGGTAGAACTTTATAAAAATTATTCGAAAACCGATTTTTTGCGTGACCTAAAAACTGTAAAACTAGACACAATTCCTGGAACAAAATACCTTTACAGCAATCCAAGTCTTGAGATGACTGGATTGATGCTCGAGAATATTTACAACAAACCTTTTGAGAAATTAGTAGAGAATAATCTGTGGTCAAAACTGAATATGAACAAGACGAAATTCACATTAAATGCCAACGAAAAGCTTGGCAATGGCTATAATTCCAATCACGTTTTGATGCCACATTTTGTAAGTCAATTATCGGGTTCATCAGGTTTGAGAGCCAAATCCACTTTAGGAGATTTGATGAAGTTTTTAAAGTTCGAATTGGATAGTGAAAACAAAGTTGTTCAGGAATCACAACGAAATATTACAAACAGCAATCAAGATTGGTATGGCTATTTTTGGGATCGAATTTATGTTTCAGAATTCGGTAAGTATGCTTTCAAGCACGGCGGAGCCTATGGCAATCAGGTGATGTTTTCTGTATTTCCAGAGCAGAATTTGGGTATTTGTGTAATGGTCAATATCAGCGGACCAGAAACCGGCGAGATTCTCAGCAATTCTACATTTGACATTGCCAATGATCTTTTGATTGATAATAAAAACAAAAATATTTACGGTTATAGATCAACCGATAATAAAGTAATCTTCAGTTACACACACGATAAAATTCTGGACAACAGTCTCATAAAAAGTATTGCAGTCGCGGGCACACTCAATGATTGGAATGCGGATAATAAATCATTTCAAATGATCAGAAAAAATGCTGACACTTTTGAATTGGCCATCCCGAAATCACAATTTGAGAAAGGAAAAGAATACCAATTCAAGTTTGTAATTAATAAAGCCAGGTGGATGACAGCGCCAAACAACGCATTGAATGCCGACAAAACTACAGACAAAAATCTAATATTAAAAATCGAGTGATTTTCATAACAACTTTCAATTGATTAACCCTTCGGAAAATTTCTGGAGGGTTTTTATATCTTCATAGGTGAATTCATTCTTTTTTCTCAAATTTGCGCCGAATAAATTAACATAAGATAATCATATGGAAAAGAAAAATATAGTAATAATAGGTCTTGGCGGTGTTGGTGGATATTTTGGTTTCAAAATCAATCAACTGAATGAGAAAGAGAATCAGTTTCATATAACTTTTGTAGCTAGAAGCAAAACTTTTGATATTGTTAAGGAAAATGGACTGACATTACTCTCTCCCGAACACCCGAATATCATCACAAAACCTAACGAAATAATTCAAAGTATTTCCGAAATAGGCAATTCCGATCTCGTTCTAATTTGTGTTAAGGAATATGATCTGGAAAACGTTTGCGAACAATTGAAACAAGTTATCAGCCCAAATACGATACTTCTACCTCTGATGAACGGCGTTGACATCTATGACAGAATAAGAAAAATAATTCCCGAGAATACGATTTTGCCAGCCTGCGTCTATGTAGCTTCCCATATCAAAGAAAAAGGGATTGTTGAGCACAAAGGAAAGGCTGGAAAATTGATATTTGGTAAAGACCCTGCAAATATTGCAGAGAATGTAGATTGGATAATCAAATTAATGACAGACAGCGGAATCGACTTTGATTTTAAAGAGAATTCCTTTGCAGACATTTGGACCAAATTCATTTTTGTAGCCAGTTTCGGATTGGTGAGTGCAAAGTACAATTCTTCTATCGGAACAGTTTGCGAAGATTCTGCACAGAAGCAGGAAGCCACAGCCATTATGAAAGAAGTAAAAGCTATTGCAGACAAAAAAGCAATTACTCTTCCAAACGACATTATCGAAAAAACTTTTGAAAAAGCTTCCACATTTCCACCTTCTACGCCAACGTCTTTGCAACTGGATATCAACGTCAAACAGCAAAACAACGAACTCGAATTGTTTGCAGGCGCCATCATCCATTACGGAAAAGAGCTTGGAATAGAAACGCCTTCTACCCAAAAAATACATCAGGAATTAACAGATAAGATTCAGCAACTAAGTCTTTAGTTATCGAAAACCTAATCAAAGCCTTTAGATTTTTCTAAAGGCTTTTTTTTGAGACGATAATTGCTGAATATAACATCTTTCCATTTATTTACAACACTTTCCATTCTATTTTTCAGAAATTTGTAATTGTAAATTTCAAAAATGGAAAACCACAATCATCATAACCACGACAATCTTCATCCCAACCAGAGAATTTCACCAAGTTCCGTCTATTATTGCCCGATGGAATGCGAAGGAGAAAAATTGTATTTCAAACAAGGCAGATGTCCGGTTTGTAATATGTTCCTAGTTCCGATTGAAGAACGTGAAGACCAACGAAACAAACCACAAGCCTACTCCAAAAACAATCTTCCCGAAAGTTTCAAAGATAAGATAGGAGAATACTTCTGCCCGATGTTTTGCGAAAGCGATAAAACTTACGAATCAGATTCTGGTTGCCCTGTTTGTCACATGCATTTGGAAGAAATCAGTGAAGAGTTGGTTCAGAATTCTGAGTTCAATGTCCAAAGTTCAAAACCCGAAATCCGAAACCCAGAACTCGATACTCAAAATCAAGGGAAATACTATTGTCCGATGTTTTGTGAAGGCGACAAGGTTTACGATTCCAACGTTGGTTGTCCGGTTTGCGGAATGGATCTCGTAAAGATTCCCGAAAAGAAGGCCACAGAATACACTTGTCCGATGCATGCAGAAATTGTCCAAAACGAACCCGGAAACTGTCCGATCTGCGGCATGGATCTAGTCCCGAAACCTTCTAAAGATAACAATCACGAAGACGAAACCTATAAAATTCTGAAAAGAAAATTCTGGATTTCCTTAGGATTTTCCATTCCAGTTTTTATTCTTTCGATGGGCGGCATGTTTATCGATTGGCCTTTTTCTCACCAGATCCAGGCTTATTTGGAACTTCTCTTATCACTTCCAGTCATTTTCTATGCCGGCTGGTTTATCATGAAACGTGGCTGGACCTCCTTCAAAACCTGGAATCTCAATATGTTTTCATTGATAGCTTTAGGTGTTACAGCAGCATTCTTATTCAGTTTGATTGCCTTGATAAATCCAAGCATTCTTCCTCACGAGTTATCCCACGGCGGTTCTGTACCGCTTTATTTTGAATCGGTTTGTGTGATTTTGACTTTGGTGATTATGGGACAAATGTTGGAAGCAAGAGCGCATCAAAAAACAGGAAAAGCCATCGAAGCTTTGATGAATCTTTCTCCGGAAACAGCGAATTTAGTCGTGCATGAAAATGAGAGAAAAGTGCCACTTTCTGAAATTAAAATCAATGATATTCTAAGAGTAAAACCAGGCGAAAAAATCCCTGTTGATGGAAAAATTATTGAAGGAAATTCCAACGTCGATGAATCGATGATCACAGGCGAACCAATTCCTTCAGAGAAAAAATCAGGCGACAAAATAACCTCCGGAACCATCAACGGAAATGGAAGTTTCCTCATGAAAACAGAAAAAGTGGGCGATGAAACTCTACTTTCCAAAATCATCAAAATGGTGAACGACGCCAGCCGAACAAAAGCACCGATCCAAAAATTAGCGGATAAAGTTTCGAAGATATTTGTTCCAACCGTGATCGCAATTTCAATTTTAACTTTCGTTTCGTGGTACATTTTCGGTGGAGAGAATAAATTAATTTATGCTTTTGTGAATGCTGTCGCAGTGTTGATTGTCGCTTGTCCTTGTGCTCTCGGATTGGCAACACCAATGAGTTTGATGGTCGGAATCGGGAAAGGTGCGCAAAATGGAATTTTGATAAAAAATGCAGAAGCCTTGGAAGAAATGCATAAGATCAATGTCTTGATCACAGATAAGACCGGAACTTTGACAGAAGGTAAACCAAGTCTGGACAATATCGAAACTTTAGAAAATCAAGATAAAAATACAATTCTAAAACTCGCTTCTTCACTCAATCAAAATTCTGAGCATCCTTTGTCGAATGCGGTTTTAAGTGAATTTAGAAAATCCTTCGACTCCGCTCAGGATGACAGATTCGAGAAAGTAGAAAGCTTCGAAAATATTTCCGGAAAAGGCGTAAAAGGAATCATAAACAACGAAGAAATTCTGTTGGGAAATGAAAGTTTATTGAAACATTTTAATATTGATATTCCCGAAAATTTAAAACAAAAAGTCATCTCAATAAAAAATGATGCGAAAACGATTTCTTATCTCGCAAAAGCTGGAAAAGTTGTTGGATTCTTAAGTTTTTCTGATCAGATCAAGTCAACTTCAAAGCAGGCCATCCAGTTTCTTCAAAGTCAAAATATCGAAGTGATCATGATGACCGGTGATAACGAAAATACTGCAAAAGCAGTTGCAGCCGAACTTGGAATCAAAGATTTCAAAGCCAATTGTCTTCCTGAAGATAAAATGAACGAGATCAAAAAACTTCAAAGCGAAGGAAAAATCGTTGCAATGACAGGTGACGGAATCAATGATGCACCGGCTTTGGCTCAGTCTAACATCGGCATCGCCATGGGAACAGGAACGGATGTCGCCATTGAAAGTGCAGAAATCACTTTGTTAAAAGGCGATATCCTCGGCGTTGCGAAAGCGAAAATCCTAAGTGAAAAGCTATTGAGAAACATCAAAGAAAATCTTTTCTTCGCCTTTATTTACAACGTTTTGGGAATTCCGCTAGCTGCTGGATTGCTCTACCCTTTCTTCGGAATTTTGCTAAGTCCAATGATTGCCGCCGCGGCGATGAGTTTCAGTTCGGTTTCTGTGATCCTGAATTCTTTGAGACTGAATAATGCGAAATTAGATGTTTGATTTAAGTCACAAAAGAAGATTCTGAAAATCAATCTAAAAAGTTCAAAAAAGAAACTCTTAGTCCTTTTTTGAACTTTTTGTTTTCCTAAAAATAAAACTAAAAACTTTTGTGACTATTGTGATTGTGGTTCAAAAAACAAAATGACATCGAGGAAATCCCCGATGCCATTTCAAAACAAATATAAAACCTTAAAAAATCGTCTAATTAAAATGATACGGTCAGCTTACTGAAAACGTATCTTCCGTTCTGTCCAAACTGAGACGAAGAACGCGAATATATAAACTGGTCATTGTTGGTAGAAGCCGTCACGTTCTTCGTAGGATAGATATCGAACAAGTTGTTTGTCCCGACTGTCAGGTTGAAGTTTTTGCTAATATTATATCCGATTGATAGGTCGGTAATGATCTTATCTGACACCAATTGATGCTCGTTTGGCAAAAGGATGCCGTCAAAGTTCGCATCCACATTGTCTGCACCATAAACTTTTCCGTAGTAAGTATTTCTCAAGTAAACACTGAAGTCATTCCAAGTCAAGCTGTGAGACAAACTCGCTTTCACTTTTGGAACTGAATCTTCTAGATAAACTCTGGATCTTTCTCCAAAGTACGTTGTATCCAATCCTGCATTTTTCAACAGATCCGAAGCGTGAATATCGCCGACTTTCTTTGTTCTATTAAAGTTGATGGCAATGTCGTTATTAAATCTGAAACTTTCTCTTCTGTAAGAATGGCTGATCACAACGTCCAAACCTTTTGTTTCTGTATCGATTGAGTTTGCAAAAAACTGAGCAGCATTAACTTCTGCTTTATCAAATTCTTGTTGAACAGGTCCAAGATTTGGGTTGTTAACAATCTGCTGAGCTGTCGGTCTTGCAAACTGATCGGTCAAAACAATTCTGTCATCGATTCTAATGAAATAGGCATCTGCCGTAATATTCAAATTCAGAGCAGGGATTTTATAGGTAAATCCTGTGCTTACAGACTTTGAAGTCTCTTGTTTTAATTTATTAATTCCCAAACCTTTTGCAACCGCAGAATCATTACTGAAAGTTCCTACTTCTACCAAAGATGGCGCTGTTCCTCCAGGAAGTGTTGTGAATAAGGTTGATGTCGTGTTGTAGTAGATCTGGTGGATCGATGGCGCGCGGAAACCTGTAGATCCTGCAAAACGGAAATTAAGGTCGTTCGAAAGTTTGATCCTAGATGCCAATTTGTAATTAAAAGTCGAACCAAAATCAGAATAATCTTCGTAACGAACTGCCGCATCTACCAATAACCAATTCGTAAAATTAAACTCTACATCTGCATAGCCTGCGTAAGAATTTCTATTTTTATTGGTGGCATTCTCAGCTCTGAAACCAGAAAAAACCTGAGAACTTCCTGCTAAAGCTGCTCCAAAGAAATCTGTTGGTTTCAAAGAGCTAGGCGTTGTTGGCGTCTGCACATTTCCATTGATATCATAAGCTGTGTAAGATGCTTCCTCACCTGGATTGATCCTAAAATTCTCATGACGCTGCTCTGCTCCGAAAGCGACATTGATTCCTTGGAAAACATCAAACGATTTGCTGAAATCCAAGTTGATGGTGTTTTGCAAAAACTGCAATCCACCCGCTTTGAAAGTGTCAGGAGAGTTAAATCTTAAACTTGTATTTCCTGTATTCTCAATGGTGTAATCAAAACTGTTTTGTCCGAAAGTATTACTTAGATCAACATTCCAGCCGTCCCATTTACCTTTGATCCCTGCAGACAATGAAACATCCTGAATTCTTGTGTGAATTTCTGGCAAATAACCGTCAATGTTAAGTCCTGTGAAAGTTCTCGCTTGGTTTGGTCTTCTGTAGAAACCACCTGACGCACCATCTCTGATGGAGTAACCTCCAAAAGTATAAACTTTCCAATCATCGCTGACAGGCACTTCAACATTTAAAAATAATTGGTGGTTATTCAGTTTGGACTGCCCAACTTGCATGTTGAAGTCTTTTCTGGTTTGTCCTCTGTAAGCTAATTCTTGATCTGTTAAAGCGTTCAGCTGTGCAGTAGAAAAATCTAATTTGTTCTTTGTTGGATCTAAAACATTTTGCAAATCTGTGATAGAATTGGCAGATTGAATTTTATTTTGAAGCTCAGAAGAGAAATAACCCACACCTTGAGAATACTGATGAATGAGACTCACGAAATCCTGTTCACCCGGTGTCCCTTTAAGATTTCCAATATTGTTAAAATAAGAAGAAAGATTCACTCCATTTTCCGCCGCTCTTTTCTCGATTGCATTGTATGCGTTGTAAATAGGAGCACTTTCTGTCCCAGCTCTTCTCGTAGGATCACGGAATTGGGAAGACCACGTTATATTATAAAAACCACCTTTGTTTCCGATCTTATTCCCGTAGTTCAAATCCAATTGATATTGCTGACCATCATAGTTTCCGGTGTGGTCCTTCGCTGCATTCGTAAGATAACCACCGTAGTTCAATTGCCCTGTCAGTTTTCCGGTATCTCTTTTCAACTGAAGGTTCATCACACCGGCAATCGCATCAGAACCATATTGCGCAGACGCACCGTCTCTCAAAACCTCGATTCTGGAAAGTGCAAAAGCTGGAATTGCATTCAGATCAGTTCCCACAGTTCCTCTTCCCGGAGCGCCATTTACATTCACTAATGCGGAAGTATGTCTTCTTTTCCCATTGATCAAGATCAAAGTCTGGTCAGGTCCTAGACCTCTCAACTGTGCAGGATCTGAGTGATCTGATCCATCTGCATTGGTCTGAATGGTTGATGTAAAAGACGGCGCAATCGTATTAAGGATCTGATTGATATTCGTCTGTGGCAAACTCTGCTGAATCTCTTTCAGGTTGAAAACGTCTACAGGAACGGGACTGTCCGCTTTGGATCGTCCACCACTTCTGGATCCTACCAAAACGACTTCCTCGATCTGTTTGTCAGAGACGGTATCGTTGGAAGGTTTTGTTTCCTGAGCTTGTGCGAATGTAATTCCAGAAAAGAAGATAACCGCTGCTGTGAGCGCAATTCCTTTCCTTGAATTAATAATAGTTACTTTGTTCATATATTCTAAATTTTAAGTTCTATAAATAAAAAAAACTTCTCCCAGACAAGTCTAGAAGAAGTTATATAAGGAGGTGTTTGGTCCAATAATAAAAACTTTTAAACTTATCTTTCCTTTTTTCAAAGGCTGAATGCAACACCTTTCCTCTCGGCAGGTTGTTAAGACGTCATTAGGTCAGTTCCCTCGGTCTTTCTTAATAAGTATGACAGCAATTCGTAATCACTTTACAAAAGTAGTTGCAAAAGTTTTATTCATCCAAATTTATTTCCTACTAATTTGGTATGATAAATATCATATTGGATTTAATTGATTGATTTGATGCTGATTGGCACAGAAATGAATCATCAATAAATATGAAAACATCGAAGACAAAATACCACATTGGCTGTTCCGGATTTTACAATGCGGCCTGGAAAGGTTCACTCTATCCTACAGATTCTCAGAACAAAGATTTCCTGAAACTCTATTCTAAGACTTTTGATATTGTGGAAATCAACAGCACATTTTACAGGAAGCCAACAGCAAAAACACTTCAAAAATGGGTAGCTGAGACAACAGATGATTTCAAATTCTTCATCAAAATACCAAAAACAATCTCGCATCAGAAACCTTTTGAAAATAAGACAGAAGAAATATTAGAATTTTGCAGTTACATAAGATCTCATCTTGGAGAAAAGTTGGCAGGCTTTCTTTTTCAATTTCCGCCTTCCTTTCATAGCACATCAGAAAATATAATTTGGCTTAATGAAAATCTGCCTCATGACTTTCTAATTGTGGTAGAATTTCGCCATATTTCTTGGTGGAATGATGAAGTTTTTAAGATATTCAAAGACAAAAAATGGATTTTCAGTGGAACCAGTTTTCCAGGTAATTTACCAGAAGATATTATTGTCACCAATCCTAAAATCGGATATTATCGTCTCCACGGAAAGCCAACGCTTTACAAATCGCCTTATTCGGAAGACTTTTTGAATGATTTGGCAGAGAAGATCAAAGCGACCGGAAAGGATTTTTACCTGATGTTCAATAATACTTGGGGAATTGCAGCCATTGAAAATTCATTAATTCTAAAACAAATTCTCAAGTCATAGTCAAGATATATTATCAATTTTACAAAATTATTTTTGAGGCGTTTTTATGACTGCAATCGAATAATTTTGACTATTTCATAGTACAATCCTTCGGATCATCTTCGGGTTTCCTTCGGGTCGTCTTCGGAAAAAACATCTTTTTTCCGAAGGTGACCCGAAGGATTGTTGAACAAGACCCGAAGAAACGACAATTAGATTGTTTTGTTTTCAGATTTTTAGTTAATATCAATTTCATCAAATAATATTAGAATCAATCAAAAATCAATGATCTTGGAATAAGCAATTCGTTGTAAATGTTTAAATTTGAGAAAACAACATTACTATGAAAAAGAAACTGGTCGTACTCTCCGGCGCAGGCATCTCGGCTGAAAGTGGTATCAAAACATTTCGTGACTCCAATGGACTTTGGGAAAATCACCGCGTGGAAGATGTGGCTTCGCCGGAAGGTTTTGCGAGAGACCCGCAATTGGTTTTGGACTTTTACAATGCCAGAAGGAAACAACTGAAAGCGATTGAACCTAATACGGCTCACAAATTGCTTGCAGAATTGGAGGATCACTTCGATGTCCATATCATCACGCAGAATGTAGACGACCTTCACGAGCGCGGCGGTTCTTCCAAGATCATTCATCTTCATGGCGAACTCAAGAAAGCAAGATCTGTGGATAATGAAAATGAAATATTGGATTGGGAAAACGACATCCATTTAGGTGACCTTCATACGGATGGCTCTCAACTTCGGCCACACATTGTTTGGTTTGGCGAGATGGTTCCAGAGATGGATAATGCAATTGAAATTGCTTCCCAAGCCGACCTTTTTTTGGTCATCGGAACATCGATGCAGGTTTATCCCGCTGCTTCCATCGTGAGATATGTTCCAAGTCATTGCGAAGTATTTGTCATCGACCCAAACCTCGAAAATCCAAATTCGTTTACTCGAAATGAGAATTATTTTAAAGCCTCAGCAACAGAAGGAATGAAAACTTTAAAACAAATATTAATAGAAAAGTATAAATAATGCAGGTAGAAATTAGAAAATTGACCGTTGATGATTATGATGATCTGGCAGAAGCAATGCAGAAAGCCTATCCCGTGATTGACGACAATGTCTGGAGCAAAAGGAATATCCAAAAGCTGACATCCATTTTTGCAGAAGGACAAATTTGCATCCTCGTCGATGGAAAATTGGCAGCAGCTGCATTGTCCATAAATGTCAATTATGAGCTTTACGGCGACCAACATACCTACGACGAGATCACAGGAAATGGGACTTTCAACACGCACAGCAATATCGGAAATGTACTATATGGAATCGAGGTTTTCGTAGATCCCGAATTCAGAGCTTTGAGACTTGGCAGAAGATTGTACGACGCAAGAAAAGAACTTTGCGAGATCCTTAATTTAAAATCAATCATCGTTGGTGGAAGAATCCCAAATTATCACCTTTACAGCTCAGAATTATCACCAAGAGAATACATCACAAAGGTCAGAAACAAGGAAATATTTGACCCTGTTTTGAGCTTCCAGATCGGGAATAATTTCTCTCCAGTAAAAATCTTAAAAGGATACCTGAAAGGCGACACAGAATCCGAAGAATATGCCGTTCTTCTGCAATGGAACAATATCTATTACACAGCGAAGAAAAACACGATGCAGGACAGCGTCATCCGTCTTGGGCTGATCCAATGGCAAATGCGTCCTTTGAAAGATATTGAGGAGTTTTACAAGCAAGTTGAGTTTTTTGTAGATGCAGTTGCTGGTTACCAATCAGATTTCTGTCTGTTCCCGGAATTGTTCAACACGCCTCTACTCGCTCCTTTCAATCATTTGAACGAAAGAGAATCGATGGAAAAACTCTCTGAACTGACGGAAGAGATCAAGGAAAAAATATCCGAAATGGCCATCAGTTACAATGTCAACATCATCTCCGGAAGCATGCCGATCTTGGAGGAAGGTCAACTGTTCAACGTGAGTTATCTGCTTCACAGAGACGGAAAAATTGATGAATATAGAAAAGTCCACATCACACCAAACGAAAAGAAATATTATGGAATGACGGGCGGAAATGAGATCAAGGTCTTCGATACAGATTGTGGGAAAGTGGGTGTCATCATTTGCTATGACGTGGAATTTCCAGAATTGCCAAGATTATTAGCGGACCAGGGAATGAAGATTCTATTCGTCCCTTATCTTACAGATACTCAGAATGCTTACACGCGCGTTCGCCATTGTGCGGCTGCAAGAGCTATCGAGAATGAATGTTATGTCGCAATCGCAGGCTGTGTCGGGAATTTGCCTGGGGTGAACAATATGGATATCCAGTATGGTCAGGCGACAGTTTTCACGCCTTCGGATTTTGCGTTTCCGTCCAATGCCATCAAGGGAGAAGCTACGCCAAACACCGAGATGACAATCATCGTGGATGTGGATCTCAATTTACTGAAAGAACTTCATTACAACGGCGCTGTGAAAACTTTGACCGACAGAAGACAGGATCTGTATGATGTAATATTGAGAAACCAGAGTTAACATAAAAGTTATTTGGGCAGCTATTCCGCCTTCCGTTCCCGCTTTTTTTGCCAAGGCTTTTCCCAATCCAAAAAAGAGCTCCACTCAAACCTAACGAAGTGGTTCATCGATTCAACTGAAAAAATAGAAAAGATGAGATAAGTCGGGCTGCGGGATTGTGTATAAAAATAACATTTTTTCAAAAATTACTTTGTGAGTAGATTTAACAACGCTTCAAATTAATCATCTAAATTTGTATAAAATTATAAATAATGAAAAAAACGATTTTCTTAGCTGCTGGTTTGATATTTTCAGTTTCTTCTCAAGCTCAGACGCAAACACAGATTTTTGATATTCTGAGATCAGCCGTCAAAACCAAAACGGGCGTTGATCTAGGCAGTACAAAAACGCAGAATCCTACAAATTCGACTACGACTGGTTCAACCAACACGACTACGAACTCAAATTCCAATATTAATCTCGGCAGTTTTACATCGACCCAAATCTCATCAGGCCTAAAAGAAGCTTTGAATCTTGGTGTAAAAGAAGGTGTACAAAAATTAGGCGTAACGGATGGTTTCCTAAAAAACGAAGCAGTTAAAATCTTGATGCCAGAAAAACTTAGAAAAATTGATACTACACTCAGAAGTTTCGGATTGGGAAGTCTGGCAGACCAAGGTGTAAAATTACTCAACAGAGCGGCAGAAGATGCCGTGACAGAAGCAACTCCGATTTTTACGAAAGCCATTACATCAATGACCATCGATGATGCAAAAAATATTCTTTTGGGAAGCAACAATGCGGCTACCAATTATCTTCAAACCAAAACACAAACGCAACTTTTCACCGCTTTTCAGCCAAAAGTACAAGCGTCATTAAGCAAAGTTGGCGCCGATACGGTTTGGAAAAATATGATTTCAAAATACAACGCATTCACAGGACAAGCAGTTACTACAGACCTAAACGAATATGTAACTACAGAAACCATCAACGGTGTTTTCAAAATGGTGGCTGAGAAAGAATCTGGAATTAGAAATAATTCTGCGATGAGAACTACTTCTATTCTACAAAAGGTTTTTGGGGCGGTGAAGAAGTAAATTTAGAATTTAGAATTTAGAATTTAGAATTTAGAATTTAGAATTTAGAATTTAGACAAAATTAAAAATTCGCAGAGTTTTCACTTTGCGAATTTTTTTTATTTATTAATTCTTCATTATTAATCAACTAAAACACCATCTCTGGAATCTCTCCTTCAATAATCAAATCAGCTTCTGTTGCTTTGATAATTTCATCTACAGAAATTCCCGGCGCTCTTTCCAGAAGTTTGAAACCTTTGTCGGTCACTTCCAGAACCGCTAATTCTGTCACTACCTTTTTGACACAATTCACACCTGTCAAAGGAAGCGTACATTTCTTTAAGATCTTGGATTCTCCAGCTTTGTTCACGTGCATCATTGCGACGATGATATTTTCTGCCGAGGCCACTAGATCCATTGCGCCACCCATTCCTTTCACCATTTTGCCTGGGATTTTCCAGTTGGCAATATCGCCGTTTTCGGAAACTTCCATTGCGCCAAGAATCGTGAGGTCAACTTTTTGACTTCTAATCATCCCAAAACTGAAAGCGGAATCAAAAAAAGAACCGCCCGGCAGAATCGTGATGGTTTGTTTTCCAGCATTGATAAGGTCTGCATCTTCTTCGCCTTCGAACGGAAAAGGTCCCATTCCGAGTACACCATTTTCACTTTGAAATTCTACGGAAAGATTGTCTGGGACGTAGTTTGCCACCAATGTGGGAATTCCGATTCCTAGGTTTACGTAGTAGCCGTCTTTGACTTCTCTGGAGATGCGCTGTGCGATTTGTTCTTTGGTCAACATAGTAAAAACTTATTACTGCAATATATATAAAATTAGGTTTACAGAGAAATGCTTCAGATTTATATCAGTAATTTTGCACCAATTATTATGAAGACACTATTACATTATCTCAAACCACATAAATGGTTGCTTTTTACATCATTATTTTTAGCAACGATCAATCAGGTTTTTTCTTTGTTTGCGCCTGCTATCACAGGGAATATTCTCGACCAATTGGTCACACATCCCAACTTTTTCGATAAAGAAAAATTAATGCCTAGAAACCTCAATCAATTTCTTTATGGAAATGATGTTTTCCACGGCGCATTTTATTTTCTCGGTTTATTAATTGGAACTGCGATGATAAGCCGTATTGCCAAGGCTTTTCAGGATTATGTCGTGAGTGTGATTACGCAGAAATTTGGGGCAAACATTTTCACGGACGGTTTGCAACATTCGATGGCGTTGCCTTATCAGGAATTTGAAGACCAAAGAAGTGGCGAGACTTTATCGATTTTGACCAAAGTGAGAGAAGATTCGGTGAAGTTTATTACCAATTTCATTAATATATTCTTTGGGATATTGGTGAGTATTATTTTCGTTTCCGTTTATGCGATTCGTTTGCATTGGTCGATAATGCCGGTTTATGTCGTTGGAATCTTTCTCATTGCTTTTATCACAAATCTATTAAGCAAGAGAATTAAAAATATTCAAAAAACGATTGTCACTGAAACCACGAGTTTGGCGGGAAGCACGACGGAAAGCTTAAGAAATATCGAAATCGTCAAAAGTTTAGGATTAACGAAACAAGAAGTTAAACGTCTGAATAACAACACTTATAAAATCCTCGGACTTGAACTGAAGAAAGTCAAAAGCATCCGTTCATTAAGTTTCATCCAGGGAACGATGGTGAATTTTCTTCAACAATTGATTACACTGACGCTTTTATATTTGATTTTCAGAAACATCGTGACGCCTGGACAATATCTGTCATTGATGTTCTACGGCTTCTTTATTTTCGGTCCGATGCAGGAGATTGGAAACATCATTATTTCTTACCGTGAAGCCGAAGCATCCTTGAAAAATTTCGATAATCTGATGAAAAAACCAGTGGAAGAAAAACCTTTGACGCCAAAACAAATTGGTGCGATTGAGGAACTGGAATTCAAACACGTTTCTTTCAAACATCAATCGGCGCAATACAAAGCTTTGAACAATATTTCATTTGATGTCAAAAATGGCGAAACGATTGCGTTTGTCGGGCCAAGTGGTTCCGGAAAAAGTACGTTGGTAAAACTTTTGGTGGGACTTTACCGCGCTCAGGAAGGGAATATTTTTTATAATGAAATCAACGGAAAAGAATTTGACTTTGATGAATTGAGAAATCAAATCGGTTTTGTTACTCAAGACACGCAACTTTTCGCAGGAACCATCAGAGAAAATCTACTCTTCGTAAATCCAGATGCAACAGAAGCTGACATCCAAATGGCTTTGAAAAAATCAAGCTGTACAGGCTTATTGGAACGAGCCGAAAAAGGAATTGAAACCGTCATCGGCGAAGGTGGATTGAAATTAAGCGGTGGTGAAAAACAAAGAATTGCCATTGCCAGAGCTTTATTGAGAAAACCACATTTATTGATTTTTGATGAAGCCACTTCTGCTTTGGACAGCATCACGGAAGAAGAAATCACGACAACTATCAAAGATATTTCTGAACAAAAAGAACAAATCACTGTTCTCATCGCCCACAGATTGAGCACCATCATGCACGCCGATAGAATCTACGTTTTGGAACGCGGACAAGTCATAGAAATGGGCTCTCACGAAAATCTGATTGCCGAAAAAGGTTTGTATTATGCGATGTGGAGACAGCAGATTGGGGAGAGGAAGATTTAATAAAAGATTATTATTTTATTTCTTAAATTTTTAGGTAACAAATTCAAAAAAACATCTCTTTAAAATGAGTTTATTTAAATTTAAAAATGCTAAATCGATTAATGATTTTAATAGAGATATTCAAACTATTCTAGATGATAAAATTTGGTTTTCAGGTATTGAAAGTTTGAATGAGCCTTTTGAAAAAGTGTATTCTACAAAAAGTTTTGATGAGTATGATGGAACAGAAGAAATTGTTACAAATTTTTTCATTCCCCTTCGGGAACATATAAATGAATACTTTGAAAAAGTTGGAATTTTATCTTTATGTGGTAGAAATACCAACCTCGTAATGTGGAGTCATTATGCTGATAATCATAAAGGATACTGTATTGAATATAATCTAAATTTAGACGAAATGAATAGTTTGAATTTTGAGACTGAAGACGAGGTTTTTCTATTTGAAGTCGAGTACGACAACTCACCAATAGATTTCCTTTCTTTACCCTCTAACTTTCAATTTTACTTGCGAAGAAAAAACAAATTATGGGAATATGAAAATGAATTTCGCTTTATCTCATCAAAACAAAGACTGCACAATATTCCAAAGAATTCTATAAAAGCAATTTACTTAGGTGCAAACGTCAACAATATTGTAAATAACACATTTTTAAATTTATGTAAAGAGAAAAATATAAAGCTCTACCAAACTTATCTTTCTAATAATTCATATGAATTAAAATTCAAAAAAATCTTCTAAAAAATTTCCGATAAGATTTTTTTGAAAAGTTAATCTTTCTTCCTCACAGTCCTCTGCTCTATCCTCTTCTCATAATTCTCGCCTTGGAAAATCCTTTGAACCATAATTCCAGCAACGTAGATTTTGGTTATATATTCGTTTAAGTCTGGCAATTATTTTGTAATTTTAAATTCAAAGATTTCAAAAATCAATAACTTTGTAAAAAATAGTATTATGGACAACATTTTAATCACGCCTAAAAATGAAAAGCAATTGCATTTGCTCAAATTATTGCTGGAAGAAATGAAAATTCAGTTTAGATATGAAAAAGATGAAACTGAACCCATAAATACTGAACTCGAAAAGAAAATCAACGAAGCCCGTAAAGAAAAGAAAGAAGGAAAACTCTTGACCATTGACCCAAAAAGTATATGGGAAAGTATATAGTTCAACTTTCAAAAAGAGCTTTGAAGGATTTAAAAGCCATAAAAAAATCGGGCAGAAAATTGGATATGGAAAAGGTACAAACTTTTCTCATTGAACTAGAAGAACATCCACGAACCGGAGCCGGCTCGCCAGAACAAGTGAAATATCACGATGGCGAAGTCTGGAGCAGAGAGGTAAATAAAAAAGACCGATTTGTTTATGAAATTTTTGAGGAAGAAGTTTCTGTAACCCTCATCCAATCTTTAGGTCATTACAACGATAAATAGAAAACCGTCTCATTTTTAAATGAAACGGTTTTAGTTTTTAATCTCTCTTCCTCACAGTCCTCTGCTCAATCCTCTTCTCATAATTATCGCCTTGGAAAATCCTTTGAACCATAATTCCTGGAATATGGATTTCCATAATTAGAAACCCAAAATTTTATGTTCACAACCCAAACGTTTACCCTAATGACGTAAAATTTTAGGTAAATAGCGTAAAATTTTACCCCCATAAGACGTAAAATTTTGGGTCTGCAACCTAAACTTTTACCCTAGTAGGCCTAAAATTTTACGTCCGCAACGTAAGCGTTTAGGTTCAACCCTCATCAATACTTAGTTTCAGCAAATTAAACAAATCAGGTTTTGATTTGTAGCTGGATTAAAATAAAAAACCGCTTCATATAAAATGAAACGGTTCTAATTTTTAATCTCTCTTCCTCACAGTCCTCTGCTCAATCCTCTTCTCATAATTCTCGCCTTGGAAAATCCGTTGAACCATAATTCCGGGGATGTGGATTTCGTTCGGGTCCAATTGTCCTGGTTCTACCAACTCTTCCACTTCTGCAATCGTGATTTTTCCTGCGCCTGCCATTGGGAAATTAAAATTACGAGCTGAGCCTTTGAAAATCAAGTTTCCTGCGTGGTCGCCTTTCCAAGCTTTTACGATGGAGAACTCTGCTTTGTAGGCGTGTTCCAGAATGTGTGGTTTCCCGTCAAAATCTTTCACTTCTTTGCCTTCCGCCACTTCTGTCCCAAATCCTGCGGGCGTGTAAAATGCGGGAATTCCGGCTTGTGCTGACCTGCATTTTTCGGCAAGTGTGCCTTGTGGCGTGAGTTCTACTTCCAATTCTCCGGAAAGCATTTGGCGCTCGAATTCTGCGTTCTCGCCAACGTAGGACGAAATCATTTTTTTGATTTGTTTTTTCTGTAACAGCAATCCCAATCCGAAGTCGTCAACGCCGGCATTGTTGGAAATGCAGGTCAAATCCGTCACATTTTTATTGACCAATTCTGTGATGCAATTCTCAGGAATCCCGCAAAGTCCGAATCCGCCGAGCATTATGGTCATTCCGCTTTCTATATCTTTTACCGCTTCTTGGGCGTTTTTTACTCTTTTATCAATCATAAAATTGAGTTTTTGTCTTTCAGTTTCTTAGTTCATAAATATAAAAAAATCCGTGTGAGTAGAGGAAAGAAAATTGAGAAAAGATTATTTCTATTGAGAAAGCTTCGACTCCGCTCAGCCTTACAATGTATCAGATTGTCTTTACATATTAGACTTGTCACACTGAGGAGAGTCGAAGAGCTCACTAAAAAGTAAATTTGAAACGTTGAATCTAATGCAGCCCGGCCTGAGTGGAGCTCTTTTTGTAAGCAATGGAAAAGCATAGGCACAAAAAAGCGGGAACGGAGGACGGAAAAGCTGCCCCAAAAAAAGAAAACCACACAATTATGAGATGCGTGGTTTCCTTACTAACAATTTAAACATTTATTTATCTATTATCTATCGTCACGCTCACTGGCATCACATAAGTTGCAGCCATCATATTTTGGTTCAGTTTGTTGACGTCCACTTTGTAAAGCAGATTTGCGAGAACATTTTCTAATTCTTTGCTGACATTTTTGCAGTCACCATTGGCGCGGATATTTGTGATTTTTCCGTTCTCAACCAGACTGAATCTGACGTCTGAATTGATCACGCCTTCTTTATAATTCGAATTTGTGAAGTCGAAATTATCTTTTACGAGTTTCCTAAGTTCCCCAAACGCATCGCCGGAACGAAGCACTACTTCCTGTATATTTTTCTCAGATTCCTGAGCTTGAGCTACACTGAACAAACCTGCAAATACAAATATTGATAATGCAACCATTTTACTAATCATTTTCATTTCCATAATCAATTGATTTTAAGTTAATATTTATCTTATCTACAGACAAAGTTACAACATTTTAATATTCCGTTCATATTAAATTAACATTGAGAGTGAAAATTTAACATTGTGATTTCAAAAAAAATTCCAAGAGAACTGAATCACTTGGAATAAATATCGTTTATTTTAACAACTACTTCCGTTGTCCTGGTGCAAACGGCCTTGCAGATTTGGTTCCGAAAACCTTTTTGGCCTGTCCTGGCGGCATTGGTTTCGCACCTCTAGGATGTGGCGGTCTGTGTGGTCTTCTCGGTGGGACACAAGAGGATAAGCTTAATAAAAATATACCAGTTGCTAGATAAATTTTAATTGATTTCATTTTTTTGATTGATGACAAAATTGATACCAATATCAACACTTTCTTTATAAATGATAGACCAACATTTGTTTTTCCTGATCCAAATCGATAAATTTGAATCTTACCGAATTAAAAATATCATTATGTCCATCACCAACGAGTCAGAATTAATCGGAATGCAAAAGGCAAGCGAGGCTGTAGCTTACACTCTGAAGAAAATGAGAAACTTCGCCAAAGCGGGAATTTCAACCAAGGAATTAGATGATTTCGGTGGTAAAATCCTGGAAGAAATGGGTGCTAAATCTGCGCCGTATTTGACTTATGGTTTTCCCGGTTACACTTGCATAAGCGTGAATAATGAATTTTGCCACGGGATTCCGTCCGAGAAAACAATTCTGAAAGAAGGCGACCTGATCAACATCGATGTTTCTGCGGAACTTGATGGCTATTGGTCAGATAATGGCGGTTCGTTTGTGATTGGAGAAGATATCAACCATCATCAAAAACTGATTGACGCGTCCAAAGAAATCCTGAAAAAAGCAATTTCCAATATAAAAGGAGGCGTAAGAATTTCAGACATTGGTCATCTGATGGAAACCGAAGCAAAAAAAAGAGGTTACAAAGTCATCAAAAACCTGACTGGACACGGCGTTGGTAGAAGTCTACACGAGGAACCACACGAGATTGCGAATTACCGAGACCGATTCAACACGCAAAGATTCAAGAAAAATTCGGTGGTGGCGATTGAGACTTTCATTTCCACAACTTCCACGATTGCCGACACTCAAAAAGATGGCTGGACAATGGTTGGAAACAAAGGCGGTTTTATGGCGCAACACGAACATACAATTGTTGTAACTGACGGGAAACCAATGATTCTGACGGAAGCGAATGAGATTTACAATTAAGAATATCAAACAAAAATGTCACTCCAAACGGAATGACATTTTTTATTTATAGTAAAATCTAACTTCTAAAATCTAAGCTCTAACTTCTAATTAAGTTACATTTCCTTCTTCAAAAACTTCGCCGTTAAACTTTTCTTAGACTTGATAATCTGCTCAGGCGTTCCTTCTGCAATGATTTGTCCGCCGTGTTTTCCACCTTCTGGTCCAACATCGATAATGTGGTCAGCGAGTTTGATAACGTCCATATTATGCTCGATAATTATGAATGAATTTCCTAATTCCACCAATTGGTTGATGGCTTCCATTAAAACTTTTACATCTTCGAAATGAAGACCTGTTGTTGGTTCATCCAGAATATAAAGTGTGTTTCCGGTTTGTCTTTTGGAAAGTTCCGTTGCCAGTTTCACACGTTGCGCTTCTCCTCCACTCAAAGTTGTGGATTGTTGTCCAATCGTGATGTAACCCAAACCAACATCCTGCAAAGTTTTCACTCGGATGTAAATTTTCGGAATCGGCTGGAAAAATTCTACTGCTTCATTGATGGTCATTTCCAGAATATCAGAAATCGATTTTCCTTTGTAACGAACTTCCAGAGTTTCGCGGTTGAAACGTTTTCCGTGGCAAGTTTCGCAATGCACATAAACATCGGGCAGGAAATTCATTTCAATCACCTTCAAACCGCCACCTTGGCAAGTTTCGCAACGTCCGCCTTTCACATTGAAAGAGAATCTTCCCGCTTTGTAACCTCGGATTTTACTCTCTGGCAATTCGGCAAAAAGATTACGAATATCCGTAAACATTCCGGTGTAAGTCGCTGGATTGGAACGTGGCGTTCTACCAATTGGACTTTGGTCAACATCTACGATTTTGTCGATATTATCAATCCCATCGATGCTTTTGTACGGCAAAGGTTCCTGAATCGCTCTGTAAAAATGACGGTTCAGAATAGGATAAAGTGTTCCATTGATCAAAGACGATTTTCCACTTCCGGAAATCCCTGAAACAACCACCAATTTTCCTAATGGAATTTCGAGATTGACATTTTTAAGGTTATTTCCTGTCGCACCCTTCAGAACAATTGATTTTCCGTTTCCGGCTCTTCGTTCTGCAGGAATCTCGATTTTTCGTTTCCCCGTCAGATAATCTGCGGTGATGGTGTTGGCCTTTTTGATGTCTTTCGGATGACCTTGCCATAGAATTTCTCCACCGAATTTCCCGGCTCTTGGACCAATATCTAAAACGTGGTCGGCTTCCAAAATCATATCTTTATCGTGCTCCACCACCAAAACCGAATTCCCGATATCACGAAGATGTTTCAAGGAATTAATCAATCTTTCGTTATCTCTTTGGTGAAGACCAATTGAAGGTTCATCCAAAATATAAAGTACGTTGACCAATTGAGAACCGATTTGTGTCGCCAAACGAATTCGCTGAGATTCGCCTCCGGAAAGGGTTTTCGAGCTTCTGCTCAAACTCAGATAATCCAAACCGACATCCAGAAGGAATTGCAATCTGGTTTCGATTTCTCTAAGGATTTCGTAAGCGATGATTTTATTTTTCTCACTGAAAGTATCTTTCACATCAGCCAACCATTCTTTCAAATCTAATAAAGAAAGGCCATTGATTTCCGCAATATTTTTTCCATCGATCTTGAAACTCAAACTTTCCTGACGCAGACGGGCGCCTTTACAAGTCGGGCAAACTTCCTCAGTTGTGAAATTTCTTTCCACCAAAACAGCGTCGTAATTTTCACGTTCGTCCACAATCTCTTCAAGGATATGTACCAAACCTTCGAAGTTGATTTTAATTTTTTTCGAAATTCCGGCGTGTTTCAGTTCTTTCGTAATGTCCTTATTATGACCGTAATAGATGTATTCCAAAGCTTCTTTCGGAATATCTTTGAAAGGCGTTGTCAAACTCAAATCGAAAACTTCCAAGATTAATTTAATCTGAGAAAGAATCCATTTGTTGGATTTGATTTGTTCTAAAGGTAGTAAAGCACCTTGATTGATTGACAATTTATCATTTTCGACGAAATAGTCGGTATTCACTTTCTTAACCGTTCCAAGACCTTTACAAGTTTCGCAACTTCCTTTCGGCGAGTTAAATGAAAATGTATTCGGTTCCGGCAAAGCCATCGAATCTCCCGTGATATCATCCATCAAATTCTTACTGAAAAAATGGATTTCTTCACTTCCCATTTCCTGAATGGCAATCAAACCTTCGCCCATATCAGAAGCGGTTTTTAGAGATTTTTGCATTCTAAGTTCCGTCGCCGCTTCTCCGATAATCCATCTGTCCACCACAACTTCCACATCGTGGGTTTTGTAACGGTCGAGTTTCAAATCGTATTCGATGTCTTGAAGAACGCCGTCGATTCTGGCCTGAGAATAACCTTTTTTGGAAAGATGAATGAACAATTCGTGGTAATGTCCTTTTCTGGAACGCACAACCGGCGCCATCAAATAGACTTTTTTCCCTTTGAAGTTTTCCTTGATCGTATCAAGAATCTGGTCTTCGGTATAACTTACCAAACGTTTCCCGGAACTCATCGAATAAGCGTCGGAAACCCTTGCAAACAACAGTCTCAAATAATCGTAAAGTTCGGTGATGGTTCCAACGGTTGAACGTGGATTTTTGTTGGTTGTTTTTTGTTCTATGGCGATAACTGGAGAAAGTCCTTCGATCTTGTCAACATCCGGACGTTCCAAACCACCAAGAAACTGCCTTGCATAAGCAGAAAACGTCTCGATGTAACGCCTTTGCCCTTCTGCAAAAATCGTATCAAATGCTAGGGAAGATTTTCCGCTTCCGGAAAGTCCTGTGATGACCACCAATTCGTTGCGTGGGATTTTGACGGTGATGTTCTTGAGGTTGTGCTCTCGAGCGCCGTAAATTTCGATAAATTCCTGATTATCTTTCATTTATAGATATTCATTTCTTTTTTAAAGGTCAAATGGAATCGCTAATTTTTATTTTTTTCTTCACTTTTTAATGACAGCGATTTCATTGAAAAGTCCAATTCTGGGAAAACGCAAATTTACGGAATTTAATTGACGATTGCACTTTACCTTAATTCAAGTTTAATAATATTTAACAGAGATTTGGCCTTAAATAAATTTTTGATAGGCTTATCTTTGCCGCTTGAAATAATTTAAAAAAATGAAAAGTATTTTATCAAAATTCACGTTTGCCGTTTTAATGTTCTCATCTTTCTATTGCTTTGCTTGGGGATTGACGGGCCACCGCGTGATTGCAGAAATCGCTCAACATCATTTGAGTTCCAAAGCTGAAAGAAACATCAAAAAACTACTGCAAAATCAGAAATTGGCTTACTATGCCAACTGGCCGGATTTCATCAAGTCTGATACGACTGGCGTCTGGAAGGAAACTTCGTCTTGGCATTATGTGAACATCAATGCACAAAAGAATTTCCAGCAATTCAAAGATTCTTTGGAAGCTCAAAAAAGTCCGAATCTTTACACTCAAATTGAAAATTTAGCAAAGAAAATTAAGGATAAAAACACTTCCGAAGCTGATAAGAAAAATGCTTTGGTTTTCTTGGTTCATTTGGTGGGCGACCTTCATCAACCGCTTCACGTTGGACGCTATGAGGATTTGGGAGGAAATAAAATCAGTATAACTTATTTTGGACAAAACACGAATTTGCATTCGCTTTGGGATTCGAAAATGGTGGAAGACAGAAAATATTCTTACACAGAATTTGCGAATCTTTTGGACATCAAATCGAAAGATGATGTGAAGAGCATTCAAGGTGGAACTTTGCAGGATTGGTTGTATGACAGTCAGAAAATTGCAAACTCTATCTATTTTCACACGCCGAAAGATTCCAAATTGAGTTACGCATACAATTACCGTTTTGAATCTACCGTTGAAAGACAATTGTTGTACGGCGGATTACGTTTGGCGAAAGTGCTAAATGATGTTTTTGGGTAAATAAAACTTAAAATCAATTCTTTATTAAGTCCAATTCCAGAAGGTTATTGGACTTTTTTATTTCTTATTCGATAATGTTTTTTCTATTCTCAGATATTACTCAAGATCTTTAATCATCCAAAGATTACAACCTGAATGCCCTGAGTTGCCCAAAGGTTTTTCTAAATATTGGAATCCTTGTCTTTCATAAATAGAAACTGCTTTACTGAACTCTGGAATACTTTCGAGATAAACGTTTTTTAAACCCAAATTTTTAGCTTTCTCAATACATGTTTCGAGTAATAATTTTCCAGTTCCTTTTCCTCTTGCTTCTTTTGAAAGGTAAAATTTGGCAAGTTCAGTTGTGTCGTCAGGCAAATTATTTGTTGGAAAAATTCCGCAACAACCTAAAATCAAACCATCTTCTTCTGCCACAAACAATGCTGATTTCTCAGTTTGAAATAATGAATATAAATCATCTGTAGTCGGGTCGGAATAAACGGTTCCATCGGTACAACTTACTTCGAAATCGTGAAATGAAGTTCTGATAATCTTTGCAAGAATCTCGTTGTCTTCAACTTTATTTTCTCTAATGATTACTGACATTTTTTTTGAAAATATTTTAAATTAACCAAGGATATTTGTGATAGATTCCATCAAAAAGCATTGCCAGAATTCCGAAGAAAATCCAAAGTCTTAGAAGATTCAAAGCTTTAAACTTATCATTTTTTTGATTTCTGAACAACATATAAACTGTTCCCAAGATCACAATAATTGTTAATAAAAAATACCACGCAATTATATTTTTGAAGCCAATTCCAACACTTAAAATCAATGAAACAATCAAGGTGATAATTAATAAAATTAATAAAATAGACCTTGTATTTTGGAATCCGAGTCGGTTCGCAATCGTTTCGTAACCAAACATTTTATCGGCGTTTTTCGTTAACGTATCTTTTGTAACATCGATGATGAAAAGCATTAGAAAAAGGAAGATTGCCAAGAACAAAATCTTCAGCGAAAACGTCTGATAATAAATCAACATTCCGAAGAATGGATAAAGCGTCAACGCTACGAAAGTGAAATTATTAAGAACAATGATTTTGCTGAGTTTATGGCTGTAAAACCACATTAAAAACTGGTAAATCAAGAAGAAAATAAAAACCCGGTGCGACACAAAAAACGCCAATCCAAGCGACAATGCGTTGAGCATAACATAAGCCGTCAGAAAATATTTTTCTTTGAGGAAATTCTGTAATTTGGAGCGAAAAGGTTTCACTAACTGGTCCTTTTCTTTATCATAAAAACGATTGATAATCCCGCCAGCCAAGATACTAAGCACAGAACAGATGATAATAAAATGAACCTTATAATCGAACACGAAATTTCTGAAACTCTCTTCCCGATTGAACAGGAAAAACGTAGAAACATAGAGTGCAAATGTGAGCAAAACCGCCACGAAAAAACGGGCGCCCAACAGAAAACCCATCAACTGAGAAACACGGTAAAGGGCATTTCGGGAAGTTGGTTTTGTTTCGTTGGTCATTTTAAGTTCTTTGTGCGTAAGCTTTTGAGTATTGTAAAACACTTCGACTCCGCTCAGTGTGACAACGCTTATACTAACAATATTTTCTAGAGCTGTCAGTCTGAGCGGAGTCGAAGACTTTTTTATTCGTGATTAATTTAACTAAATTTTAGAATCTGTAAATGACTTCTTTGTGAAAACCTTCCAGCATTTTTTCCGCCTTTTCGTAATCTTTGGAGAAGCCTAAGATGTAACCTCCGCCTCCGCTTCCGCAAAGTTTGAGGTAGTAAGCGTTGGAATCAATTCCTTTTTTCCAAATGTTGAAAAGATTTTCCGGAATCATCGGACGGAAATGTTCGTAAGCCCAAACCGATAATTTCTTCAGGTTTTTGAAAAATGGATTCATATCTTTTCTAAGGAAAGCGTCGATGCAAGCGTTGTTGTAACGGATGAATTCTTCTTTCAAAGTTTTACGAAAACCTTCGTTCTTCAATTTTTCAAAGAAGATTTGAATCATTGGTCCAGTTTCGCCAATTGTTCCAGAATCAATCAGGAAAATTGCGCCTTTGCCCAATTCTTCTGCCGGAATAGAAACTTTGTCAACACTGTCTTTGCTTTCAATCAGAATCGGAAGATTCATAAAGCAAATCAATGGGTCGATTCCTGAACTTTTTCCGTGGAAATAACTTTCCAACTGACCGAAAATCATTTTCAAATCCTTCAGTTCGTTTTTCGAAATCGTATCAGGTTCTCTTTTTGTGAAAGAATATTTTTCGAAAATCGCGGCCACCAAAGCGCCTGAACTCCCTACTCCATAACCTTGCGGAATATTGGAATCGAAGAACAAACCTTTTGAAATGTCATTTTTAAAAGAATTGACATCTAATTTGTATTCTGCAGGTAATTCCAGATCAAGAAGATAATTGGAATATTTTTCCAAAGATTGGTTTGATTTCTTTTCGAAATCGTTGTCCAAATCAGAAAATTTGAGTGTTCCTTTATAAAAACTGTATGGTAAAGTGAGTCCTTGAGAATCCTCAATAATGCCATACTCACCGAAGAGAAGAATTTTCGCGTAAAATAAAGGGTTTGTCATAGTGTGTTTTGATGTTTCAAATTTACAAAAAATAAACTATTCGACTATTATCAAAAAATGAACCGTATTTTTAATTTTTTATTAATTATTGAAATTAATCTTTGTAGGGAAATAATATCAGGAAACCATCATAAACACTTTTGTGCAGAATGGTTGCGTGGTTATCGTCCGTCATCAGATTGTATTCTACCTTGAGATTCTTTTTTCCGGAGTTTTTAAGAACCTGATAAAGTGCATCTGCATCTTTCACCATTGTCTTGTGTTCATTTTTTCCGACAGAAACATACACAAACCTTTCATCATCTTTCTGCGCTGATAGCAATGCATTGGCTTTGTTCAAAAGACTCTCATCATCCCACCATAGGCTTGGACTGATGATAAAATAATGGGTGAAAAGATTTGGTTTATTCAATAAAACCTCAGTTGCCAAAAGTCCACCAAGCGACTGACAAATGATATATTTTGTTTTATCAGTTTTGTAATTTTTATCGATAAAAGGCTGCAACTCTTCTCCTAGAAAACGAATAAATTTGTCCGAATGTCCCGTTGTAGGATAATCTTTCTGCAAATCTTTCAAATCTGTATGAAACGTGAAATCCCTTTTTCTATCAACATTCGCAATACCAACGATTATGAAATCCGGCATTTTGAACTGCATATTGAAAAACTGCTGAAGTCCGACCAAATGAAGGAAATCCTCATTCATACTTCCGTCCAGAATATAAATGACAGGATAACTTTTGGTCTTGTCATAAGTCTGTGGAAGATAGATATTCAAAGTCCTTTTTTCATTAAGAATCTTAGAATCCAACGTAACTTTCTTACCTATAATCAAATCTTCTGAAACCGAAGTCTGAGCATTGAATGTTGCAAAAATCAATAAGAATAGAAAACCTATACTCTCAAAATGATAATTATTTTATATTATTTTTTACTTTCATAAAACGAATCAATATCAAGCCAATGGCAAAGAAAATCGTCATCGATAAAGCGGCGTAACGCATATTGTTGTAATATTCTATCAACGTTGCGAAGATGAAAGTTCCTAAGATAATGGCAATTTTTTCCAAGACATCATAAAAGCTAAAGAACGTTGTGTTGTCCATAGAATCCTGTGGCAATAACTTGGAATATGTTGACCTGGACATCGCCTGCAAACCACCCATCACCAAACCAATAACGGCGGCAATTCCGTAGAATTGATATTCTACATTCGGATTTTCCTTATTCAAATAATAGGCTGAAAGACAAGCGCCAATCCACAACGCAACGGTGATGCTAATGACATTTTTGTTTCCAATTTTCTTCGATAACCAAGAGAAAAACAAGGCTCCGATAATCGCTTCGATTTGAATTAATAAAAGCGTCATTATTAATTTATCCTGCGCCATATTAATTTCACGCTTTCCAAATAATGTAGCCATCAGGAAAATCGTCTGCATCCCAACACTGTAAAAGAAGAAACTGGAAAGGAAGAATTTCAGATTTTTATCGGCAAAAAGATGACCGCCAACTTTGAACAATTCGCGGAAACTTTGTTTGAAAACATCAAAGTAAAAACTAAAATTATCCTTTAAAACCTCAAAGAAACCACCTTGTTCCGTATGACTTTTGAAGATATTTTTGTAATTAAGCAAAACCAAATCTTTTGGCAATTGTTCCTTAACCTGACCAAATTGCGGCAAATGTTTGAAGGTATATTGAGAAAACCCAAACCACCAAGCACCAGTCAAAAGGAAACTAACACGCGTGTAAATAGCAGCCTGTTTAGGTGTTTCCGCAAATACTTGAATCAGAACCAAACAAATAATCACCAAAATAACGGAACCCATATAACCGTAAACGTAACCTTTTGCAGAAAGTGAATCCTGCTTGTCCGGCGTTGCAATATCCGGCAAAAAGGAATTGTAGAAAACCAAACTTCCCCAGAAACCGACACTCGCTGTCACACTGAACAACAAGCCCAGCCAAACCGTTCCCATTCCTGTAAACATCGCCAATCCCATACAAGATGTTGCGCCCAGATAACAGAAAAACTGAAGAAAAGATTTTTTGTTTCCAATCGTATCTGCCAACGAAGACAAAATCGGGGAAAGCAAAACGACAATCAAAAAGGAAAGCGTGAGAGAATAGCCATAAACCGTGTCGGGATGGTACTGTTTCCCAAAAATGGTAATCATATGAGGCAGCGCAACATCAATCCATTGCTTGGTTTCTGCAACATATTCTTTCTTTTCATACGCCGTCGTAAGAATTGCGTAATAAATCGGAAAGATTGTGGAGGTAATCACCAGTGAATAAACCGAGTTCGCCCAATCATACAACGCCCAGGCGCGCATAATTTTAGGATTATTTTTGATCGAGTTTTCTGGAATTGTTTTTTCTATTTCGGACATTGGAAATAATTATTTAGACAAAAGTAAAAAAAGGAATTACAAATTGACAAAAAAATGCATTTGTATCATAAATTTAATAACAAAAACCCTTTCGAATTTTAAAATCTGAAAGGGTTTTGAAATTTATTTTAATTATAGATTATTGCAAATTCTCAATCACAATAGCCGTTGCTCCACCGCCACCGTTGCAAATAGCAGCTGCGCCATATTTTCCGTTGTTTTGTTTAAGAACATTAATCAAAGTGACAATGATTCTTGAACCAGAACTTCCCAGCGGATGACCGATGGAAACTGCACCACCATTCACATTCACTTTCGAAGCGTCCAATCCTAAAACTTTGGTATTCGCCAATCCAACTACTGAAAAAGCTTCATTCAATTCGAAGAAATCGATGTCGTCTTTTGTGAGATTCGCTTTCTTTAGTGCAATTGGCAAAGCCGTCGAAGGTGCCATTGTAAATCTTTCCGGTTCTACAGCCGCATCAGCATAAGAAATGATTTTTGCCAGAGGTTTCAATCCTAATTCTTCCATTTTTTCTTTTGACATTAGAATCAAAGCAGATGCACCATCATTCAATGTTGAAGCGTTAGCTGCAGTTACTGTTCCATTTTCTTTTTGAAAAACTGTGGCTAAAGTTGGGATTTTATCAAACTTCACGGCTTTATATTCTTCATCTTCCGAGAAAATAACTGGCTCACCTTTTCTTTGAGGAATCGAAACGGGAACAACTTCGTCTGCAAATTTTCCAGCTTCCCAAGCAGATGCAGCTCTTTTGTAAGATTGTATTGCAAATGCATCTTGCTCTTCTCTCGTGATATCGTTTTCTTTAGCGCACAATTCTGCGCAAACGCCCATATGTTGTTTGTTGTAAACATCGGTCAAACCGTCTTTCAAAAGTCCGTCCTGCATTTTGATTTCGCCGAGTTTCACACCATTTCTTCCATCTATATAATGAGGAACCATCGACATGTTTTCCATTCCGCCAGCTACGATAATATCCACATCGCCAGATTTTATCGCCTGAGTTGCCATTGTCACGGCTTTCATTCCCGAAGCACAGACTTTGTTGATGGTAGTAGAAGGCGTATGATTGGACAAACCTGCACCCAAAGCCACTTGTCTTGCCGGAGCCTGACCTTCGCCGGCCTGTAAAACATTTCCCATATAAATTTCCTCAACCAAAGTCGGGTCAAGGTTGATTTTGTCTAAAGCTCCTTTTACAGCAACAGTTCCCAATTGTGTTGCAGGAACTGTCGAAAGACTTCCCATAAAACTTCCCATTGGCGTTCTGACCGCTGATACAATGAATACTTCTTTCATAATATTTTTAATTTTTTTTGATTTTATATTTATTTAAACACAAGGTCCACAAAGTTTTTTCACAAAGTTCACAAGGTTTTTCAATTAATGCAAAACTAGTTGTGCTCATTGTGCAAATCTTTGTGGCTTTGTGGTTCAATTTTATTATTTCTCGATGCGATTAAAATAATCACTGCGCCCAGAAACTCGATGAACCATCCCCAGGATAATTTCACGATTCCTGCGAATGTAGATTGCCACGATTTGAATGGTAAAAAACTGAAATAATCCAAAGATTTCAACTTAATGGCGATAATTGTGAAAACAAAAAACAATATCATTAAAAATGACATTATTCTCACCAATTTATTTTTACCAATCAGGATGAAAACCAGCGTCAGTAACGAAAATCCCCAAAGTATGATGGCGAGTGTGTTATCCACTTTCCAATAGTTCCAGTTTCCAACAATAGGAATATGAACCAAGGGCAGAAAACTGCCTGCCACAACCAAAAACAATCCGATTAACTGTAAATTTTTCATTTCTAAATCCTGTTTGCCAATGTAAATAAAAATTTAGACTTGCAAAAGTGATGCTTAGATGAATTTTAATATTCAAAAAAAAATAGCTTAATTTTATCTTTCTATAAAAAACTATAATAATGAAATTTTTGAATATTTTCAAAAAACAAAATTCTTACAATCAAGATTTAAAGGCTTTAGAAATAAGTAGAAACAAACTTAAACTCGCATTAGATGAATCAATTGAAACTGCAGAAAGTGATATAAATTCAACTCGTGAATTTTATGAAAGAATGAAAGGTTACGGAATTCGTCGTTTTGATAATTTTCTAAATCTTTGCTTATATAGTTCATTAACAAACATTGATTTGATGTTATTGACTGAGAGAATTAGATTAAGTAACAGACGCTTAGAAAAACTATTTAATGCAAGAATAATTTCGATGACAGTTTATGAATATTTAAAAGATATTTCAGACCTATTAGGTTTTAAACTGATTGGCGAATTAAATTCCAATAATTACAAAGAGTTTATTCAAGAAGTTAAAGATTTGAACAGTGAATTTTCAACATTAAAAAAAAATCACGACTCACTTATTAAAGTACTACGTAATAATGCTTCTGCACATAAATCTAAAAATGCGCTCGAATTAATTCATTATAATAATAATTTAGACCCAAATGAATTATTTGAAATTGCAATTGAAGTTATTGATTTAAATATCAAACTAACACAATTTACAACAAAAATTTATCTCAAGATTGGAGAAGAAGGTGAACAAAATAGAAAAAATAGTATTTAATTCAAATATAGAAAAAAGCACACTCCTTAAAGTATGCTTTCAGAAAATAATAATAAAAATAGTGTTCTATGAAAAATGTTATCAATTAAAAATCAATATTCGCAATCTCGATTCCGAATTGGATTCCGTTTTTGTTTGGTAAAATGGTTTTGTCATTAAAAATTGGTGTGAAATCTTTTTTGATAAATAAAGTAACGCCGCCATAACCCAGACTGAATTTTCCTCCGAATAAGAAAGCGTTCACGCCGTCATCCAAAGTGTAATCGTACTTTTTGAAATTGTCATTTTCGTTGTAATATTTCACTTTTACGATACTTCTGGTGTTGATTCCCGCATAAGCGCCTACACCAATTTTCCACATTTTTTTTCTCACATCCAGATATTGTTTGCCGTCATATTCTGTGTATTTTGGATTCAGATAAAGCTGAAATTCAATTGGTAAAGTCAGGTAAACATTTCTCAGTTTTGAACGTTTCAATCTTCCTTCTTCAAAATTTTCAAGGAATAAATGCGAATTTTCCTGAACAAAAACCTGCGGACGTTTCGGCATATAAGTGTCGGTTCTGTAAGCCAAACCGTATCTCAAAATCCAAGGACTCGTGAAACTTCCCAACTGACGGTCTTTTCTAAACTGAACTTCAACGCTGTGAGAATTCCCGATTCGCATCTCAGAATCACTCTCAAAAGGGTTGAAACTGCCTTTGTCTTTGGTCAAATTTGCGAAGGCGTAACCAACACTTAAAGAACTTTGATTGATATAATCTTTAGGTGATTTTTTGTTTTTCTCGTTGAGTCGCGCACTCACTCCATTTAGTCCAAAGAATATTTCATTTTTATTCTTAATAGTATCAGGTTTTGTATTGTAAACAGAATTTGCGACAGCAGTTTTCGTAATGCTTTCCAATTGCTCGCGCTCGTTTTCAATTTTATCATTTATGAGCGTTTCGTATTTTTTGGAAACCGATTCTTTTCGGGCAATCTGTTCGGCTTTCGTGATTTTTCCGGAAGAGAAAGCTTCATCGATTTTATCCGTTTCGTTTTTCATATTCGCTTTTTCTGTGGATACAATTAGATTGACTTTTTCAGTGTAAGATTTCATCTGATTATCGAGCGTAGTCTGGGCTGTAGCAAAGCTTGAAAGCATTGCCAAAAGTAGAATTTTGAATTTCATTTTAGTTTATTTAGTTGTTATAGAATCTTTGTCGTAAAGCGTAATTCCGAAGATTTTGATACGTTTTGGATTGGGAAAATCCGAATCAATTTTAGGTTTTGAAACATTAATTCCCATCGCGGATTTTGGTGTTTCAGTTTTCGCTTTGTCAATTTCCACTCCGAAAAGTAAATCGTAAGAGGTAATATATTTTGCTCTTTCTTTGGGTTTCTGAATCTCGTTTTGAGCCAATTTTATTTCTGGTTGAGGAATTGAAATTTCTTCTTTTTTAATTGAAATTTCCTTTTCAGAAACTTGATTTGTAATTTGATTTTCTTTATTAATTGATTCTGAAGTCGAAGGATTCACATTTTCAACAGCCAATTTTTGATTATCAGTTTCAGAATCATTATTTACAGGAATCAATTTCTCAACTTCACTATTTTTTGTTGGTTCGATTGGAGTTGAATTTTGACTTTCACCTTGATTCGCAAATTCCCGATTTTTATTAATATCAGATTTATGGTTAATCATCAAAAAACTTCCACCCAAACCGATCATTAATAAAACCACCGCAGCATATCTCAACCAAACGATTTTTGGCTTCTGTTCTTTCGCAGGAACTTGGTCAAGCTTCTCTTCCAATCTATCCCAAAGACCGTCGGAAACTTTCATTTCCTGTTGTTCGTATTTAGATTTCAGATTCTGCATTTTGTTTCGTGTTTTGTTGATTAAAATAATCTTGTAGCCATTTTTTCGCCTTGCTCAGCTGACTTTTGCTGGTTCCTTCTGAGATATTCAGGATTTCCGCAATCTCCTGATGTTTCTTCTCCTCAAAAACAGAAAGATTGAAAACCAATTTATAACCAATCGGCATTTCCCTGAAAATCACATCCAAATCAATATCGTGAGAAATCACATCAACATCTTCCGTCTGTTCCGCAATCGAATCCGTAAATTCAGTTTCGGCGTACAAAATATGTTTGTTTGTCCTGATAAAACTAATCGCATCATTCACCACAATTTTTCTCAGCCAAAACGGAAACGATTCGTAATTTTTACAATCCTCAAGCTTCGTAAACGCTTTGCAGAAAGCATTCATCAACATATCTTCCGCATCATCCCGATTATTGATGTAAGAATTTGCGACCGACAACATTTTCCCGGAAAACATTTCGAACAAACTCTTCTGAGCCAGTCGGTCATTTTTCTTTGCTTTGGAAAAGATATGTTGTAAATCTCGATTCATTTTCTCTTTCTGACTATAAGACGACAAAAATCCGAAATGGTTGCCTCAATTCTAAAAATAAATAAAATTCAATTCTAAAACAACTGATTATCAGTAAAATTAATTTGAAATACTTTTCACATTTTACATGATACATTCTGCAATATTTGGGCAATCCCCTCGCCCATTCTTTGCCACCGCTCGGGTCGGGCTATCCGCTACAATCTTTTTTGTGGAAGACGTTTCCTCATTTAATTAGAACATTTCCCAACCACAAAAAAGGATTTCCACTACTATCCCTATTGCGGGATTCGTCTTCAATTGAAACTTTTCCCAATGATTTAAACTTGGCTGAGCGAAGTGCCTCTGCGAACATTAAAAATATTTTCAATAATCTCAAAAAATCTTAGCGCCCTTTGCGTTAAAATTTTTCATTTGACCATTATTTCCCAACATTCATCATTTTCTTCTTATTTTTGCAAAAATTAAAACAAACGTGGTAAACACAGACCAAATAAAAGATATCCAATCCAGAATAGAAGACCTGCACAAGTTCCTCCAAATCGAAAAGAAAAAAATCGAAATTTCCAACGATGACGAGAAAACCGCAGCACCCGAATTCTGGAACAACTCCAAACAAGCCGAAGTTTTCCTGAAACAACTCCGTTCCAAGAAAAAATGGGTGGAAGGTTACGATGATATCAAGACAGAATTTGAAGACCTTCAGGTTTTGTTGGAATTTGCAAAAGAAGACCCAGACTCCGAAAAAGAACTTGACGAGGCTTTCCCAAAATTAGTCGAAAAAGTCGAGAATCTGGAATTCAAAAATATGCTTTCCAACGAAGGCGATGAGTTGTCAGCCGTTCTTCAAATCACAGCTGGCGCCGGCGGAACGGAATCTTGCGACTGGGCAAGTATGTTGATGCGGATGTACACAATGTGGGCCGATAAGCAAGGCTACAAACTTCGTGAACTGAATTTCCAAGAAGGCGATGTTGCCGGAATCAAAACCGTAACGATAGAAATCGATGGAGAATTTGCGTTCGGATATCTGAAAGGTGAAAATGGCGTTCACAGATTGGTGAGAATTTCGCCGTTTGATAGTAATGCTAAACGCCACACGAGTTTCGTTTCGGTTTATGTTTATCCTTTGGTGGATGACACGATTGAGATTAACATCAATCCAGCAGACATCAGTTTTGAAACGATGCGTTCATCAGGAGCTGGTGGACAGAACGTAAACAAGGTGGAAACAGCCGTTCGTCTTCGCCACGCACCGACGGGAATTATTATTGAAAACTCAGAATCGCGTTCTCAGCTTCAGAATAAGGAAAAAGCAATGCAACTCCTGAAATCCCGACTTTACCAAATCGAATTGGATGAACGTCTGAAGGCCAGAAATGAAATCGAAGCCGGCAAAATGAAAATCGAATGGGGTTCTCAAATCCGGAATTATGTGATGCAACCTTATAAATTGGTAAAAGATGTCCGCTCCGGACACGAAACTTCCGACGTAGACAGTGTGATGAACGGGAATATCACGCCTTTCCTAAAAGCTTATCTAATGAATGAAGGGCAAGCTGGAAGTGGGGAAATGGATGAGTTGTAGAATTAAAAGAATGTAAAAAGCCAGCTTTCTGAAAGATGGCTTTTATTGTTATGTATCAAAAATTAATCTTGCCGAAAACTATTTAATTATGATTAAATTATTGGTTTTCTGTTGACTCTTATAGTAGGAAACTGCTATGTCTTTTATTGCATTTACACGGTGTTTCTCTAATGATACAGAATCATTGTAAACCTTCACCTGCATATCCCATTGTTTCTTTTCGTCCGCATTTATTTTGTTCTCAATTGTTTTAATAAGCGTATTAATTTGACCGGAACAAGGGGAAGAATTATCAATTGCTAAAAGTGTTTGAAATGCTGATGAATAATCCTTTTCGGCAATAGATACATTCGCTTGTTTGAGGTAATCGGAACAAATCTTTTTTTCATAATTTTTATATATTTCTAATGATTTGTTTTTGGCAACGTCGAAACAAGAGGTTGATTCTGGAATCGAAAGCAACAAGGCCAAGGACTCTTCATATTTACCAGATTTATTCAAATTGTTTGCTTCATATATTATTTTTGAACAATTATTCTGATAATAAGAATGTAGTTTTTCTTTGCCTTTCTCAATAAAATTAATAATTGAAGTATCGTTTGCAGATAATGAATTAATCGCATTATTCATGGCAAGACCTTGTGATCTGCCAGTTCCCTTCAGTTCTTTTGAAAATGACGAAAATATAATATTGGTTTGATCTTGTTTTATTAATAGTTGAAGGGTAATATTGGTTACATTTATATCTTGCATCCCACCTTCTACAATATTATTGGCATTAATAATAAGATTGGGTTGCAAAACAAGTCCAGTATTATAACTAGTAGAAACGATACCATTTGTGGATAAAATATGTGTCAGTTTTCCTTGAATCTTATCCAATTGATTGTTATCAAAAGTATTTCTCTGATTCTCGGAAAAGCTTATCGCTAATTGTATCTTACCAATATCGAATTGGTTTTGAGAGAAAACAAGAATACCGATAATTGTTAAAAAAGGAATTAATATTTTTTTCATCATCTGCTATTTTATGGTTATATAAATAGTGTTTCCTTTGATGTCCTTGTCCACAGGTAAATTTAAGCTTCTGAAAAATTTGAATATTTCTAATGCAAATTTATTGGTGTTATAATTTTTTCCAGTCTGTTCTTTTAGTGGAATCCGAACATCATCGAAAATCATTTTTAAATCCGTTGTACCTTGTATGTGATAATTGTTTTTGTATGCATTCTTCTCCATCCAAAGTTCTATCTGGTCCGAAAGAGGAAGATTCTCGGGCGCAATTTCCGATGACATCTTTATGGAAGAGCTTTGTACAAAACTGATTTCTAAATTTATAGATTTACCATTGTTTACAATATCGGTAAACTTGGCTTGCATTACATTCAAAAAATCTTGTGACACACTTTCCACAGCTTTAGATGCTAATTTTCCAAAATCATCTGTGTAGAATTTACCACTTTCCCCAACTTTGTTGGAAAGAGAATTACCTGTAGATGCTTCGTAGGCAGTCATCAAAACATTCACAGAGTTTCCAGAAGCAGTTTTATTTACATTAACCTCAGTTTGAACATAGATATCCGCTCCCGACATCTGAACGATTTGGTCTTTGATATCCGTTTGATTATCCGATGTGAAGATATTATTATCTTTTGCAGATTTTAATTTCGCAACAAAATCTACCGTCGTAAACCCGCGGGAATCAAATGCTTCCTTTATTTTTGTAATCGCAATCCGCTTATTCACATCACTTTCTAATATTGTTCTTAGATCCTCACCTTCCTTCACATACGGTATTACCATTATTTTGGGTTGTACGGTTTGCGTTATAATGGATGGATTTGCCTGTGAATATAATTTTGAAATTGATAGAATGAACAGTAAAAAATATGCTATATTTTTTTGATAAATTTTCATATTAATATCCAAATTTTCTGATGATGGAATGATGTTCAAGATCTGCCTCGAGCGCTTTTAGATTTACTGAAACTCTACTCGAATATTTGTCATTTTTAAAGGAAGATATTATAAAAGTCTTATATCTATTCTTATTAAAGAACTCTTCAAAATAAGCAGGGTTCTTGCGCCATACTTCTTCTTCGGAAGTTGAAATCACAGGCGAAGTTTGATTACTATTAGGAATCCCTCGGAACAACAATTGATAAATAGCGGTATATTCAGGAACATTACCTGTAATATCCATTGATATAAAATCGTCACTATATTCCACAACTTGTAAGCTCGAGACTCCAGTTCTCTTAGCGCAACTTATCAATAATAAAAACAGGCCTACAAACAAAATTCTAAAATCTTTCATAGTTAATGTTTGAAATTAGTAATTATTGTTTGGTCGTAATCAGCAGTTTAGCTTTTGCATTGAATTTTGAAAAAATGTCTGTACCTCCAGTTTTCACATCACATATAGAAAAATTCTCATCCTCGACTTTCGATATTTTTATTTCTCCAATCTCTTTTTTTCTAATAATTTTTTTCCCACCAACTTCCACATCAATTAATTCAACAACACCAAGTCTATCACCCTTTTCAAGTCCAAAAGAAGAGCCTCCAGAAATCAACAATGTCTTTGCAGCATTGCTACTTGCATCTTGGATTTCAACAATAAGGAAAGAAGCTGCAAAGTTTTTAGATACAAAATCGTCTATCTCTTTTTCAATCCTCTTTAATGATTCTGCATAAGCTTCTCGTTGATTGGATGGCGCACTACCAGTTAAACTTTTTCCGAGACTTTTCATATCAAATAAGCCCTTATTTGCTTTTGATGTAATATCGCCAGAAGCAACAACTTGTCCCGTTTCAAGATCTAATATTTTTAAATCCAAAGAAATCAGGGAGTTATATGAATAGGTAATTCTACCTTGTGTGTCCCTGCTTTCATCTGTGGAAGTGCTTACAGATTTTACATTTCCCGAAATAAGAAACTGCGCACCCAAATTCTTTGTTTGTGCAATATATTTACTATCAATAAAATCTTCTGTTTTTTGTAATTCTCTTTCATTTTTGATAGCCTCCATTTGTGACCTCCCAACAATGGTGAATCTTTTTGTTTTTGCGAATGCGCTCGTAACAACCTCTTCAATTGAGTTTAAAATTGGTTTTTCATACCCTCCAATAAAAGGAGCTATTGCTATTATTTTTTTTTCATCTTGGGCATTCAATGAAATTGATATCAAGGTGAATAATAGAAAAAAAGTAATGTTTTGTTTCATTTAGTTTATTTTGATGCAAAACTAATTCTAAGAAACAAATATACTTTACGGAAAACCGTAAGGTAAACTGAAATAATGCATCTATTTTTGATATTTTTTTTCCCCAGTACATTTAGAAAGTAATTAAGTCTAAAGAAAAATGCGCTACTTTAAATAAAAAAGCCTCAGAAAATTCTGAGGCTTTTATTTTATATTTCTGTATTGAGGTCCCAATTTTCAAGATAATCGTTGACGTGTTTCAGGAACATGCCGCCTAGACTGCCGTCCACTACTCTATGGTCGTAAGAATGCGACATAAACATTTTCTGACGGATTGCGATCACATCTCCAAACTCCGTTTCGATAACTGCCGGTTTCTTCACAATCGCTCCGACTGCCAAAATAGCAACCTGAGGCTGAGGAATAATCGGTGTTCCCATCAGGTTTCCGAAAGTTCCAACATTGGAAATCGTGTAAGTTGCACCTTGCGTATCAGCTGGTGTCAGTTTTTTATTTCTCGCTCTGTAAGCCAAATCGTTGATAGCTTTTGCTAATCCTGACAAACTCAATTGGTCAGCATTTTTGATAACTGGAACGATTAAATTTCCATCTGGAAGTGCTGTTGCCATTCCGATGTTGATATTCTTTTTCTTGATAATTTTATCACCATCCACAGAAACGTTGATCATAGGAAAATCCTGAATTGCTTTTACAACCGCTCTGATGAAGATTGGCATAAAAGTCAGTTTCTCACCTTCTCTTTTTTGGTAAGAATCCTTATTCTTAGCTCTCCAGGTCACAACATTCGTCACGTCAGACTCTATAAAAGAAGTCACGTGTGGCGAAGTGTGTTTGCTGTTCACCATCGCTTCTGCAATGATCTTACGCACACGATCCATTTGGATGATCTCATCGCCTTCACCAACTTGAATTGGCGCACTTGAAACTTTCGGAGCTGATGCTGAAGTCTGAGCAGGTTGAGAAATAACTTGCTGAACAGGAGATGATTTAGTTTCAACTGCAGTTCCTCTATTTTTAACAAAATCAAGAATATCTTCTTTCGTGATTCTGCCATCCAGTCCACTGCCTTTGATATTTTTAAGTTCAGATTCCGAAATATTCTCTTGTTGAACAATTGATTTCACCAAAGGTGACAGATACAGATCTGAATTCTGATTTGATGAATTTTCAAAAACATTGGTCAATGTCTGTTCCAAAGTGCTGATCACTTCCGGCTCAGGCTGATGGAGCTGGTCTTTTACCTCTTCGTAAGATTTAGATTCTGGTGCTTCAGAATCCGAAGAACCACCTTCTGTTTCTAAAATAGCAATGGCTTCCCCGATCTTTGCAACGTCATCTTTATGCTTCAGAATTTTGATGATCTTCCCCGAAACTGGTGTCGGAACATCGGAATCTACTTTGTCTGTCGCAATTTCCACTACAGAGTCATCCTCTTTTACAAAGTCACCTTCATTGAACATCCAGCTGATAATTGTTGCTTCCATAACTCCTTCGCCCATGCTTGGGAGCAATAGTTTGTATTCTGCCATTGTTTCTTTTTTGAATTTCTCCAAAAATACATTTTTTTTTATTAATTGTATAATTCTATTTTTCAAATTTTATAAGAATCATTTTTTTATAAATTTGATGATCTTAAATTTTAAAATAAATCCATGAACATTTACTTAAGTGCCGTCTTTCATATCAAAGAGAACTCTATGATGGACGCCATAGAATTACTGAAAAAACTGGTCATAGAAACCCGAAGAGAAAAAGGCTGCATCCAATATGACCTTTATGAGGACAACAGGAACAAAGGTGTCTTTTTCATCCATGAAAACTGGCAGAGCAATGAAGACCTCCACAACCATCAGGTATCCGAGCATATGATGAAATTTCGCGAAGGAATTGCATCACTAGTAGAGAACCCGACGATCATTTACGCTGGCAACAAATTATTCTAATTATAGTATTAATAAAATTAAAGTTAAATATTTACCGATTATTTAATCATATGAAATTTTTTTGTATTTAATTCATTAAAAAAGAAAATTTTCAATATTTTTGTTAATCAATTTTTTAAATTTAAAAATTAAATATTTATATGAAAATAAATCAACTGTCTAAGTGCGCAGGTATTGGCGTTTTCTTTCTTTTTGCTAATCTCAATGCACAATCTAGTGAAAAAGTGATCAAAAATTTCATCAGTAATGATGTTAGTTTTCGCAACAATGCCAATGCAGAATTCAAAGTATTGAATGAAGACAGTTCTGCAAGCCTGAAGTCCAATATTGTGAATGTTCAACAATATCATGAAGGTATACCAATCTATAAATCGCTTGCAAAAGCTGTAATAAGAGATGGTAAAGTAGTTTCCTTCAATAACAACTTCCAAAAGACCAACAATATCGAGGTAAAAGACAAAATCGACAAATCTGAAGCTTTATCGATTGCTCTCAGGTCTGTAGAAATCAAAAATGATGGTTTTGAACTTTTTGATGATAAGAATGGAGAAGTCTTGCCAGAAGATGGAAAAAAAGTAGCTAACATCCGATTCTACTATCAAAAAAACAATGTTCTTGTACCTGCCCAATTGTTCTTCATCAATCAGGTTAAAGAGAATAAATCCTATTCTGTATTAGTGAGCCTTACTGATGGCGAGATCTTAGAAAGCACAAATATGATTATTGAATGTGCTTTTGACCCTAATCATTTCACATCTGACCCTAACTTTGCAGTACAAGAGCTTAGTTTTACAGATCACAATCATTATCATCAAAACAACAGGACTTTCAGTAAGAATACAAAAGCACTTACGGATGCCACGTACAATGTATTTCCTTTTCCAGTAGAAGGTCCTACGTTTGGCTCACGATCTCTTGTATCAAACCCGTGGGATATTGTTGCTTCACCGGAAGGATGGCATTCTGACGGAAACACCAATTACACTAATACTTTTGGTAACAATGTATTAGCTTACATAGATAATTCCGGAACTAATGCATTTGGCTTTTCCCCACAAAGCACAACAACAGGAAGTCTTACTTTTGATTTTCCATTCGCAGAAAGCACAACATTAAGCGCATATGAAAACAAAGGATCTGCTGTGACCAATCTTTTTTATGCTAATAATATGATCCATGATATTATGTATAAATTTGGGTTTACAGAAAGCAGCAGAAATTTCCAAACAAATAACTTTGGAAAAGGAGGTTTTGGAAATGATGCCGTAAAAGCTGAAGCATTTGATGGTAGTGGTTATAACAATGCAAACTTCAATTCTGGTTTCGAGATCTCACAAACTAATGTATCACCTCCAAGAATGCAGATGTATCTTTGGGACTATGGGGTTAGCTTTCAGCAAAGATTATTTTACAACGATCCAACACTAGCAACAAGAACACCTGTAAATACAGCAGTGGGTTCTTACAGCTCAGGTGGCGGTAGATATCTAATGGAAACACCTGCAACTGGTGACGTGGCAATCCCATCTGTCCTGAATGCTTGTACTGCACTTACAGGAGGAAGCCTTACTGGTAAAATAGCATTAGTGACCATCTCTGGTTGTACAAATGATGTCAAGATCAAAAATGCACAAGCAGCAGGCGCTGTAGGTGTATTGCTTCACAGAACATCCTCTAATACTGTTACAGATTGGAACTTAACAAGCGGTTTAGGTATAAACATTCCTATGGTCATGATCCCAAGAGGTGAAGGAAACTTTATAAATGCTGAAATTACAGCTGGAAGAACAGTCAACGTCAGTCTAAAAGATCTTGCAGTAGGCTACAAAAACTCAAGCTTTGACAATGGGGTGATGATCCATGAATATGGTCACGGAATATCCAATAGATTAACAGGACAAGGATATAGCTGTTTGCAAAATCTAGAACAAATGGGTGAAGGCTGGTCAGATTTCTTTGCATTAATGTTAACCAATACACCTAATTATACCGCAACAACCGGTAGAGGAATTGGAACCTATTCTACCAACGCACCTACCACTGGAGTAGGAATCAGACAATACAGATACACCACAGACATGACCATAAATCCTCACACCTATGCAGACACCAACTCTACTGGTGGACAGCCACATGCTGTAGGAGAGATCTGGGCAACAATGCTGTGGGACCTTCATTGGAAATTGGCAGAAAAATATGGTTATAATTACAATATCACAGCTGACGCTAATTCTGGTAGTGCGAAAACCCTCCAATTGGTTATTGACGGATTGAAGCTACAACCTTGTAGCCCTAATTTCGTGACAGGTAGAGATGCGATATTACAGGCTGACCAGCTTACCGGCGGCGTAGACAACTGTCTTATCTGGAATGTATTCGCAAGAAGAGGCCTAGGCCTTAATGCTTCTGCTGGATCAGCTTCCAACATCGCCGATCAAGTTGAGGACTTTACAGTTCCAACAGGATGTATATTAGGAACAGACGACATCATCAAAAATAAGAGCTTCGGCATCTATCCAAATCCTGCCAGAGGAGAATTCTTTATCAAAGCTGCACCTACAGTGGGTAACGCAAGCATCAAAGTGGAGATCCTAGACATGAATGGCAAATTGGTAAGATCTCTTGAGAGAAAGAAAAACAGCTCAGACGCCATCTCTACAAAAGGGCTTGTAAAAGGAACATACCTTGTAGTAATTACAGAGAATGGTAAATCTAACGCAGAAAAATTGATCGTAGAATAATCAATTAGAAATCTATACATCAAACCTTTTCAGTTGATTCTGAAAAGGTTTTTTTTTATTTTCAGATCTTAACAAATTTTATCATTGTAAATAATTGGCATCAATCTTGAAAACTTAACTTTGCAATCAATAAATCGCAAATATTAAAAATGAAAAACACGATCAAATCTTTTTCAATTGTCGCTTTTTTAGGAATGAATCTGTTAGCTTATGGCCAGACGATAGACACCAGATCAAAAACGATCTTGGACGACATCACCAAAAGTTATAAGGCCAAAAAAAATTCCTATTTCAAATTTTCTTACACCGCAGGAGATGCTAGTCAAACAGGGATCTTCTATTCTGACAACAACAGATACAAATTGAAGATCATGGGAACAGAGCAGATCTTTGACGGTAAAAAGGTTTACAGCATCAGCGAGGAAGACAAAGAGGTCACCATTGCAAAACCAAACGACAATCAAGTGGCATTTTCTCCCTTGAGTTATTTGGACTCCTATAAAAAGGATTACAATGTGAGGTACTCCGGCAAGAAGACCATTAGTGGAATCCCAGTAGATGTGATCAAGATGACACCAGTTAAATCAAATGGATTAAAAAGTGTCACCTTATACGTCAATACCCCTCAAAAAAAACTGATCAAACTGGAGCAAGTCTCAACAAACAATGACCTCGCAGTGATCACGATCAGCAATTATAAAGAGAACCAAACGCTGTCGCCGTCAATTTTTACATTTGACAAGTCAAAATACCAGAATTATCTGATCACGGAATTATAAATCACAACCAACATACAACAGATGCATTACAGACACGTAATGCATTTTTTGTTTTAAACAGCTAAAAGGGACAATCAACATTTTAGATACATCACGATATGGATTTAATTTCTTTAATAGATTTATATTTACACAAACAAAGTATCACACCAAATGTCAGCGAAACCAAATGATAACTTAGACATTTTCTACCCCGAGGATCCGGAACAATGGCGCGATTGGCTTATAGAAAATCATACGCGGGAAAAAGGGATCTGGGTCCTGCAGTACAACAAGAAATCGGAGAAGCCAACCATCAGCTGGAGCGATGCCGTGGACGAGGCACTTTGTTTCGGGTGGATAGACAGTTTGAAGAAAAAACTGGACGATGAATCTTCCATCCAATATTTCGGGAAGCGGAAACCCAAAAGCACCTGGTCCAAGATCAACAAACAAAAGATCGAAAGACTTACCGCCGAAAACCGAATGTCACAAGCAGGATCAGATACCATCCAAGTCGCTAAAGAAAACGGCTCATGGGAAATATTGGACAGCGTAGAAGAATTACTGATTCCCGACGACCTGGCAGTCGAACTTTCAAACCGGGAAAATGCCACCGAGTTTTTCAACAGCCTTAGCAGATCCGTAAAAAAGATGATGCTCCAATGGTTTGTTCTTGCCAGAAGACCGGAAACCAGACTAAAGAAAATCCTTGAGATTGCAGAGGCGGCAGAAAAGAAACTGAAACCAAAACAATTCTGAAAGATCAATTGGCTTAATATATTATCATAAATCGATAAGAATTCCTAACTCTCGATCATTTACGGCACAGCTTTTAATCTACTGATTGTATATTAGAATATCTCATCGCTAAAAATGATCGGTATGAATAAAAATTACAGTGTTTACACAGTTCTCCTTTTCGGACTATTAACACCCTTCAAAGGTTTTGCACAGCAATCACAGAAGAAGTTTTCCCTATTTACGCCTGTTCCTCGCGCACAGATGAGAGAGATGGAGACCGATCGACCAGATGTCACCGAATCTCCTTTTACCGTAGACGCCGGACATTTCCAACTGGAAACAGATCTGGTACGAAGCGTCAGGGAGAAAACCGAAACCACACAGACCAACACTATCCTCATCAACCAAATGAATCTGAAAATCGGGATCACAGGTTCTACCGCAGTTCAGATCGGTTTCCAAACTTACGGCCGACAAAGCGAAAAGGAATGGGACACCAATGAAAAAACTATCACAGACGGTCACGGCGACCTCACACTCAGGATCAAGCAGAATCTGATTGGGAACGATGGCGGAAACTTCGCGTTAGCATTGTTGCCATACGTGAAATTGCCCACTTCAAAATATGAAGACAGCCGTTTCGAAGGTGGATTGATCATCCCGATGCAGTACAAACTTCCCGGAGATTGGACTCTCGGATTCCAGGTAGAAGTAGACCGTCTCAAAGACCAGGATGAGCAGGCGATGCACACAGAATTTCTACAGACCCTCACCATCAGTCATGCGATCATCAAAGGTGTGGACGGCATTGCCGAAACCTATTACACCTATGATTTCAAAGCGCACCAATTCTCCAATTACATCAATGCTGCCATCCAGATGGATGTCGCCAGAGACTTCAAACTGGATGCAGGCCTTAATCTCGGACTCCAGCACACCGCAGCGAAGCATTTTTTTGTTGGGGCTTCTTATAGGCTTTGATGCCTTTGAATATTATTTATAAAGACATGTTGTTTCTAAGTGACGTGGTCTTTTGATGATTCTAAAAAATTATTCTCCAGTTTACGGATATCCGTAAAATACTAAGACATTTTAATGATAGCTTTGTCTCAGGTATGGCTGATGTTTCTTGATACCCAAAGAACATTTACTAAACCAAAAACACAGATTTTTTTTATATTTTTTTGAACCTTGGCTTTGGTCAAGGTTTTATTGGTTGGATCATCGATAGATACTAAAAATAACAAAAAATCAAAAATAACTGTCACAGTTGTTGATTTTAGATTGCTATACAGTTACAAATATTTATATTTATTACTATAATAACCATGTTAAAATGAATAATATAAAAAATTTACCAAAAGAAATTAATGGCTTCCAACTTAGAAATCTTACCATTGATAACTTTACCGTCTTAGATTACTCAAGAAGTTATCGTATAGATAGGTATATTAATCCGCAAGACTTAAATCCAGAAGAGTTTAATAATGATATACTTTATGAGGTTAGAGCAGAAACAATGGATGAAGCGGAAGATTTAATGCTGAAAAAATTAAATTAATAGAACAATTCAAAATTGATTTTAAAGATATATTAAATTTTGAAATTAATCCAGTACAATTATTAGAACAAAATAATCAAAAACTACTACTTAAGTCCTTTACTGCTTTTAGCATTTGGGACAATAAAAATCACATTAGAACATTAGCGATTATAACTAATAATTTTAACGACGAACAGGAAGTAATCCTAAGTTGGATAAATCAATTTAAAGAAGATGACTTAACTGCAAACCTTAGTTTTGCAGGTGAAGAATTTGACTCAGATGACTTTAATTTTAATAATATTATTTACATATATACAAATTCTGACACTCCAGAAATACCTCTAATAAAGATAAAATTTAAAAAATCAAATTTAATATTAAGAATGAGAGATGATAAACATAGAGAAAATTTAAAACCAGATTTTTTTATCTCTCACGATTCACGAGATAAAGATGAAGTCGCAAGACCATTATATGAAGCGCTTCTAAGAAAAGGGTTGAAAGTATGGTATGACGAGTATTCTTTACAAATAGGTGACAGTTTAACAGAAAGCATTGAAAAAGGTATCGCAGAATCATCACAAGGAATTTTAATATTAAGTAAAAATTTTCTTAGTAATGAAAAGTGGGCAAAAAATGAATTACAATCATTAAAAACAAGACAAATCATCTTAAATAAGAAAATTATTTTACCTATCTGGCATGGAAGCACAGAAGATGATTTATCTGAAAATTACTGGCTGTTAGATAAAATTGGTGGAAATACGAAAGATGGAATAGAAAAACTAGCAAATAAAATTTTTGAAAGCATTAAAAAATAAAAACTTCTCCCCGATACCGCGGATTTGCAACCTGATGGCATCGGGAATGGTTTGTGAGATGAGTTCTTCAATACTCGCTGCTCCTACCCGATAGCGCGGATCTGCAATCCGTGTTTATAACGCACAACCACAAACCCTCGCCCCCAAGTGAGGGTTTCGTATTTTATTTAACATAATATCTTTTTTACAAAAAATTTTATTGAACAATCATTTTTATTCCATATTAATTTTATATTTGTTACAGTTAACACCTAAAAAAAACCAAATGAACTCAACATCCGAAACAGGCCACGCTAGAAACGTGGCCAACGCAAACCTATTCAATTCCTACGCTGCAAATCTGGGCGCGATCTACAAACCAAGCAATCCCGAACTGGAACTTGCAAAACTCCAAACCATTTACACAAAGGCTTTCGCAGAGCAGGAAGAAGTCAACACCACCCTCCCGCCCTACACTTTAGCAGTCAAAGCCCGACAGGCAGTCTTCGCTCCCATCAACAAAAAACTTACAAAACTCGAAAAAGCTTACAAGACAACCACAGGCGTCACAGCAGCACAGATGGAAAACTTCCAAACCATTGCCCGCAAAATCAAAGGCACGCGAAAAGATCCACCAGCAGCACCCACACCGCCCGCGACCCAACCCGACAGTCACTCTGTTTCCCAGTTGAGCTTCGATCAGCGCACCAACAATTATGGCCAGCTCATAGAGCTCTTCAATAATACCCCAAACTACGGCCCCAACGAAGAAGAATACACAATTCCAATCCTTCAGGAAGAAAGATCACAGATGAGACAGACCACCCAACAGGTCGCAGAAACATACTTCCCGCTCAGCCAGGCTAGAACAAGAAGAAACGAAACGCTCTACACCAATGACAACAACCTGGTCGACACCTTCAACCTTGCCAAAGACTACATCTCACTGATCCTGGACAAAAAATCACCCGAGTACAAAGCCTTCGCAAAACTAAAATTCAAAAAAATAGAAAGCTAAAAGAAGCGACTACCAATCACAAACAGGCAACTGCTAGATACAAATAGGCAACTGCCAATCACAAACAGGCAACCGCCAATCGCAAATAGACAACTGCTAGATACAAACAGACAACTGCCAATCACAAATAGGCAACTGCAGAATACAAAGAGGCAACTGCCAGCCACAAACAGCCAACTGCTAGACAAAAACAGGCAACTGCAAAGGAAAACACGATCAAACGACCACTTCTAGATAGTAGTCCAGAAGAACATCCAACCAAAAAACCTCTCAATCACTTGAGAGGTTTTTACTTTAACCACACTTACTAATTATCGAAAATCATTCATCATTCATCATTCATCATTTATCATTTATCATTAATAATTTGCAAAAAAAAGACTGCCACAAGTGACAGTCTCCAAATTAGAATTGTAAAATTTATTTTGCTTTAAAATACACTCTTCTATTCGCTTTATTTTTCCATTCTGGACACTTAGATGCAGGGTCACATTCAGGATATTTAAGATCTGATTTACCATTTCCTAGTGCATCCAATTTACTTGAAGCCACACCATTGGTGATCAGATATTGTTTTACAGTTTCTGCTCTTTTTTGAGACAAAGTCTGGTTGTAACTTTCAGTCCCTCTTGTATCAGTCGCTCCAACTACAGTGAATGATCCGTTAGATTGATTGATCATACTTGCAGCACTATTCAGAATCGGCGTATTGTTTGGTAGGATTCTAGCTGAATTCAGGTCAAACTCAATACCTTCCAAACTTGTTTCGTTATCAGAGATAGCACCTGTGTTGGTCACTGGACATCCTTGGTTCTCCACTGGACCAGGAACAGTCACACATTTGTCATTCAGGTCGATCACACCGTCCATATCTACATCCAATGCTACACCTGCACCGTCAACTCTAGCACCTGCCGGAGTATCAAGCTGTCTGTCCCAGTCATCGCAAACGCCGTCATTGTCAGCATCTCCGCTTTTGCACAATTGGATATTATCTACTTTGGTCTCCAACTCATCGATCTTGTTGTAAGCCTCTTCCAATGGATCATGCCACATTAGGTTTGGTCTGTTTTTACCCAAGTTGATCGTAAGACCCAATGTCGGGTTGAAGAAGTTATCAGAAGTATGAGAACTGATTCTGTTCACAGCACTGTACTGGTCGCTTCCGCCACCGTCAAATGCTTCGTCTCCTGTTACCACATACATTACTCTACCTTCGATATCAACTCTGTTGCTGATCTTGTATTTCAAACCAACACCAGCCTGTCCGAACAGTGAGTTGAATTTGAAAGGTTTGTTCTCTGTCATTAATCTTTGGCCAGCCTCATCCTTTTGGTAAGCTCTGTAAGCTAAAACACCTACACCAGCATATCCGTGGATCGCCCATCTGTAGTCTGCATTGCTGTCAACTCTTCTTAGAAGGTTTGAGAAATTGATGTCTCCCAAAAGTGAGATCGCATCATACTGGGTTCTTGCTCCAACTCTCAATGAAGTGGACGCATCTGCAGGTGCTGCATCTTTGGTATTGAAATAACCTTGTCTTGTTTCACCACGGTCATATTGCAACTTCAATCCAAATGAGTGAGAAAGCGCTTTGTCGATACTGAAATAAGCTGAGTAACCAACAAGTGTGTTACCGTTGCTGATAGATCTAAGGTCAGCGTTTTGCATCAATGGCACACCTCCACCAAAAGAAACAGACCAGCTGTTGAATCTTGTAGAATCTGACTTTAAAGAAGTAGTTTCAGTAGGGTTTGTGTTCGCGGTTGTCTGCATCATTTCCTGCGAGAACATCACTGCCGGGCACGCCAAGGCCAACGACAAAATAGCTAATTTTGATTTCATAAAATATAATTTTAAATTGTTTTATTTATTAAAAGTATAATTGGAACAATTACACCAAATCACCCTGAACATCCTTTCAGAAGGTGATGCGCATTCCTCTATCCAATTACCATACCAATAAAAATAGATTGTTATTATTTATAATTATTCAACACATAGCAATCGATGTTTTTGCAGGCTAAACTATCACGAAATTAATATGTTAGCTCGATGAAAATAAATACAAAAAAAACCTCTCAAAAAAATGAGAGGTTTTTTATTAAAGATAATTGATGAATCACAAAATCATTGATCATTCATAATTTATCATTTATAATTTATAATTGATTTACATGTAAGCTTCGATCGGCTCACAAGTACAGATCAAATTTCTGTCGCCATACGCTTCATCGATCCTTGCAACCGTAGCAAAGAATTTATGCGTTCTCACCCACTCCAATGGATAAGCTGCTTTCTCTCTGCCGTAAGGTTTATCCCAAGAATCCGAGATCACCAATTGCTCGGTGTGAGGCGCGTTTTTCAACACGTTGTTTTCTCTGTCTGCGTCGCCGTTTGCAATCTCATCAATTTCTTTTTTGATATTGATCAACGCTTCCGCAAATCTGTCAATCTCGTCTTTGTTTTCAGATTCCGTTGGTTCGATCATCAATGTTCCAGCTACAGGGAAACTCACTGTTGGTGCGTGGAAACCGTAATCCATCAAACGTTTTGCAATATCAGCCACCTCAATTCCCAAAGTTTTGAACTGACGGAAGTCCACGATACATTCGTGAGCCACTCTGCCTTTGTCGTTCGCATAAAGGATTGGGAAATGCTCAGCTAAGATCTCTTTAAGATAATTAGCATTAAGGATGGCGTGCTCTGTTGCTTTCTTAAGACCGGAAGTTCCCAACATTTTGATATAAGCATAAGAGATATTCAGTATCAATCCGGAACCGTAAGGCGCTGCAGAGATTCCTTCAATCGCTTCTTTCCCACCGATTGAGATATTCGCATTGCTTGGTAAGAATGGAACCAAATGCTCCGCCACACAGATCGGGCCAACACCAGGTCCACCACCACCGTGAGGAATTGCAAAAGTCTTGTGAAGATTCAGGTGACAAACGTCTGCCCCGATATTCCCAGGACTTGTGAATCCAACCTGCGCATTCATATTCGCACCGTCCATGTAGACTTGTCCGCCGAGGTCGTGCGTCAGTTTTGTAATTTCTTTGATATTCGCATCGAAGAATCCGTAAGTCGAAGGATATGTGATCATCACTGCCGATAGCTTCTCAGAATGCTGCTCAGTCTTCGCTTTGAAATCTTCAAAATCGATCTCTCCATTTTCAAGATTTTTCACTACTACAATTTTCATACCCGCCATTGCTGCAGAAGCCGGATTGGTTCCGTGCGCCGATTGAGGAATCAGAACGATATTTCTGTGGCCTTCGCCTCTATTCTTATGATATTCTCTGATGACCATCAATCCAGCATATTCGCCCTGCGCACCAGAGTTTGGCTGAAGAGAAGTTCCAGCGAAACCAGTGATCTCAGCCAGGTCTTTCTCTAATTCTTTGATCATTTCCTGATAACCACCAGCCTGATCTGTTGGCACAAATGGGTGAACACTTCCCCATTCTCCCCAAGATAATGGGATCATTTGAGTAGCTGCGTTCAGCTTCATTGTACAAGAACCAAGCGAAATCATAGAATGCGTCAAAGACAGATCTTTTCTTTCCAGACGTTTGATGTAACGCATCAATTCTGTCTCAGTGTGGTACTTGTTGAAAACCTCTTCTTCCAAGATCTTATCTTCTCTCAACAATTCAGTTGGGATAGAATATTCTTCCTTCAAAGTCACTTTGTAACCTTGTTTCCCTTTGAACTGAGCGAAAGCTTCAATCAATTGGTTTAATTTGTCAACAGTAGTTGTTTCGTTGATAGAAATACTGACGATGCCTTGTGAGAAATAATTAAGATTGATTTTCTGATCTCTCATTTTCATTCTCAAAGATGATTTCTCTTCCTCGTGCAATCTGAATTTCACGGTATCAAAAACCGGCTCGTCAACAATATCATAACCTAAAACTTTCAGTGCATCGCCCAAAGCATTGGTTTTGAAATGAATCTGGTCAGCGATAAAATTCAAACCTTTAGGACCGTGATAGACAGCATACATACCAGCCATTACCGCAAGAAGGACTTGAGCTGTACAAATGTTCGAAGTTGCTCTTTCTCTTTTGATATGCTGCTCTCTGGTCTGTAGTGCCATTCTCAACGCACGTTTACCGTACATATCCTGAGAAATACCAATGATCCTTCCTGGAATATCTCTTTTATAATCTTCCTTACAAGTGAAAAAAGCTGCGTGAGGACCACCATAACCCATCGGAATCCCGAATCTTTGGGAAGTTCCAACCGCACAATCTGCGCCCATATCAGCGGGAGATTTCAGCTTAACCAAAGCCATCGGATCACAAGCGACAACTACCTGAAGATTGAATTCTTTATAGTAAGTGATGTTTTCTGTGTAATCTAAAACGATTCCGTTTTTCCCTGGATATTGTAATAAAACGCCGTAGTAAGAATCGTTAAACTGATGGTTGCTGTGATTGCCCACAATGATATCAATTCCAAGACCTTCCGCTTTGGTTTTAAGGACGGAAACAGTTTGTGGTAAAACTAAATCTGAGATGAAAAATTTGGTAGCATTGGCTTTTTTTTGATCCTTAGTTCTGTTGTTGAAGAACATATGCATCGCTTCGGCAGCAGCGGTAGATTCATCAAGAAGAGACGCATTTGCCAAAGGAAAACCTGTCAAATCAGAGACAACAGTTTGAAAGTTAAGCAGAGCTTCTAATCTCCCCTGTGCAATCTCTGCCTGATAAGGCGTGTAAGCTGTGTACCAACTTGGATTTTCAAGAATATTTCTCTGGATTGGAGAAGGCAAAATGGTATTGTGGTATCCAAAACCTATATAGTTATCGAAATTCAGGTTTTTGGATGCCAATTCTTTTGAATGTAAAAGCATCTCATACTCCGAAAGTGGCTCCGAGATGTCCAGATCCTTCTCCAGCCTGATGGCGTCCGGAATGGTTTGTGAGATGAGTTCTTCAATACTCGCTGCTCCTACTTTCTTTAGCATTTCCGCTTTGTCAGACTCGTTTAGGCTGATGTGGCGATTTACGAATTGTTGTGTATTCATTTATAAAACTTCAAATTAGATTCTTATTATAAGGCTTTTAAATTTAATCAATTTTAGAAATATTCCTAAAGTCTAAAATTTGATAAAAACTATCGCAGCCATTTTATTCTTTATTAAAGTAATTGCTTACCGTATTATTTATTATAAATCAAATTGATTTTGTCCGCATATTTTTCAAGCACGATATTTCGTTTGATTTTCAAGGTTGGTGTGATCTCGCCACTTTGAATTTCAAAATCTGCAGGCATCAGGATAAATTTCTTAATTTTCTCGAAGCCAGAAAGATCAGTTTGGATGTCATCTATCAGTTTTTGATAGAAAGCCTGAACCTTTTCATTTTCTACTACTTCTTTCCAGTTTGTGAAATCAACATCTAAAGATTTTAACTTCTCTTCAAGCGTTTCAAAATTTGGAACGATCAAAGCAGAAACAAAAGGTTTGTCATCCGCAATCAATAGAATTTGATTAATGTAACTGTTGTTAGAAAACATATTCTCAATTGGTTGCGGCGCAATATATTTCCCGTTGGAAGTTTTCATTAAATCTTTAATTCTATCTGTAATTGTCAGATTTCCTTCATTATCTAAAACGCCAGCATCGCCAGTTTTCATCCAACCGTCTTCTGTTAAAATCTTTGCTGTCTCTTCTGGATTTTTGTAGTAACCTTTCATGATGCCATTTCCTTTCACAAGAATTTCGTCATTCTCTCCTATTTTGATTTGAGAATCGCCAATGAGTTTTCCGGCCGTTCCGTATTTGTAGTTTGTAAAAGGAAAAGCGGTGATTGTTGCAGTCGTTTCCGTCATTCCATAACCGACAGTAATATGAATTCCCATTGCATCGAAAAACTGCGTCACTTCAGAAGAAATCGATGCGCCGCCGCAAGGCATAAACCAAAGTCTGCCACCTAGTTTTGTTTTGATTTTATTGAAAACCAAAGCGTTCGCAATCTTATATTTTTGATTTAATAAAAAAGGAACTTTCTGCTGATCTCTTTTTCTTTCTGAGACTTGAGTTCCAGTTTCAATCGCCCAATTAAATATTTTCTTCTTGGTTGGAGACGCTGTCACAAGCATTTCATTAATGCCTGCATAAATCTTTTGATAAAACCTTGGCACCGAACACATCGTAGTAGGTTTCACTTCCTGAAGAGCATTTGCAATCAATTTTGGATTTTCGAGGAAACTGACTTTGGCCCCTCTGGAAAGACAGAATAATGTCCAGCATCTTTCGAAAACGTGGCTGAGTGGCAAAAATGCCAACGATTGCTCCTTCTCAAAATCTTTAAAATCAAAAAAATCAACGTGGGCATCAAATGCTTTCTGAAAATTGCCGTGCGTCAGCATCACGCCTTTCGGAATTCCCGATGTTCCAGAAGTGTAGATGATGGTTGCCAAATCTTCATCTGACCTCTCAACAACTTTAAATTTGTCAGAGGTTTTCTCAATAAAATCTGACAGAAACAAAGAATTTTCATTTAAATTAAAATTCTTTTTTGCAGCGATAATCAATTCAACACCAGAGGTTTTCGCCAATAATTGATAACAAGTTTCGTATTGCTCCTTGTCTCCCGTTAAAATAATTTTCGGCTCAGCGTGATTGATAATGTATTCAACTTGGTCGGAACCATTTGTGGAATAAATTGGAACTGTAACCGCACCAATTGCCAATGTCGCCACATCCATAATGATCCATTCCGGAGAATTGTCGGCATAGATCGCGACTCTTTCATTTTCTTTGACACCAGCTTCTACAAGCGCATTGGCCGTTTTGAAGACCATTTGCTGAAATTTCAGGCACGTGAGTTCCTTCCATTCATTATCTTTTTTAAATCCTACAGAGGCTTTCTGTGGAAATCGTTTGGTGTTCTTGGTCAGAAATTCCGTAATGTTCATTAATTGGATTTTGATATGCTTGCAACATAATTTTTTAAGTGGAAATCTACGCTTTCATCTATCGGAATGAAAGTATAATTCAAGGTATCACGAATTTTCTTATTGGTGATCTTCGAATCGGATTTGATAGTTTCAACGTTTGTTCTGTTTCCTAATTTGAGAATTGGAATGAACCAACCAAAAACAACGGAGAAAAACGGCAGAATATCTAAGATTGAATTTGATATTAATTTTGCTGGTTTTTTCCCAAAAGTCTTTCTGACTTTATCAGCAATATGCTTGTATTTTACGACTTCCGAAGTCAAGATAAAGCGTTGTCCGAAAATCGATTTCTCCATTAATTCAACAGCAATTTTCGCAACATCTCTCACGTCTACATAAGCTGTAGATCCGGAAAAAGTAAACCCATTTGACATTTCCTTGAACAGTTTTCCGCTGCTGTGATTCCAGTTTCCGGAACCGATAATTAGGCCAGGATTGATGATAATCGTATTCAAACCTTCGGCAGAAGCTCTCCAGACTTCCATCTCGGAAAGATATTTGGAGATCGCATAATTGGAATGATCCAGTTTCTCATTGAAATCTGAATTTTCATCCATTTCACCTTTATCATTTAGACCGTCAAGCACTGCGATAGAACTTACGAAAAGAAATTTTTTAATTTTAGTTGGATCGATTGCAAAGAGTAATTTTTCTGTGGCTTCAGAATTATTTTTGTACAATTCTTTTTCCGCACTTGGATTGAAACTGACTTTTGCTGCACAATGATAGACTTCCTCAACACCTTGCAAAGCAAATTCTAAAGAATCCGAATCATCAAAATCGATATTGACCCACTCTATTTGGTCGAAATAAAAATCTGGTTGGTCTGTGTAAAATTGATAGGATTCTTTAACTTCCTGTATGTTGCTGGATCTGCGTTTTGTTGCACGAACTTTTTTTCCTTTTTTAAGAAGTTCTAAAGCGATCACCCGTCCTAAAATCCCTGTTGCTCCTGTGATCAATATCATTCTTCGATAGATTTTTCAGGTTCGATATCAGTTGCATTCCTCAAAAGTTGAATGATAAAATAAGAATTGATGATGCAGTAAGCTGCTATGATTGCCACAAAATACCAGAAACTTTTGCCCTCTAAAAGATAATCTCCTGCTCCTGAAAATGAATCTCTGAGAACAAAAAATAAAAGTCCTATCAAAAAGAGATTGATAAGAACCGAAAAAAACAAAATGACCTTGTAAATAGTCTCCTGGTATTTTTTCATTAAAGATTTTTACAAAGATAATTCAATTCTATAAAAAATCTCTTATCCTGATATTGAAATCTATCAGGAAATTAATGTGTGTTTTGCTTCATAAACTCTAATGTTCTTTTCAGCATCAATTGATGTCCAGCTTCTTCATTCAGACCGTGATTTGCCTTATCGATGGGAATTAGTTCATTTTTTACATTATTGTCGTCTAGTTTTTTCTTTAGAATTTCGGATTGCGAAAAGGGAACTATTCTGTCCTTGTTACCGTGGATCATCAAAGTCGGAACCGAGTTTTGATCAATATAAGTGACTGGAGAATAAACTTTAAGGCCAGCAATCGCTTCCTGTTTTTGTTCTTTGATATCTTTCGTTGTGAAACCACGGATCATATCATTGCGCATTTTATAAATTTTCGGAAAAATGAGTTTGAAAATGAAAATTTTAAAGCCAGCCTCTTCGGTTCTTAAAAGCTTGTTCAAATCTGATGGACCAAAATAGTCGATCACGTAATTGACCTTCGAAGAATAATTTGGAAAACTACTGTTCGCGGAAAACTGTTCATCATTGGAATACGCGGCAACCATTCCAATCTGTGCACCTGCAGAAGCGCCCCAGATTCCTATATTTTTCTCATCAAAATTATATTTGTCAGCGTTTGCCCGGATCCATCTCACCGCTTCTTTGGAATCTTCCACTGGTTTTGGGAAGTTGGTATTTTTGTCCAGCAACGTGTAATTGACGCTGACTACGGCGTAACCATTTTGAACAAATTTCAGAATGAAATCATTCATATAAAACTTTTCAGGAAAGGCTTTGTCACCTCCGATCCATCCGCCACCGTGAAGAAAAATGAGAACCGGGAATTTTTTATTGGATTGTTCTGGAAGATAGATATCGAGTTTGTGGTCGATGGAATCCGAAGTTTTGTAGGTCACATCGGGAATTTTCGAAACTTCGGAAATGGTATTCTGAGATTTGAAAAACGTTAAACACAGGATCATGATGATCGATAACTTCCATTTCATAAAAACAATTTTAATTCAGATCCGATAATACAAGGCTTGTACCATTATCAGATCTGAATTAATATGTCATTATCTATGATAAAAGAAAATCTTTGACCGCTGCGTTGAAATCAACAGGATTGTTTGCCTGAACCCAATGTTCTGCGTTAGCGATCTTGATGATCTTTGAATCCGGAAATTGTTGTCTTATCAGAAGTTCGTCCTGTGGCAAAATGTAATTAGAATTGGCTCCGGCAACGAACAATGTTGGTCCTTTAAAAACACCAAATTTAATCGCATTGGAAACAAACTCCGTATATTTCTCTGCCAAAGTCTTGAGGTTGAATCTCCAAGCTAACTTTTTATCCTCCGTCCAATAAAGATTCTTCATCAAAAACTGGATCACAAATTTCTCATGAATGTATTCACCTAAAACCTTTTCGACATCTTGTCTGGAAGTCACCGTTTCAAAATCCACGGTCTGAAGCGCTTTGATTATACCTTGATGATGCGGCGGATAAGCTTTTGGAGAAATATCGACTACGATCAATTTATTCAATTTTCCAGGGAAGTTGATTGCAAATTGCATCACCGCTTTTCCACCAAGGGAATGTCCGAGAAGGTTGGCTTTTTCAATTTTATGAAATTCCATATAATTCAGAATATCATTTGCAAGATCATCGTGCGACATCGAATCGGAATGAAAACTGCGGCCGTGATTTCGAAGGTCCATCAGATACGTTGGCATCAATTCTCCAAATTCTTTCCCGAAACTTCCCCAATTGTCCAGCATTCCGAACAATCCGTGGAATACCAAAAGTGGCGTTTCTGTTCTTTCTTCTCCGTATATTTTTGAGTGTAGGATTTCCATTATTATTTTATATTTTTTCTTTAAACAAATTATTAATCTGTTACTACTTTTTGGTTTGTTTAAAAATAGATTTGAATAGAGACGAAACTGAAATCAGAAAAAGAAATGTTAAAACAAACATCACAGCCTGAATTATCAAAACTGGTAAAAGAGAATCGACCTCTGCATACCTGTAACCAAAACTTATTATCGTTACAGGAAATGTAATTATCAAAACACTTAAAGACCAATCTCCGTAAAACCAATCTTTAGGATAAACAGAACAAACTGCCAGAGTTCCGATTCCAACGTAAAAAGCTGAAATAATCAATGCTATTCTTCTCGATTTTAAGAAAAATTTAAACCATTTCATTCATATCACCATTTCGCCAACCTTTTCAAATAAGCCTGAACCGTATTTTCCAAACCAAGGTAAAGTGCTTCAGAAATCAAAGCGTGACCGATGGAAACTTCCAAAAGATTTGGGATGTTGTCTGAGAAATATTTTAGATTGTCCAAACTCAGATCGTGGCCTGCGTTGATTCCCAAACCAAATTTCTCCGCTTCTATTGCTGTGTCAACATATGATTTGATAGCTTGTTCTTTATCTTTAGGATAATTGGTTGCGTAAGCTTCTGTGTAAAGTTCGATCCGGTCTGTTCCTGTTTCGGCAGCAAATTTTAACATTCCTGGATTTGGGTCAAGAAAAATAGACGTTCTGATTCCAGCATATTTGAATTCGGAAATGACGGATTTTAGGAAATCAAGGTTCTTTTCGCAATCCCAGCCAGCGTTGGAAGTAATTGCATTATCTGCATCTGGAACCAAAGTCACTTGCTCAGGCTTAACTTCCAAAACCATATCGATGAAAGGTCTGTGCGGATTTCCTTCGATATTGAATTCGGTTTTCACTAGAGGTTTCAGGTCGTAAACATCTTTTCTGGTGATATGCCGTTCGTCCGGTCTCGGATGGATTGTTATTCCCTGCGCTCCAAATCTTTCCAAATCGACAGCCACTTGCGTTACACTTGGAACATCGCCTCCTCTTGCATTTCTAAGCGTTGCAATTTTATTGATGTTGACACTTAATTTTGTCATGACTTTTTATAATTGATAAATGATAATTGATAATTGATTAAGCTTTCTGAACAACGTCGAGCTCAAATTCTTTCGCTGCTGATAAAAGATGGTCAAAAATATCGGACTGAATATTTTCATATTTTTCTGTGTCAGCTTCTGTTGCGAAACAATAGATTTCCAAAGGCAAACCTTCCGGCATACTTTGAAGTTGCCTCACAAGAATGATCTCTTTCTGATCGATCTGATCATTGTTATTAAGATAATTCTGAACATATTTTCGGAAAACTCCAATGTTTGTCAACTGAGTTCCGTTGATGATCTCGTCTGGATTTTCAATAGAATTTTTCTCGTCCTCGATTTCTTTTTCTTTCAACCCAAGGTAGGTTTTTATGAGATTAATTTTCTTCAAACGTTCCATCAAATCATCGTCTACGAACTTCAGAGATTTCATATTGAACATGATGGATTTTTTGATCCGTCTCGTATTTCCGTCCGAAATCACTTGGTAATTTTTGATTTCTGTCGTCAAAAGATCATAAGTTGGAATGGTAGAGATTGTCTTATCAAAATTCTTGATCTTGGTTGTCAAAAGACTTATATCTTCAATATTTCCCTCCAATGAATATTTTGGAATAGAAACCCAGTCTCCTACTTTGATATTCTTGGAAGTGGCTACGTGAATTCCGGTTACAAATCCCAAGATAAGATCCCTAAAAATCAAAACCATAACCGCAGTTATGGCTCCCAGACTTCCAATGATGGTTGTACTATTGATCCCGAAAACAACACAAATTCCAATGACGGAGAAAATAAAAATCCCAATGGTTTTTACAGTCTCCGAAACAGTTCTTATAGCAAAATTCTTGTAATAATCTTTTTTGATTAAACTATAATATTCTAAAGCTTTAAGAGAGCGGAAAGCCATTCCTGCAATCACGAGAACTATAGCAAAATTGATCATTCTCTCCGAAAAGATCGTCGTTTTGGTCAGATGACCAAGAAAAATGGAAGTCTGTATAGATCCGGCAATCAATAGAGAAAAAAAGTGCGAAAGGGAATTTGTTATCCTTGATTGATAAATAGATTTCATCACAGGATATTTGTCCTCATTCCCAAAAAACTTGAAAACAGAATTGATTACAATCTTGAAAATGAAATCAAAAAGTAAATAGACGAGAAAGATTAAAAGAATTTTTGCACCAATCTGAACAAAAAGATTCAGACCGTCAGGAAAATATTCTGCAATATATTTATACAGAAACTCGGTTGCATCTTGTATTAAATCCTTGGTATCTTGTAATTGGTCATTCATTGGTACAAAATTAGTAAATGAATTTTAAATTAAATTAATAAAGTTTTAGATAAGGCTTTCCGAGTTAAAATTTGTATTTTTAATAAAATTATAAAATTGGATCCAACATTAATCAACATTGTTTCTCTAGTACTCCTTTTCATAGGGCTCTTAGGAACATTTCTTCCCGTTTTACCGGGACTATTACTAAGTCTTTGTGGACTTTTGATCTTCAAATTCGGTACAGAGAACGACATGCCGATGATTTACGTTTGGATATTTGTTTTGTTGACAATCATTTCCACCGTTTTGAATTACGTGATTCCTGCAAAAACCAACAAAAAATACGGCGGAACGCGTTACGGGAGTATTGGTTCTTTTGTAGGAACGATCGTTGGATTAATCTTCATCCCTATACCATTTGGATTTTTGATCGGAATGCTGTTGGGTGTCTTCCTCGGCGAATTACTCCATGACGTCAGTGACACGAAAAAAGCACTCAACTCAATGAAAGGTGCTTTTATCGGATTTATATATGGGACAGGATTCAACTTGATGGTTGGGTTGGCCATGTTTTTGGTGGTTGGTTACTATATCTTCTTTTAAAAATATAAAAATGATGAATATCAAAACCATTTTCTGCATTCCTCTCCTATTATTAATGAGCAACTGCAAAACGCAAACTTCTTCTAAAACCGAAACTTCAACCGTAACCAACAATATCGTCACAATTGGTTTGGATAAACAAGTCAAAATCCCCAATTCCAAAGTCAGTCTCCAATTCAAAGAAGTTGTCGAAGAAAGTCGCTGTCCTGTTGACGTCACTTGTGTCTGGGAAGGCATTGCCATTGTAAACGTTGAAGCAACATCTGGAAGTGAAAAAATGGACTTTAAAGTAGCAACACGAGATTTCCTTCCGAAGAATGTGACCAAAACTTTCAGTTTTTCTGGTTACAAATTTACTTTAACAGAGCTGAAACCCCAACCCGGAGCAAAAGAAGAACCAGCCACTGTAAGTTTTAAATTCGAAAAAGAATAACTAATTATCAAACATAAAATATAACGGACGAATTAAAAATCATTCATCCTTCATCATTTATAATTAATAATTAAATATTTCATCCCCAAACAATCGGCTCTTTTCCTTTTTCCAGAAGATAATTATTGATTTTCGAAAAAGGATGACTTCCAAAAAAACCTCTATAAACAGAAAATGGTGAAGGATGCGCAGATTGTATAATAAAATGCTTGGTCTCGTCTATTAGCGAGGCCTTTTTTTGTGCAAATGCGCCCCAAAGTACGAACACCACATTTTCTTTTTGATCCGAAATTTGCTTGATGATAAAATCTGTGAAAGTTTCCCAGCCGATATTTTTATGAGAATTGGGTTCGTGAGCCTGCACAGTCAAAGTCGCATTGAGAAGGAGAACGCCTTGCTTTGCCCAATCTTGCAGATCATTGCTTTTTCTTTCTACACCAATATCATCCTTCAATTCGATAAAAATATTTTTGAGCGATGGTGGCGCCTTTACATTCTCAGAAACAGAAAAACAAAGGCCGTTGGCCTGACCATCATTATGATATGGATCTTGACCGATGATCACAACCTCCACATCTTCAAATTCCGTAAGTTCCAAAGCACGGAAAATCTGTTTAGTTGGTGGAAAACATTTTTTGGAATTAAACTCCAATTTTACATTCTCCCAAAGATCGATAAAATAAGCACTTTCTTTAATCGGTTTCAGAACTTCGGTCCAGGTCATAGCAAGATTTTTGACAAAATTAAATTTACAGGTCCACTAATGCAAATTTGAAGACTTTTTCTTTGAAATAAAGTTAATTTATCACAAATATCGTTTGGCTTAATTTTATATATAATAAATTCGCAAAAAATATACTTTTGCCATCAATTTTTAGAATGAAACTCTGGAACACCTTTATCTTTTCAATCATTTTTATGACCAACCTTTCAGCGCAAAATACCATTATCGTAGGAACTTACACCAATAGTGAAAAGTGCAAAAGCGGTGGCATCTACATTTTTGATTTTGATGAGAATACTTACAAATATGATCTCAAGTTCCACACAGAAAACGTCATTAATCCAAGTTTTGTAAGCCTTAGTCCGGACAAAAAATTTCTTTTTTCCGTGAATGAAAACGGTGACAAAAGTACAGTCAGTTCCTTTTCTATAGAAGAAACTGATGGAAAATTAATCAAAAAAGATGAGAAAAAAACACAAGGCGAAGATCCATGTTTTCTAATCTCTGACGACCAAAATATCATCACAGCCAATTATTCTGACGGAAGCATCAATGTTTTCAAACGATATGTGGATGGTAAATTATCCGATGTTTTCCAGAATATCAAATTTGAAGGTGTTGGTTTGAATCCTAAACGTCAGGAAAAATCACACATTCACCAGGTTCAATTTTCTCCAGATCATCAATATGTTTTGGCGACTGATCTTGGATTAGATAAAATCTATGTCTTTAAATATAATAAGACAGGCGAAGAAGTTTTAGAAAAAATTGGTGAATTTGATGCAAAGAAAGGTTCTGGACCCAGACATATCACTTTTGATAAAACAGGAAAATTAATCTATCTGGTTCAGGAATTGAGCGGCGACCTTTCTGTTTTAAGTTTTAATGACGGGAAAATCGACTTGATCCAAGAAGAAACTTTATTATCACGAAAAGTAAGATTCAATTTCCGAGCTGCAGATATTCATCTTTCTAATAATGAGAGATTTGTCTACGTAACGAATCGTGATGATGCAGATGATATTACCGTTTTCATCAGAAAAAAAGATGGAACGGTAAAGAAGATCCAACAAACGAAAACCATTGGACGAAATCCCAGAAACTTCAGCATCAGTCCAAATAACAAACTGGTGTTGATCGCCAATCAGGACACAAACCGAATCAATATTTTCACACGTGATCTGAAAAACGGTTTGCTCACTGCGACTGGCAAGTCTATTCCCGTTTGCAGCCCTGTAAATGTCATATTTTATGAAAAAGGTAAATAAGTTTTACATCAAAACAATATTTAAAACAAAAAACAGTTATTAATAGTTAATGCTTGATGAAATCGATGCTTGATAAAAAATTTATTCTCTCCTTCTTTCTGATCTTCGTTACCGGTTTGCTTTTCTCGCAGACCGACAAAGAAAACGAAATAGAAAACGTCGTGATCCAAGGCGTTAAAAAATACAAAAACAAAAAAGAAAATCCCGCTTACGCCATTATGCGTGAGGTTTGGAAAAAGAAAAAATCCAATGGATTGCTTCTCCACAAAGATTACAAATACAAAACCTACGAGAAGATAGATTTCCGTCTGGATAATATCGATAGCGCTTTTACAAAGAAGAAAGCTTTCCGCGGAATGGATTCTATCATCTTCAAATACAATGATTCCTCAGAGATTGCTGGTAAAGCTGTTTTACCGGTTTTCATCACCGAAAGTATTTTTGAAACTTACGGAAAGAACGACCCGAAAAAAGAACGAAAAGACCTTTTGGCTACGCGACTTTCCGGACTTAAAAATAATCAGATCGTGACGAAAACTGTACAAGGTATGTACAAGGACATCAATATTTATGATAATACGATCAATTATCTGAATATCGGTTTTGTAAGTCCTGTTTCCAAAGATGGTTTCGGAGTTTTTGATTATAATATTACAGACACTATCGAGGTGAATACCGTAAGAAGTTACGAGATCAGATTCACACCAAAAAATCCTGAAGCGCTTGCACTGAAGGGTAGACTTTATATTTCTATGGACAAATATAATGTGATGAAGGTAGAGATGGAAACCAACAAAAAGATCAACATCAATTTCGTTAAGAAAATTGCGACAGACCTTGAGTTTGATAATCCTGATGATTCTACATTTATCCCAACAAGAAATGAAACGACAATCAATCTCGTTACTAATGATAAAGACAAAGCGAAATCCATCATAGCCAGGCGTGTCGCCAATTATTCTGATTATGAATTTGACAAAGGCATCACAGATGATTTTCTGAACAAAATCGTCATTCCAGAAGACGAAATGGTCGCCAAAGACGAAACTTATTGGCAAACAAACAGAACCGAAGCGCTGACAGAAAGTGACCAGAACATCTATAAAATGTACGATGAACTAGCCGATAATCCGAAATACAAGAAGATCGTAAAGATTGTAGAAATCGGTAATTCTGGATATTTTCACATTGGTCACGGTATTGATATCGGAAATATATTTCAGTCCTTTGGATATAATGACATTGAAGGTGTAAGGCTGAGAGGCGGTTTCAGAACTTATCATGGCAAAAATGACATGTGGAGGATCCAAGGTTACACAGCGTATGGTTTCCGCGACCAGAAGTGGAAATTCGGTGGTGAGGCCAAATATATGTTCAACAAGGAAAACCGATTTATGATCGGTGCAGGTTACAGAAAAGATGTCTTGCAACTTGGTGTTCAGCTGACGACGGATGAAGGAATTATGACTCGTTCATTCGCTTCTTCTTCTGTTCTTAATAGCGGCGAAACCACATCAATGAGTTCCGTAAATCAAACCAATGTTTTCACCAGCATCGAGCCTTGGAAAAACTTTCAGGTTAGATTGGATGCAACGACTCAGAATATAAAATCCGCCGATTCTAATCTATTCAACATCAATTATTACAGAGGTGGCGTTCTGAGAACAGATCTGAATGACACCAGATTCACAGCAACCATCATCGCAAGACCTGGAATCAAATTCTCTACTTATGGCGTTGACCGTTATGAACTGACTGCTTTGGCGACCAATCCTTCAATTATTCTAAAATATACAAAAGGTATGGGCGGCGTTTTCAATTCTGATTATAACTATAACAAACTTCAGTTCTATTATTACCAGCCAGTGATATTAGGAAATTGGGGACGTTTGTTTGCCAATGTAGAAATTGGTAAAAACTTCGACGCTCTCCCACTCGCTTTGCAGAATGTGATGCCTGCCAACCAATCTTACGGTTTAATGCGAGGTGTTTTCTCATTGATGAATTATTACGAATTTGTGGCAGATTCTTACGCCGTTATGTTTTTGGAACATCACTTCAACGGAAAAATTTTGTCTCAGATTCCATTAATTAAAAAACTAAAATTGCGTGAAGTTGCCTTTTTTCGCTCGGGAATTGGAAGTTTGAAACCAGAAACTATTACAATGAATGCAGGAAATCTGAACCTTAGCGCTCCAAACAAACCTTATTACGAATATGGTTTCGGGATTGAGAATATTGGTTGGGGAAATTTTAGATTGTTGAGATTGGATTTCAACTGGAGAGGGAATTACCTTAACCATAATACTTCTGCAACTTCTGAGGTTAGAAAATTTGGTGTTCAGTTTGGTTTCCAGGCTAATTTTTAGGAAATTTGTTTAAAGTCCAATTTACAAGTTAAATCTGTGATATTAATTTCTAAAATACAGCTCAATGAATAGCCGAAAAATAACTCTTTTACTAAGTTTTTTAATTTTTACAAATCTTTTTGCGCAGAGAGAATTTGTGTTTTTTGGTTCTTATAACTGGGAGAAAGGTTCCGAAGCGGTTTATGTTTACGAACTCGATACAGAAAGCGGAAAATTAACGAAAGTTACTTCATCATCGGATGTCATCAATCCAGGCTACATTACAATTTCTAATGATGGAAAATATGTTTACGCTTCGTCCGACGCCAAAATGCCAAACGGAACAGTGAGTGCTTTCGCATTTGATGCTGATAAAAAATCATTGACTTTCCTTAATCAGCAAAAAACCGGTGGCGAAAATCCAGTTTATGTGAATGTTGATAAAAGTGGAAAATGGCTCATCAATGCAACTTACAATATTCCAACAATTTCAGTTTTCCCGATTTTGGAAAATGGGAAAATTGATTCGATAGCTCAACATTTTACTTTTATAGAAGGAAGTGGCGTAAATCCCAAAAGACAGGACAAAGCGCACACACATTCTGTTGTTTTTTCACCAGATTACAACACTTTGCTCGTTGCAGATCTGGGCGCCGACAAAATCTTACAATATCCTTTTGATGCGAATCTAAAAAAACCTGTGATAGATAGTCAAAAAACTTTCATCAACACCAAACCAGGAAGCGGACCGAGACATATCACATTTAGCAAGGATGGTAAATTGGCCTACTCGATTGAAGAATTAGCTGGAATGATTTCGGTTTACGATTTCTCAGAAAACAAGTTAAAAGAAATCCAGAGAATTGCGACGCACACAAACAAAATCAAAGAAGGTTTTGAAAGTTCCGATGTTCACATTTCGCCCGACGGAAAGTTCCTTTACGCCAGCAACAGAGGAAAAGAAAACAATATTGCTATCTTCAAAATCAAAGAAGATGGAACTTTGGAATCCATCGGTTACCAAAAAGCTGGGGGGAAACATCCAAGAACTTTTGCAATTGATGAAACTGGAAAATTCATTATTGTCACCAATGTTAATTCTCAAAATGTAACGGTTTTCAAAAGAAATCTTGAAACAGGAATGTTGAAAAAAGTGGGAAAACCAGTATCTATTAAAAATGTGACTTGTGTGAAGACGAAGATGTATTGATTTTAAAATTATCTCTAATAGTAAAGCACTTCGACTCCGCTCAGTGTGACAGATCTAATACTAATTGTTTAAACAATGTCAGTCTGAGCGGAGTCGAAGACTTTTTTCACAATTAGTAACATCAATTTTTATACTCTAAAATTTGGAACATAATTATCTTATCTTTGCAAAAAATCGGAATTGGACGTTAGAGCAAAAAAACACCTCGGTCAGCATTTTCTTACAGACCAGAATATCGCACGTGACATTGTAGATTCGCTTTCTTTGGAAGGTTACAAAAAAGTTTTGGAAGTGGGTCCAGGAATGGGCGTTCTTACAAAATTCCTTCTCGAAAAAGACGTTGAAACTTACGTTGCGGAGATTGATAACGAGTCCATCGATTATCTTAAAAAACATTATCCAAAATTAGAAGAACAACATTTCGTTGGCGATTTTCTAAAGACTGATATTCCTACAGTTTTTGGTGACGAAGAATTGGCTGTGATTGGGAATTTTCCTTATAATATTTCGTCTCAGATCTTGTTTAAAATCATTGATAATTTCCAGTACGTTCCGGAAATGAGCGGAATGTTCCAGAAAGAAGTTGCCGAAAGAACCTCTGGAATACCACGAACCAAAGAGTATGGAATTTTGTCGGTTCTGGTTCAGGCTTATTACGATGTGGAATATCTTTTCACGGTTCACGAAAATGTGTTCAATCCGCCACCAAAAGTGAAATCCGGCGTTATCCGAATGACCAGAAATCTAAAACCAGGTTTGGCAGGAAATGAAGTTTTGTTCAAGCAAATCGTGAAAGCTGGATTTGGACAAAGACGCAAAAAAATGAGTAATTCTTTGAAAGTTCTTGGGATTCCTGAAGCTATTAGTTCACATCGATTCCTTGATATTCGAGCGGAAGAATTGTCTGTGGCTGATTTTATAGATTTTACGAATGAGTGGAAGTCGAGTTTGGGAGTTTGAGAGTTTGAGAGTTTGAGAGTTTGAGAGTTTGAGAGTTTATCTGGAAAACTAAATTATAAAACACAATATTGTCATTCCGTAGGAATCTTGACCGCTAAGTTTAGATTCCTACGGAATGACGAATAAGATTTTCAGACAAACTTCAATCAATTTATAAAGCCCATAGCCCCGATTGCAACGGCATCCTTTTTTGTTTTTGATTAAATTTCGATTTTATAACAAAACGTGATAAAACAAAAAAGATATAGTGGAAAGCGGGAAACAGCTCCAAATAATTACATTTAAAATCCTTATTTTTGTGCTATGGAAAAAGTGGTATTGGTAAATCCGAACGATGATGTTTTGGGACAAATGGAAAAAATGCAGGCGCACGAAAATGGACTTTTGCATCGTGCATTTTCTGTTTTTCTGTTCAATGACCAAGGCGAAATGCTTTTGCAGAAACGCGCCAACCAAAAATACCACTCGCCAAACCAATGGACGAACGCTTGCTGCTCGCATCCACGACTCAATGAATCGTATCTGGATGGCGCTGTAAGACGCACAAAAGAGGAATTAGGAATCGATTGTGAGTTGACGGAAAAATTTCATTTTATCTATAAAGCGGACGTTGGCGATGGACTTTGGGAACACGAGTTGGATCACGTCTTCACTGGGAATTTTTCGGGAGAATTTGATTTGAATCTGGATGAAGTTTCTGAGGTCCGTTATGTTTCTATCACTGACCTACAAAAGGAAATTACCGAGAATCCTGAACATTTTACAGAATGGTTTAAGATCATTTGGGCGGAATATCGCAATCAGCTCAATTAGAATCAATCACAAAAGTCACAAAAGAATATTATCCTTTTTTGGACTTTTGAAAATCTTATTTTAAAATTAAAGCTTTTGTGACTTTTGTGGTTACAAATAAAAGCTTATAAAAGTTCAATCCCGAAAATATTGCTTAACTTTATTATCAAATCTCAGAATTATGAAGGCTTTGGTAATTGGTGCAACTGGCGCAACGGGAAAAGATCTAGTGGATCAACTTTCTCACGACCCAGAATTTGAGCAGATCGATATTTTCGTAAGACGCCGTTCTGATTTTCATAATGACAAGATCACTGCGCACGTCGTAGATTTTGACCGACCGGAAGAATGGAAACATCTGGTAAAAGGTGACGTAGCCTTTGCTTGTCTTGGAACTACTCTGAAAACTGCGGGAAGCAAAGACAACCAGTGGAAAATAGACTACGATTATCAATATAATTTTGCGAAGGCAGCGAAGGAAAATCAGGTTGAGGATTTTGTTTTGGTGTCTGCTTACGGCGCAAGTCCGGATTCTAAAATTTTCTATTCGCGTATGAAAGGCGAATTGGAAGAAGCTATCAAAAATCTAAAATTCGAGAAAACTACATTCTTCAAACCTGGAATGTTGGAGCGTAAAAACTCTGACAGAAATGGCGAAGTTTTCGGATTAAAGGCTTTGAAGTTTGTTAATAAATTGGGACTTTTCAAAAGTCAACAACCTTTACCAACTTCGGTTTTGGCGAAAGCGATGATCAATGCTTCAAAGATCAAATCCAAGAGTTTTTCTGAAGTTAGTTTGCACAGTATTTTCAGTTTCGCTGAGAAATGTAAATAAAAAAACCAATCGCAATGATTGGTTTTAATCGTATTAATTCGTTCTTTCTTTCAAATACTTCTGCCATTCCCAAGTAGTTTTGAGTGCTTCTTCCAAAGTGGTTTCTGATTTCCAGCCCAATTCTTTTTCGGCTTTGTCTGCGTTGGCATAAGCAACAGTAATATCGCCTTCTCTTCTCGGACAAATTTGATATGGTACAGCAACGTCATTTGCCAATTCAAAAGCTTTTACAACTTCCAAAACCGACGAACCTTTTCCTGTTCCCAAGTTGTAAACGTCTAAAACAGTTTCCTCTTCAGAATTGATCAATTTTTTAAGCGCAGCAACGTGTGCTTTTGCCAAATCGACAACATAGATGTAATCACGAACTGCAGTTCCATCTTCCGTTGGATAATCGTCTCCCCAAATGCTCAATTTCTCTCTGATTCCAGCTGCAGTTTGAGTCACATAAGGAACAAGATTATTCGGAATTCCGGAAGGTAACTCTCCTAACAAAGCTGTTGGGTGTGCACCAATCGGATTGAAATATCTCAATAATGTCACTCTTTTCTGATAAGCTCTTGAGAAATCTTTCAAGATGTCCTCGCCCATTTGCTTTGTTTTTCCATAGGAAGATTCAGCTTCTTTGAGCGGCGTATTTTCGTCGATCGGCATTTCGTCCGCTTGCCCATAAACGGTACAAGAAGAACTGAAGATGAAGTTGGAAATATTTCTCTTTCTGAATTCCTGAAGAACATTGACCAATGAAAACAAATTATTCTCATAATAATCCAATGGCTCTACCATGCTTTCTCCCACTGCTTTTGAAGCTGCAAAATTGATACAACCTTTGATATCGTGCGCCTCAAAAACCTGAGTCAATAATTCTTTTCTTCTTAGGTCGAAAGGATAGAAAATCGGACGTTTTCCAGTGATCTCTTCAATGTTGTTCAGAATAAATTTTTCTGAATTTGAAAGATCATCAACAATGATGACCTCAAAATTATTTTTGATCAATTCTACAACTGTGTGTGAACCGATGTAGCCTAGACCGCCTGTTACAAGTATGGACATTTTATAATTGATAAATGATAGTTGATGAATGATTTAATTGATATGAAATCATTTATTTTTCGAAAAATTCCAAAACGGAATCTGTAATATATTTCAGTTGCTCTTCATCCAATTCTGTGTGCATTGGCAATGAGATCACCTGATCCAACAATTTATCCGTGTTCACAAAATCTGACGGATCACTTTCCTGATAGTAGGCTTTTTGTTTTCTGAGTGCAACCGGATAATAGATCATCGCAGGAATTTCTTTTTCGGTTAGATATTGCTGTAACTCGTTACGTTTTCCATTGGTAATTCTTAAAGTATACTGGTGAAAAACGTGGGTTGAATATTCTGCTCTCTTTGGTGTAAGGATATTTTCGTTTCCAGCAAAAGCTCCGTCATAATAATCCGCTGCTTTTCTTCTCGCTTCGTTGTAAGAATCAAGGTTTGGCAATTTTTTTCTCAAAACCGCTGCCTGAATGCTGTCCAATCTTGAGTTGACACCCACTTCGTCGTGGTAATAGCGCTCGTACATTCCGTGGTTTACGATGCCTCTAAGTCTGTGAGCCAACTCGTCATCACTGGTAAAAATTGCACCGCCGTCACCGTAGCAACCAAGGTTTTTGGAAGGAAAAAATGAAGTTGTTCCAATAGTTCCCATCGTTCCTGATTTTTTTTCGGTTCCGTCTGAGAAAATAAAATCTGAACCAATCGCCTGAGCATTATCTTCGATCACATATAAATTATGTTCTTTTGCGATTCTCAAAATTTCTTCCATATTTCCACATTGTCCAAAAATATGAACTGGAATGATCGCTTTAGTTCTTGGCGTGATCGCTTTTTTAATAGCTTCTGTATCAATCGTGAAAGTATCGTAATCCACATCTACCAAAACAGATTTTAGTTTAAGTAAATGGATTACTTCTACTGTAGCAGCAAATGTAAAATCTGCAGTGATCACTTCATCACCTTCTTGTAGATCCAAGGCCATCAACGCGATCTGAAGCGCGTCTGTACCGTTTGCGCAAGGGATCACGTGTTTTACATCCAAATAACTTTCCAGATCGGCCTGAAAAGATTTGACTTCCGGACCATTTATAAAAGCTGCAGAATCCATTACATTGAGAACTGCATTGTCAACTTCACTTTTGATTTTATAATACTGGCTTTGTAGATCGACCATTTGGATTTTCTTCATAATCAAATATTTATTTTTAAAGGCTTTTGACATCGAGATCATATTTTCCGAAAGCGATATCAAATGCAAAACATTATTTTGTAAATTTACATTTATTTATCAGTTTAAAAAATCAAAATCCCCGAAACGTGAGAAAAATCTTTACAATTTTATCGGTTAGCTTTTCTTTGATAGCAACGGCTCAAACCGAATTAGTTTTTGTTTTCTTCAAAGATAAACCAAATAAAGCGGCTTTCTATTCCAACCCACTTTCGGAACTGACGCAAAAATCGCTCGACAGAAGAACCAATCTCGGAATCCCGCTCATGGATCAGGATGCGCCAATTGAACCAACTTATATTACTAATATTCAGAATCTTGGATTTGATGTCAACGATTATTCCAAATGGTTGAACGGTGTTGCCGTAAATGCCATTTCTGAGCAGATACAAACCTTATCACAACAAAGCTATGTGGATCACGTCGAAAGTTTTGTAAGAAATCCAAATGGTGGAAAAAGAAAAGATAAAATTGAAAAATTTAAAGAATTTGATCAAGCCAATGCTAACAGAGGTATTTTAACCAATTTCAATTATGGTGAAGGATTGGCACAGATCAACCAGGTCAACATCAGAGCACTTCATGTGGCAGGATTTACCGGAACAGGAATGACAATTGCCGTAATTGATACTGGATTTCCTTCTGTAAATACTGGCAATGCTTTCAAAAGACTTCGTGACAACGGACAAATCAAAGGCGGTTATAATTTCATTGGTAAAAACACAGACATCTACAATACTTCTCTGAACACCCACGGCTCCATTTGCCTTGGAACAATTGGCGGATATCTTGACAATCAGTTTGTTGGCACTGCGCCCGATGCAGATTTTTACCTTTATGCTTCAGAGGATGGTGAAAATGAAATCCCAGAGGAACAGCTCTATTGGATAGAGGCTGCCGAGGAAGCTGACAGAAAAGGTGTGGATGTGATCACAACATCGCTGGGTTATTATCAATTTGATGACAGTCGATATGATTATACTTACTCTGACATGAATGGAACCACCTCATTCATCGCAAGAGGCGCACAGATAGCGACGGAAAAAGGAATTTTTGTGACCTTCGCAGCTGGAAATGAAGGTAATAACGATTGGCATTACATTATCACACCAGCAGACAATACGAAAGTGTTTACCATTGGGGCTGTAACTTCCCAAGGTAGCAGCTCATCATTCTCTTCATATGGTCCGAATTCTGCAGGAGCAACAAAACCAGACGGAAGTGCAAGAGGAAGTGAAGTTTACACAGTTTACGGTAATCAAGTAACCCAAGCATCTGGAACTTCTCTAGCCAATCCTTTAGCAGCTGGTGGTGTTGCATGCTTATTACAATCCTTATCCAAAAATATCTCCAGAGATGAGATTAAAACAAAGCTGAGACAAAATGCATCTCTTTATCCCAACACATCTCCTCAAATGGGTTATGGTATTCTTAATTTCTACAAAACTTACCAATCTTATCTTGATGTGAACGATATCAAAAAAAATCAGGTGAAGGTTTACCCAAATCCAGCAAAAGATGTCATCAACATTTCTTCAGACAAACCGATACAGTCAGTGGAAATCTACGATGTCCTAGGAAGACTGATCAAAACCGAAACTAAAAATAATGTCAACATCTCTCAACTTTCTAAAGGAAACTATCTCCTCAAAATAAAAACGGGAGATCAGCAAATAATAGAAAAATTAATCAAGCAATAAATTACAAAGGGCTAAATTTTAGCTCTTTGTAATTTTGATATTAAATGAGCAGAAAAAGAAACAACGATTATGAAATCAATATAAATAACTCATTATCAATTAATTTTATCGTACATTGTTGAAAATTCAGGTTTCGCCTTATATTATGGAAGTGTATCGTTACTCGTGAACTAAAATAATTTTAACATGGAACATGATATAAAACTCTTCAAAAAGAGTGATACAACTGTTGACGTGCCTGCGTCAAAAAAAACAATCAATATTGCTTACCTCATTTTGGTACATCGGTTACCTGACCAGTTCAAAAGGCTTTTCGAAGCTATCTATGAAACCGAAAATCATTACCTGATCCACATAGATAAGAAAGCTGAAAAAGAACTTGGAACCGAAGTAAAATTATTCCTGAAAGACTTTCCAAATGTTTACATCCTCAAAAGTGAAAATGTCATCTGGGGCGGTTACAGCATGGTACAGGCAGAATTGGACGGCATGAATTTTTTGCTGAATATTGATGCTCATTGGGATTACTTCATCAATTTAAGTGGACAAGATTTCCCTTTGAGATCACAAAAGATCATCCGAAAATATCTTACTGAAAACAATGGCAAAAATTACATCAAAATAACTGATCAGAAAAACATCCGTCCTGAAACCATGAACAGGATCGAGAATTACTTTGATGAAATAGATGACAAGATCTCACCATTGACGTACAAAAGAGAATTCATGAAAGACATTACGCCCTATATCGGCGGACAATGGATGATCTTGACAAGAGATTGCTGCAATTTTATTTGTACCAGTACAGAAGTTAAAAAATTTGAAAACTATTACAAGAACACTTTGATTGCGGACGAATCATTCTTTCAAACTGTTTTAATGAACACAAAGTTTGAGGGACAACTGGTGAACGATGACAAAAGGGCGATCATTTGGATCCCGGATGGTGACATTAAACTGCGTCCGAAAACATTTACAGTAGATGATTTGGATTTTTTAAGTTCTGGAAGCAATCTGTTTGCAAGGAAATTTGATGACAATGTAGATAGGAACATTATCAGTAAAATGAGTTTATCTCATAATGTAGAATTAGCAAAAGCTTAATTACCATTACATTTTCATCCTAAAATAAAAAAACCACTGAAAAATCAGTGGTTTTTTTTAAAGTGATCCTTACTCTTCTATTCCTTTTTGTACTCGAGAATATCTGCAGGTTGGCAATCCAATGCTTTGCATATCGCTTCCAAAGTACTGAAACGAACAGCTTTTGCCTTTCCAGTTTTCAAAATAGAAAGATTTGAAAGCGTTAAATCTACTTTTTCGGACAATTCATTCAATGACATTTTTCGTTTGGCCATCATCACGTCCAGGTTTACGATTATTGGCATAACTTAGATGGTTAGGTCGTTTTCGTTCTGTAACTCGATTCCTCTTTTGAAGATTTGTGCAATGATGTAGATGATTCCTGCCAAGAAAATGAAACCTCCGTCAGAGCCCAAGTTATATTTGACCGAAGAAATATCGAAGCCTTTTTTCAATAATCCTTCTATGAATTGGTCTGTGATGACCCAAATAATCCAAATCCCAAATGAGACGTAACTTATTCTTAGAATTAAGTCTGAAACTTCTTTACTGAAAGGATTTTCTAAGTCTAATTTTTTAAAAACATTAATAACAACAAAAAACAAATATGCTTTGTAACCCAGTAGAAAAACAATCAATGACCACAAACAAATAAAATAATTTCGATTTTTAATCAATAAATCCATAAAATCATATTTCATAACCATCAACCGACCTTCACTTGAAAAATCAGAAAAAACGCCCCATAGTCCACCAACTATAAAAGCTCCAGTTTCTATACACAAGCCTACAAAGGCAATCCAAGCGATAACATTGAGAATTGATAAAATTGTTTTTGTATTCATTCGTTTAAGTTTTAAAAATTATTATGCAAATATCAAAAAATATTTATTGATAAACAATAAATATTTTACTTTTAACATTAATTCAAAATATTAATGAAACTTATCTTTTTCGCAAAGTATTTAATTTCCGTAATTTTGAAATATGAACAATTCTCCACTTGCCGAAATCCTGCGTCCGAAAACTTTGGATGATGTTTTGGGCCAAGAACATCTCACTGGAAAATCTGGAACCATCAAAAGAATGATGGACAATGACACCATTAATTCACTTATTTTTTGGGGACCACCAGGAACAGGAAAAACCACTTTGGCAGAAATCATCTCCGAAAGTTCGGGGAGAAAATTCTACAAGTTGTCAGCTGTTTCTGCCGGCGTAAAAGATGTAAGAGATATTATTGACGAAGCGAAAAAACAAAACCTCTTTTCAGGAAGAAGTCCAATTCTCTTCATTGATGAAATTCACAGATTCAACAAATCTCAACAGGATTCGTTACTTCACGCTGTTGAAAAAGGTTGGATCACTTTAATCGGCGCAACTACAGAAAATCCAAGTTTTGAAGTAGTTTCGGCTTTGCTTTCCAGAACTCAGGTTTATATCTTAAAAGCATTGACTTTTGAAAAACTGGAAGAACTCGCTGACATTTCAGTTTCAAAATACAACGAACTCAACAATACCAAATTCTTCCTTGAAGAAAAAGAAGCCTTCATCCAATATTCCGGAGGCGACGCAAGAAAGTTGATTAATTCAATCGAATTGGTTCTCAATCAATTCAAATCTGCCAAGAAAAATAAAATCTCCAACAAAGATGTACTTTCCGTTTTGCAGGAAAATATGGCTTTGTACGACAAAAATGGAGAGCAACATTACGACATCATTTCAGCCTTCATCAAATCGATGCGTGGCTCGGACCCAAATGGTGCTGTCTATTGGCTCGCCAGAATGTTGGTTGGCGGAGAAGATATCAAATTCATTGCCCGAAGAATGATGATTCTCGCAGCAGAAGATATTGGTTTAGCAAATCCAAATGCCTTGGTAATGGCTAACAATTGTTTCCAGGCCATCAACGTCATCGGAAATCCCGAAGCCAGAATTATCCTCAGCGAAACCGCCGTTTATCTCGCCGTTTCACCAAAAAGTAATTCCACTTACAATGCCATTAATGAAGCAATGGCTTTCGTCAAGAAAACCGGAAATCTCCCAGTTCCACTCCACCTCAGAAATGCGCCAACCAAATTGATGAAGGATTTGGACTACGGAAAAGATTACCAATACGCACATTCTTACGAAGGAAATTTTGTCGATTTGGAATTTCTTCCCGACGAAATCACAGGAACAACATTCTACAATCCTGCCAACAATTCGACAGAGAAGAAAATACGCGAACAGCTGAAGGATAAATGGAAAGACAAATATGACCTTTGAGTTAAATATTCCTAAATTTTATTTTATGCTGATGAATTCAATTTCCTTTTAATATCTTTGCGCAAGACAGAAAACTATGGAACATTTCGAAAGCTGGAAAGACTTACTTAACCCCGAATTTTATATTAAAATGGGTGGTTTTTGGCTTATTTTATTTATCATTTTCGCAGAGACCGGACTTTTTGTAGGTTTCTTTTTACCGGGCGACAGTTTACTCTTTATTTCAGGGATTTACGCCGTTAAAATCATCGACACCACTTTCGGAACAACAGGTTCAGATTTTCTGGATACTACGATTCTTGCTACCGCAGTTGCAGTTGCAGCCATCATTGGAAACGAGATTGGCTATTGGTTTGGTTACAAAAGCGGACCATTGTTGTATGAGCGAAAAGACACTTTCCTGTTCAAGAAAAAATACCTTTTCAAAGCACACGATTTCTTCGAAGACCACGGAACAGTGGCTGTCATCTTAGCGAGATTTTTACCAATCGTAAGAACATTTGCGCCCATTGTTGCGGGAATTGTGAAAATGGATAAGAAAAAATTCTTCTATTACAACATCATCGGAGCGTTTGCATGGTCGTTCACGATGATTTTTGCGGGACATTATCTGGACAAATTATTTATGGACCAGTTCGGCATCGATTTGAAGAAAAAATTAGAAATCATCGTTTTGGTCATCGTTTTGGTCACAACTTTGCCTATCGTTATCAAGTTCTTTTTCACCAAGGATAAAGAAAGACCCACGAGAATTGATTAATCAATATTGAAATATTATTAAAACATATAAAACCGGAGTCAATTTCCGGTTTTTTGCATTTAATATTTTGGGCAGCTTTTTCCGCCTTCCACTCTCGAACCTAACGGAGTGGTTCGACGAAGTCAATCTTTTTGCAAGACGATTTCAGTTCAATAGAAACTAAGACCTCGCAAAAAAGGATTTCCGTTCAAACCTAACGAAGTGGTTCATCGATTCAAATAAAAAATAAAAAAGATGAGATAAGTCGGGCTGCGGGTTTCGGTACAAAAAGAACGTTTGACATTAAATTAAATCTTAAATAAAAATAAGAAATGAAAGTATTTGTAAACAAAAGAATTCCGGACAATGGGATTCAGATTTTGAAAGACGGAAATTTAGATATCATTTTCCAGGAAACAGAAAATCCAACCCACGAAGAATGGCTGGAAAGCTGCAAACAGGCAGACATCATCCTAAGTGTCGGTGGAAAGAACAAATATGACAAAGAATTCTTCGATGCCTGCCCTAATGTAAAAGCTATTGCCCTATTTTCCGTAGGCTTCGACCAAGTAGATATCGAAGAAGCAACTAAACGAAAAATCGCAGTTGGAAACACGCCAGACGTTTTGAGCCGAGCCACTTCTGACGTCGCATTTCTACTAATGCAAATGGTTTCAAGAAAAGTAAACTACAACACTGCAAAAGTAAAATCTGGCAACTGGAAAGACTTCCACCCTTTGGAGGAACTCGGTCAGGAACTTTACGGAAAAACTTTAGGCGTTTTAGGACTTGGAAGAATCGGTTTTGAAATGGCTGAAAAGTGCAAAGCCGCTTTTGGTATGAACATCATTTATCACAACAGAAGCCATAACGAAGAAGCTGAAAAAGAACTCGATGCAAAATATGTTTCGTTTGATGAATTAGTACAGAAATCAGACATCATAAGTATCCACGCCAATTACACACCGGAACAGGCCGACCTTTTCAACACATCAGTATTCGAAAAAATGAAAGAAAATTTGATTTTCATCAACACCGCAAGAGGTGGTTTTCACAATGAGAAAGATTTGTTCGAAGCTTTGATTTCGGGTAAAATATGGGGCGCAGGTTTGGACGTTACCAATCCTGAACCGATGCAGAAAGACAGTCCATTGTTAGAACTTCCAAACGTTTGCGTTCTGCCACACATCGGTTCTGCAACTTTGGAAGCCAGAAGCGGGATGGCAAGATTGGCAGCTGAAAACGTAGTTGCATTTTCAAAAGGTGAAAAAATGCCGACTTGCGTAAATCCTGAAGTTTACGAAGATTAAATTTCATCAAAATAAATCTGTCAAAAACAAAGCTTGGACTCATATTTGTCTATCTTCAATCAACCAAAAATAAATATTATGACACCAGAAGATAACATCGAAAAAAATTTGGAAGATCTGGATTACAATCCAGGTGAAGACATTTTCAACAGAGAAGAACATATTCCCATCGACGGCGACGGAAATCCGATCAGAAATCCAAGCCACGTGAATGACGAAATGCCATTCGGACTAGACGTTCCGGGCGCTGAAGATGATGACAACTTCGACCAGGTTACCAACCAACTTCCGGACGAGGAAAATAATTATTACAGCACGAGCGATAACGAAGATGACCACGAAGAAGAAAACGATGACATCGTAGAATAAATAACAAAGCTTACCAAATCGGTAAGCTTTTATTTTTTAGTTCAAATCTTTAAATATTCTGGAAGGCTTTTTATTCTCGTCAATCGCTACCAAGGTAAAATCGCCCGAAACCGCCTTTTCGCGCGTATCATTGTACATTTCTTCCACAAAGATCTCCACATTCACTTTCACGCTGGTGTTCCCGACGTATTTGATTCTTCCGACAAGTTCTACAATCGTATCAGCCGGAATTGGTTTTTTAAAATCGATTCTGTCACAACTTACCGTTACGAAAGACTTTCTGGCAAATCTTGTTGCCGTCATAAAAGCCACTTCATCCATCATTTCCATCACTTTCCCACCGAACATCGTATTATGGTGATTGGTTGTATTCGGGAAAACCACTTTGAAAACGCGCGTTTCCGATTGCTGGATTTTATCTTCGTAATTCATTTCTTGATTGCTTTTAAGTTGTGTACTGGAATCGTTTTTTGAAGGTGCAAATATAAGTGATAGAAACTGTTTTAAGAAATTTCATAAATTAGATTCCAATAAATCATCAGTCAAAATCATTCTAATGATTTTTCAAATTCCCCTCCTCTGGAGGGGCGACTAAAATTCGAAGAATTTTTGACGGGGTGGTCAATCAAAAACACAAACAAATGAATATAATCCTAACCCAAATCAACGGAATTCCCATCCGCAGGAATTTCGTCGAAAACCTACCGTACAATCCACACCTAAAAAAATTATTAAGCGGAAAACGCCAAGCCGGAATTCTAAGCGAAGTTCTTTTCTGGACACAAGTTCGAGCCAAAACATTTCATAACATTGATTTTGACAGACAAAGAATTATAGGAAATTATATTGTTGATTTTTATGTCAAGACACTTGGATTAATCATCGAAATCGATGGTTCAAGTCACGATGAGAAAGAAGTTTATGATGGGATAAGACAAACTTATTTGGAATCTTTGAATTTGAAAATATTCAGAATTACAGATTTTGATGTGAAGAATAATTTGGCTTTGGTGATGAAAGAATTAGAAGCTTTTATTATCGAAAATTACAGATGCTAAAATTCCCCTCCTCTGGAGGGGTGGATTCGAGCAAAGGGAGAAGACGGGGTGGTTCAGCATAATTGACCACCCCCGAAATCTGAAATTTACAATTTCAAATTTCTCCCCTCCAGAGGAGGGGAATTTTTTCTCAATTCATTACTGTATATTTTTCAAATTGAATATCTTTAAAACTTTGAAAATCGAAACTTCACTATGACTTTCCAACAACAAATCCAGCAAGGCATTCCCACAGAATTACCTCAGTCAAAACCATACGAAACCCAAATCAATCACGCCCCGAAACGTAAAGAAATCCTGTCAGACGAAGAAAAAAAACTTGCTCTGAAAAATGCTTTACGCTATTTCGAACCCAAATTCCACGCAGAATTGTTGCCTGAATTTAATGAAGAACTGGAAAAATACGGCAGAATTTATATGTACCGCTTCCGTCCGGATTATGAGATGAAAGCGAGAGACATTGCCGAATATCCAGGGAAATCTGAGCAGGCAAAAGCCATTATGCTGATGATTCAGAACAATCTGGATTATGCCGTGGCACAACATCCGCACGAACTGATTACTTACGGTGGAAATGGTGCGGTGTTCAGCAACTGGGCGCAGTATCTTCTGACGATGAAATATCTGTCGGAAATGACTGACGAACAAACGTTGACGATGTATTCCGGTCATCCGATGGGATTATTTCCTTCGCACAAAGATGCACCCAGAGTCGTGGTGACGAACGGGATGATGATTCCAAATTATTCCAAGCCGGATGATTGGGAAAAATTCAATGCGTTGGGTGTTTCGCAATACGGACAAATGACGGCCGGATCTTATATGTACATCGGTCCGCAGGGAATTGTGCACGGAACGACGATTACCGTTTTGAATGCTTTCAGAAAAATCAATAAAGAACCAAAAGGCGGATTATTCGTCACGTCAGGTTTAGGCGGAATGTCCGGAGCTCAGCCGAAAGCAGGAAATATCGCAGGTTGTATTACGGTCATTGCGGAAGTCAATCCAAAGATTACAAAAATCCGTCACGAACAGAAATGGGTGAATGAAATCCACGAAAATCTGGATGAACTGGTGGCGAGAGTAAGAAAAGCGCAGGAAAATCAGGAAACGGTTTCTTTGGCTTACCTTGGAAACATCGTCGATATCTGGGAGAAATTTGATGAAGAAAATTTAAAAATCGATATCGGTTCAGACCAGACTTCGCTTCACAATCCTTGGGCGGGCGGTTATTATCCGGTCGGGCAAAGCTTTGAGGAATCCAATACGATGATGGCTGAAAACCCTGAATTATTCAAAGAAAAAGTTCAGGAAACCTTGAGAAGACACGCTTCCGCCATCAATAAACATACAGCAAAAGGAACCTATTTTTTCGATTATGGAAATGCCTTTTTACTCGAAGCTTCCAGAGCCGGAGCCGATATAATGTCGGAAAATCCTACGATTGGAAGGGAGTTCAAATATCCGTCATATGTTCAGGATATTATGGGGCCGATGTGTTTTGATTATGGTTTCGGGCCGTTCCGTTGGGTTTGTACCAGCGGAAAACCTGAAGATTTGCAGAAAACAGATGACATTGCGTGTGCCGTTTTAGAGGAAATTATTAAAACATCGCCCGAAGAAATCCAGCAGCAGATGAAAGACAACATCACGTGGATCAAAGGTGCTCAGGAAAATAATCTGGTCGTTGGTTCGCAGGCGAGAATTCTGTACGCCGATGCCGAAGGAAGAATGAAAATTGCAGAAGCTTTCAATAAAGCTATTAAAAATGAAGAAATCGGAGCGGTGGTTTTGGGAAGAGACCATCACGATGTTTCGGGGACGGATTCGCCGTACAGAGAGACTTCCAACATTTATGACGGCTCGAGATTTACGGCAGATATGGCGATTCACAATGTGATTGGCGACAGCTTCCGTGGGGCGACCTGGGTAAGCATCCACAATGGTGGCGGCGTTGGCTGGGGCGAAGTCATCAACGGTGGTTTCGGGATGTTGCTGGATGGAAGCGATGATGCCGACAGAAGATTAAAATCTATGCTTTTCTGGGACGTCAACAACGGAATTTCCCGCAGAAGCTGGGCAAGAAATGAAGGTGCTGTTTTTGCGATTAAAAGAGCAATGGAAGCTGAACCGAATTTGAAAGTAACGTTGCCGAATATTGTGGATGAGCGTTTGTTTTAAAACTTTTTAGATATGGGAAAACCTGCTGTGAGGCAGGTTTTTTTATTTAGATTTATTTCTTATTTTTAGGGAAATATATCAATTAAATGATAAAAAGTTTTCTCATTTTGAGAAACAAATTTTGTCTTTATTTTTTTTAAATGAATTGTACATGATTTGTTTAAATATTCCAAGCTTAATTCTATAATTTTATCTTCATCTATATCCTCTCCAATTAGACCTGAAACTTTATGTCCATTTTCATCAACAAACTCAAATTTTCCAGAATCTAATAATACCCCTCGTAACGTACCTCTAATCTCAATAACTTCTTCATCGGTTATAGCTGAATTTATCCTTTCATAACCTTTATGAATATTTTCTGTGGAGATTTCTAATGTCTCATTATCTTTTTCAAATTTTAAAATTGAGTTTTCATTATCAATTTCTTTTAAGAAAGATTTTAAATTATTCAAACTTCTAGGAGGAGTTACTGCAACAATTTCTTCAAAAGTTTCATCACTATTTGTTGCTGCATTTACAAGATTTATAACATTTTCAATAGCCTTATCAACTTCTGTTTCAGAAAAAATATTATTTTTATTCAGTTGAGTTAATTGTACACCAAATGAACCTGTAGGTAATGCTGTTAGATAAAGTTCCGCATCATCAATATCTTTTGTCTTACCTCTTTTACCAACTATACCATACTTTATTTTCGTTGTTTCCGTTTTTACAAGCTCCTGAAATGGTTTTAGTACTTTACTCACAAAATCTATCTTAATACCTCTAGAGCCTGAAACAGCATTGCCACTAAATAAAAGTGAGACAATTGCTTCACTTACTTCTTCGGTTAGATTTTCTAATTTATCTTCTAAAATTTTAATTTTCATAGATAAACTCTTAGACATAAAAGGGTCGTTGTTTGCAAAACCTAATAAGTTTTCAAGTTCAATAATTTGACTCTTTATTTGATTCTTTAAATTTATCATAATGTTAAATTATTTAGATATTCAAATGCGCTATCATCTATTTCTGGAGTATTTAATTCCAATCTGATTATACCTTTCCATATTCCTAAGCGGTTATGTGAAAATAATTGAATCCAATATCTTGTGTATTCTATAGTGAATAATGGATTCATTGCATAATTGAATGGATAGTGATCAAGTTTATAATTTATTTTTGACGTATTAAAATCTGAAAAATCAATAAAATTATTTTGTATTTCATCTATTTGTTCTGGAGCAAGGATATTAGGGTTAAATAATGTTACAATATCCAAGTCTCTAGGGGCTCTCTCTTCACTTATTTCTATATTCTCAGTAAAACTTCCATCTAACCACTGAAAACCTTCAATTATACCAACTTCATTTAACTTTTTTCTAAATTTCAATAATCCTTCTAAAATCTCAATTCTTTGAGGCGATGTAGCAAATTGCTGTACAAACTCAAGAGAATTTGACAAATATGGACTCAATTGGCTTCTGTCGGTAGGATTACCAATATGTGGAGGCGTCACATTATTATGGTCAAAATTTGGAATCATTGATAAGTATTGTATGGTTATTTGTTTTTATGTTATAAATATGGATATAAATTTACAAACAAAATAAAACCAAATATAGAAAAACAAAATTATTTAAAATTACGGTTTTCCATAAACCATTAAAAAATAAAAAAATTCATTTTTTCAAAAAGGACTGCTTTACATCAAATACTTTTTACATTTATTACAACCAACCTTATTTGTAACCAAATATAACATACATTTTGGTAAAACAAGCTTGCTTTTAACCAAATATAATTTACATTTCTTCAAAACAGGGTCGTTTGTGACCAAATACAACTGTATTTTGTTTCCAACAATATTGTTTGTGAATTAATACTAAATTTTTATATTTGTTTTAAGGATTTAGTTCCATTATTAATAACAAAAACACATTTTTACTGATGAAAATTACATTAGCGCGTCTGAGCACCAAAAATCTTGCGACTTTGGCTCAGAGAATTCTCAGCAACATCCAGTCAGGAAAATATCCTGTGATCACCAACCATCCGCTTACCGCGACTTTGCAAACCTCGTACGCCAGCTATGACCTGGTCTATACCAAGCAGATCTACAGCGGAAAAGGGAAAGAGGTTGCAAAGGCAGACCAGGAGCGGGATGTGACTTACAGCAATCTGAAAGCCTTCCTCAATGGTTACAGAAAGCTCCCTTCTGCTCCCAATTCTCAGTTGGCGGCGGACCTGTACGGGGTTTTCAAAACTTTTGGATTGAACCTGAATCGGCTAAGCTATTCCTCACAAACCGCGCAGATGAAAAAGCTGATTGAGATGCTGGAGCTTCCTGAAAACAAGCAAAAAATAACGGATCTCTCCTTAGATCCAGGTTTCGCAGAGATGAAGACCAAACACGATGTTTTTGAACTGCTGTTTGCAGACCAGGCAGAGGCCAACGCCGACCTTAGAAATATGACGAGCGCATCTGCCATCCGACAGGATCTGGAGAAAAACCTGAAAACCTATCTCAACCTTTTGACCGCAATGAAGTCTGTTTCCGGTTGGGAACTCCTCTACTCCGATACGAATGAATTGGTGAAGGCGGCGAGAAATTCGGAGCATGAGACACCAAAGGATCAACCGTCTTAGATGATTTCGAAAATCTTGAACGATTTTTAGAATGAGGCAGAACTGTTGCGAGTCAACTGGAAATGCCAATGCACAGATCGGTAAGAAATTAAAATAAAAAAAAACCTTTCAGCTAGCAACTGAAAGGTTTTTTTGTTAAGGCATCAATCGGTTTTTAGTAAGCAGCCGTAAAACGTTGTTTTACGAAGTTGTTTTGCTCCAATTCGTCTACCAAAGCCACAGCCACGTCTTCTACTGAAAGGATGCTTCTGCCGTCTGCATCGAAAACTGGATTTTCCAAAGCCGTTCTGTACGTTCCAACTCTCACGCCGGCAGTTCCTGGGTGCATTTCGATTGCTGGGGAGAAGAAGGTCCAATCTAAAGTTTCATTCTTTTTGACCTCGTTCAGATAATCTCTGGCTGCAGTTGCGCCTGGTTTGATGTCAGCAGGGAAATCCGGCCCGTCCACCAACTGGTTCCCATCGATGAACAAACTTCCAGCGCCACCAACGGTAATGAATCTCTTCACGCCTGACTCCTCCACTGCTTTCTCGATGTTTTTGCTACCGTTCAGAAAGTCGTTGTATAGATTTGGATTCGTCCAACCTGCGTTGAAGGTGTTGATCACGGCATCATTTCCTTCCAAGACTTTCGCCAATTCTTCTACATTGTTCACATCTGCGCTGATGGCGCTCACGTTGTCCTTCGCCTCTACTTTTGAGCTGTCTCTTGCGATGGCGTTTACTGCGTAACCTCTGTTTGATAATTCGTTCACGACTTGTTTTCCTACGAAGCCTGTTGCTCCGATCACTGCTACTTTTTTCATAATTTTAAATATTTATTTTAAATGAATTCGTTGACCTTTTGGATTGATAATTAAACTTTCTAAATTAATTGTAATACAATTTGTTACATTTTACACTAAATTTTTTTAATCGAATTGATAGGTAAAATCTGATAACTTTTTGTTCTTCAGAAATTGAAAAACTAAATCATCTGTTTCTATAAATAGGATATTCAGATTTTTATTGATGTCCTTCCCTACGCTGCAAAGTGGATTCGGGTTTTGGTTTTTCTTGCCAAGAACTTCGGAGTTTTTTATGGCTTGATAGATATCTGCAACATTCACTTCTTCAGGATTTTTACCAATTCTTACGCCTCCATCTTTTCCTTGTCGGCTTTCTATAAGACCATATGTTTTCAGATTTCCCAACTCTTTACGAACGATCACAGGATTCACGTTGATGCTACCAGCCAGCCAATCAGACGTCAGCCATTCCTGCGGATCTTTCGCAAGAAGGGTCATAATGTGGATGGCGGTTGCAAATCTTGTGTTGTTCATACTGGTGCAAATTTATAAATATTTTTAAATGTAACAAAAATAATTACAGTTAAATTTTTCTTAACTGTAATTATCAGTAAAGTTTACTTCGTCTCAATCTCTACAATCTTCTTTCCTACTTCTCCAAAGTATTGATTCAAAATAGATTCATACACTTTGTAGCCATCATCCACATTGGTGAAGATCACGAGACCTTGTTTGGTTTTGGGTAAAATGATGGCAAAGGTGTTCACGCCTTTGTCGGAACCGCCGTGAGATAATGCGATCTCATTATTTCCCAGGTCATAGATCTCAAAACCGAGTCCGAAATATTTGTTCTCTTTGGTTTTAACTTGATTGGTTTTCATCGCTTCAAAAACTTCTTTAGAAAGCAGATCATTGTTCATAATGGAAACTAAGAATTTACTGTAATCTTCCACCGAAGTCACTAAATCATCTGCGGCACTTGCGGTTTTATTCCTTACAATATCATATGGTTTTCCGTCTTTATCATAGCCGGTTACAATTCTATCCGCCATCTTTTTCTCATTCCAAATGTAACTTGTATCGCTCATTCCAATTGGCGGGAAAACATATTCTTTAGCCAATTCATCCAAACTTTTATTAAACTTCTTTTCAATCGCTTTCCTTAAATACTCAAATCCTTCCCCTGAATATTGGTACTTCGTTCCAGGTTCAAATTCAAAATTGAGTTTGTTGTCTGTGTTCATCCAACGCCAATTTGGGAAACCGGTTTGATGGCTTAATATCAACCTTGTCGTTAATTTTTTATTTCGAGGATCATTGGCAATATTCGGATCTGTAAAATATTTGTAAAGCAGCTCATCAAGATTCCATTTTCCGAGACTTACCAAGCGCAAGACCGTCATCGCAGTGACAGGTTTGGTCAAAGATGCGACGTTGAAAAGCGAATTGTAGGAAGCGGAGGTTTTATCATTTAACTTTCCGTAAACTTTTATCTGTTTCAATTTTCCATCTTCAATCACGCCTAAACCTAGGGTTGGAATATTGTTGTCTTTTATTAATTTTTCTAAATTGTCCGTCAATTTTGTATTATTTGGATTACCGTGGTCGTAGCTGAGAACGTCGCTCATCAACCAATTTCCATTCTTCTTTGTCCAGACTGAAGTGAATTTGGCTTCTCCACCCAGTACATCTGCTTTACCTTTTTCACGAATGTAAAATTGATGTTCGCCGGTTTGAATCGCGCCGTATAATTCGCCGTTATTATACAATGGGAAAACTTCCAGACTGTTTTCTATCACTTTTCGAATCGGCTTTTGGTTTGGATTGCCGCAGATGTTTTGTTTCGTTCTTTCCATGAACAATTTCTTGTCCTGAAAACCGCCGTTGTCGTGATAAAATTTAAGATTTTCATCCATCGTTTTTTCCAGATAAGCGATGTCGCAATTATTAAAACCACGTTCGAAAAAAAGACTATCCTGTTTTTTTAATTCTAAAAATAAAGGTGCACTTTTATCAATCTGAGCTTGTAGATTTCCGAGAGAAAAGAAGAGAATGAAAATGCTGAAGTAGAACCTTGTTGTCATTGAAATTATTTTTGACAAAGATTCTTAATTAGTTGATTTTAAATCAAAAAAAATACCCGACAAAAACCCGACAATCGACTGCCAAATTCATATAATACTGAAATTCAATAAGTAACGAAGCTTTCCCTTTTTATCAATTTCGAAAGCATTTCTCAAGATAATGAAAACATTTGCGAGCGTCAAACCAACCATTGTGATCATTACAGACGCTGAACCGAGTTTTAAGAATGCAACAGTTAGAAAAATAATTGGAGAAATAATGGCCAAAAATATTTGAAGCGAAATGATCTGCTTTACGATTGGTGATTTCTCTTTACTAAAAATCATGATCAATAATGGCGGCAAAAAATTAGCGATTGGAAACCACGCAAAAGGAAGTGAAGAAAGATTGATGATCTTGACCAAAGTAGAATTGAAAATCTCTTCCTTTTCTTCTATTAAAATCGGTTCATCAATTTTGATTTCTTCTGTTGGAATAATTGGAATTAATAGATCTTTTTCAGAAATATGCAGCGTTGAAGCCAGCGTTTTTAGTGTGTAACCTTTCGGTTCTGTGCCAGCTTCGATGCGCTGAATTGTTCTCACGGAAAGACCCGACATCTCGGCTAATTCTTCCTGTGTGAGATTCTTTTCTTCTCGTATTTTCTTTAATTCTGACATTTATAAAAGTACCGAAAGCAAATTTAATATTTCATTTTATTAATTATAAAAAAAACCTTTCCAAAAAAGAAAGGTTGATCATTTATTTCATGTTTAGAACTTTATCGACAACGTAAACAGTGTTCCCGCGCCAAGGCAAAGTCCCATGATATTCTTTGTAATGAAGGTCAAAATACTTTCCGCTGTTCAGCTCCAATTGTTTGAAAACCGAATCATTCTCAATAGAGAATTCAAACTGATTGCTACCAATTGGCGCTCCTGGTTTTGCAGCTCCAAATCCTTCCTGGATCAGTTTACCTTCATAGGTTTTGAAGACATTTCCTTTGTTCACCGCATAATTGAGATATCCTGATTTGACGCCTTCGCCAAAGACAAAATAATATTTCCACCAAACGAAAACGCCGAGAAATAAAAAAATTACGGCCAGGCTCATCCAAAGATATTTCATACTGTGTTTTTAAAGTTAACCAAAGTTAGTTATTTTTTCGAGATCGCTCTGGAAATCACGATTTTCTGAATTTCAGAAGTTCCTTCGTAGATCTGGGTGATCTTCGCATCACGCATCATTCTTTCCACGTGATATTCTTTCACATAGCCGTAACCACCATGGATCTGAACCGCTTCTATCGTCGTGTCCATCGCTACTTGAGACGCATACAATTTTGCCATTGCACCACTTTCTGAGATGTCTTTGCCTTCGTCTTTTTCAGCTGCCGCTTTGTAGATCAACATTCTTGCCGCCATAATGCTTACGTGCATATCTGCCAGTTTGAAAGCGATTGCCTGATGATTGATGATCTCTGTCCCGAAAGATTTTCTTTCCTTAGCATATTTCAGTGACAATTCGTACGCACCAGAAGCAATTCCCAAAGCCTGAGAAGCAATCCCGATTCTGCCTCCATTAAGAACAGCCATTGCAAACGCGAATCCGAAACCGTCTTCACCAATTCTGTTTTCCTTAGGCACTTTCACGTCTGTGAACATCAAAGAATGTGTATCACTTCCTCTGATTCCCAATTTATCTTCTTTTTTTCCAACCTGAAAACCTTCCCAACCTCTTTCTACGATGAAAGCGTTGATCCCTTTATGTTTTTTCTCTGGATGCGTCTGCGCGATCACAACATAGTAAGTAGCGTTTCCACCATTCGTGATCCAGTTTTTGGTTCCATTTAATAAGTAATAATCACCTTTGTCTTCAGCTGTGGTTGACTGAGATGTTGCATCAGAACCTGCTTCTGGTTCAGATAATGCAAATGCACCGATTACCTCTCCACTTGCAAGTGGTTTCAGATACTTCATTTTCTGTTCTTCGCTGGCAAATTTTTCTATCCCAGCGCAAACCAAAGAGTTGTTCACAGACATTACAACGGCAGCCGAAGCGTCAATTTTGGCAATTTCTTCCATTGCTAAAACGTAAGAGATACTATCCAAACCTGCTCCGCCATATTTCGGATCGACCATCATCCCCAAAAATCCCATCTCGCCCATCTTTTTCACGGCATCGTACGGAAATTTCTGTTCGTTATCTCTTTCGATAACACCTTGCAAAAGTTCTGCGTGTGCAAAATCCCTTGCGGCCTGTTGTATCATTTGTTGCTCTTCTGTAAGATTGAAATCCATAAGTCTTTTTATTATATTTTTCGTTCGTAAATATAAACTTTTTGACAAAAAATCAAAGGAAAATGCAGCATTTTGTTATCTGAGAAAAAAAAAATATATTTACGATAATGTAAACTCAATTTTAATTATATATTAACAACCATATCATATGAACGTTAAAAGAATATTTGATTTTTCTGCGCTGGCCTTAGAAAAATTTCCGAACGAAGACTGCCTCGTTACCAAAAAAAATGGAAAATGGATCAAAACTTCTACGATGGAATTCGTGAATCAGGGAAACAAGATCTCTCGCGGGCTTTTGAAATTGGGTATTAAACCTGGCGACAAAATCGGACTTGTCACTGCAAACAATATAACAGAATGGGCCATCATGGATCTGGGGATTTCTCAGATAGGTGTTGTAACGGTTCCGGTCTATCCTACGATCTCTGAGGAAGATTACATCTATATCTTCAATAATTCTGAGATAAAATATTGTTTTGTATCAGACAAAGACCTCTATAAAAAACTTACAAGTGCAAAAGCTCAAATTCCTTCCTTGGTAGGTGTCTTTACCTTCGATGATATTGATGGCGCCCCTAACTGGAATGAGATCTTGGACCTGGGCGAAAATGACCTAACACAGGATGAAGTGGATGATCTTGCAAAAGCCATCAATCCTGAAGATATCGCCACCATCATTTACACTTCGGGAACAACCGGAAAACCCAAAGGAGTTCCATTGACGCATAATAACCTTGTGGCCAATGTACTTGCTAGCACACCAAGAATCCCAAAAGATAAGAGTCTGGATTATAAAGAACTAAAAGCACTCAGTTTTCTTCCAATCTGTCACGTTTTCGAAAGGATGATATTTTACCTTTATCTAAGTAATGGAATCTCCATCTATTTTGCAGAAAGCATCGAGAAGATCGGTGAAAATGTAAAGGAAGTAAAACCTCACTATATGACCGTTGTTCCAAGGTTGGTAGAAAAAGTTTATGATTCTATCTACAATAAAGGAACGGCTGCTGGTGGACTGAAATCTAAAATTTTCCTTTGGTCACTTGGTATCGCAGAGAAATATGAGATTGAAAAACCTAGATCCTTCATGCACACGATCGCAGATAAATTGGTCTTCAAAAAATGGAGAGAAGGTCTAGGTGGAAATCTAATCACTTTGGTTTCTGGTTCAGCAGCATTGTCTAAACGTTTGAATGTAATGTTTCACGCTGCTGGAATCCCCATTTTGGAAGGTTATGGATTGACAGAAACTTCGCCCGTTATTTCTGTTAACAGTTTCGGGAAAGTGAAAGCTGGATCCGTGGGAATCCCTCTCGAAAATGTAAAAGTGAGGATCGAGTCAGATGGTGAGATCGTTGTAAAAGGACCATCTGTCTTTGCAGGATACTATCAAGACGAAGAAAAAACCAACGAAGCTTTTACTAGTGACGGTTATTTCAAAACAGGCGACATCGGGATGTTGGACGAAGATAATTTCCTATTCATTACCGATAGAAAGAAAGAAATGTTCAAAACATCTGGTGGAAAATTCATTGCGCCACAGGTGATAGAAAACTTAGCTAAGGCTTCGAAGTTCATCGAACAGATCATGGTAGTCGGTGATGGTGAAAAAATGCCTTGCGCATTGGTTCAGCCTGACTTCAACTATACAAAGACGTGGGCAGAACTTCATAATGTGAAAATCTCTGATTCCCACAAAGAAATTGCTGCAAATCCTGCTGTAAAATCCCGAATAGAAAAGGAAATCGAAAACATGAACCAACATCTAGGCAAATGGGAACAAATCAAAAAGATAGAACTGACGCCAAAAGTCTGGACCATAGACGATGGACTTCTAACACCTACTCTGAAACTAAAAAGAAAAGCGATCAAGGCAGAATTCCAAGATCTCTACGACAGAATGTACAAATAGATCAAAGCTATCCAATGGATAGCTTTTTTTATAGAATTATTAACAGCAGCAAACTTAAGTTTTATTTATATTTGCTTTGAACGTAAGTTATAAAACTATGGAAGTAAAAAGGATTTTCGACATTCCTTATTATTCGAAAGCCAATTTCGAGAAAGATGATTTTGTCTGTGACAAGAGAAACGGAAAATGGGAAAAAGTGTCAACAGATCAATACATCGATATTACCAATCAGCTTTCCAGAGCACTTCTGAAATATGGATTGAAAAAAGGTGATAAAATTGCGCTCATCACTTCTACCAATCGCGTGGAATGGTGTTTTTTCGACCAAGCTGCTTTACAGATAGGTTTGGTTACTGTTCCCATCTATCCATCAATATCCAGTGAAGATTGTGTTTACAATCTTGAAAATTCTGACTCCAAAGTTTGTATCGTTTCGGATGAAAAGTTATTTGAGAAAATCAATTCAATCAAAGATCAGCTTCCTGCTTTGAAAGAGATTTTAACGTTTGATGAAGTTTCTGGAGCAAAAAATTGGAAAGAACTCTTTGATCTGGGAAAAGAAAATGACAATCAAAAAGAAGTTGATGACATCAAAAATTCAATTTCTGAAGATGAATTGGCTTCTATCATTTATACTTCCGGAACAACTGGTAGACCGAAAGGTGTGATGCTAACTCACAAAAATATCGTTTCCGATGTTCTTGGCTGTGAAGACAGAGTGCCGCACAAGGACTCCAAAAACAGAGCTTTGAGTTTCCTTCCGCTTTGTCACGTGTATGAAAGAATGATCCTTTATCTATTCACAACAAATGGAATCTCCATCTATTTCGCTGAAAGCAATGATAAGCTGAGCGAAAATCTTAAAGAAGTGAAACCTCAATATTTGACCGTTGTTCCAAGAATGATTGAAAAAGTCTTTGACGCGATCAACAAAAAAGGAACAGAATCTGGCGGAATCAAGTCCAAAATATTCCTTTGGTCACTTAAGGTTGCTGAAAAATACAAAGTGGGAACTTCGAAGTCCCTTTCTCATATCATTGCAGACAAACTGGTTTTCAGCAAATGGAGAGAAGGTCTTGGTGGAAATCTAATCACTTTGGTTTCCGGTTCTGCGGCTCTTTCCAAACGATTGAACACGATGTTTCACGCGGCTGGAATTCCGATTCTTGAAGGTTATGGATTGACGGAAACTTCGCCCGTGATTGCCGTTAACAGTTTTGGTTACACCAAAATCGGTTCGGTTGGAAGACCTATTGAAAATATTGATGTCAAGATCCAGGAAGATGGTGAAATCACGGTGAAAGGTCCTACAGTAACACAAGGTTATTATAAAGACGAAGAAAAGACCAAAGAAGCTTTTACGGACGACGGCTATTTCAAAACGGGAGATATCGGAATGTTGGATGAGGATAATTTCCTTTTCATCACGGACAGAAAGAAAGAAATGTTCAAAACTTCCGGCGGAAAATATGTAGCACCTCAAGTCATCGAGAATTTAGCGAAAGCTTCACAATTCATTGAGCAGATCATGGTGGTTGGTGATGGTGAAAAAATGCCGACCGCATTAGTCCAACCGGATTTTGAATATGCAAAAAATTGGGCTTCAAAAAATAAGATCAACATCGGAACTTCACCTGAAGAGATTGCCAGTTCCAAGGAACTGAAAGCTGAAATCCAAAAAGAACTTGAAAAAATAAATGCACATCTCGGCAAATGGGAACAAGTCAAAAAAATTGAATTGACGCCTGAAGTCTGGACAGAAAATAATGGTTTGCTAACTCCTACTTTGAAATTGAAAAGGAAAGTTGTGAAAGAGCGATTCAATGATTTGTATGAGAAGCTTTATGATAGGTAATCATCACCGAATTGGAATGACACATTGCAGCCCGACTTATCTCATCTTTTTTATTTTTTATTTGAATCGATGAACCACTTCGTTAGGTTTGAGTGGAAATCCTTTTTTGCGGAGGGAAAAGCTAAGGTACAAAAAAGATTGACTTCGTCGAACCACTTCGTTAGGTTTGGGAACGGAAGGCGGAAATAGCTGCCCAAATAATTAAATAAATGAATATAACCCGAACAGAATTAATAAAAATCTGCGACCGATTTCTTGAAGATAAGATCAGCAAAGAGGAAATGATCCATTTTGCAACATCGGTGATGTTTGATGATGAGGACAAGTATGAATGTGAGGATGAAATCGTGGAAGAAATCCTTTCTCAATGGGACAATGTTCACACGCAACATAAGATCAATAAAAGAAGCATCCAATTTTTGAGGGATAATCTTCTGAAAATTTAGTCAAAAAAAAACGCTCCGAAACTCGAAGCGTTTTTTTTATTTTTTCTCTGCCAGTTTGCTCCACATATGGAGAATGTAAACGACAATGATTCCCAATATCCCAGCTGAGATAGAAAATATGAATTTCGTATTCTCATCGTCCATAAAACCCGCTTGCCAATCCAATGCATATAGACTTACTGCAATTGAGAAGATAAAAACGGCCAAGAATACTTTATAAAATGTTTTCATTCTGATGAAATTTTAAAAATGAATATAGTTCTGAAATAGCTGTGCAAAGTTAGCTGTAAATAATTTAATAGAGATGGCCAAAAGGATAATTCCGAAAACTTTTTGCAAAACCTGAAGTGATCCTTCGCCTAGTTTTTTCTCTATCCATGGCGCTAATCTCAAAACAGCATAAACCAGGATCGTATTGAGGACAATTCCGCAAATGATATTGATATCGTGGTATTCTGCTCTTAGGGATAAAGTTGTGGTCAATGTTCCAGCTCCTGCGATCAATGGAAATGCAATTGGGACAATGGATGCAGCCTGAGGCTGATTTGTTTTATGGATCTCTATTCCCAGGATCATTTCTATCGCGATGATGAAAATGACGAAAGCTCCTGCAATTGCAAAGGAATTAACATCTACGCCAATGAATTTCAGAATGTTATTCCCGATGAAAAGAAATGAGATCATCAAGATTCCGGCAACGATGGCTGCTTTCTCGGATTCGATTTTTCCAAATTTCTGACGCAACGAAACGATGATCGGAACCGATCCCAAAATATCGATGACCGCAAACAATACCATAAAGGCCGTCATTGTTTCTTTGATAGAAAATTCTTCTAAAAATTCCATAACTTTGATTTTAAAGATTTCGCAAAAATATGAATAATTTTTGACAAATTATTAAAGCTTACTATAGACTTCTTCTATTTCTTTTAAAATCTCGGACTGGTTCTCTTTGGAAGAATAGGGAGAATATTTTTCGATATTGATTTTGGCTATCAGTTGGCTGAATTTTTCAGATTCCCTCAATCCTAAATTGGTTTTTAGATGGTCTTGAAAATTAAGCGAATATCTGGTTTTGGAATATTGATCAGCTTCTGCTTTCAACTCTTCGAATCCTTGAAAAAATCTGGAACTTTCTCCTGAATCGATCATTTTTTGTAAGTAGCCCAAATGGGAATCCAGGTCAAAATGATTCTTATTCTTCAGCATTACTTCTGTCTCAGCGATGGTTACGATTGGTTTTGATGCTATATTTTTCTTTTCCAGGTCTTGTTTCTTTTTATCCTTGATCTTTTTATTGAAATAAAGGAACAACAGCGCTCCGAAGCCTACAATCAAAAGATTCCCTAGAATCACCATCCAACTCATCTTCTTATGTTCTTTGACCTTCAGTTTTTGAGTGCTTAAAACAGGAGAATCTACTTTCTCCAAAACATTGTTGGTGTACTCATTTACTTTTTGTAAGGTTGTTTTGGCGTTTGCTATATCTTGTGCATTCACAGCGTTTAATGCTAAAAATTTGGAACCCAATTCCACATACTTTTCTTCTTTTGGATCGAAGTAGGAAAAATCTTCCGTCGCAATTCTTAGATCACCTCTTTTCTTTGGGATGATGACGTATTGTGCTTCCACTTCACCTTCGATTCCATTCATTGTTGCAATAGAGCTATTAATGATCTTCGGTTCAAAGATCTCATAATCAGGAGAAGGTAAGATCTTCGGAACAATTGCTGGTGAAAGATTTCCGTTGCCAGAAAGTTTAACAGAAATATTGAAGGCTTTGTTGATCTCAAAATTCTCTTTTCCTTTGTCGATCATTTCAATCTTCACATCATATTTTCCAACTGCGTTATTGAAGTTTTCAGGCGCACCTTCGGGCATTCTTTTTACATTAAGCTTGGCTTTATTAGAAACCAGAACGTTTTTATGATTGGTAAATGGTACCTCCATAGGCGGAACCTCCATCACACCAGCAACTTTCGGGATGATCACGAACATTCCTACGACCTGTGCCGAGTAATCATTCTCAGAATCCTCTATCGATTCATCAAAGTTGGCAATAGAGCGGATGGCGATATTACGCGTAGGTTCAAACTTAGCGGGCTCCAGATGGCGAAAGTTCGAGATATTTCTAGAAAATGCTTTCAGTACAACTACAGCTGGCTCGTTTTTGTACACTTCCCTCTCTTCCAGCTGCATGTTGAGATACATGTTCTTAGCAGGATTACTGGTTGCCAAAGGTTTTTTCTCTGCTTCTTTTACAAAAACATCAATAGGTTCTGTTTTGTACATTTTCCCATTGACCTTTACAAGGGCAGATCCAATTTTTACACTTCCTGTCTGCTTTGGAATCAATGAAAATTGATAGACCATCTGGTTGATCCTGATCTTCTTTACAGGATCGATCAATGTATTTTGCTCTGAAGCAAAGTCATAATTGAATTTTGAAAAATCCGGCAGCTTAATAGGCGTTTCCTGGATCAAGTCCTCACCAAAGATCTCCAAGACTACCGTGAAGGTAATCGGAGTGTTCACACGGGCTTCCTGTGTATTGACCTCAGAGTAAAGATTTACCTGAGCAAAGGAAAAAGCCGATGCTAATAGGAATAATATGTATAAATTTTTCTTTATCATTTACCAATCTTTCTCATTGCTTTGCGGCATAGAGTTAGATTTTTTGTTTAAAATTCTTCTCGCAGTTTCCTTCTCTCTGTTTTCGATATCTTTCAGGATCTGTCTTTCTGCTTCTTTTGGAATATTATTTTCCTCTTTTTTTGGCTGATTGGGTTTACCTTGGTCTTTCCCTTTTTGGTCATCGCCTTTGCCGTCCTGCTGGTTTTTTTTCTGATTACCTTTATCAGAATCATCTTTGTTCTTCTGGTCTTGATCGCCGCCCTTCCCTTTGTTCTGTTTTTGCTTTTGCTGATCCTTTTTCTCTTTGTCTTTCAGCATGGCGATCTCATAGTTTTTACGGATGGCTTCGTTATATGGATCTTGTTTCAGGGCTTGCTTGTAGTAATCTGCAGCTTTTTCAGGATTATTGGATTGTATAGAGACATTGCCCATGTTGTACAGTGCCGCCGCTTTTTCATATTTGCTTTTGGTGTATTTTGCCGCTTTTTCGTATTCAGCGCTTGCCTCTTCGTACTTTTTGCTTTTGTAAAGCGCATTTCCCAAGTTGTAACGAGCAGTATAATTGCTGTTCTTTTCGGCAATTGCTTCCAGATATTTGCTTGAGGATGCATCATATTCCTTGGCATCAAATTTCTTATTACCTTCGTAAACCAATGCATTGTAACTCTTCTGCGCAAAAAGAAATTGCGAAGAAATCATCATACAAATCAGGGTTAAAGTAGATTTAAAATTCATTGATACAAAATTATCCGTTTTATTGTTAAAATCAACACTTTAAAAGTTAAAGTTGGGTTAAAAATGAGACTCGAAAAAACCTTTATTTAAGGCACTTTTTTAACAATTAGATTACCAATTTAACATAATAAAACCACCAGAAATCATGCTAGTGGTTCTATAGATCAATGGAATCAATCAAATATTTAATTAAATTTAACTTTAATTAAACAAATATAACATATTGTATTTTAAATAACTAAATTAATTCACATAAAGTTAATTTTACCAATCTTTTTTCTTCAGGATATAGTAACTACTGCTTATAAAAACAATGGACCATATCACACATGCGATAACACTTCCAATAGGATATTGAAATTTGAACTCCATTCCCAGCATTTGCGCCATACTGGTTCTGACCAAAGGATTAGGAATAAGATTGGACATACTTTCCAACGGTAGATAATCTGTAAGGAAAGTCGTTGTATTTAAAACTTTAGCTTTTTCCAATTCTGTAATATGATGTTGAATCCCAAATGTTTCAACACCAATCATGATCTTCTCCACAAACCAGAACATAAAAAATCCCAAAAACACAAAAATTGATTTTCTGAATAGGATTGATAAAAACATCAAAAATGAAAAGAATGTAAAAAGCTTCAAAAAATAATTGAAAATGAAATAGATCTCTTTAAAGATTAAATCACTCTCCTGAGTCGCAGAATAGCTTTTGCCTAAAATAAATCCGATAATAAACACCAGCAAAGTTGAAAAACCTGTGAACACCAAGATGGTCAAGAGTTTCGAAAAGATGAATTCTTCCCTACTCAACCCGTCAATTAGATTTTGCTTGAACATCCTGTTGCTAAACTCCTGACAAATAGAGAAAACAATAATACAACCAAGGAAAATTTTCAGAAGCCCTACGATGTAAGTTGTGAAATTCCAAACGCCTGGGAAATTATACATCCCTTGCTCTTTTAAATTGACCTTGATCCCAAGTATGTCAAAATCCACCAAACCAATAAACAGCAATCCTACTAAAACGATGAAATACAGAAGTGCAAATATTTTGAATGGCCTATAGTTCAGGTTTTTGAGATATTCTAATTTTAATAATCGTATCATGAGTTGGATTGTTTTACAAGTTCTAGGAATTGAGTTTCGAGGCTTTCTTTTTTCTTCGTGAGATGCGATAGGAAGATGCCTTTTTCGAATAGTTTTTTGTTAAGTTCCGAAGCTGAAATATCTTGTGAGATCTGCGCAATGACCAATTGGTCTTTCTCTTTCACGCTGGAGAAAATATTCAAACTATTTAATACCGAAATTAATGACGCTGCATCATCAGACTTCAATTCAAAGAAACCTTTGGTATTGCTCATTGCATCCACTGACCCGGAATAGATCGCTGTTCCGTGCTTCAAAACGATCACGTGGCTGCAAATTTTCTCTATCTCGTCCAAAAGGTGGCTTGCTACGATAATTGTTGTTCCAGACTTCGCAATCGAGTTGATAATATCTCTGATCTGGATGATTCCTTCAGGATCCAAACCGTTTGTCGGCTCATCCAGGATCAGCACTTCTGGATTTGCCAATAGCGCCGAAGCAATTGCCAAGCGTTGTTTCATTCCCAGAGAATAAGTGGAAAAAGCATCTTTCTTTCTAGCCAGTAGATTAACGGTTTCCAAAACCTGATCGATCCTTTTAGTCGGAGCACCTTTGATTGTCGCAACGATTTCCAGATTTTTCTCAGCACTCAAGTATGGATAGAAATTGGGTTGTTCGATGATCGCACCGATTCTCTTCAAAGTGTCAGTATCTGTTCCCTCTTTTCCAAACCATTTCCAGCTTCCGGAAGTTGGATTGATGGTGGAAAGCAGCATCCCGAATGTGGTTGATTTTCCGCTTCCATTGGGTCCTAAAAGACCATAGACATTCCCTTTCTCTACATCAAAGGAAATATTGTTGACCGCTATCTGCTTGAATCGCTTGGTCAGATTTTTGACTTCCAGAATTTTTTCCATATAAATATTTAATATAAAAGTCTTGCTATTAGTACAATTGTTACTTTGATTTGTATAGTTTTTGTTAAATCAAATCAAAAGATTGAAAAAATGACCCAAAACATCACCGAGTTTTCCGAAAAACTAGACATTTCCGAAGAGAGCCTCAAACAGTTTATTCAGGATTTTGACCTTGATATATCAGCTTGCCTTTCTCCGAAACTTAATATTACACAAAATTTTGAAACTTTTGCGATAGAAAATCAGGAATTTCTAAAAAAATACGACAAAGATCTGAGTGAAGAAAAAAGCATTACTCAAATCGCAGATAAAATAGATCAGCCTGTAGAAAAAGTAGAAGAGATCATCAAGAATAATGTTCCGAACATCTATGACAACGGACTTTACAGATCTTCTGTCTCAACATTTGGGATCGATCGTAAGCTGGGTGGAAATTATCAGTTCATTTATAATTATTTTGGCAACAAGTCCGAGCTTACACAGCGAGATTTTGTCGGTTACAGAGATTTGTTCTTTTATATTTATGACATGCTGGAACCATTCATCAACCCAGAACAATCCAAGAATTGGGGAATCCAAAAGGCAGCTGGAATAATCGTTTACGGACCACCGGGAAGTGGTAAGATCTTTTGGGCAAAAAAAATTGCAGAAATGATTGATTTTGAGTTTTTTGAAATCCAAAAATCCAAGTTAAAACCCACGTCTTCGATTGATGAAAAGACAACTTTTGACAGCTATCTTTCTGAGATGTTGAAAAAGGACAAGATCATCCTGTTTTTGGAAAATTTTGATGAGATCATGATGCAAAAAACCGAAAATCGAATCATTAGCAATAACAATGAAGAAGTTCAGGATTGCATTTTCCATAATATTGAAAAATTCGAAAAGGAAAATCTTTTAATGATCGGTTCTGCAAGAGAACTAGCGGGAATTGAACCTGAGATCATTGCGCCGGGAAGGTTCGATGTTTTGATACCGATCTTTCCACCCAACTTGCATGAGCGTGCAGAAATGCTGCTTTACAATATGACAAAAAATCTGAGTGATGATGCCACTTTATTAAAAATATTGAAAGAAAACAAAGCGGACCAAATTCCATTTTGGATTGAAACTGCTGAAAAAATGAAGGTCTTTTCCAACACGATGATCGTCGACTTCACACAAAGTCTTAAAAAACGGATACGAAGTTCATACCTGAAAAACAGAACGGAACAAATTATAATCAATCAAGGAATTTTGGAAGCCTCTTTCAAAGAATCTGCAGCCAAATTGACCAATGACTACCTGAACAATGTCCAGCAATTCGTTTTGGAGGCAACCACCAACTCCTATGACCGTTTTGCGAACAGAATTGAAGATCTTAAAAAAGAATTAAGTACCTACAAAGCGAAAGAAAAACCTACAAAACCTATTGGATTCAAAACTGATGAAGCATAAAAAAGCCCGAAAAATCGGGCTTTAATCTTTATTAATAGAATTTCGATTTCTATAAATTCTTATCTTCTATTTTCTTCGAAACAGCCATAGATGTTACAAGATCATTCAGTAAAGAACTAGCAGCTGTTGGCGAATTAGGTAATAAAACCAAGTTCGAACGGTTGTTGGCTCCAATAGAATGTAAAGTATCATAATGCTGGGTTACGACGATCAAGGCTGAAGCTTCATGCGCGCTGATTCCGGCAGCGTTCAGCATTTTCACAGATTCTTCCAGACCTTTGGCAATCTCTCTTCTTTGGTCGGCGATTCCTTGTCCTTGAAGCTTTTTAGATTCCGCTTCAGCTTTTGCAACGGCTACGATTCTTATCCTTTGAGCTTCGGATTCATATTCAGCGGCGGTTTTTTCTCGTTCTGCCGCGTTGATCCTGTTCATGGCGTGCTTTACCTGATCATCCGGGTCGATGTCTGTCACCAAAGCTTTGATGATATCATATCCGTAACTTTGCATCGCTTCCTGCAATTCTGCTTTTACAGCAACGGCGATGTCATCTTTTTTAAGGAAAACATCATCTAATTTCAGCTTCGGAACCTCTGCTCTCACCACATCAAAAACGTAAGATGTGATCTGATCATGCGGACTTTCCAATCTATAGTAAGCATCAGCAACTTGATTTCTAATCACCTGAAACTGAACAGAGATCTTCATTTTTACAAAAACATTATCAAGTGTTTTAGTATCGATCAAAACATCCAATTGTTGAATTCTCAAATTCATTCTTTTTGAGATCTGATCGATAAATGGAATTTTCAAATGTAATCCCGCATGTCTTGCAGAATGGAATTTGCCCAAACGCTCGACGAGTGCTGCAGTTTCTTGTTTCACCGTAAAGAACGACGCAAAAAGTGTGATCAATCCAAAGAATACTATTACTCCGATGTATATCATAATTTGTAAATTTTCCTAAAGATAGGATTTTTATAAAAGATTAGCAAGTCAAATCCAATATTGACAAATCATCAAACATTAAAACCAATCATTAAACAAATCACATTTAAACCTTGTTTTATGTAACATTTTATTAAATTTGTTGTCATAATAAATCTATATATGAAGAAAAAAATATTTTTTGCAATTGCAGGAATCTTTACCAGTTCGATTTTTTCTGCACAGAATGTTTCGGTTTTCAACGACGTTCCCTTCTACAGTATGTATCATTATCTAGGCGAAGGACAGACGATGCCACCCGAAGCTTTTTCTCAAATCCCAGCTGGCGCGATCAGGCTCCACGCCTACGAGCAGGACATCATTTCAAGAAAATTGACGGACGCAGAGATCTCGTCCATTGGAAGCAGCGTAATGATGAATATCACTTTGATCGCCGCTTGTGATAACTACGACAGGATCGCAGGTGTCAATTTGGTTTTAGTCCCTAAGGGAAGCACAAGCTATACTTTCAATCAGGCAGATATCAAAAGGATCGAGATCGGAAGGTTTATCACGCCTTTCATGAATAAAAACAAATTAACTACGCAAGTTCCATACAGCTATAAGGTAGATAATATCTCAAATATCCTGCATGATTCTGCGTTGGCTGCCAGTTATGATTTCTGGATTGAGTTCCGTGCTGATGGTTATTCTGCTGCTGCAAATACAGAAGTGATTGGTTGTGCAGACAGAACAGACGTGTTCCGAGGTAATCTGGAATTTGTTTCGAGCGGAACTCCAGCTCCAACACAAAATTTCTTATTACCGATCTCTTACCGTGACAATCTGAATAATTACAACGCAACAGATGTTCCTGGCCAGACCACAAGATTGGTCACTTTTACTTTGGAACAGCCTGTGGCAAACGCGAGCCTGCATTTGATTACTTCCAATCATGGATCTAACCCAGCTGGGGAAGAATATGTGAGAAGGATTCATTATGTTTATCTGGACAATGAATTGGTTTACGAATATGAGCCGGGCGGGAAAAATTGCGAAGACTACAGACAATACAACACGCAAGTCAACGGAATCTATAACACAACACCAAAAACACTGAGAGGTTGGGTCTCCTGGAACAACTGGTGTCCAGGTGACGCTATTCCTAATCGTGAAGTGAATCTAGGGAATCTCTCCGCCGGCACACATACCATAAAGCTTGATGTGCCAACAGCGGTTTTTAAAGATGGACAAGGCTACTTCCCAATCTCTATGTATCTTCAAAACAGTACAAGTGGGCAGATCATCTGTGCCGAACCGAGCGACTTCAAAATCACGAGTCAGGTCGGACAAACGAGTACTCTAGGATGGAAGGAAAATGGAACGTCTACAAATTGGGAAACAGTTTGGAGCAGAAAATCAGTTTATACACCAGTTTACGAATTCACTCATCAAATTGAAAACACACCTATTGACTCACAATCTGACCTTACGAAAAACTAGCTTTACGAAAGTTATGTAAAATCAAAATGTACAGATGATCTTCACAGCATTTGGAGAGGTCCTATATATTCAACTGTTATAAAATTGGGAACTGATGAATCTTCTCTTACAAAAGTATCAGTTTATCCAAACCCAACAAAAGATTTTGTCAATATCAATTCTTCTTCGAAAGTAACAAAAGTAACTATTTTCAGTGCGGATGGAAAACAATTGGCAGAAGATTCTTCCACGAAAATCAATATCTCTAAACTACCAGCAGGTATTTATCTTATGAAAATCGATTTTGCTGATGGGAAGTCTTCAACTCAGAAGATTGTGAAACAATAATTTTTCTAAGGAATAATAAAAATTAAAACTAAAAAAAGAGCAGCATAGATTTATGCTGCTCTTTTTAGTTTGGAATGACAAATCTAATAAGGCTGTAGAACTGTCACAGTCATTGTAGATTGTGACATATCTTGATTCATGAATGTCAGATCCACTGGCGTTCCTACTCCCAGATTGACCAAATCTGTCCCAGAACCAAGATTTCTATTACTGCATGCAGCAGAAACTGTGTAAATTCCCGGATCCAGATTATCCAATGTCACATTGAGATTGAAGATCTTGTACGATCCACTGTCACCTCTTACAACATCGGACCTTACCGCTTTCAGTTCTTCAGGACCAGAATCTTTCTTCACATAAATTCCGCAGGCGAAACTTGCCGAGTAATTTCCACTTGGCGTAGCTCTTGCAATTTGGGCATTGGTTTGAAAAGACAAAATCGCTTTGGACTTTTTAGTAGTATCAGTAATACTGAAAGTGTCTGTATTACCAGATAATTTTGCCCAATTAGGAGTCGTAGTATTTGTCGAAGTTGTAAATGCAGAATTGAGAAGATAGGCATTTGTGGAGCCCGTTGTTGAAAATTTCATACCAGTCCTGTCCGTGGTTGTATTAAGATAGGTATATGTCAAACTTCCCGTCCCGTCTGCAATTTTGATTGATTTATATTCATCAGAAAGCAATATAGTTCCTGTCACGCTGAATATTTGACCATCTGTTCCAGCTGAACCTTTTGTGGTATCAGTTCCATTGAGTCGAAATTCTTTTCTAATATTAAGTCCGCCATTCACGTCCAATGTTTTCTCTGGGGTCAAAGTTTTTATACCCACTTGTGAATATCCGAAGGCACAAAAGCTCAATAAGAAGGATGTATAAATTGTTTTCATAGGATTGAGAATATATCTGTAAAGTTTTCTGGAACTTCATAAACGTCCACTTTCAAAGAGGCTTGCGTCATGAAGTTATTTACGTTATTGGCTGCGGTCATGGATGGAACTCCTATTCCGAGCACAATATTGTTGTCGGTTGTATACCTTGCACATGCAACTCTGACAGTATGATCACCTTTTGAAAGGTTAGACGCTCCACCTATCTGATTGTGCGTCAGAAATGTACTTTCTGCAGTATTGGAAGTGAACAACGTGTTCAATCTAATACTCTGAAGCTTATCATCTACAAAAATACCACAAGCATACATTTGGTTGGAGCCTAATATTGCCGTATTATTTTGCTGAACGACGGTCTCAAATTGAAAGTAAACCTTACTTTCAATACTATTGACAACAAAAGGTTTTGCAAGACCAGTGATCTCCTTGAATCCTTTTGTAGTGATCAATGTTGTGATATCTGCCCCTTTGACAAGATCGGCAGCAATCGTAGCAGGCGAAGTTGCAGTACTCAATGAAACACCCTGTCCTGTTGTATTGGAGGCAGTATTGAAATCTTTAAATGAATCATTGAAAATCAAATAGAATTTGAAAGATTCATAATCTGGGACCTTGAGAGCCTTCCAAGTCGGCGCTACTCCAGCACCTCTTGAGACCAAGACCTGACCCGTTTGGCCTGGTGACAATACACCGTTATTATCCAAAAAAAGTTTCCCTTTCTTATTAAAATCTCCATTGACGTCAAGTGATGATTGAGGTTTTTCTGTCATTACACCTACTTGTCCGTAGAGTGTAGAAGCCAATAGGAATAGTATTAAATTAATTGTAGTTTTCATAATTATGGTGCAAAAATTATTAGTTGAGTGATATCGATCTTGAAAAAGGATTTCAAAGCAAAACTGTTGGAACCCGTATTAGCAACAGTTACAGAGCCAGATTGGTAAGTCGGGATGTTGGAACCGATGGAAAAGTAGTTATTAAGATCTATGGTAGCGATCTTCCGACAGGCTACATCCATCGTATAGACTCCAATCGGACTATTCTGTTCACTGTAATTCAGTGTGAACATATATTGCGTTGGTGTATTGCTGTAGGCCGCGCTAATTTTGTCAGGCCTCAAGGCAACGAGTTTGTTATCCTTGAAAATACCACATATAAACTTGACTGTACTTCCAACTGTAGAACCAACGATCTCGACACCGGTCTGGGTCTGATATACCAGTTTATTTTCGGAAAACTTGACCTCCATCTGCGTTGTGAGATTTGGGATCTTTGTCCACTTGCTATCCAGCGGGTCTCCAATAGAACTTGTATAGACGCCATCACCAGCAACTCCCGCAGAAAAATTTGTGATACCAAGCTCAGATTCGCTCAGATAGGTGTTGGTCAATTTATAAGTTCCATCTTCTACAAATGGTGCTTTCACATACTTCCATGTTGGCGGTAAACCTTCACCTTGAGAGACAAGAACTTGATTAGTTTCACCAGGATTTCCCTTGGCAAGGTCAGTTCCTCCCAGACTCAATTCGTTTCGTAAAGCAACATCACCGTTGACATCTAATGTCGAATTGGGTTTTTCTGTTCCGATACCTACTTGGGAAAAAAATTTAGACGAAAAGACAAGACTGCTTATTAGAAGTAAGCTTCCTACATATTTTTGCATAATAAATCATTTGTGTTGAGACAAAACTAAACAATGCTTTTTTAAACAAAAACTACAGACAAACCAATGATAAAGTGTTTGATTTACAATAATCTAAAAAATATTGGGTTATGAAAAGAAATAGTCAACCAATAATCATTTACCTTATGGTAGTTTCCTTAATTTTGACATGAAAAAAAAATTTTCATTTTAGATCTTTTTAACATTTATAAAGATTTCCTTAATCATTTGGAAACAAATCTGTTAACTTTAGATACTTTCCTTATCATAATAAATTGTAGTAATGAAGAATTTAGACTTTTTGCCAGTCTTACTTTTAGTGATCTCCTGTAAGTCACATATTCCCATAGAACCCGAATTTTCAAATCTTTCTAACAAAAATCAAATTGAAATAATGAAGGTCAATAATTTTAGATTTTTGGGCGGAATTAAAAATTTTGAAGGAAAAACATTAAGAGACAGTCTCATCTACAGAAGTGGAAATCTTCATCATTTGAAAAATAGATCTTTTGATGACCTAGAAAAACTGAAGATCAACAAGATCATTGACCTCCGAACAAAACAAGAAGTTGCAAAAGAGATCGATCATCTGCCTTCTAATATTAGTTATAAGAATTACCCTGCCTTGGAAGATAAGAACGATGAAATGAAAAATGCCAAAAAATTGGCTCTGAAAGGCAAAATAGGAAAAGATGACGCGGACAAAAGAATGCTTAGATTTTATACCGATTATGTATCAGAAAATCCACAGGTGATCAAGACAATTATCACAGAGATCCTTGACTCCGATCAACCTATACTCTACCACTGCACCGCTGGAAAAGACAGAACCGGAATGATCACTGCTTTAATTTTGAAAATTCTGAAATTCGATAACGATGTCATTTTTGAAGAATATTTGGTTTCAAATGATTTGAGAAAAAATGTCATTAATAAAAGATTGAGTCTCGCCAACAATCTACATTTCGTCTTCCCAAAACTTGACATTGGCGTTATAGAAAAGACAAGCTGGATCGAGCGCGACTATCTACAAGCTGCTTTTGACGAGATCGATACAAAATATGGATCCATGGACATTTACATTCACAAACAACTAGGAATTTCTGAAGCTCAAAGAGAGATTTACATCAAAAGGTTTTTGCATTAATATAAAAAGAGCAATCCAAAATTTGAATTGCTCTTTTTTATTTCTAATAATATCTTTTATCATTAAGGCTCAACTTGCGTTCTCTCATCCTTTTTGATCTGCAAGTCGTTATGCAGTTTTTTATACTTGAACCAAGCGAAAACCGATAATAAGATCATATAACCTATACTGACGTAAACCCAAAGTGGAAGCGGAATCGGATCTCCTTTGGCATAAGAATGCAATCCAGAAAGATAATAATTCACTCCGAAATAGGTCATTACCATCGAGCAAAATGCAAACATCGTAACGACGTGGAACGTGTATCTTCCTCTCAATCCTGGAACCAATCTCATGTGAATTACAAAAGCATAGATCATGATTGAAATGAAAGCCCAAGTTTCCTTTGGATCCCAGCTCCAGTATCTTCCCCAAGATTCGTTGGCCCAAATTCCTCCTAAAAAGTTTCCAATCGTTAATGCCAGCAATCCAATATTAAGGGACATTTCGCTTACGATAGCTAATTCTTTCAGCGTCGTATCGTTGTGTCTTTTGAAAGTATCTTTGTTGGCGATGATGTAGAAGATCAAAGAGATCATGGCAATTAACATCGATAAAGAGAAGAATCCGTAACTGGATGTAATGATCGCAACGTGAACTACCAGCCAGTAAGATTTCAGAACAGGAACCAATGGTGTAATTTGTGGATCCAGTGCAGAACCACCATGTGCAAATCCCATCATGATCACTGCCACCAAAAATCCTGCTGCAGGAATGAGCGTATTTGAGTTTCTGTACAAAGCATATCCTGCCGAGATCCCAACCCAAGAGATGAAGATAATCGCCTCGTAACCATTACTCCAAGGTGCGTGACCGGAAATGTACCATCTCGCCACCAATCCTAGAAAATGGAATGTATAACCAACTGCACCAATATAGATCAATGCTTTTATCACATTATTAAGAATCTTACTTGGCTTGAACAATTGTGCAAAGCCTAAAACCAAAAGCAAACCGCCAATCAGCGTGTAGAAAATCAACAATTTAAAGTTGATATCCAGTTTGTTTATCAGAACCTCAAGTTTCACTTTGGTTTCAGAAGGCACCACATTTTTGCCCCATTTCTGCTGATATTCTTCTACTTTTTTAAGCTCTGCATCCGCTTTTGCCCAGCTTCCACCTTGTGTCGCCAAAAGGACGCTTGACAAATAAGGTCCTAAAACAGCCTGCGCATTTTCGTCCGGTTCAAAAGTTGGGGTCATCACAGAGCTCCAAGTGTGATTGGAATCATTTTTCACAGGAACTGTTCGGAAATATTGGTAAGACATGATTCCGTTAAGAACCTGAACTTTGTCATTCAGTTTAATTACCGCTTCGTCATATCTTGTTCTTTCAGACGCTTTTTTACGGAACGCATCGTTGTAATCATCTTCCAATACGAAACGAAGATTTCCGTTTTTGTCTGCTGGGAATAATTTGATCAAACTGGTAAAACCTTCTTCTGTGGCTTTAGTTTTAGCTCTTAGGTCTTTTCCAACTTTACCTGCAGTTTCAATTTTGATGATATTGACCTGCGCCCAAAACATTGGGTCAATTGTCGCTGCCAGAAACCATTGGTTGGCATCCAGGTCTTGGAAATAATCTCTACTCGTCAATTTATGAAGAATGTCAATTGCTTGCGTGTTGGACGGTACGATACGACCTTCGTAATTTTGAACCAATAAGTAAGCAAACTTATCTGCGTGCTCTTTGTTGATCTCGATGTTCTTAACCATTGCATCCGCATCTATCACTGCAGGATTTCTATTTGGAGAAGTAGCTTGAGCTTCGGAATGGGAATGACCGTCGTGGCTTCCATCTTTTCCGTGCATATCGATTTCCTGAGCATTGAGTCCGAAACTTAATAAAAGTAAAAGAACTGCCGCTGCTTTTTTCCTGCTAATGGTTTTCAACATTTGGTTGAGACTCCAGAATCTTGAACCTTTCCAAAACATCGTCACAAACATTCCGATAAATAAGAAAGCGTAACCGATGTAACTAATCAAAGTTCCCCAGAAATCGTGGTTTACAGAAAGAACGGTTCCTTTTCTGTCCGGGTCAAAACTTGCCTGGAAGAATCGGTAACCTTTATAATTAAGAACATGATTCATATAAATATTGTAAGGCGTTTCTTTGCCTTCGTCCACGATTCTCACGTGAGATTCGTAAGCTGATGGTGAAGAACTTCCCGGATAAGTTTCCATAACGAATTTTTCTAATTTCAAAGCGAAAGGTTGTGTGAAATAAACTTTTGGACCGAAGCCTAACATCACGTCCAAACCATCGATTTTGATCTGTTTGTAGTTATTCGGATTTCCTTTTTCTACAACCAGGTCAACCATTTGTTTTGTTTTTGGTCCAGACACTTCTACTTTCAAGAGATCTGGAACGTCTTTATCTTTCTGTTTGTCACCTTCGTAATTGACCAATTTACCTTTTTTAGTTCCTTCCGGAATTACCAATTTCAATTGATCGATCGTATAAAGACTTCTCAAAACCAAAGGCTGGAATTCATCTTTTGTAGTTGTTCCGGTTGCTTTGGTTGCCATTGTCATAAAAGCAGCATCAACAGGTGTTTTGATGTAAAGTTGTCCCTCTTTCTTTTGGAATTCAACTGCGCCTTCAATAGCTGTTCTGTTGTAACTTACCAAAGTTCCATTGATATTCTGGACATCGCCTTCAGCCAAATATATATTTTGACGGCCTCCCATATCGCTGGTTGAAACCAGATGCAAATATTCTTTTCCTGCTCCAGCAACCAAACTGTCTTTCTTTCTTTGGATATAATCCACTGCTTTCACAACAATTTTTTCCTTTCCTAAGAAATCATAGGTTGCCTGAAAATCGTGGTGAAGTGGCGACATCAAATAAGGAACGTCGTGGTAATTTTGCTGTTCTCCTTTTTCTTCGATTTTGATTTTGAAGAAATGTTTGTCGGTGATGATCTCGTTATTGGTTTCGCCTTCACGAATATGCATTGTCCCTTCAAAACTGATGTATCGCGTAATTGCACCACCAATGAATATTAAAATAAAAGCCAAGTGGAAAACCAAGATCGGCCATTTTTCTCTACGGAAAAGTCTGTATCTGCCGATGTTTCCGATGAAATTTAATATTAATAAAAACATTACGGCTTCAAACCATTTGGCCTCGTAGATCAATGCCTTCGCCGTTGGTGTTCCGTAATCGTTTTCAATAAAAGTGGCAACGGCCATAGAAATAGCGAAAACCAGCAAGAGAAGAGCCATCGTTCGCGTGGAAATAAGAATATCCTGAATCTTTTTCATATGTAGATATCTACTGTTTTTTGTTTATCATGTGTTATCACCAGGTATTAACCAGTATTTGCTACAAGCGTAGTAGCTGGCGATTTCATTATGAAATTTATAGTTCACAAAAATAAGGATGATAAACCACAAAGGCATCAAAAAAAACTGTTTTTTGTCATTTTACAACCACGCACTCTTATTTTGAATCATTCTTGATAACTTGTTTTCGACTGAACAATAGATAGCTAAAATCCTTAACAGTTTAAAAAAAATAAAAATAAGCTTCAACAATTTATATCACTGATAAAAAACATTAAATTTGCAACTATTGACCTTTTTTGAAAAATGAACAACGACAAAAACACACCATCAAACGCTAGTAAAATCATCTCAAAACCAAGAATCATTTCTGGTATTACTTTTATCGTACTATCAGTCGTTTTAACGTTTTCTTTCGTTTCCTACCTCATGAACTGGAAAGCAGACCAGAGTCAAGCCGGGACCATGGCAGATAAAAACGTGGTTTCGTCGAATCTCTTTGGGAAAATCGGAGATTGGTTGGGCAATCTTTTTATCTTCGAAAGTATTGGTGTTGCAGCATTTGTTGTAGCATTTTTGTTTTTTGTCTTCGGAACGTTGATCTTCAAGAAAAACTATTTCAAACCTTGGAAAACCATCTCGCACAGTTTGTTCTTTATTTGCTGGACTCCGATTTTCTTCGGTGCTGTCACTGGCGGTGAAGGCGTTTTGGGTGGCGTTTATGGTTATCAGATCATGGATTATCTGAAATCTTACATCGGTTCAGTTGGTCTTTGGATGGTACTTTTTGTGAGCTTTGCTTTGTATTTTGTTCTAGAATTTAATTTGAGACCGAGTTCTATTAAGAATAAACTGAATGACATCAACGACAACACTTTCGGGAAACTGAAAGGTCTGATGCCGGATTCCAATGAAGATTTTGAGGCGGATGAAGATTTGGAAAAAGATATTGTTGCGGAGAAATTAGCCGTTAATGAATCGCCTGTAAAAACTGACAATGATTTCAGCAACATCAAAGTAACCCAGGATTTTGAACCGATCAAAACGCCTAATAAAACAACGTTTGTTGAAGAGATCAAGGAAACTCAGCCTGAATCGATCGTTCTATCAACTGAAACTCCGATTCAAAAACCAATCGTTGACAAGCCAATTATAATAGAAAAACCTGTTACAGAAACTCCAGTTGTAAAATCTAATGACGATATCACCCTTAACATCGAAGTAAAGAAAGAAGAAGTCTATCTTCCGAATGCCGAGCAGCAAAAATCTGACGAACTTGTAAGCAAACACGGCTTGTACGACCACAAATTGGATTTGGCAAAATTCCAAATGCCCTCTGTAGAATTACTGAAAGATTACGGCAACGAGGAGATCACGATCAACCACGATGAACTCGAAGAAAATAAGAACCGAATTGTTGGCCTATTAAAAACCTTCAACGTTGGAATTTCCGAGATCAAAGCGACGATAGGACCAACGGTTACACTTTACGAAATCGTACCAGAAGCAGGAATCCGGGTTTCTGCAATCAAAAAACTACAAGACGATATTGCTTTGAATCTTTCCGCATTAGGAATTCGTATCATCGCACCAATGCCAGGAAAAGGAACCATAGGAATCGAAGTTCCAAGAAAAAACCCTACCATGGTCTCTATGAGATCGGTTGTGGCTTCTCCTAAATTCCAGACCGCTGATATGGATCTTCCAATCGTTTTTGGAAAAACCATTTCAAACGAAGTTTTCGTGGCCGACCTTGCAAAAATGCCTCACCTCTTGATGGCTGGAGCAACGGGACAAGGAAAATCAGTTGGGATCAACGCAATTTTAACTTCTCTCATATATAAGAAGCACCCAAGCGAATTGAAATTCGTAATGGTGGATCCGAAAAAAGTGGAACTTTCCTTATATTCAAAAATCGAAAGACATTACTTGGCGAAATTGCCTGATACAGAAGATGCGATCATCACAGACAATGCAAAAGTGATCAACACTTTGAACTCACTTTGTATCGAAATGGATCAGCGTTATGACCTATTGAAAAATGCGTTCTGTAAAAACATCAAAGAGTACAACGCCAAATTTGCTCAAAGAAAACTGAATCCAGAAAACGGACACCGATATTTGCCATACATTGTTTTGGTAGTGGACGAGTTTGCAGATCTAATCATGACTGCAGGAAAAGAAGTTGAACATCCGATTGCACGTTTGGCGCAGCTGGCTAGAGCAATTGGAATCCACCTAATTGTCGCAACACAAAGACCGTCTGTAAACGTCATCACAGGTATGATCAAAGCGAATTTCCCTGCAAGGATTGCATTCCGTGTTATTTCGGGAGTCGATTCCAAGACGATTTTGGATTCGCCTGGTGCGGAACAGTTGGTTGGACGTGGTGATATGCTTTACTTCAATGGAAACGATTTGACACGTTTGCAGTGTGCCTTTGTAGATACGCCGGAAGTGGAGCGAATTGCAGAATTTGTAGGCGAGCAAAAAGGTTATCCGGACGCTTATCTTCTTCCTGAATATTCCAGTGACGAAGGGAGTTCTACTGTCGGCGCCTTTGACCCGAACGAGAAAGATCAACTTTTTGAAGATGCGGCAAGAATCGTTATTTCTACGCAGCAAGGATCAACATCAATGCTTCAAAGACAACTTAAATTGGGATATAACAGAGCCGGAAGAATTATGGATCAGCTGGAAGCGGCGGGCGTAGTTGGCGGTTTCAACGGTGCGAAGGCAAGAGAGGTTTTGATCTCTGACCTTGGTTCTTTGGAACGGTTGTTTGATGAATTGAAAGGGAGATAGATTTAAATTAAACCATAAATTGAGCGTTAAAATATATTAAATATTTTAACGCTTTTTTATTTGACGGATTTTATTTTGGATATTTGAAATTACATTTTCATTGTAATCAATAATTAACAAGACATAGTATGAAATTAATTTTACCACTTCTTTTTCTATTCTTTAAAATAACTGTTTTTGCACAATCAAATGAAACATTAAAAAATGTAAGGGCTAAACAATTACAGGTTCAGAATCAAGAAGAATATTTAGATTTTGAAAGAATGAAAAAAGAATTATCCGAAAAAGATGGCATCAATAAAGGACCTTTCACTTATGAAGTCTTTCCCTATCCAGACTATGACAGCATTAGTAACAAAACATTTTCTGGTATTGCTACTTTAGCAAATTTCTATGGCATCAACTTGAACGGAAAAAAAATAGTTTACACCAGTTTTTCTGAAAACAAAAACAAATTGAACTCTTATCGCATCAAAGAAAACAACAGAATATTCTTCACTATTTTAGTGTTAACAGATTATGTTGATGAAAAGGATTTTTCGTCTATGAAGACACAAATAGTTTCTAGGAATTTCCCAGATGTAATCGGTCAAGGTTTCATTAAAACTCAAAAAAACAAAATTGATTTTTCAGCATTTGCTACTATTGAGAATGATGAATTTGCCATCGTCAATATGAAACTTTACAATCTTAAATATGGGAATTTCATTTTGATTGCACCACAAAAAGATGGAAGTTTGAGAAGTCTTCAAATAAAACCGCAATCTGAGTTGACATCTGACATTTTGAAAAAATATATTGAGGGTCTTTTGGAAACAAAACAAACAATTGAGTTTTTTATTAATGATAAAACTATTTAAGTCAATGAAACTTAATAAGAAAATTAATAATATTATTTTCCTGCTTTGTGGATTGATTTTCCATGCGCAATCCACAAAAGAATTGAGTCAAGAACAGAAAGATTACATCACAAAATTTATTTATCCGCTTCAATCCTTTGACCCGAATTTTACAGATAATTCTGATTTGAAAATCTTGGATAAATTAATTGGCAATGCAAAAATTGTTGGCTTGGGAGAATCTACTCACGGATCTAGTGAAATCTATAAAATGAAAAACCGCATAAGCAGATATTTGATTTCTAACTCAGATTTCAATATTTTCTCTTTAGAAGCCAATATGCCGGAAAGTTTCCGAATGAATAATTACATCACAGAAAAAAAAGACAATCCAAAAGACTTACTTGAGGGAATGTATTTTTGGCTTTGGCAAACTAAGGAAACATTGGACTTTATTGATTGGTTGAAAAATTATAATGATGCATACAATTCACGTATTATATTTGATGGATTTGATATGCAATTTGCGTCAGGTGCATTAAATCAAATTCGAGATATTTACACTCAAAACAATATTAATGTTGATGAAATCAATGAATTAGAAAAAATATTGAAAGATGAAAATAGAGGACAAAGAAGTTATACAGCCAAAAGTCAAAAAACCATAGGAAATTTACTCGTAAAAATGAAACAAAAAAACGTCTCATTCAAAAGCCCTGAAGACAAGGCCAGATATTTGCAAAACATTCGAATTATTGAGCAAAAAATTCAAATAAACAGCATCGTTAAACGAGATCAATTTATGGCTGAAAATATCAATTGGATAATGGAAAATAATAAAAACCCAAAGTTAATACTCTCAGCACACAACTATCACATTTCTAAATTGAACTCGGAAAGAATGGGTTATTATGTTAATGAGGAATTTAAAAATGACTATGTCAATTTTGGATTTGCATTTTACGAAGGAACATATTCGGCAAGTGTTGACAGAAAAATAGGAACATTTGAAGCAGAAACAGCTCCTCCAGAAAGCTTAGAATATTATCTGAATTATTTGAACAAACCAATTTTTATTATCGATTTAAAATCTATCAAAAAAGAAAATAATCCTTTGGCAAAATGGATTCTAAAAGATATTCTTTTTCGAAAAACAGGTTCAGGAACTGATAAAAATAAGAAATCATTCAAATCAACAAATGTTAGCAACTCATTCGACTATTTAATTTTCATTAATGAATCTAGCAATTCTAATCTTTTAAAACAATACAACTAAAATTCGCTAATTAAAAAATCTCGTAATTACGATTTCTAATTCTTTTCGTAATTTCATTCAAAATTTATAACGATGAAAAAACTCATTTTATTTATAGCAACTTTATCCTTTGGATTAATATTCTCACAAAAATTAAAAGAAACAAAACCAAGCGAAAAACGAGAGAATAAGATTCCAACAAATCCTTATAACAAAGCGGATTCTACAAAATCTGATGACATCAAAAGAGAGAACAACAATGCTGCATTTTACAAAAATGTAGACTCTTCAAAAGCTTCCCAATACAGAATGTTGAACAAAAAGCCTAACGAACAATATTCGGAATTACCTCAAACTAAAGATTCAACCGAATTAAATAAAAAAGAAAAGAACAAATAAATGTCCACACACGAACTCCTCTACAAAGCCATAAAAATAGCTACCAAAGCGCACAAAAAACAAACCGACAAATACGATGCACCTTACTTAGGTCACGTTTTTCGCGTCATGAATGCCGGAAAGACCATCGATGAAAAGATTGTCGGTGTCCTACACGATGTGGTGGAAGACAACCCAGAATTCCCGTTAGAATTTCTCCGAGAAAAAGGTTTTCCTGAGCACATTCTCGAAGCTGTAGAATGTCTTACGAAACGAGAAGAAGAACATTTGGATTATGACGCCTTCGTTGCAAGAATTGAGAAAAGTCCGTTGGCAATTGCCGTAAAACTAAATGACCTTCGCGACAATATGGATCTCACCAGATGCACAACATTGCTAGAAGAAAAAGATTTGAAACGTTTCAACAAATACCTGAAAGCTTATCTTTATCTGATAGAGAAATATTAGAATTTTAAATCAAAAAAAAGGTCAAATAGAAAATGTTACTATTTGACCTTTTTAATTATATTTTAATGAATTAATCCACCATCGGGATCACAATATCTTTCTCCTCATCCGTTCCATCAATGGTGAAGTTGAGTGCGAAGTACAGGAAGTGAAAATTATCATTCCCTTTCGCAGCAAACTCTCTCTGGAACATATAACCCGAAGTCACAGACAAACTGTGGTTGAACTGATATCCAAACCCGGCAAAAGTCCTGTTGCGTTTGAAATTAGGATCCACAGGTCCAAGAAAGATTTCCTCAAAAGCATTCACAAAGAATGTTTCTTCCTGAATTTTATCTTTGTTAATTGGCAAAGTCGCGCTCAGTCGGTATCGGAAACGGTTGGCCTTGGTATGCTCACCCGTTTGGCTGGCGTAGAAATAGCGCTGCTCTGCCCTACCCCTGTGATCCAGCTTCAATCTGCCAAACCTTTGCGTAAACGTATATTGCAACCAGATCCGGAATTCTTCCTGAGAAATTTTCATTTTTTCGTAGGTACCATATCGTCCAAGACCTACAAAGATCTGATTGTTTTTAATAAAATTATAACCGATCCCACCTTTCGTCTCATAATAGTCGATCACCGTATAATCCCGTCTGGCTCTGGTTTGCAGCTCTACGTAAGCCATCCATTTAGGACTTGCTTTATAAGTAAAAGACATCATATTGAACCCAGAAAGATGATCTTGCGCAAAGACAAAACTTCCTATAAAAACGAATATTAAAACCAGCTTTTTCACGGCACAAATATAATCAAATACCAAATTCAAATGATAATTATTTGGGCGTAACCCTTTGTTTTTGCTCAGACGTTTCTACATCTCTAAAGAACGTTTCCAGTTCAGCAAAAAACAAGCGGGTCGGGCTGTCCGCTATTATCTTTTTGTCTGGAACATTTCCCATCCAAATTGATATTAATCCAAAGACAAAAAGGATAATCGCTTCCATCCCTTACGCGGCTTTGGTTATCAGTAGAAATTTAATCCATAAATTATATTTTCTTCTAGACATTAAGTTGTGTTTTTCTCTAAACAACTCGATTAAACCAAATACAAGTTGTGTCTTTCTCCAAACAACCAGATTAAACTAAATACAAGTT
>NZ_LSHB01000012.1 GCF_001643375.1 Chryseobacterium sp. FP211-J200
AGATTGATAGTCAATACAATATACGAAATTTTCGTATTATGAGTAACCTTGTTTATAATGCACTACGGGTTAAAATGAAGATAATTGTTGATTAATATTCAACATGTAGTTTCAACAGAAAACTTGATTCAAAGCTATTTTTCGGGATGAATTGCATAGACTTCAAAAATCAATTACTTTTACCGCAATCAATTTGTCTTAATGGAATCTATCAGTGTTTTTGATATCATAAAAATCGGAATCGGACCGTCATCTTCCCACACCATGGGACCTTGGAACGCAGCAAAAATGTTCCTGGATTTGGTTAAACGAACTCATTCTTTACAAGATGTGAAGGAAGTTTTTGTAGAATTCTTCGGTTCATTGGCAAAAACTGGTGTTGGTCACGGAACCGATATTGCAGGAATGCTCGGCCTGAGTGGAGAAAATTTCCGAACAATCGATACCAATAAGATTGATGAGAAAATTGATAAAATAAAATCAGAACAAAAAATCAATCTTGGCGGAGAGAATTGGTTACCATTTATTTACGGAAATCATTTAATTCTTAACAAAGAAAAATCCCTCGACTTTCATCCAAACGGAATGATTTTTAAGGTCGTTTTTGAAAACGGACAAGAGTTCAGTCAAGATTATTATTCCGTGGGAGGCGGATTTGTAGCCACTACAGAAGATAATTCTATGGAAGACCGTTGTGTTCGAACACTTTATCCTTGCCATCACGGCAGTGACATTCTGAAATACATCGAAAAACTTAAGCTTGATAAAATCTCCGATTTGGTTTTTCAAAATGAAGAATCTTGGAGAACTCAGGAAGAAACTCGGCAAAAAGCTTTGGAAATTTGGGATAATATCAAAGATTGCGTTTATAAAAGCATCAACAAAAAAGGAATTCTTCCAGGTGGTTTGAACGTTACAAGACGTGCTTCGGAAATGAACGAAAAACTACTCGGAACTCAGATTTATAAAAACAAAAATGAGTGGTTCGAAATGGTGAAAAATCAAGAGAAAACATTCAGTTCTGTGACCAAGTGGGTGTCGTGTTTTGCATTGGCTGTGAACGAAGAAAATGCATCATTTGGAAGAATTATCACCGCGCCAACGAATGGTGCAAGTGGCGTGATTCCAGCTGTTTTGATGTATTCGCAAGTATTTACGGAGTTTAATACGGAAGAAGATATAATCAGGTTTCTTTTGGTTGCAGGAGAGATTGGGACTTTATTCAAAAAGAATGCAACTATTTCTGCAGCAATGGGAGGTTGCCAGGCAGAAGTTGGAGTTTCATCCGCAATGGCAGCGGCTGGACTTACGGAGATTTCTGGCGGAACGCCAGCTCAGGTTTTGATGGCGGCAGAAATTGCAATGGAACATCACCTCGGTTTGACTTGTGATCCAATTGGAGGATTGGTACAAATTCCTTGCATCGAACGTAATTCTATGGGTGCAATGAAGGCGATTACTGCAGCCTCATTAGCATTAGATGGTGACCCGACAAAAGCAAAAGTTTCATTGGACAGCGTTATAAAATCGATGTGGGAAACTGCATTGGATATGAATTCGAAATATAAAGAAACATCAGAGGGTGGTTTGGCTGTTGCTGTTAATGTGGCGGAATGTTAATGAAAATCTGACATCAAAAATGTCAGGCTGAGGTTCTCGAAGACATATAAAAATTTAAGCGAAGCTTTTCAAATTAAAAGGTTAGATTATGTAAGCAACGCAAAAATGAATTGTACTATAAATCTAGTTTCTAAAACCTATCTTTCCAATATTAATTTTACGTAATAAATAATCCTTAAAAATACAGGCAGTTTGTTATCAAAAATAAAAAGTGTATCTTTGCACCAATTATTAGACGATCTTTTTAAATGAATTTATTTACGGAATCCAATCTTAGCGCTGAAGTTCTTCAGGCGATTGGCGACCTCGGCTTCGTAGAGCCGACAGAAATCCAAAAACAGACTATTCCTTTTATCTCCACAGATACACGCGATCTTATCGCACTTGCGGCAACAGGAACAGGCAAAACAGCAGCGTTTTCGCTTCCGATTTTGGATATGATAGACGACAAGAGTCGTAAAATCCAATTTTTGGTCCTTTGCCCTACTAGAGAACTTTGCCTCCAGATCACCAAAGACATCAAAAACTATACTAAATACCTGAGAGACATCAAGACTACAGCAGTCTATGGTGGTAGCAGTATTATGGATCAGATCAAATCTCTTAGAGAGAAACCACAGATCATCGTGGGAACTCCAGGACGTGTGATCGACATGATCAACAGAAAAGCATTGGACTTTTCTGAAGCGCAATGGGTAGTTTTAGACGAAGCTGACGAAATGCTTTCTATGGGTTTCAAAGATGATTTGGAAACTATACTAAGAGAAACGCCAGATACAAAGCAAACTTTCCTTTTCTCCGCTACAATGAGCAAAGAAGTGGAACGTATTTCTAAAAATTATTTGACAACACCTCACAGGATTACTGTTGGGTCTGTCAATGAAGTTAAGAAAAACATCACGCATGAATTTTATGTCGTTGGTTACAGACAGAAGAAAGAAGCTCTTAAAAGGCTGATCGATGCTAATCCAAACCAATATTCCATTATTTTCTGTAGAACAAGAATGGAAACTCAGGAGGTTGCAGACTTCTTGATGCAGAATGGTTATGCGGCAGATGCACTTCACGGTGATCTTTCGCAAGCTCAAAGAGATACAGTAATGAAGAAATTCAGACTGAAAAACATCGATATTTTGGTAGCGACAGATGTTGCGGCTAGAGGATTGGATGTAGATTCTTTGACGCACGTGATCCATTTCTCTTTACCAGATGATCCGGAAGTTTTCGTTCACAGAAGTGGAAGAACAGGACGTGCAGGTAAAAAAGGAATCTCTATGACTTTGGCAAAACCAGAGGAGAGTAGAAAAATGAAACAGATCAAGGCTGAAACCAAGATCGAGATCGTTGAGAAAAAAATCCCTACTGGAAAAGAAATTATCAAAGCTCAAGTTGGCGGTGTTTTTGAAAAGTTATTGACGGAGCACGTTGATGTGATCGATTTTGACGAGAGCTTGATCCCAGATCTTTCAGCTTTTACAAAAGAGCAGTTGGTAAGCCAATTATTGCAATTCCAATTGAAAGAAATGGCTACTTATTATCAGAATAGTAATGATCTTGCTGATCAGAAATTCGGTAACAGTAGAGATGACAAACCAGGAAGAAGAGATAGAGACGGAAGAGATAGAGATGGCAGAGGATCCAGAGATGGTGGTTCTTTCCGTGACAGAGATGGCAGAGGAGACCGTGGTGGATCTAGAGACGGCGGTAGAGACCGTAAGCCTAGACGTAACAATGAGGACATGGTAAGATTCTTCTTCAACCTTGGAAAAAGAGACCAATTGAAGAAAGTGGACATGCTGGAGATCATAAACAAAGCGACTTCTAAATCCAAAAAGAGAGCCGATATCGGTGAAATAGAAATTCTTGATAAGTTCAGTTTCTTCGAAATTGAAAAATCTTACAAGAATGAAGTTATGGATGGATTAACTAGTATGAAGTTTCGGGGAAAAGAAATGAGAGCAGAAGTTGCCCAATAAGAACAAAACCCGAAAATAAAATAAAATATTTTACGTAAAAACCTGCTAATCAGCAGGTTTTTGTGTGTTTTAATCTTAATGAAAAATTAATATAAAAGTTTTTCGTTAAGGTTTTTTTGTTTCATATTTGCAGAAATTAAAGCAAAATAATGGGAATAGGTAATATTTTCAGAGCATTTCAGCCGAAAGATAAAATCTTTTTTGATCTGTTTCTTCGTGTAGCAGATAACTTAGTAGAGATGTCAAAAACATTTCACGATGGGTTACTGGAGTTTGATATCAATGACGAAACGTTGTTGAATCAAATGAGTGATTACGAACACAAATTGGATGATCTTACACACGAGATCTTCGTACAATTAGGCGAGAACTTCATCACACCATTTGACAGGGAAGATATCAACTATCTCGCATCTGGTTTGGATGATATTGCAGATTACATCTACGCTTCTGCAAAATATATTTATCTTTACAAAAGTCCTGAGAACAAAGTGTATTCTGAGTTTTCATTGTTGATCCACAAATGTTGTATCGAGATCAAGAAAGCTTTGGAAAACCTGAAAGATTTCAAAAATCCGGACGAGGTAAGAGAATCTTGTATCAAGATCAACTCTTACGAGAATATTGCAGACGATGTTTTGAGCCAAGCTATTGTGAAGTTATTTGAGACCAATGATGCATTGTTGATCATCAAACAGAAATCGATCCTTGACTATCTAGAGATCGTTACAGACAAAGCAGAAGATGTTGCCAACACAATGGAAAGCATAGTTATCAAATACGCATAAAAAGCAGTATCAAAAAATAAACGAATGGAATTTCCAATTCTACTAATTATCATTATCGCGCTTGCGTTAATATTTGATTATATCAATGGTTTTCACGATGCAGCTAACTCCATCGCAACCATTGTTTCTACAAAAGTACTGACGCCTTTTCAAGCTGTTCTTTGGGCAGCATTTTGGAACTTTGCCGCGTTTTTCATTGCCGCTTACGTGGTAGGCGAATTCAAAATTGGTAATACGATTGCCAAGACCGTGGATGAAAACTTCATCACGCTGGAAGTTATCTTCTCAGGACTTATCGCAGCCATTGCTTGGAATCTACTAACTTGGTGGTTCGGGATTCCGTCTTCATCATCGCATACGTTGATTGGTGGATTTATCGGCGCAGCATTGATGCACGCTTTGATCACCGATTATCATTTGATCGCTATCACACATCCTGATTATTCATTTTTCGAAAAGGCTTATCAGGCATTTGTACAGCTTTTCACGCAGAATGTAGTCAAGTATAAAGTGGTGATCCCTATTTTCCTATTTATCTTTATGGCACCGCTTATCGGTATGGCGATCTCAATTATCATTACATTGATCATCGTTAATATCTGTAAAAGAGCAAATCCACATAAAGCGGAACGCGTCTTCAAAAAATTGCAGTTGGTTTCTTCAGCGTTATTCAGTCTTGGACACGGGACCAATGATGCTCAGAAAGTAATGGGAATCATTGGAGCAGCGATGATCTATTTCCACGTGAATATGATGAAAGATCCATTGTACCTTAATATTCCTGAAGCAGAAAGATTCAACTTTTTTGCTGAACATTACCTTTGGGTGCCAGTGGTTTCTTTCTTAGCAATCGCTTTGGGGACGATGAGTGGTGGTTGGAAGATCATCAAGACGATGGGAACCAGGATTACGAAAGTAACGCCATTGGAAGGTGTTGCGGCAGAAACAGCGGGTGCTATTACGCTTTTCATTACAGAACAATTGAGAATTCCAGTTTCTACGACACACACTGTTACTGGTGCGATCATCGGAGTTGGATTGACGAAGAGAGTTTCGGCTGTAAGATGGGGGATTACTGTTAGTTTGCTTTGGGCTTGGATCCTTACGATTCCGATCAGCGCCATCGTTGCAGGAATTACTTATCTGCTTTTTGTATTGGTATTTTAATATTCCAATAGACTCTTAATGTGATCTTTGTAGTTTCTTCCGATAGGAATAGATGTTCCTTGAATTTCTACAGATTGTGAATCAAAAAAGTCTATTTTGGATTTTGAAACAATAAAAGAACGATGAATACGGATAAAATTTGAAGGCAGAGTTTTTTCCAGTTCACTAATAGAATGTCTGGTTATGATTGTTCTTTCTTTTAACACAATTTTGATATTCTCTTTTTGACTTTCGATAAAAAGAATCTCATGAACCTGAATTTTTGCTCTTTTTTTATTAACAGTAAAGAACAAAAATTCAGGTTCATTTGTTATTTTACTTTCTGTTTTCGCAGTTGGTAAAGCTTTTTGAACCGCTGATACAAACCTTTCAAACGAAATAGGCTTGAGGAGATAGTCCAAAACCTGATACTGATAACTTTCTACAGCAAACTCGTGATAAGCTGTTGTAATGATGACTTTAGGCGGATTCTTGATTGCAGATAAAAAATCCAGACCTTTAATTTTTGGCAAGTGAAGATCCAGAAACATCAGATCGATTTTGTTTTCATTGAGTTTTTGCATCGCACTGATCGCATCATTGCAAACGGCAATTAACTCCAAAAAAGGAATCTGCTGGATGTAATCCTTCATTATATTGACGGCCAGAGGCTCATCTTCAACTATTATACATTTCAGGTTCATAGGAATTCAGATTGATGTAAAGTGTTGCTGTGAATATATTATTTTCTGATTCGGTTTGCAAACGGAAATCATTGTAAACCAATTTCAGTTGTCTTTCAACATTAATCAAACCAATGCCTTTACTTTTTTCATTATCATTTTTTTCAAAAGAATTAATGACGCTATAATTTAAAATATTATTATCAATTTCAAGATTGATATTAATGAATTTATCATCCGTACTCTCACTAGCGCCGTGTTTGAACGCATTTTCTAAAAAAGGAAGTAATATTAAAGGTAAAACCAATTCCTGATTATCTGTGAACGTATTCCGAAATTCAATTTTCAAACGCTCATCAAAGCGTATTTTCTGAATTTCCAGATAAGTGTTCATAAACTGAATTTCCTTCGAAATAGGAATGAATTTTTCCTTCGTTTCATACAACATAAACCGCAAAAGACTCGACAACTTTAAGATTACATCGGCCGTTTTATCGGATTTTTCCCTTGCGAGAGAATAGACATTATTAAGTGTGTTAAACAAAAAATGCGGATTGATTTGAGATTTCAGGAAATTAAGTTCTGCTTCTGTCTTTTCTTTCATTAATAATATTTCCCGTTGTTTCAGTTTTTGACTGGCAGAATATTCATAAAGTGCGATCATTACGCAAGCCAGGAAAATCTTGTCCATAAAAGAATTTAAAATTCCGCCGTAACCATAAATTCCGACAATCTCAAGATGCGGATAAATAAAAGGTACAATGAAATGAACCAGAAAAACATAGCCAAGAACCGAAAATAATATTAATGTAACTGATAATGATATGATTAATTTGATGTTACTTTTCGTATGCCTGAATCTCGAAATGAAATACAACATCAAATATCCCATAGGCATTTTGATAAGCAATATCGTCAGAAATTCTTCCCAAAAAGCGTGAACAAAAGTAGAGTAGACCGACTGCTTGTACTGGATTTCCATCCAATAATATTCGGTGTAAACTTCTAATATCAAATAGAATAGCCAAAAAATGAAATGCCTTACGAATCGTTTTTTCATAAAGTAAAACTACGTTTTTTAGCTTTCCGATTTTCAGGATTGTCACGAACTACAGTTTTTCATAAACCAATGATTCTCTTTTTGACATAAACAAATGTGATGTTATTGAACGACTTAAAAAGGTTGTGTGTAATTCCTGATAAGCTTTGTATTGTGAATGACTTTTTTCAATCTTTTTACAAGTTAATTTTAATAAAAAAATGAAAAAATCACTATTATTTATTTTGACGTTTGTCTTTTGCGAAATGTTCTTTGGGCAATGGACAACAGGAGCAGATATGCCGGAAGGAATACGAGCAGGAAACTCAATTTCTTATTCTGACGCAAACAACAATGCTTATATGTACGTTATTGGCGGTAGAAACGACCAGGAAATTATCTCGAACAAAACCTATCGTTACAACATCAGAACCAATACTTGGGATACAAAACAGAATGTTCCCACACCGATTTTAGGAGCTGCAAGTGCAAGAATTGGAGATAACATCTTCATCATCGGTGGAATGGTTACAACGCCAGGAACGGTTACACGGAAAGTTTATAAGTACAATATTGAAAATGATATCTGGAGTAACGTGGCAGATTTTCCGAGAGCATTTACAGACGGCGATGCGGTTCCTTATCAGGACAGTTTGATTTATGTGGTTGGAAGTTATAATTCTGAGAAGACTTTTGTTTATAATATTAATAAAAATAAATGGCGGGAATGCAATGCTGTTCCTTCGCCGGGAACTTCACTTTCTTACGGTGCGCTTTCGGTTTCTGGAAATAAATTGGTTTATGTTGGCGGTTCAAACGGAACTTTTTCCGCAACTTATTGGAACAATGTCTGGATTGGAGAAATAGACCAGAATAACCGTTCGGTTGTTAATTGGACACAGGGAACTAACTTTCCAGGTCAGACCCGTACTTTCTTTGAACTTCAACCTTGGAATAATGGTTTGATACTCATTGGTGGAACTACGAACAATACTTTTGATACTTATACCGATGAAAATTACTTTTTTGATGCTGAAAATAATATCTGGACTCAACTCACTAATAAACCAACGGCCTGGAACACTGGAAACGCATCGTCAATTTTTCTTGATGGCAGTTGGAAATTGATTTGTTCCGGAGGATTTGAACAGGAATATTTGAAAAAAACTGAAATCTATACACAAGAAAATTTATCTGTTTCCGATGATAAAGCTTGTCATTTGAAAAATTTGAAAACCATAAGTGGAACTCGTCCGGGACTTAATTTTTGTCTTTCCGAGAACGGAGAAACGCATCTTACGATTTGGGATATGCAAGGTAGAAAACTGAGAAAGGAATCAAAAGTTGCGGATAAAAAAGGAACGCATTCGGTTTCGCTTGCCAATGAAGGCCTTAAAAGCGGATTATATATTATTAATTTGAATCAAAATCAAAATTCGGTTTCAAAAAAAATTCAGATAGTTAATTGATTTTGGGTGATTAAATATTAAATTCAATTTCAAAGAAATACTCTGGCAGTTTGTCGGAGTATTTTATTTGAAAAGTGTTTAAAAATCGTATTTTTGCCTCAAACAAGTTTTTAAATGGAATTCTTAGACCAGTATCAGAAAATTGTAGCAGACGCTATCGAAAAACATACTTTTACCAACAAACCGGACGAGCTGTACCAACCGATGAATTATATCATTTCTCACGGTGGAAAGAGGCTTCGTCCGATCATGTTATTAATGGCTTGCGACCTTTTCAAAGGCGATTTGGAAAAAGCTTTGAAACCTTCCTTAGCAATCGAGTTTTTCCACAATTTTACCTTGATCCACGATGATATTATGGATGAAGCGCCATTGAGAAGAAACAAACCAACGATTCACACATTGCATGGGATCAATGTTGGGATTCTTTCTGGCGATGCACTTTTAATCAAAGCTTATCAATTCTTTGAAGATCTGGATCCGGAATTATTCAAGAAATGCATCAAGATATTTTCTGAGACTGGTGCCGTTCTTTGCGAAGGTCAGCAGTTTGATATCAATTTTGAAAATATGTCGAATGTATCTTATGATGATTATATTCAAATGATCACATTTAAAACCGGTGTTCTAAGTGCGTCATCTTTCCAGATCGGGGCATTGATCGCTGGAGCGTCAGAAGAAGATGCAGAAGCGATGTACAACTTCGGAAAACACATCGGAATCGCATTCCAGATCATGGATGATTACCTGGATGTTTTCGGAAATCAGGAGCAATTTGGGAAGAAACACGCTGGTGATATTTACGAGAATAAAAAAACCATTCTTTATCTTTTGGCTCTTGAGCACGCCAATCCAGAGGAATTATCTGAACTGAATTATTGGTATTCCAAAAAGACAGACAATGTTGACAAAGTTTACAGCGTTGAGAAAATCTTTAGAAGAACAAAAGTGGATGACAAAGTTTTAAGACTTATTCAAAAACATAACGAAATCGGACAATCTTATCTTGATCAGATCAACCTTCCTGACGAGAAAAAATTACCTTTCCGTGAATTGGCAAATTATTTATTAAGAAGAGAAAGTTAATTGAAAAATCGTAAACCGTTGATTTGTGAAATCGTCTACTTAACAATTTTACAAATCAACGGTTTTACAAGTTAACGCTCCAAAAATCACAAAAAATGAAATTCAGAACAGAAGTAGATATTAATGTAAGTGAGAAAAAAATTGGGACAGATGACTGCATCTTCTCCATCGGATCGTGTTTCGCAACAGAAATGCACGAGAAATTTTCTGAAGGTCAGATCCAGTCTTTGAACAATCCGTTTGGGACGATTTTCAATCCGTACTCAATTAACAATGCAATCCAGCAGATCTATGATGCGAAGGAATATCAGGAGAGCGACTTGATCTTGGCCAATGAAAGTTACATCAGTCTCGATCATCATTCTTCTTTCGATTCCAGATCTGCGAAACAATCTTTGGAGAAGATCAATAAAAATATAGAGGAAGCAAATCAGTTTTTGCAGAACACGAGTTTTGTGATCATCACATTTGGAACGTCCTACATTTATGAATTTCTTCCAAAGAAAAAGTTGGTTGCCAACTGTCACAAGATTCCACAGAAGTTTTTCGAGAAACGATTTTTATCCAATCAAGAATTGAAGGAATCAATTACTAAAACCATTGATACTTTAAAGGATATTTGTAAAAGCGATGTGCAGATCCTGTTCACAGTTTCGCCGGTTCGTCACACCAAAGACGGCATTGTGGAGAATCAATTGAGCAAATCAAAATTAATAACTGCCATTCACGAATCGATTTCTGAAAAAGAAAATTGCCACTATCTCCCGATCTACGAATTGATGATGGATGATCTCCGCGATTACAGATTTTACAAAGAAGATATGATCCACCCAAGTTCTCAAGCTGTTCAATATATTTGGGAGAAATTCGGGAATGCTTATTTTACTGATGAGACCAAGGTTTTCATTAATGAAAATAATAAGATCCTAACTGCGCTCAATCACAAAACAGCAGATGAGAAGAATCCAAAATATCAGGAATTTTTAGAAAAGATCAATCAAAAGATCCTAGATCAGCAGAAAAAAGTTCAACATAAAATTTTCAGCTAATTGCTTTTGGCAGATTGCTATTTGCTATCAGCCGATCGCCAATCGCATCACATTATGATAGACACTCACACCCATTTATACTCAGACCAATTCGACGAAGACCGCACGGAGATGATCCAGCGGGCTTTGGATAAAGGCGTGGAGAAATTCTTCCTTCCGGCAATTGACTCCGAAACACATGAGAAAATGCTCCTTGTCGAAACCGAATATCCAGGCAAAATATTCTCGATGATGGGATTGCATCCATGCTCCGTACAACCGGATTCTTGGGAAAACGAGTTGAAACTTGTTCAGAATTACCTTGATCAAAGAGATTTTGTGGCAATCGGGGAAATCGGAATTGACCTATATTGGGACAAATCAACTTTGGATATTCAAGTCAAAGCTTTTCAACAACAAATCGATTGGGCTATCGAGAAAGATATTCCGATCGTGATCCATTCCAGAGAAAGTTTTGATGAAACCTTTGAAGTTCTGGAGCGAAAGAAACATCCTAAATTACGCGGGATCTTCCATTGTTTTTCTGGAAATCTGGAACAAGCACGACAAGCAGTCGACCTTCAATTTGTTTTGGGGATCGGTGGCGTAGTGACATTCAAAAATGGAAAGATCGATCAGTTCTTAAATCAAATTCCGTTAGATAAGATCGTTCTGGAAACAGATTCACCTTACTTGGCGCCAGTTCCTTTCCGAGGGAAACGAAACGAAAGTTCCTACGTTGAATTGGTCGCTGGAAAGTTGGTTGATATTTACGGAAAAGACTTTTCTGAGATTGATAGAATCACAACTGAAAATGCTTTAAAATTATTTGGATTTAGTTAATAAGAATTGATCTTGAATATGTAGAAAACAAATCTTATCTTGTTCTAATAAAATTGTTATGAGAAAATTTTTACTTTTATTTATTTTAATATATAATTTTTGTCTTTCACAGCAACGAGATCAACCTTTAGAAATTAAATCTAATGCCGATTTTATTCACAAAACAGGCGTAATTTTTCCAAAAGAGTGGAATGGTCTTAAAAGAGATAGATTGGTCTCTTATGACAAAAATAATGACAATGTCGGTGCAACTTACTATTTCAAAGCCAATAAAAAAGTCACAAATATTAGCATATATATTTATCCTGCTGAAGTTTCAAATGAAAATCTGAGGGATCAATTTTTATCTTTCAAAACGGTTGTAAATAGAAATGCTACAAATCAGCCCGATATTTCACCAGAATTTGTAAAATTAAAATCTGAAAAAGTTGTTATAAACGGATTGAAATCATACTTCGACTACAACATTATCGTTCCCGACTTTATGAAAGGTCAAAAGGAACAGAAGAACAAATCATTTTTTTCCGTATATGATTGTGGAAAATGGAATGTTAAGTTCAGAATTAGCGTAGAAGACGGGGATTTTGATCGAGTTAAACAACTAGAAAAAGCTTTGATTGCGTATTTTGAACCAGTTAAAATTGCAGAAAAATACCAAATTGAAAGTGGAAAAAATGCTGAAATTCTTATTTCAAAAACGGCGCAAAGAGATTCATTAATGCTAAAATCTACAATCGAAGAATCAGAAGCCAAAAAAGAATGGTTAAATACTAACAAAAGTGCCGCAGAATTATCTGCTGGTTTTAGTGATTTCGAAATAGAATCTCATGTAAGTGCAATTCAGCATAAACTCAAATTTTATAATGAAAAAAAGGATAAAATTGCAGGAAGTGAGGAAACAAAAAAATATTTTGAAAATCTCCAAAAAATTTATGATAACGGCTATTTGAAAGATTTTATATATTCCCAAACTTTTGGAGTCGTCATTTATCCGGATGGAGAAAATCGAAAGAACCTTTATTCTGATTTCGTAAAACAAAATAATATTCCACAAGACATTATTGAATTAATGTATAGAATTTATTATTAAGAGCATAAACTTTCAAGATTCCTTATTTAAAAAAACAAAAACCGGAAATAGTTTCCGGTTTTTTATTTTATTTTTTTCTGTAGAAATTGCTTTTATTCTTAGGCTTTTCGGTGCGTTGACCAGTTGGTCTCGGCCTTGGATTGAAAGGCTTGTTGTTGCTGTCTCTTTTCTGCTCCACAAGATTGTCTGTGTGGAAAGGATGATCCGTTACAACTGGAATTTTCTTCCCGATCAGTTTCTCGGTATTTCTAAGATTCGCAAGATCCAAAGCATCTACGAATGAGAAAGAGGTTCCTTCTGATCCAGCTCTACCTGTTCTTCCAATTCTGTGAACGTAAGTTTCGGAAACGTCGGACAATTCGTAATTCACAACATATTTCAACTCGTCGATATCAATTCCTCTCGCTGCGATGTCTGTAGCAACCAAGATTCTTGTTCTTTTTGATTTGAAGTTGGAAAGTGCGTTCTGTCTTGCATTCTGAGATTTGTTTCCATGAATTGCTTCTGCGGAAATATTGGACTGATGCAATTTTTTAACAATCTTATCTGCTCCGTGTTTTGTTCTCGAGAAAACCAAAACCTGATCGAACTTCGGATCTTCCAAAAGGTGGATCAAAAGATCGGTCTTGTTGTTATTATCAACAAAATAAATACTTTGCTGGATCGTATCCGCAGTGGAAGAAACCGGAGCTACTTCAACTCTTACTGGATTGATCAAGATCTCGGAAGCCAACTTTGCGATTTCTTTCGGCATTGTTGCAGAGAAGAAAAGGTTTTGTCTTTTTGCTGGGATCAGTTTCAGGATTTTCTTCACATCGTGAACGAATCCCATGTCTAACATTCTGTCCGCCTCATCCAGAACAAAAATTTCTAAGTGATGAAGTTTTACAATGCCTTGGGAAATAAAATCCAACAATCTTCCTGGAGTCGCAATCAAAATATCAACACCTCTTTTAAGTTGCTGTTCTTGTGCGTGCTGTTTCACACCACCGAAAACCACAAGGGATTTTAGTTTCAAATGTTTTCCGTAGTCCTGGAAATTTTCTTCGATTTGGATAGCCAATTCACGCGTCGGTGTCAGAATCAAAGCTTTGATCTGATTTCTGTGAGGCTCTTTGGCAGAAGAAAGATTTTGTAAAATAGGGATGGCAAATGCCGCTGTTTTTCCTGTTCCTGTCTGTGCACTTCCCAAAAGGTCTCTGCCTAGCAGGATAGATGGGATCGCTTTTTCTTGTATTGGTGTCGGCTGTTCGTAACCTTGCGCTTTTAGGGCGTCTAATATTGGCTTGATCAAGCCTAATTCGTCAAAATTCAAATGGAATATTTTTTTAATTTAATAAAGTAAAAATTCCTCCGTATATTAGGAGGAATTAATATTGTGCAAAGATAGCCTATTTTAAATAAAGTCGAGATTAAGTATTAATTTACCTTTTCCCACTTTTGATTTTCTTTAATTTCAGTAATTAAAGTAGTCAGATCTGTCAATTTTTTTGGTTTTTCGCCAGCTGACATTGCGATATCTCTCTTGGTTCCGTCAGCAAAAGTAACTCTCAAATTGATCTTCGAAGCATCCATGATTCTTTTGTCGATATAACTGTCATTTAATGTCTTGATGTTTGCAGCATCTGTCGCATCTACCAATCTCTTGTAATCTTCTGTACTCAAGCTTGCTTTGAAGGTGCCTTCTCGTGGCTTACTCATGTCATCCTTGGAACCGCCTTTTGAAAAGTTAAAATGTTCTGCTTCCAAAATCGCATTTCTGTCAGCGTCAATTGTAATTTTATAAGTTGGACAAAATCCGAAACAAGGACCTACCTGATATTCAATGGCAGAATATTGTGAAGTTTGAGAATTTTGAGATGTTTTGCAGGACATTAATCCTAAGAAAACTACTAAACTGAATAAATATTTCATTGTATTTTTTTTTGCTGTACCTCTTTAAATAATTGTTCCGAAAACGTAAAATTATCCATGTAATTTCTTCCAGATCGCATCTTTCAATTCTTGGAGACCTTCGCCAGTTACGCCAGAAAAGAATAACGGCTGTCTGTTTTCTGGAAATTCAGCTGCGATTTCTCTTTTTAATTCATCATCCAATAGGTCAGCTTTTGAAACGGATAAAAGGAAGTCTTTGTCCAAAAGTTCAGGATTGTATTCTTTAAGTTCGTTCTCAAGGATTTTAAATTCCTGAAAGTGATCTTCAGAATCTGCAGGAATTAAAAATAACAAAATAGAGTTTCTTTCAATATGTCTTAGGAATCTGTGTCCAAGACCTTTACCTTCCGCCGCACCTTCGATAATTCCTGGGATATCTGCCATGACGAAAGATTTGTAATTTCTCCATTCCACGATTCCAAGATTTGGTTTCAAAGTGGTGAAGGCATAATCTGCGATCTTTGGTCTTGCTGCAGAAACGGATGAAAGAAGCGTGGATTTTCCAGCATTCGGGAATCCAACTAAACCAACATCAGCTAGTAATTTCAGTTCGAAAGTCACAAAACCTTCTTGGCCATCCATTCCAGGTTGTGCAAATCTAGGTGTTTGGTTGGTCGAGGATTTGAAATGCTCATTTCCTTTTCCACCTTTTCCACCTTCCATCAGGATAATTTCTTGTCCATCTTCCAGGATCTCGCCAACGATTTCGCCTTCTTCATTTCTAGCGATAGTTCCCATTGGAACATCGATGTAAACATCTTCACCGTAAGCACCTGTCAACTGGTTTTTTTGACCGTTGTGACCGCGTTCTGCTTTGATGTGGCGCGTGTATCTCAATGGCAAAAGCGTCCATTCGTGAGCGTTTCCTCTCATGATCACGTGACCACCACGTCCGCCGTCGCCACCATCGGGACCACCTTTAGGAATATATTTTTCTCTACGAAGGTGAGCCGATCCAGCACCGCCGTGACCGCTTTTACAGTGGATTTTTACGTAATCTACGAAATTTGACATATTGTTTGGGATTATAGACAAATAGAGAATAGATTGTAGACTGATAAAAAAGTCCACGATCTATTCTCTAAAAAATCTAAGTTTTATTTAATTTTTTCTACTTCAGCAAATAGTTTTTCGGAGATCTCGGAGATGTCGCCAACGCCGATCACTTCTGCATATTTGCCTTGTTTTTTGTATAATTCTGCAACTTCTGCAGTTTTTGTATAATATTCTGTGATCCTATCTCGGATGATGTCCTCATTAGAATCGTCTGTTCTACCGCTGGTTTCTCCTCTTTTCAGAAGTCTTTCCACCAAAACTGCATCATCTACAATTAATGAAAGACAAACACTGATCTCAGAATTCAATTCTTCTTTCACGATGGTTTCCAAAGCTTCTGTCTGAACTGCAGTTCTAGGGAATCCGTCAAAAATAAATCCATTGGTTTCTGTTGGTTTTCTCAACTCATCAATTAACATGTCAATAGTAACCTGATCCGGAACCAATTGGCCTTTGTCGATGTATGATTTTGCTAATTTTCCAAGCTCTGTATCATTTTTCATATTGTAACGAAAAAGATCTCCTGTAGAAATTTGTTTCAGATTATACTTCTCAATCAAATGCTGAGCTTGGGTTCCTTTTCCACTTCCCGGAGGACCAAAGAGAACAATATTGATCATATTTCTTTTTATTTATTTAGATTTATTTCTTTTTATTTTGAGTAGAGATTAATGATTGATTCTACCTTCTTCCAATTGATATAGGTCTGGTAGGTTTCTTCCTAATTCATCATAATCCAATCCGTAACCTAGCACAAACTTGTTAGGGATCTCTTTAGCTACATAATCTACGATGAAATCTTTTTTGAAAACATCAGGCTTCAAAAGGAGGGAAGCTACTTTGAGAGATTTAGGGCGTTGCGTATTTTTGAAATATTCAAATAGATTTTCTAAGGTGTTTCCAGTGTCAACAATGTCTTCCATAAGGATGATATGACGATCCACAACATCTTTAGTTAGTTCCATTTTTTTATAAACTATTCCAGTAGATTGCGTTCCGGAATATGAACTTACCTGTAAAAAAGCAATTTCACATTTACCAGGATAATATTTTAAGAAATCAGAAAAAAACATGATGACACCATTCAGAACACCAATGAAAATTGGGGTTTCATCTTTGTAATCTTCGTAAACTTTTTCTGCTAATTCTTTAATAATTCCCTGAATTTCATCGTGTTTCAGGTATGGTACGAAACTTTTGTCGTGAACTTGTATAGACTCCATATGTATTTCAAAGTGCAAAAATAAGATTTTTAAACCAAACCGCCCATTTTCTTTTTTTTAATAGGTTTTTCGAGTTGATAGAAAAGGGTAATACAATTTAATTATCTATATTTGCGTTACGTTTCTGAAAAAGAATAATTATGTTCAAATCGCTTTTCCACTGGAAAGTATTACTTAATATCGTATTGGCAATGGCGTTTTTCGCCGGTTTGGTTTGGCTTACATTCCGTTGGTTGGAGTATCATACCCACCACGGAGATGAAGTTCCTGTGCCCAATGTGATGAATATGAAAGTGCACGATGCTATCAAGATCCTAGATGATTCCGGTTTGGAATATGAGGTCGATAGTTTCAAATATGATCCAAAATTCCGTCCGTTTCAGGTTTTGGCAGTTTTTCCATCACCTGGGGCCAATGTTAAAAATGGAAGAGCAATTGTTCTGAAAGTAAATCCAAGAACTTGGGCAAAGGTTGCCGTTCCAGATATTATAGATAGGTATAAAGGTTTGGCCTTTAATCAGTTGAATCTTGTTGGGTTGAAAGTGGGCGACACTCTCTTTGAACCAAGTATCCAGAGGGATGCGGTTCTTAGAATTGTTTATAATGGGACAAGTATCAAACCGGGAACTCTATTACCAAAGTTTTCCAGTGTGGATCTGGTAATTGGATCAGGACCTTTGAGAAATGTTTCAATTCCTAATGTTGTGGGTAGATCAGTTCAAGAGGCCAAAAAAATCATAGCTCAAGCTTTGTTTGAAGTTGGGATCGTAAATCATGAGGATGGTGGAAAGGATGAGTCAGATATTGTTTACTACCAAGACCCTGGGTTTGGCTCATTGCGAGATCAGGGAATGCAGATCGACCTATGGGCGAGTAAAAAAACGCCGGCTGAGATGCAAGGGAAAATACAGCAGCTGGATGATATGTACCGTCCTAAAATAGATACTACATTAGCTCCGATCCAATACAATGAAGTTCCACCACCAACAATCGAGCAGAGACCAGCAGTTGTAAAACCGCCAGTTTCTACCAATCCTTCAAATTCCGGAGCTGCAACAGCGACTCCAAAACCAAAACCTGCGAACACACAGCCTGCGACCAGTTCGACGCCTGTGAAACAAAATACAACAACGCCATCATCTGCGAAACCCGTAGATAAACCAAAGCCAAAAAAGGTGGTGATTGAATAAATTAAAAATAAAAAAGGCTTCGACAAATGTTGAAGCCTTTTTAGAATTGTAATATGCTAGACGAGACCGAAGATTTCCTGGAAGATGAGTTGATGAATCAAGATGTTTCTGCTGATGACGAAAACAGCGGATTGTATGAGCACGTTAACATCACTGTTGATAAGAAGCAGGAACCACTTAGAATTGATAAGTTTTTATTGATCTTCCGACAGAATTCTTCAAGAAACAAAATTTCTGAAACCTGTAAAGCTGGCAACGTCATCGTCAATGGAAAACCGGTAAAACAGAATTATCGTGTAAAACCTGGAGACGAAATAAGCGTTCTACTGACACATCCGCCGAGAGAAAATGTCATCATCCCACAAGATATTCCAATTAATATCGTTTATGAGGATAGCGACCTTGTTGTCGTAGACAAAAATCCAGGTATGGTAGTACATCCAGGGTTTGGAAATTGGGACGGAACATTGGTGAATGCATTGGCTTTTCATTTTGCGAAGGACCCCAATTATAATTCCGATCTGGATAGAGTAGGCTTGGTCCACAGGATCGATAAGGACACTTCAGGATTGTTGGTCATTGCAAAGACAGAATATGCTTTGAGTTTCTTGGCTAAGCAATTCTTTGACCGAACAACAAAAAGGCTCTACTGGGCATTTGTCTGGGGTAATGTCAAAGATGACACAGGAACAGTAACCGGACACATCGGCAGACATCCGAAGAATAGAATGCAGATGTACACTTACGAAGATGGAAGCCATGGGAAGCATGCGGTCACCCACTACAAAGTTTTGGAGAGATTCCGATATATGACCTGGGTAGAGTGTAAACTGGAAACGGGAAGAACGCATCAGATCCGTGCACACATGAAGCATATTGGTCATACATTATTCAATGATGCACGATATGAAGGTAATTTTGCCATGAGAGGTGTTGATCTGCCGAAGTACAGAAAGTTCGTGCAAAATGTTTTTGAGGTTTTACCAAGACACGCTTTGCACGCGCATACATTAGGTTTTATCCATCCTACTACGAAGAAAGAAATGTATTTTGAAAGTCCAATGCCACAAGATATGCAAGAAGCATCAGAACGTTGGAGAAAATATCTCGATAATAATTAGAGTTTTATATATTTGTATTGTGAAGCAAAACTACCTCTTTTACAAAATCGCTATACTGTGTTTTACAGTTTTTTCTCTTGGGTCGAAGGCTCAGGAAACATTGCCTTTTTACCAACAGTATCTCGTTGATGGCGATTTCTTGTTCAATCCAGCATTACTGGGAAAGACAGATGATGTCGTTTTGAATCTCAACTATCAGAAACAATTTTCACAATTGAGTGAGTCTCCCAATGTACAATCCATCGGTTTGCATGCCAATGTTTTTGACAGAGTTGGTGCAGGTGTTTCATTCTTCAGAGATCAGAATGGCCCCATTTCGTCAAATGGTGTGATGTTGGGAGCTTCCTATTTTATTCCATTGAGTGATGAAGAAGACCGTCAAGACCAGTTCTCTTTTGGTGTTGGCACCAATCTTTATAACATGAATATTGATTATGGTAAGATCAACGCAGCGCAACAAGGAGATCAGGTTTTGGGCGAAAATACAAACGATATTTTCATTGCATACGCCAATTTGGGAACTGCAGTCAAATTCCGAAATTTCTTCGCAGGGGTTTCCGTCATGGATATTCCGATCAGCAATGATCTACCAATTGTCAATGGGATTGAACCTTCGCCAACCAAATTTTATCTAAACGCAGGCTACGATTGGCATTTTACAGATGGTATATTTTTGACGCCGTCATTGATGATGAATCTGAATACCAATTCTTCAAGAATATTTGATTATAATTTGATGGCAACCGCTTATGGAGAAAAGAATAATATTTCTGCCGGAATCAGTTTCCGAAGCGCAAAAAGTGCCGTTGGAAGCCAGAATCTTGGAATGTCGCCAATCATCAAAGGTAGAGTAGGCAATTTCACATTTGGTGGTGTTTACAACTTCGGTGTTTCAGAATTGACCGAGAACTTCGGAAATAGCTTTATGTTATCGATTGGTTTCAATATCGATAATTTCATTAATTCTAGAGGATTCAGATACAGGTAATTTATGGACGATAACTGGTAAATTATAAATGATTATCATTCATCAATTATCACACATCATTTATAATTATTTTGATATACCTTCACATCCCTTTCTGCAAACAAAAATGCAGCTACTGTAATTTTCATTTTTCGACTTCTTTTAATTTGAAAGATGAGATGCTTTTGGCTATCAAAAAAGAAATTGGATTAAGGCATCACGAGCTCCAAAATAAAACTTTAAAATCACTTTATTTTGGTGGAGGAACACCTTCAGTTTTATGTGTCGACGAAATCAAATCTCTGATAGACGAATTTCAAAAATATTTTAGTTTTCATGAGAATATTGAAATCACTTTAGAATCCAATCCGGATGATCTTGATAAAAACTTCCTTAAAGAATTATCCAAAACAGAAATCAATCGCTTATCAATTGGAACACAAAGTTTTTTTGACGAAGATTTGAAATTGATGAATCGAGCACACAACGCTTCCGAAGCAGAAAGTTCTATCAAAAAAGCTCAGGATTTTGGCTTGGAAAATATCAGCATCGATTTGATTTACGGTTCGCCCACTTCAAACTTCGAAATATGGAAAGACAATCTCAACAAAACCATCGAACTTCAAGTTCCTCACGTTTCATCTTACGCTTTGACAGTTGAACCAAAAACGGCTTTGGAAAAATGGATTGAAAACGGAAAGGTAAGTTCACCTGAAGAAGCAGAACAGAATCAGGAATTTTATTATATGTCCGATTTTCTGAAAGATAATGGATTTGAACATTACGAAATTTCGAATTTTGGAAAGCCAGGTTTTCATTCCAAACACAATTCGGCTTATTGGAAATCTGAACCTTATTTAGGAATTGGTCCGTCTGCACATTCTTACGATGGAAACTTAGAGAGAAGCTGGAACATCGCCAATAATCCGCTTTACATCAAGAATATCAATCAGAATATAATTCCAAAAGAAACCGAAATCCTTTCAGAAAAAGACCGTTTCAACGAGATGATGATGATTGGTTTAAGGACAATTTGGGGCGTCGATTTGGACAAGATCAATCAGAATTTTTCCTCAGAAATAATCGATTATCTTAATAAAGAAACTAAAAATAAGATTGAATCCGGGATTTTGAAAATCGAAAACAATCATCTTTTAATTCCCGAAAAACATTGGTTTTTAGCAGACGGAATTGCAAGTGATTTATTCATTGTTTAAAATTTACTTTCAAGTTAAACCTTATTTTGTCATTCCGTAGGTATCTAAACGTCGAGATTCTTTCATAATGACAAAAACTTCTAATAAAATCCTTATTTTTGCGAAGCTAAATCTTTGCTGAGTTTTACGTCTTTGCGATCTTAAAAACATTGCAACTATCAAAAAAACTTAGCGGACTTTGCGTTCAAATAACAGATAAATAGTATCTCTTGAAAAAGAAAAAAGCCGACTACACGCATCTTTCAGCCAATCAGCCCATAGGAATTTTTGATTCCGGCGTTGGTGGATTGACGGTTGCAAAAGAAATCAAAAGACTGTTGCCCAACGAAGATCTAATTTATTTTGGCGACACAAAACATCTTCCTTACGGCGAGAAATCCCGTGAAGCCATCGTCGGTTATTCAACAAAAATCACGAATTTTTTATTGGAGAAAAATTGCAAAGCAATTGTGATTGCCTGTAATTCTGCGACTGCAAACGCACTTCAGGAAGTTATAGAATTGGTTGCAGATAGAGTTCCGGTTATTGATGTCATCAATCCAGTTGCGGAAAAAGTATCTTACGAAATTCACAACAACGTTGGCGTCATTGCAACCAAAGCAACCGTGAATTCCGGACTTTATAAAAAATCAATCCGAAAGCATAATAAATTCATTAAAGTTGATGAATTAGCGACGCCACTTCTGGTTCCGGCGATTGAAGAGGGTTTTAAAAATCATCCAATCACGCATTCGATTATTTATAATTATTTGAGCAATAGCAAATTGAAGAATATCGAAACTTTGATTCTCGGCTGCACGCATTATCCACTTTTGATAGATGAAATCAAACAATACTACGGAAACCGCGTCCGTGTCATCGATTCACCTAATATCGTTGCCAATCAATTAAAAATGATTTTGGACAAACATAATCTTCTGAACGAGGAAAATCACAAGCCAACCTATCAGTTTTTCTTGTCTGATATTACCAAAAACTTCGAGAAAATCTCAAAGAAATTCTTTGGAAAATCGATTGATTTGGAGCATAAAGTTCTTTAGAAATTCTCGTTTCTAAAAATGCTTTTTATAAGGTCAACTTCTTTCTGAACGGGGTTTTTCAGCCGTTCCCCGAAGTGTAGAATGTTTTCTATCTTTTGATTTCCTTCCCAGGTAATTTCGATTCCGCCACTGGCAATTTCTTTTTTACAGAGAAAATCCGGAACGATCGAAAATCCGGAATTCCCGCTTAAACATCTCACAATCGAACAAATATTTGGAACAATATAATTCGGTTTGAAATCTGGATGACGGTTAAAATTCGCTTTCCAAAAATTATTCAGATGTTCCATATCCGCCGCAGTGCTGTACCAGATTTGCTGTTTTAGCCAATCTTCAGCTTCTTCTATCTTTTGGTTTTTCAGTAAGGTTTTTAACTCAGAAGTATCCGTTTCGCTTCCATTGACCAATACAATTTTCTCTTTGGAAAAAGCTTCGAACTCAAGATTTTTGAGGTTGGTTTTATGTGGCGTTATAATCAAATCCAACAATCCATGGTCCAAATCCGAAAACATCTGTTCATACAATCCAAAACGGATAATCACATTGAAATCCAAAGTAGGAATATGTTTCTCTAAAGTGAACTGAAAAGTCTCAAAACACATTCCGATACTTACAGTCGAGCGTTCAGTCTTTGTCGTTTTATGAAAAGTCTGTTCTGCAGTTTCGAGTTTCAAAAGTGGCTCCAGCGTGAAGTTATAAAGGATTTTCGCCTTCTCTGTCGGAATTAATTTCTTTGATATTCTTTCGAATAAAGTATAGCCAACATAAGCTTCCAATGAACCAATATGAAGACTCACGCCGGGCTGCGAAATGTACAATTCCTTTGCCGCTTTCGTAAAAGATCGGGTTTCGTAAACACTTTTAAAAGTCCTAAGCCATTCTAAATTTATCATTTTATCATCATAATTATAATGCAAATGTATGATTTAAATTATTTTTATAATTCATTTTTCTGGCGGAAATTTGCAGTATCAATAAATAATCAATTAATGAAAAATATATTTGTAATCAACGGTGGACAGACCTTTGCACATTCTGGCGGAAGCTTCAACAAAACCATTACCAATTGGACAAAAGAGGTTCTTGAAAATGAGAATTTTGAAATTAGAATCAGTAATGTTAATGATGAATTCGATGCGACTGAAGAAGCGGAAAATTTCAAATGGGCAGATGTTGTGGTCTACCATTTTCCTGTTTGGTGGTTTCAGGTTCCGAACCGTCTGAAATTTTACATTGACGAAGTTTTCACGGCTGGTCACAACAACGGGATTTACAAAAGCGACGGACGTTCCAGGGTGAATCCTGCCATCAATTACGGCACTGGCGGATTGATGCACGGCAAACATTATTTCGTCACCACAAGCTGGAATGCACCGGAAACGGCTTTCACTTTGGAAGGTGAATTTTTTGATCAACATTCTGTAGACGAAGGTGTGTTGTTCGGTTTTCACAGGATGAATGCTTTTACAGGAATGAAACATTTGGGTAGTTTCCATTTTCACGATATGGAAAAAGCAGCAACGCAGGAACGCATCGATAATTACGAACAGGAATATAAAAATTATTTGGAATCAGCGCTTCAAAATATTAAAATGCAAGCGTTTAATTAATCATTTAAAAATTTAAAATGTCAATCTATTTAACAGCGATTTTAAAATCGAAAACAGATAAAATTCAGGAACTAAAAACAATTCTGGATAATATGGTTTTGAATACCAGAAATGAAGAAGCCTGCGAAAAATATGACTTACACCAAGGTCTTGAGGACGAAACTGTTTTCATTTTTCACGAGATCTGGAAAAGCAAAGAAGGTTTGGATGCTCATAATCAACAACTTTATATCAAGGAATTTGTAGAAAAAGCACCTGAATTATTAGAAGAACCTGCAGAGATTTATCTTGCAAAACTTGTTTAATTTTAATCGAAAATGCCTTGAAGTTTTCAAGGCATTTTTAGTGTTTTTATAATTGAATTTTAAAGCCCAAATTTCTTAATTACATTGTTGATTTTCTGCTTCCATTCTGTAGGTTTTCCGGCATATCCAGCAGAAGCGATCGCATTGAGCCACTCAGAATAATCAAGATTTCCTTTCATTTTTTGATAGTACTTTTTTCGGGAAATCATTTCGCAAAACGCACGAAAAGATTCCTTAGAACTCTCAAAACTCTTGAATTTGGAACTGTTCACGGTGTTTTTTCCAACCATTCCAAAATGATTGTTTAAAGTCTGAGCGTGTTTGCTGTTCCCACCACCAGTTTCCACATAAGCGATGGAAAGAATAATTGCAGACGGAATCCCAAATTCCTTGGAAAGTTCCGTCGCTAGAGGTTTGTGTTGATTGATATAAGAATTCTGTGCAGAAATTTTTAAGTTGAAAAATAAAATAATTAAGCCTAAAAATTTGATATTGAAATTCCTCATATTCATTTCAAATTTTATTCAGAAACTGGTTGCGCTTCAAACATAGAAAAATTAATATTTCCATATTTTCGGCTGTGTTTCAAGTTCGGATGCGGATATTTTTGTCTGCTTTGATGTTCCAAAACGAAAAGTCCGTTTGGCTTTAGTAATTCATTGCTCAAAATCAAATCAATCAATTCATTGTATTTTTTTTCGTCCGTTTCAAAAGGTGCGTCGGCGAAAATAATGTCATATTTTTTCTCGTGGTTTTTCTTTCTTTTCAACCAATCGAAAACGTCGAAACGCTGCGTATTCACCTGCAAGCCCATTCCCAGTTCCTGCGCGGTCGCATTGATAAAACCTGCGTGTTTTGGGTTCAATTCAATGGATGTGATATCTTGGCAGTCTCTGGAAGCAAATTCCAAAGTGATAGAACCAATTCCTGCAAATAGGTCCAAAACAGAACAGAATTCCAAGTCAAAACGATGCTCCAAAATGCTGAACAGCGCTTCCTTCGCAAAGTCTGTGGTTGGTCTTACGTCAAAGTTTTTTGGAGCCGCAATTTTCTTCGCTTTCCATTTTCCGGATATGATTCGATACATAATTGATAGTTGATAAATGATGATTGTTGAAATTCAAAACGCTTAGATGTACCACAAAAGTCACAAAAGCTTTTCCTGAATTCGAGTTTTAAAACTGCAAAAAAGAAACAATTTCTCTTTAGCAATTTCAATTTTTTTTAGTTATAAAATTTTTCTTTTGTGCCTTTTGTGGTTAAAAAAAATTAAGCAAGCACAAAATTCTTCTTGTGCAAATTATCGAAAACGATTTTCAGATTCGGGACAAATTTCTGCATTTCCGAGATGAAAGTTTCGTTTTCCGTGGTTTCTCCGTAGATATAAAAGTAAGTTTCCGTAATTCCGAAATCAATTTTACTCAACGTAAACATGATGAAATAAAGAAAATCCACTTCCGAAGTCGCATCCAGATTATTATAAAGCACCAGTTTTTTATTCTCGATGGCAAAAAACTCAGCTTGTTGATGATATAAATTCACGTGAATTTCCTTTCTGTTTTTTACATTCAAAGAATTCAGGAACTTTTCACCTGAAAAATTAAAATGAACAGGAACTTCCAACGCTTTGATTTTTTGGTAATAATCTTTCGGGAAACTATAATAGAACTGAACGCCAAATTTCTTATTCACAGACAACATCAATTCCTCAGAATCCTTTTTCACGTCCGCATTATAAGCAATCAGGTCGTATCCCAGATCGTGCTGGTCAAGACCTTCTTCCACCACAGAAAAATGGTTGATCGCCGAGATAACAGAGATTTCAGAAAACTTTTCCGAAGCCAAAACTTCATCCAGTTTTTCCGTCACCAGATTGGCCGGCGTCTCCTCATCCTTCAGCCAGATTTTCTCCTCCAAAACCTTTTTGGACTTAGAGATCTGCCATTGCAAGCCATCTTTCGTAAAAAGCAAGGATAATTTCCTCATATTAAAGTCAATAAAATTAATTTTTTGGGCAGCTATTCCGCCTTCCACTCCCAATCTTTTTTGCTCACGTTTTGTCTCTAAATAGAACTCTAGTGCACGCAAAAAAGGATTTCCGTTCAAGTCGGGCTGCGCTTCGCAAGGTTGAAGCTTTCCACATAAATCTCAGTTTTGTTATCCATTGACGTAATCAATCTAAACTGTTGAGATTCCTACGGAATGACAAACTAATGTTTTAAATTTAAACAAACATTGAAAGTCTATTATCTATTAGTCTATTCTCTCAAAGTCTCCTCTGCGATTTGCAAAGTTAAAAAATTAAAACTTTAGGATTTCAAACTCTGTCCATTCTTACAGAATTGGTTATCTTCGCAAGATAATTCGATTTATTCTCAGAATGCAAAAAATATCATTTTTCTTTTTAATATTCGCCATTCAGCTTGGGTTTTCGCAGCAAAACATCAAGTTCGAAGATTCAGATTTTGCCACTCTTCTTGCCAAAGCCAAAACCGAAAAAAAACTTATTTTTCTTGATGCTTACGCTGCCTGGTGCGGGCCTTGTAAACTGATGGAACGCAACGTTTTCACCGATGCAAATGTAGCGGATTATTACAACAAAAATTTCATCAACGCCCATTTTGATATGGAAAAAGGCGAAGGTGTTGCTCTGGCTGCAAAATACGGCATCAGAAGTTACCCGACTTTGCTATTCCTAAACGGAGAAGGTGAGATTGTTGGAAAAGAATTAGGTTACTTAAAAACCGAAGAATTCTTGGCTTTAGGAAAGAAAAACAACAAACCAGAGTTGGTCAATACCAATCTGAAAGACGAATTTCAAAAAGGAAAATTGGACCAGCCAGCATTATTGAATTTCATTAGTCTCTACGCAGGTAAAGACCCAATTGTAGCAAAGCAAGCATCAGAAAAATATTTTTCAAACAAAAAAGACAAAACTTTCACAGGCGAAGAAATCAATGCACTTTTGAATTTCACACAATCTGTTGATGACGCCAACTACAAAGTTTTTACAGCCAATAAAGCCGCAATCGTAGAATTATTAACAGAGAAAAATTATACGCAATTTGATAATTATCTAAAATTAATGAAATTAGTCACTTCTGCAACAGATGAGAAAACGAAAACAATCGATGATTCAAAAGTTCTGAAAGAAGGTGAAGGTCTACTTCCAAAAGATGACCTTGTAAAAAGCCTCAATATTTATAAACTCAATTATTACATCTCGCACGAAAATTATCCAGCTTACGAGAAAACGGCTCTAGAATATTACAAAAATCCAGAGGAGTTCAACGCTTCAGAATTGTTAGCTGCAGCAAGTGTTTTCGCAGATAAAGTTTCTACAAAAACTTCTCTTCAAACCGCTGCAAGATGGGCGGAGAAAGTAGTGATGTCTTCAGAGAATTATGATTCTGCAAGCATCCTGGCAACTTTGTATGATAAATTAGGTAAGAAAGATGAAGCGAAAATGTTCGCTGGAATGGCTGCCAACTTCGCTAAAGACGAAAACAGAGACGCCACAAAAATGAACGATATCCTGAATAAGAAATAACAATGAAGAAAGTATTATCAATCACATTGATCTGTTTGTCAATCCTGAGCTTTTCTCAAAAAAACGAAACTTACATCAAAGCCAACGCATTATTTCTCCCAATAGGCATGCTGAATGTTGGAGTAGAACATGGTTTTTCAGAGCACATCACGGGGCAAGCAGATATTTTTGTTTCGCCCTGGAAATCATTTGGAGGAAAGCACGCGCAAGTTTATATGCTTGGTTTCAATGGGAGATATTATTTTAAAGAAGCTTTCAAAGGATTCTATGTAGGTGCAGATTTTTCATTAGCTCATTTTAACATCCAGAAATGGGGTTATTGGAATGATAATTTTTATGTTCATAAAGATGGAGAAGTCACGCCTTACATCAATTCAAATCTCTACCAGAAAGGTTTTTCTTTTATTATTGGAGGACTTACAGGATACCAGTTCAAATTGAGTGAAAAATTAAACATGGATATCTATCTTGGTGTAGGTTCGATGCAAAGTTTTTACAAGGGATACGACAAAGTTAGCGGAGATCGCTATGATTTTGGCGGAGATTCCAAGGGAAGGGAAAGAAATAGAAGCGGAGAATTACTTCCATATAAAGGTGGTGTCATGATCTCATATAAATTGTAAAGATGAATACAAAGATCAAATATCTTTTAATCGGTGTTATCACATTTGTGATTATATTTCTAATGAACTACATCGGAAATGATGCACCAGACAAATTGTCAAGAGCTTTATTAACAGCTTCCGCAGCCGTAATTGGTTTGGGAGTAGGGATGTGGATCTACAGCAAAAGAGACCAGAACGACGAACGTAATCATTTTGATTAAATATTAAATTAAAAAGCTTTATGCAAATCGATTTAATACACGGGAAAAAAATATATTTCGCTTCCGATCAGCACTTTGGTGTTCCAAATCAAAGTGAGAGCAGGATCCGGGAAGAGAAGTTCATCCGTTGGTTGGATGTCATGAAAAAAGATGCGCAGGTTCTCTTCTTGATGGGTGACCTTTTCGATTTCTGGCACGAGTGGAAATATGTGGTCCCAAAAGGTTACATCCGAGTTTTAGGTAAGATTGCCGAGCTGAAGGATTCCGGAATTGAGATTTATTTTTTCGTAGGAAATCACGATCTCTGGATGAAAAATTATTTCGAGGAAGAGTTGGGAATTCCAGTTTACTTCGAGAAAAGATATTACGAGATCAATAACAAAAATTTCCTTTTAGCACACGGAGACGGGCTTGGACCTGGCGACAAAGGCTACAAGAGAATGAAGAAAGTTTTTACCAATCCTTTAGCGCAATGGGCTTTCAGATGGCTACATCCTGACATTGCGATGAGGATTGCCAACTATATGTCGCAGAAAAACAAATTGATCTCTGGAGAGGAAGACAAAGCATTTCTTGGCGAGGACAAAGAATTTCTCATTCAATATGCCAAAGAAAAACTGAAGACCGAGAACATCGATTATTTCGTTTTCGGACATCGCCACCTTCCATTGATATTTGACTTGGAAAAAGGAGCGAAATATATCAATTTGGGCGATTGGATCGTCTATTTCACATTTGGTGTTTACGATGGAGGATCTTTCGAAGTGCAAACTTTCGAAGGTTAATTTTCAAAATGGATTTGAATAATGAAGCAGAATATTTTTGATATCAAGACAGAATCAGATTTTCAGGCAGCCTGTTTGGAAACTTTTCTTTATCAGTACGGCAATGTCGAGGTTTACAGGAAATTTGTCGATTACTTGAACATCGATCGATCATCCATTAAAGAAGTGAATGACATTCCTTTCCTTCCCATCGAGATGTTCAAAAACCATTTGGTGTTGAATAAGAATTCTAAGGCAGAAAATTATTTTCAAAGTTCCGGAACCACTCAAATAAACCGTTCCAAACATTATATCGCCGATTTTTCACTCTACGAGGAAAGTATTTACAAAAGTTTCGAAGAGTTCATTGGAAAACCAGAAGACTATATTTTTCTTGGACTACTTCCAAATTATTCCGAAAATACACATTCATCATTGATCTACATGGTCGATTTTCTGATGAAAAGATCCGATAAGCCAGAGAACGGTTATTTCCTTTACAACCATCAGGAATTATTCGATCTGCTGCAAACTTTGACCGACAAAAAAGTCATTCTCTTCGGCGTTTCCTTTGCATTATTAGACTTTCTGGACTTTTGTGACTCCAACGCTCAAACCATCAAACTCTCAAACTCTCTCACGGTGATAGAAACCGGCGGAATGAAAGGCAGAAAAGAAGAGATGACCAAAGATGAATTGCTGAAGATCTTCACACAAGGCTTCAAAACTGACAAGATCTATTCAGAATATTCGATGACAGAACTGCTTTCCCAAGCTTATTCGTTGGGCGAAAACATTTATAAAAGTCCAAATTGGATGCGAATTCTCATCAGAAATACAGAAGACCCATTTTCCTACGTTGAAGAAGGAAGAACTGGCGCGATCAACATCATCGATCTGGCGAACAGGAATTCCTGCGCATTCATCGCAACACAAGATCTAGGGAGACGCGAGAAAGACACTTTTCAGGTTTTGGGTAGGATAGACCATTCCGATATCCGCGGTTGCAGCCTTTTGGTCTCGTAAATAGTCAGAGTGTTAACTTAGAAAATTATAAATTATGGCAGCTTTATCCGTCTTCCGTTCCCAATCTTTTTTTGCCAACGCTTTTCCCCTTGCAAAAAAAAGGATTTCCACTCAAGCCGGGCTGCGGGCTTTCCCTTTCCATAGACGTTTGTTTTTCAATTCACGTTCTCTGTGTATACTTTTTTTATTTTGCCTTTCCTTCTTCAAATCTCAAAAATGTTATGATCTGAAGCAAGTTCTCAAAGTTGAACCAACAGCTTTGTACAGATCTCATTTATTGGCTTCACAAAATTTCGGAGTTGATATTTTAGAAAATGCCAAATCTGTTGACCGATATATTGCGAAGGGAAAATTTGTGAAGGTCAAAAAGAAATCCAGAGGTTACAGATTGCAGACCTTGCAATACAGCCGACCTTATCTGGTCAAGAAAGCAAGAACAACCTTAGAAAATATGGCCAACAAATTTGCGACCCAGACCAAAAGTTTCTTCGTTGTGTCATCTGTCACCAGAACTTTGGAAGACCAATGCAGACTGAGGAAAGTCAATTCCAATGCATCCTTGGGAATCAGTTCTCACAATTATGGTAATTCTTTCGATATCTCATATGTCCGTTTTGACCATGTTTTGAAAGTCAATACAAAACTTGAGAAAGAATTGGAAAAAGTCCTGGAATCCTATAAAAATCTTGGACGTATTTTCTATATCAAAGAAAAGCAGCAAAGTTGCTATCACGTTACGGTTCGCAGATATTAAAGTTTAAAAGATGATCAAAATAGAAGAACTTGTCCACAATTATGTCAATACCAATTGCGATTTTGATAAGGAAATCATTCTGACCAATTTTTTTCACTCCGATTGGGAAGCCGATATTTTGTCGATCAATAATGAAGGTTTCAGTCATGAGATTGAGATCAAATTATCAAAATCAGACTTCAAGAACGATTTCAAAAAGAAATATACCAATCAGAAAACTGGCGAAAAATTCCTGAAACATGATAAGATCGGTTGTGGTGATTATATCTGCAATTCCTTCAGTTTTCTTTTACCTATGGGAATGGTCGACCATGAGATGATTCCCGAACACTGCGGCATCATCGAGTTTTACCACGATGAGGACAATTGGGAAACGGCTTTCTACAAAATTCGTGAACCAAAGATGATCCATCAGGATTCTTATTGGAAGCTTTGCGACAAAGGTCAGTTTATGAGAAACATGGCGCGCAGCCTTCTAGTCAAGAAATTTGAATTAAAGGGTAAAAAAGAAGAACTGATTTTCAAAAATCCATTTGATATCAAGAACAAAAAATAGATCCTGCCAAAACTTACAGGATCTTTAATTTTTTTATTAATGAAATCGATCTAAGCTATTTCCTTTTTCTCGATCAACAGATTGTAAACGAATGCTGCAAAAACGCCACCTAAAACTGGTGCAGCAATGAAAAGCCAGATTTGAGAAAGAGCCGCGCCTCCAGCAAATATAGCGGGACCAATACTTCTCGCGGGATTCACAGAAACACCTGTGATCTTGATGCCAACAATGTGGATTAGTATAAGAGAAAGTCCAATCGCCAAACCTGCAAAACCACCGTGTATATTCTTCGTAGATGTTGACCCAAGGATTACCAACAAAAAGATAAATGTGAAGACAAACTCTGCTACAAAGGCAGCATAAGTATTATATTGATCCAAATAGCCAGTTCCCCAGCCATTAGAACCCAAAGCCCAAGGTCCAAGTTCAGCACCTGGATGATTGGTGAAGATCACATAAAGAATTCCCGCACCAACAATCGCACCTATGATCTGTGCAACAATGTAATAGACCGCTTCTCCAATCTTCATTCTGCCAGCTGCAACCATAGCGATAGAAATTGCAGGATTGATGTGACAGCCGGAAATGTGACCAATAGCATATGCCATTGCGACCACACTGAGTCCGAAAGCAAAAGAAATTCCCAGAAGACCAACGCCTGTCGTTCCGTCGGCTCCCGCAATGACTGCACTTCCGCAGCCCATCAATACAAGAACCATGGTGCCGATCATTTCGGCAACAAATTTTGAAGTTGTAGATACTATTTGTAATGTTTTTTTATAGTTTATTGTGACAAATGTAATAATTATTTCTTTTGATTGTAATATAATGTAAATAATATCTTAAATTCTGCCATTATTTCTGATATTTCTCTCTGTTTATCGGTGGTTTGTTTTTTGAGTTAAACAATTGTATAAATTTTAAAATATGTCAATCAAATATTCAATTCTGGACCTTGCGACGATTGTCAAAGGCGACGATATCAATAAAACGTTTCATAAATCAGTTAGGTCCGCTCAACACGCTGAGAAGTTGGGCTTCACGAGATATTGGTTCTCAGAACATCATAATTTTCCCAATGTGGCGAGTGCGGCGACATCCATTTTAATTGGTCATGTGGCTGGTCAGACTGAAACTTTGAGAGTTGGTTCTGGTGGAATTATGTTGCCAAATCATTCCACTTTGTCTGTAGCAGAGCAGTTTGGAACTTTGGACGGTCTCTTTCCTGGAAGAATCGACCTTGGTTTGGGCAGAGCACCGGGAACCGACATGTTGACCGCAAGTGCTTTGCGTGGTAATAATTTCAATCCCAATTACAATTTTGAATTCAATATCAAAGAACTTCAGAAGTACATGTCAAATGAAAATTCTGAAGCTAAAGTGAGAGCGATTCCGGGAGAAGGCGCAGATGTTCCGCTTTACATCTTGGGAAGTTCTACGGATTCTGCTTTTTTGGCTGCTAAATTGGGAATGCCTTACGCATTTGCAGCACATTTTGCACCTTCGCAGTTGGAGGTGGCTTTGGAAATTTACAGAGAACATTTTCAACCTTCGGAGTTTTTGGATGAGCCTTATGTGATGATCTGCATCAATATTATCGGAGCAGATTCTGTGGATGAGGCGCACTATCTATCGACTTCTCATTTTCAGGTTTTTGTCAATATCTTGACGGATCAAAGACAACCACTATTACCACCAGATGAAACTGATCTGGCTAATATTTCTGATGATGTCGCATTGCATCTCAACAGAATGGCTGCAAAAACTTTTGTTGGTGATAAAGAAACATTGAAGGAGAAACTTACGAAGTTTGCGAAAGATTACCGACCAAATGAGATCATCGTTTCAGGCAATATCTTTGATTTTGAGAAAAAACAAAGATCCTACGAGATTGCTTCTGAAGTCATCAAGTCATTATAATTAAAAAGCACAAACCTAAGTTTGTGCTTTTCTTTTTTATTTCAAAACATCAAATTCTATCGTGCTTCCACTGGAAACTTTGATCTCTGCTCTTTCATAATCATCCTTTGTTGCTTTGTAAGGATTTTCTAAGAATTTCTGAGGATTGATCGCCATCAGCGGGAACCAAGTACTTTGAACCTGGATCTGAACTTTATGTCCTTTTTTGAACGTATGGAAAACATCCTGTAGCTTTACATCTACGATTGCTTCTTTGTTCGGTGTCAGTGCTTCTGGTTTTTCAAAACTGTTACGGAATCTTGCCGGCATGATCTCGCTTCTTACCATCTGATGATAATTGGCGTAAACAACGTTTGGTTTATCGGTATTTGATTTTTCATCTGCTGGATAGATATCAATCAATTTGACGATGAAGTCGGCGTCGGTAGAAGAAGATATGACCTTTAATTTGGTTAAGATCTCGCCAGCCAAAGTCAAATCATTTTCGAGAATATCGGTCGTGTAAGTCACAACATCTGTTCTATAGCTTGCAAAACGCTGATCTTCACTCATATAGTTTTTTGGTGTGAAACCGTTCATATCTTTGTAATTCTCACTACTCAAGACTGGTTTGTTTGGGTCGGAGATGTAGGATGCGAAGGTCTTTGGATTTTCTGCAGTGGAAGAAAGTGTTCCTGAACTGTTGAGAAAAAAGCTTTGTTTTGCAGTTTGTTTTGGTGGCCAGTTTTCGAATTGTTGCCACTCTTTTTTCCCTGTATCAAACATGTAAGCTTCCGGAAGTTTGGCTGCCGTTTTAGAGTCTTCTTTCAAATAATGATGGAAGAAAGGCTGTTCTATATTTTTCTGATAAAACGTCGCGATGCTGTCTCCGAAATAGATATCATTATGAAAATGCTTTCCGCTATCATAGTTCCAACCGCCGTGAGAGAAAGGTCCCATAACAATTGTATTTTTCGCTTTCGGACTAGACTTTTCAATGGTCTTATAAATTTCTAAAGGCCCTCTTAGATCTTCGGAATCGAACCATCCGCCAACGGTCATTACGGCGTGGTTGATATTTTTAAGATGAGGCAGAAGATTTCTTTTTTGCCAAAACTCATCGTAGTTTGGATGCTCGACGACTTCCTGCATGAAGAAGTTGTCTTTATAATATTTGTCAACACCTTCCTTCAGCGTTCCCATATTTTTGTAGAAAAGATAACCGTCATCTGAAGTTGGTTTTATCATTTTGTCTGCAAACCAAGATTCTTTTTCAGGTTTTGTCTTATTAACGCCAAAGACAGGAAAAGTTTTGAAATAGCCCATCAAGAATGCACCGTTGTGGTGAAAGTCGTCATACCAAAAATCGGAAATTGGTGCCTGTGGAGAAGAGGCCACCAAAGCTGGATGATTTGCTAAAGTTCCAACTGCTGTATAAAATCCAGGATAGGATGTTCCATATTGACCCACTTTTCCGTTGTTGTTTTGTACATTTTTCACCAACCAGTCCACAGTGTCGTAAGTATCAGTACTTTCGTCGATGTCTTTTTTTGTTTTGTGGTCTACTTGGGGCGTCATATTCGTAAAAGTGCCTTCGCTCATGTATCTTCCGCGAACATCTTGGAAAACGAAGATGTATTTTTCATTTTCAATGAATTTGTTTGGGCTCAATTTCTTTCTGAAAGTGGTTTCTCCGTAAGGTGCGATGCTGTAACAAGTTCTGTTCATAATGAAAGGATACTTGTTGCTTTTCGAAATGTCTTTCGGTGTGTAGATGATGGTGAACAGTTTTGTACCGTCACGCATTGGGATGTAAACTTCTTTTTTTGAGAAGTTTTCTTCGACAGAAGTTGCCTGCGAAAACCCTAATGTGGATGTGATAACAAAGAGTAGAAAAAGTAATTTATTCATTGAAATAAAATTTTTAATAAAGATAAAATATGAAAATGGAAATCAGTTATTTTATAGTGCTAATTTTTCCCATATTGATTGATCCAATCGGCGGTTGACGTCAGTTTTTTCGCAGAATTGCGTGGCAATGCATCCAACGAATGATCTGCTCCTTCGAAAATCAGTAATTTGTAAATTACATTCTTTGATTTCAAAATCTCTATCAAATTATAAGATTGTTTGATGGGAACAACTGGGTCCACATCACCATGAATAATGAGAATAGGAATATTCTTAACAAATTTCACGGGACTTGATTTTGTATAAAGTTCAGGAATCGGGTCACCTTCTTTCCAGATTGTCTTATTTCCAGACATTTGGTTGACTGCATCCATCAAATGTTGGTTGTCCAATTGCCAAAGTGTGTTGGTGTCTGTAAAATCTGTAGGGCCACAGCGGTCTACAATGGCCTTGATCTTATCCGTTTTGGTGTAGGCATACATCAGCGAAATGTGTGCTCCGGAACTTTGCCCTGTGATGGAGAAGCCGGTGCTTCGCGTGTTCCACTCCTTGGAATGGGCAATTATATATTTGAAAGCTTGATCAACATCGTCCAATAATTCTGGGAGATGTGTGTCTGTACTGTTTGCATATCTGTAATTGATGTTGGCAACGGCGATTCCTTTGGAAAGTAAATATTTTGAAAGGGAAGTGTCACTGCTTTTGTCACCAACTGTCCAAGCGCCTCCATGAATATTGATGACAAAAGGTGTTTCTGGATTTCTGTTGGCTGGCAGATAAATGTCCATTTTGTTACGGTCATGAGATCCATATTTAACATCGGTGAGTTCAATCTCTTGAGTTTCGTTTTCCGATTGGGTGGAAGAACAGCCAGAAAATGAAAATATAAATAAGAATAATAAGATATGATTCATAATTACAAATGTTGCAAGTACGAATTTAGTTTTTTTTGGAATCAGAAAGTTAAAACTTGCCAGAAACTTTGATTTACAACTAGGCGTTCAATTTTGCGAAGCGCGCCCCGGCCTGAGTGGAGCTCTTTTTCTTTTTTGAATTGGAAGAAGCGAAGGAAAAAGAAAAAAGCGGGAACGGAGGACGGATGAAGGCGCCCTAATTTTTGGTTTGAGAGTGGGAGAGTTGGAGAGAATTTTTGTTGGATTGATTTTATAAAAAAACCTGACTCAATGTGAATCAGGTTTATATCTTATGTTGTTTGAATTTTTTACAATCCGAATATTTTTGCGAATAGATCCGGCACAATTCCCATTGAAACCAATGCTAAAATAATCACCACAGAAACGATATTGTAAGTGATACTCGCTCTTTCTGTATTGTGGAAATTTTCTTCTTTGTAGAAGAACATCGCGATAATTAATTTTAAATAATAAGCGATACTCAACGCAGAACCTAGAACTGCAATCAAAACCAGGAACTCATAATGTCCACCGATCACTTGATTGAAGATTCCTAATTTTCCGATGAAACCAGCGGTCAAAGGAATACCAGCCATGGATAACATAGAAACTGTGGAAACGACCGCCAAAACGGGCTCTCTTTTCCCCAATCCGTTGAAAGCTGTGAATGAGGTTTCTTTCTTGATCTTCTCGATCCAAAGTAAACTGATGAAGACGCCAACGGTTGCCAATGAATAAGCGAATAAGTAATATCCTAAAATGTAGGTTGAGAAGTTATTGATCCCGAAGAATATCAAAGCGATATAACCTGCGTGGGAAACGGAAGAGTAGGCAAGCATTCTTTTTGCGTTGGTCTGAACCAATCCCATCACGTTTGCAAGTAACAATGTCAAGATGATGAAAACGCCTAAAATATTGATCCAATCTCCAGCAATACCGTTGAAAGCAATCGTCATTAATTTGAATAATGCGAAGAATCCTGAGATCTTAACGACTGACGCCATAAAAGCTGTGATCAAAGAAGGTGAACCTTGATAAACATCCGGGCTCCACATGTGGAAAGGTGCCAATGACACTTTAAAAGCCAATGCACACAACATCAAGATAGCTCCCATGATCAGCATCAAGTTCTTTGGATTGTTGATGGCAAAATCGTGGATCGTGTAAAGGTCGAAACTTCCTGCGCTTCCGTAAACCAAAGCGACTCCGAATAGTAAGAAGCCAGTTGCAAATGCGCCTAATAGGAAATATTTCATGGAAGCTTCTGTTGAACGAAGATCCGTTTTATCTGCTCCAGCCATCACGTACAATGGAATTGATAAGATCTCGATCCCTAGGAATAATGTTACCAGGTTTTGGAATCCGAATAATACGACGCCGCCACAAAGTGCAAACAACATCAAAGCATATAATTCTGACTGGTGACTTCTGTGGTTGCTGAATGCAAATCCTCCTAAAAAGAATAATAGAAGCGTTACAACTACTGATATTTTTGTGAACAAAGCAGCATTGTTTCCGTATTCGTACATCGATTTGTATTGGTCGAAGAACTCACATTCTGGAAGAAAACTGACATATAGACCAACGATCAATCCTGCGATCCCGATATATCTTGCGTATTTTCCTTTCTCGAAAACACCCGAGAATAATACAAGAACAGCCGTAAGGAATAAAATTATTAAAACACTCATTTCTTTTATTTGTTTCGCCGGAACTCGGAAAGCCGATGTCCGTTTTGAATTTTATTATTTATTTAAATTAATACCTCAAAGAAGATATTATTAATTGATCATGGATGAATAGATGAAGCTAACAGAGCTTGTCACCATTTCTATAACCGGTTGTGGATAAACGCCCAAAGCGATTACAAAAACTGATAAACTTGCCAACACTGTGAATTCTACATTGCTTACATCTTTCGTAGTTGCTAAAACTGAATCATCACCTTTTCCGAACATTGCTTTTCCGTAGAATCTCAACATATAAGCTGCAGCAAGAATGATTGTCAATCCAGCCAAAACAGCCATAATGTGATTGTATGTGTAAACTGATTTCAATAAGATAAATTCTCCGATGAATCCGTTGGTCAATGGAACTCCGGTTGCACCAAGTAAGATGATCATGAATAAGATGGCAAACTTAGGAGCGACTTTCGCCAAACCTCCCATTTTTCTGATGTCTCTAGTTTTGAATCTTTTATAAAGAATATCTGCACAATAGAAAAGTCCTACAACATTGATCCCGTGGGCAAAACTCTGGATCATTGCACCTTGTCCACCTTCGAAGGTCAATCCTGTTCTCATTGTTACAACTGCTGAGGCAAAAATACCAGCGACAATCAATCCAACGTGAGAAAGAGATGAGAAAGCGATCAATCGTTTGCTGTCTGTAGAAATCATTGCGATCAAAGCTCCGTAGATAATTCCAATCACTGAAAGGATGATCACGATTTCGCCAGAAATTCCGCCGATTGCTAATGGTGTGATTGGTAAAAGATATCTTAATACGCCATAAACTGCCATCTTCAGCATAATTCCTGATAGCAACATCGACCCTTGAGTAGGAGAGTAGGTGTACGTGTCAGGCTGCCAAGTGTGGAAAGGAAAGACTGGTAACTTCACTGCAAATGCAAAGAAGATGAACCAGAAAATCACATTCTGTTCGTTGATATTAAGGTCAGCATTGTAAAGATCTGTCAAAGCAAAAGATGCTGCGTGGTTGTAAACGTAGATCAAACCGATCAACATGAACAATGATCCTACGAATGTGTAAACGAAGAATTTCGTTGTGAATTTGATTCGCTTATCTTCTTGTCCCCAGATTCCGGCGATCAACCAGATCGGGATCAATGTTACTTCCCAGAAGATGTAGAAAAGTAATCCGTCCAAAGAAGTGAAAACACCCAACAATCCGAATTGCATTAATAAGATCAATGCGTAGAAAGAATTGGGGTAGCCTTTCGCTTCGTTGTAAGAAGACAGAACGATTAGTGGAATCAAGATGTTCGTTAAAAGAACCATCAGCATACTCATTCCATCAATCCCAAAATTCAGACTACTTTTGATGTAGCTGGACCAAGGATAAGTGATCTCGTATTGCAATGGCGCATCAACAGTTGGATTGAAATCGAAACTTCCCAACATGTAAAATGCTAAAAACATCTGTGCAAGGGCAAAAGCCAATGCGATATATTTACTGGAAGCATTTTTCCAGAAAAAGAGTAAACCCGAACCTACAAGAGGTAACAGTAATAATGTTAATAGTAAATAAGACATTATCTATTTATTTCAATAAAAAGTTAACAATTAATACGATACCTACAGCCAACGACATGATCAGCACATAGTTTTCTACATTTCCGTTCTGAAGGCGTTTTGCCGCTCTTCCAGAATCTGCCGCTCCAAGTCCAATGAAATTCACAATAGGATCCAGAACCGCTTTGTCAAACATCGCTGCTGCTTTACCAGCTTCCTCGAAAGGTCTTACGATGCAGGCGTTATATATTTCGTCTACGAATAATTTTCTAGCCGATAGTTTTTCCCAACCTGTATATTGATTTTCCGGAAGCGCTATTTTCTGTTTTTTCACGTAAGTGTTTTTAACAAAGAACCAAACGGTGAAGAACATTAATATCGTTGCGCCAAGAAGGATCATTTCTGTGTTGAAACTCACGCCGGAAAGTGTATTTTCCATTTGTTTGAAACTTTCCTCCGTCAAAACAGGTTTTAGCCATTCCATTAATTTGGCATAATGACCATGACCAATGAAGTGAGGAAGGTTGATAAAACCTCCAACCACTGAAAGGACAGCCAAAACAATCAATGGCAAAGTCATACTTGTCGGACTCTCGTGCAAGTGGTGTTTTTGATCTTCAGTCCCTCTGAACTCACCGTGGAAAGTCAAATAGTACAATCTGAACATATATGTTGCTGTGATAGCCGCTAAAACAAATAGCATTACCCAATAAATTGGATTTTTAGCATAAGCTGCTACCAGAATTTCGTCTTTGGAGATCATCCCTGAAAGTAGTGGGAATCCTGAGATTGCCAATGTTCCGATCAGGAAAGTAATATGTGTGATTGGAATATATTTTTTCAAACCGCCCATGAAACGCATATCCTGCTCGTTGCTCATCGCGTGGATCACAGAACCTGCTCCCAAGAATAACAAAGCTTTGAAGAAAGCGTGCGTCATCACGTGGAACATTGCTGTTGAATAAGCGCCCAATCCTAAAGCGATAAACATAAATCCAAGTTGAGAAACTGTAGAATATGCCAATACTTTTTTGATATCGTTTTGACGAAGTGCGTAGAAACCTGCCAATGCTGCGGTCAAGAATCCAATTAATAAAATTCCGTCCTGAACTGTTGGTGCAAGGACAAATAAGAAATTAGATCTAACAACCAAATAAACTCCAGCTGTAACCATTGTTGCTGCGTGGATCAAAGCGGAAACTGGCGTTGGTCCAGCCATTGCGTCTGGCAACCAAGTGTACAAAGGAACCTGAGCAGATTTACCCGTCGCTCCGATGAACAAACAAGCTGTGATAAAGATAATCGGTGTTCCGTCCAGTTCAAAGCTTGAAGCGTTTTGTGCTACAGAAAGATAATCAATAGCGTTAACGTGTGCTGCGATTGCGAAAATCCCGATCAATAATCCAAGGTCACCAATACGGTTCATGATAAAAGCTTTTCTTGCCGCTTTTCCATATTCTTCGTTGGTGTACCAGAATCCAATTAGTAAATAAGAACAAAGTCCTACACCTTCCCAACCGATAAACAAGATCAGATAGTTGCTTCCTAAAACCAAAAGCAACATCGAAAAAATGAAAAGATTGAGGTAAGTGAAGAATTTATAAAATCCTTTGTCGTGGCTCATGTAGCCAATCGAGTAGAGGTGGATCAATGAACCAATTCCAGTGATGATCATGACCATCATTAATGATAACTGATCGACTTGAAATCCGAAATTAACCTGAATTCCATTCACTCTAAACCATTCGAAAGCTTTGATGACAACAGGCGCGCTGTCATCATTAAAACTAAAAAATATACTTGTCGTGATAACAAACGAAGCGAAAACTACCAATGTTGCCAAACTACCAACCACTATTTTAGGAAGGTGCTTCCCAAAAAGTCCGTTGATGATGAATCCAACTAAAGGTAAAAGTATGATCGCGTAAACTAAATTTTCCATTCCTTTTATTATCCTCTTAATTTATTAAAAATACTCACGTCCACAGATTTGGTATTTCTGTACATCATTGCGATAATCGCCAATCCTACAGCTACTTCTGCTGCGGCAACCACCATAATGAAGAATACCAAAAGCTGACCGTTGCCATCGCCACTGTAAGCTGAAAATGCTGCCAGCAAAAGATTCACGGAATTAAGCATCAATTCTACACATCCTAATATCACGATGGCATTTTTACGAAGCAAAACTCCCAAAACACCAAGACAAAACAGAAGCGTGCACAGAATAATGAAATATTCCAAAGGCACTTGCTGTATAAATGTATTTACGTCTCCTCCCATAATCTTATAAATCTTTTTTACCGATAAGAACAGCACCTACAATCCCTGCTAAAATAAGGATAGAAGCCAGTTCGAATGGCAATACATATTCGTTAAACAATAATCTTCCCAGATTTTTCGTCAATCCGACAGAATAATCGATGTTGCTTTCTGCTACTGTTTTTCCGCTAAGTCCTTTGTAAGCACCCAACATTCCGACAAACAAAATACAAACTGAGAAGATCCCGATGAACTTCGGAAGGTTGTCCTTTTTACTTTCGTCTTCTTTATTAAGGTTCAACATCATTAATATATAAAGGAACAATACCATGATCGCACCTGTGTAAACGATGATCTGAACGATACCTAGAAACTGAGCATTAAGAAGAATGTACATTCCTGCGATGGAGAACATGGTCACGATCAGTGAAAGGATCGCGTACATTGGATTTTTTGCAAATACAAAGTAAACTGCACTTGCGATGGCTAAAAACGCTACGATAAAAAATAAAATCTGATCCATTATTTTACTGCATTTTTTTGTTTCTCAGACTGTCTTTCTGTGATGTCAATCCTTGCATTAATTTTCTCAACCAATTTATCTTTTCCGTAGATGAAAGAGTTTCTGTTTTGTTCCACATCAACCAATCTGTCTGTTAAGTAGATCGCAGATTTAGGACAAGCCTCTTCACACATACCGCAGAAGATACATCTCAACATATTGATCTCATAGATCTCAGCATATTTTTCCTCTCTGTAAAGATCTTTCTCCTCTTTTTTTCTTTCGCCAGCTGTCATTGTGATGGCTTCTGCAGGGCAAGCCACGGCACAAAGTCCACAAGCTGTACATCTTTCTCTGCCTTCCTCGTCTCTCTTCAAAACGTGTTGGCCTCTCCAGATTTCTGCTCTTGGTTTTTGAACCTCAGGATAAGAATATACATTTGGAGCACGTTTCACAACGGTTCTCACAGCGTGCTTCAAAGTGATTCCCATACCTTTGAAGATCGCAGGTAAGTAGATCTTTTCGCCCAAGGTCATTTCTTTATTCGAAACAACTTTTGATCTGTTAGTAAGTTTCATTTAATTATAGATGTTAGATGTTAGACATTAGATCTTAGACCGTTCTTGTCTTATATCTTTAATTATTATTCAATTTTAATTTCCAAATGCTAAAATTACAGCACCTGTTACCATTAGATTTATTAATGCCAAAGGAATCAAAGTTTTCCATCCAAGGTGCATCAATTGGTCATATCTGAATCTCGGAAGTGTCCATCTGATCCACATAAAGATCAAGATTCCCGTGATTGTTTTGATCAAGAAAGCAACGATACTTAAGATTCCGGCTGCATTTTCTCCCCAATGTTGAGTCACCCAGTCGATTCCAGGATAGTTGTAACCTCCGAAGAAAAGAACCACGATGAATGCATTTGAAATGAACATATTCACATATTCACCAAACATGTACAATCCTAATTTCATTGATGAATATTCGGTAGAGTATCCAGTTACCAATTCAGATTCACATTCCGGTAGATCGAAAGGGTGACGGTTGGTCTCTGCCAAAGCTGCAACAAAAAATATTAAGAATGCTAATGGCTGATAAAGAATATTCCAGTTGATCCCGGAAATTGCAGGAATGAATCCCCAAATTTTTCCAGTAGCTTGTGCTTCAGAAATCGCTTTCAAATCAAGACTTCCTGTCATCATAATGATAGAAAGAAGTGCCAATCCCATTGCCAACTCGTAAGAGATCATCTGTGAAGAAGCTCTGATCGCTCCTAACAATGAATATTTGTTATTGGAAGCCCAACCTCCAATCATAATTCCGTAAACACCGATTGAGGCCATTCCGATGATGAACAAAACGCCAACGTCTATATTAGCAACTTGAAGATCGTAAGAAACACCGCCGAAATTCAATGTTTTACCCCAAGGAATCACTGCGCCAGTGATCAATGAAATAAACATGACCAAAGAAGGTCCTAATATAAAAAGGAATTTCTCAGCGTGTTGTGGCGTAAAATCCTCTTTGAAGAAAAATTTACCACCATCTGCCAACGGTTGCAACAATCCGAAAGGTCCCGATCTGTTTGGTCCAATCCTGTCCTGCATAATAGCGGCCACTTTTCTCTCCGCCCAAGTAGAGTAGGCAGCGACAGTAAGTGCCAGAAGGAATAGTGCAAGTACTAATATGATTTTAAAAGTCAGTAATTCCATATCAATTTATTTGAGTTTTGATTCTTGAGAATTCTCAATATCAAATTGTCTCATTATCTAATTTTTCAATTTCTTTTTCGTCTGAAACACCAATTTCTTTGGCTTCAAAGTTTTCTAAAACATTGTAGCTGTCTGTTTTTTTCTCGTAATGGTTAAGAGAGATCACAGAATGTCTGTCGATATGTCTAGGTCCTTCGATGTTCCAAAGTGCAGTATCTTTTTTATGGAAACGACACTCGTCACAGATCCATTCTTCAACTTCACCGTATTGGTCTTTTCTGGCAGTTACTCTTACTACTTCATCACCTTTCATCCAAACTACCGCTTTTCCACTACATTTTGTACAAGTACAAGTTGCGTTGTAAGGTTTTGTGAACCAAACTCTGCTGGTGAATCTTGCAGTTCTATCCGTTAAAGCTCCAACTGGACAAACATCGATCACGTTTCCGATGAAATCATTGTCCAAAGCTTTGTTCAACATTGTAGATATCTCCGCGTGGTCACCTCTGTAAAGGATTCCGTGTTCTCTTTTTTCCGTTAATTGATTCGCTGCCAATACACATCTTGCGCAAAGGATGCAACGGTTCATATTCAATTTGATGTTTGGACCGATGTCGTCTGCATCATAAGTATTTCTTTCAAACTCAGTTCTGGTCTCAAGATTTCCGTGTTCATAACCAAGATCCTGAAGATGACATTCTCCCGCCTGATCACAAACCGGGCAATCCAAGGGGTGATTTACCAAAAGGAATTCGGTCACTGCTTTTCTACCTTCCTGTGCTTTTTCGGAACTAAGGTTTTTCACTTCCATTCCGTCCATTACGCCAGTTCTGCAACTTGCGACTAACTTCGGCATTGGTCTCGGGTCTGCTTCGGAACCTTTGGAAACTTCTACCAGACACGTTCTGCATCGTCCTCCGCTGGTTTCCAGTTTGCTATAATAACACATAGCTGGCGGAACAGATTTCCCACCGATTTGTCTTGCAGCTTCCAAAATAGAAGTACCAGGCAAAACTTCAGTCGTCTGTCCGTCTATGGTAACTTTAAATTTTTTGACTTCTTCGCTCATATTTCAAGGTTTTAGATCTTCGGATTTTAGATTTTGATGAAATCTTGTCCTAGATCTTTTGTCAATTCTATTTATTTTTAAAATATAACTTCGTGTATATTTTATTTCTTTAATTTTCTATTAAAAACGTATCCAACGCCAAAATTAACTTGGTAGAATACGAAGTCCTGACTGGCTTTATCAGGTTTATTGTTAAGAGTAGTTTTGATATCCGGCATATTGATGTAGCCAAATTTTCCTTCTACTCTTGCCATAATGTGATCCCAGAAAACAAAATTGATACTCGATCTTGCATCCAATCCGAATCCTGCGACGTGGTATCTATCACTTCTCTCGTTTCCGAATAATTTTACATTACTCTTTGGAAAAAGAACGCCTGCGCCACCGCCGTAAGCCCAGAACATATCAAAGTTCTTTTTGCTTGACAGATTTTTATATTTTTCAAGACCTACATTCACATAATTCAGTCCGTCTGTATGCTCAAAGGTAAGGAATTGCTCATCAGCCAAATTAACCTGACCATTCTGAACCATTGCTGCATATGTTGGATCTGAGATATTTCCTCTGAAATTAGCAATTTGATTCTGATCCATCACATACTTCATATGATCCTGAGAAACAACAAGTGCTACATTATCTTTCAAGAAATAAGCAAACCTAAAATTAAACTGAGGAATAGATAGTCTAGTTGGATCTATATATGCCATACTTAATTCTGATGGTCTGTCGTGAGCTTCAACATTGTTCAATGTGAAGTCATAACCATTCCCTTTGAAACGAATATCAGACTTACTAAATCCCGCTCTGTTCCAACCCCAAAAAATGAACATTGTTCCCTTTTTGAAACTCTTCTTTTTATTAATTTGAGGTAGTTCAAAAGAATCAAAATAACGACAAATTTGAGTTGTATCTTTTCCTAAACTTTGTCCAAAAACAAAATTCAGCCCAACAAAAAATACAAAAACTAATTCAAAGAACTTCTTCATTATAATATCTTCTACTTCTTATTTGGCAACTGCAGGGATTGGGTCTGCATAATTTGCTAAACCGTAATTTTGAGTCTGACTTAGTTCTGGATTGTTCACGTGCCATTCAAACTCATCTCTGAAGTGTCTGATAGCAGCAGCAACCGGCCAGGCAGCAGCATCTCCCAAAGGACAAATGGTATTACCTTCGATTTTTCTCTGGATGTCCCAAAGCAAATCAATGTCTGCCATTTTACCTTCTCCTTTTTCTATTTTTTTCAAGATTTTGTACATCCAACCCGTTCCTTCACGGCAAGGCGTACATTGTCCACAACTTTCGTGGTTGTAGAATCTTGCTAATGTCATCGTATGATTTACCACACATTGGTCTTCGTCCAAAACGATAAATCCGCCTGAACCCATCATTGTTCCGGTCGCAAAACCACCGTCAGCAAGGGATTCGTAATTCATATATCTTGGTTCACCATTGATTGTTTTCAATAATAAGTTTGCAGGAACGATTGGAACAGAACTTCCACCAGGAATACAGGCTTTCAGTTTTTTACCATGCGGGATCCCACCACAATATTCATCAGAATAAATAAATTCCTCAACGGTGATGGTCATATCAATTTCGTAAACGCCTGGTTTGTTGATGTTTCCACAAGCTGAAATCAATTTGGTTCCTGTTGACCTTCCAACGCCAATTTTAGCGTATTCAGCGCCAGTAATATCGATGATTGGAACAACTGCAGCAATGGTTTCAACATTGTTCACCACAGTTGGTCTTTCCCAAAGTCCTTTGATAGCTGGGAAAGGTGGTTTCAATCTTGGGTTTCCTCTTTTACCTTCAAGAGATTCGAGTAGGGCAGTTTCTTCTCCACAAATGTAGGCTCCGGCTCCTCTTTGAACATAGATTTCACAATCAAAACCAGTTCCTAAGATATTTTTTCCAAGAAATCCGGCAGCTTTCGCTTCTTCAATCGCTTCTTCCAAAATATCAGGAATCCAGGAATATTCTCCTCTGATGTAGATGTACGAAACATTGGAACCCAGAACGAAAGACGAAATCAACATTCCTTCAATTAATAAATGAGGAAGAAACTCCATCAAATATCTGTCTTTGAAAGTTCCTGGTTCAGACTCGTCGGCGTTGACAACCAAGTGTCTTGGAACGCCTTCCGGTTTTGCAAGGAAACTCCACTTCATTCCAGTAGGAAAACCAGCACCACCACGACCACGAAGTCCGGAAGTTTTAACTTCTTCAAGAACTGCATCGGTAGTCATTTTCAGAGCTTTCTCTGCTGCTTCGTAACCACCGTGTTTACGGTAAGTTTCGAAATAGCGGATTCCCTCAATATGTGCGTTTTTAAGTAAAAGTTTTTTACTCATTATTTATAAGCTTATAGCAATTGGCTTTTGGCTTTTTGCTTAATTATTTGTTTAAATTAATTCTTAACCTAAATCGATGGCGCCTTGTCTGCAAAGGTCAATTATTTCGTCAACTTTTTCGATGGTCAAATGCTCGTGGTAGAATTTCCCCAACTGCATCATCGGTGCATAACCGCAAGCGCCAAGACATTCTCCAGGTTTTAAAGTGAAGAGTCCGTCTGCTGTAGTTTCGCCGTCTTTAATATTTAATTTTGTTCTGATGTGGTCGAGGATATTATCACTTCCATTCAGCATACAAGGACCGGTTCTGCAAACTTCCAAAACATATTTCCCAACCGGCTTCATATTGAACATTGTATAAAAAGTCGCAACTTCATATACTTCAATCGGCGTGATGCTCAATAATTCTGCAACATAATCCATCACTGGAACAGCCAGCCAGCCATCAAATTCTTTCTGTGCAATGTGCAAGACAGGAATCAATGCAGATTTTTGTCTGCCTTCTGGATATCTCGCCATAATTTTATGAACCTGCGCTAAGCTTTCAGGTTTAAAAGCAATTGTTTCGCTCATCTTATTTATTGTATTATTGTACGATGTACAATGTACTAATGATTTATTTTGGTCACTGTAAATTCGTTAATACTTTTTACAATGATACTTTTTTACAATTTTATGCGTCTAATTCTCCCGCAATGATATTCATACTACACATCGTTACGATTGCATCAGATATTACTGCGCCGGTAATCATTTCCGGATATGCTTGGTAATAAATGAAACAAGGTCTTCTGAAGTGCAATCTGTAAGGCGTTCTTCCGCCATCGCTCACAAGATAGAATCCTAATTCTCCATTTCCACCTTCTACAGCGTGGTAAACTTCACCTTTAGGAACATCTGTTTCTCCCATTACAATTTTGAAATGGTAAATCAAAGCTTCCATTTTGTTGTAAACATCCGCCTTTTCAGGAAGATAGAAATCCGGAACATCCGCGTGGAATGGTCCTTCTGGAAGGTTGTCGTAAGCTTGGTTGATGATTTTCAAAGATTCCCAAATCTCCTGCTGACGAACCATAAAACGGTCGTAAGTATCGCCCGCAGTTCCAACCGGAATGATGAAATCGAAATCCTCGTAAGAAGAATAAGGTTGTGAAACTCTTACGTCATAATCAACGCCAGCTGCACGAAGGTTTGGACCAGTAAAACCGTAGCTCAAAGCTCTTTCTGCTGAGATTGCGCCTGCGCCAATGGTTCTGTCCATAAAGATTCTGTTTCTTTCTAACAATTGACCGAATTCTGCAAATCTTGCAGGGAAAGTTTTCAGGAAGTCTTTCAACAACTCGTGGAACTTCGGTGTGAAATCTCTTTCGAAACCGCCGATTCTTCCCATATTGGTTGTCATCCTTGCACCGCAAATCTGCTCGTACATATCGTAGATACGTTCTCTTTCGATGAACATATAAGTCAGTCCTGTAATTGCTCCGGCATCCATTCCTGTTACACCATTACAAATCAAATGGTCACCAATTCTCGCCAACTCCATCAAAATCACACGCATATAATCTACACGTTTTGGAACTGTGATTTCAAGCAACTTCTCGACTGTCATATGCCAACCCAAATTGTTGATTGGGGCAGAGCAGTAGTTCATTCTATCGGTAAGCGTCGTGATTTGTGCAAAGTTTCTTCTCTCAGAGATTTTTTCAAATGCTCTGTGGATATAACCTACAGTTTGCTCAGCGTGAAGAATCCTTTCTCCGTCCATCGTAAGAACGTTCTGGAAAATCCCGTGAGTTGCAGGGTGCGTAGGACCAAGATTCAGGGTGTATAATTGCCCGTCGATTTGTTCTTTGCTGTCGTATTGGTTAAGTATATTAGATAATGAGTTATCTTTCATATTCTTTATAATTGATAATTGATAGGTGATAATCGATAATCATTTATCTATCATCATTTATCATTTATATTAATTTTATCTTCCGAACATACTATCGTTCTTGTCTGTTCTGGTTCCATCTTCCAAGCGATATTCTTTCAGCATTGGATGGTAACCCAGGTCTTCCATATTAAGGATTGCTCTCAAGTCCGGATGTCCTTTGAATTTGATTCCATAAAAATCAAAAGTCTCTCTTTCCATCCAATTGGCACCAGCAAATAATTCCGTCAAAGAATCAACTTCTACATTTTCTCTCGTCATAAAAACTTTGAGACGTATTCTGAAATTGGTCATCATATTATGCAAGTGATAAATGACGCCGATTTCCTTCTCAGGTGTTTCAGGATAATGAATCCCGCAAACGTCTGTCAAAAAATTAATTTCTAAACTTGAATCTTTCAAATAATGAATCACCTTTTTGATATCGTCTTTCTTTATTTCAACAGTCAGCATCCCGTAAGGCTCTGAACTTGAAATCACAGACTCAGGAAATTCTCTCGTGATAGCTTCTAATACAAATTCGTTCGTCATTATTTCTTAGTTGTCGATATTGTATGAATCTAACAAATGCTGATATTCTGGCATATCTCTTCTTCTGATGCTTTCGCTTTCTGCCAAAGCTTGCACTTGCATTACACCTTCGATGATTTGTTCCGGTCTCGGAGGACATCCTGGAACGTACACGTCAACAGGAATAATTTTGTCAATCCCCTGAAGAACCGAATAAGTATCAAAAATACCACCGCTGGAAGCACAAGCACCAACAGCAACTACCCATTTTGGCTCAGCCATCTGGGTGTAAACTTCTTTCAAAACGGGTCCTAATTTTTTAGAAATAGTTCCGCAAACCATCAACATATCTGCCTGTCTTGGAGAAAAGGAGTTTCTTTCCATTCCAAATCTTGACGCATCATATGTTGGATTCAATGTCGCCATAAATTCGATTCCACAACAAGAAGTAGCAAAAGGTAGAGGCCAAAGTGAAAACTTTCTTGCCATCCCAATCACACTGCTCAATTGTGTTGCGAAAAATCCTTCTCCTTCAAATCCTGGAGGAGCGGGCGCATCTGTTTTTATTACTGGTTTATTATCTGACATTTTTTCTAGATTTTAAATTTTAGACTTTAATTGATTCAATTTTAAATCCAAAACGTAATTAAATTAATTTATTTGTCCCAATCCAAAGCACCTCTTTTCCAGACGTAGAAAAAAGCGACAAAGAAAATAGCAACAAACGTAAGTACGGCTACAAAGCCTTCCATTCCAAACTCTCTAAAGTTCACCGCGTACGGGTAGAAGAATACAATCTCGATATCGAACAATACGAACAAAACTGCAGTCAGGAAATATTTGATGGAGAATGGTGTTCTAGCGTTACCTTCACTCGGAATACCACATTCCCAGGCTTGGTTTTTTACAGAATTCCCTTTCTTCTGCTGAGGACCCAAGAAATGAGCACCTAACAAAGAAATAGCTACGAATCCAAGACCGACTGCGGCCTGAATTAGTATCGGGATATAATTTTCGGGTAAATTCATAAGGTCAAATTTAACTATGCAAAAATACTAAATAAAGATTTAATATAGTAAATTATCGGCCTTATGTAAACAAGAGAAAAGTCTGTTTTGGTAAATTTAGAACAGTTATAAATAAGGGTCTATTTGTCTTTTTTGCCCATATTCCTTAGGACGAGATAGGCAATGTAGGCAATGTAGAGAAACAATACGCTGGCAAACAGAATGTTGATGACCGCATCCAATCTGTCATCCTTAATAGGTTTGTAGAAATTGTAAGCCACAAAGAGGATTATCAGGCCAACGTAAATGTATAGTTGCTTTTTCAATAGGAATCAATTTTTACAAGATTAAAATGTTTATTCAAATTTATATTTTGTTAAACAATTGTTTAATTAATCTCAAGTGAGTAAGTTCGTCTGCTTTTGTGATGGACAGGATGGTAATCTTGCCAAAGAACCTGCACGCTCTTGTTTTCCTCCAATTCTGGATTGGTTTCAAGATATTTGATGCCTTTGTTTTTGAGGTTCATTTGAATCGCTTTAAAAATCATTGAAGTTACACCTCTCCTTTGATATTCTGGATGGATTCCTATCAGGTAGAAATTAGCGCGCTCATTTTTCTTTCCAGCCTGTAAAAAGTGCCACCAGCCAAATGGGAAAAGTTTTCCCTTTGATTTCTGCAAAGCTTTGGAATAAGAAGGCATTGTGATTGCAAACGCCACCAACTGATTGTTCTCGTCAGCAACACAAGTGATGTAATCTTTATCTATGAAACCGAAATATTTTTCCTTATAAGTTTTGATTTGCTCATCAGAAATCGGTGTGTAAGTGGAAAGGTGTTTGTAGGTTTCATCCAATAATTTGAACATCGATTCTACGTAAGGCAAAATTTCTTTTTTATGTTTGAATTGTAAAGTTTTTAATTTATACTTCTGAGCAATCAAAGAACTGAATTTCTCCACTTTTTCAGGCAAGATCTCGGGGAATTGCAATTCAAATTCAACCCATTCTTTTTCTTTGACAAGTCCAAGATTTTCCAAGTGTTTTGGATAATAATCATCGTTGTAAAGTCCAATCATCGTCGCCAATTTGTCAAACCCGAAAGTCAACATTCCAGCCTTGTCAAGATTCGTAAATCCCATTGGACCTTCGATTTTATCGATTTGATTTTCCTTGGCAAAATTAATGGCGATATCAATCAAAGCTTTGGAAACTTCCGCATCATCAACAAAATCTAACCAGCCAAATCTGACTTTCTTGATGTCAAGTTCTTTCTCTTCTTTTCTATTAATCAAAACAGCAATTCTGCCAACGATTTTATCATTTTTATAAGCTAAAAACTGCTTCGCTTCAGAATAATTAAGAGCGGGATTTTCTTCTTTTTTCCAGATATTTCTTTCTTCATTGATCAATGGCGGAACGTAATTCGGGTTGTTTTTGTAAAGTTCCATCGGGAATTTGATGAAATCCATTTGGTCCTTTTCCGTAACTACTTGCTTTATATTGATATTTCCCATATTCTTGTTTATAGATTAGACAAAGATAGTTTTTAAGGAAAAAAAAGCAAGGCTTTGGTATGATTTTTACATCAAAAGTTGTAATTTATTTTAATGTAAATTGAAAATATAATGACTGGTTACTATTTAATTATTGGGATTTCTATGCTGCTGAGTTGGATTGTTTCATCACGATTGAAATCCAAATTTGAACACTACTCCAAAGTTCACCTTAGAAATGGACTTTCTGGGAAAGAAATCGCTGAAAAAATGCTGAGAGATAACGGAATCAATGATGTTCAGGTCGTTTCCGTTCCAGGACAACTGACTGACCATTATAATCCGGAAACTAAAACTGTCAATCTTTCCGAAGCTGTTTATATGCAGAGAAATGCGGCTGCGGCTGCGGTTGCTGCTCACGAATGTGGTCACGCTGTTCAACACGCCGTTGGCTATTCTATGTTGCAATTGAGGTCTAAAATGGTTCCTATTGTGAATATTAGTTCCAATCTTTTGCAATTTGTTTTGATGGGCGGAATCGTGTTGATGGCGATGAGCGGTAATAAAATTGTCTTAGCGATTGGTGTTGTACTTTTTGCGATCACCACTTTATTCGCATTCATCACATTGCCGGTAGAGTACGATGCTAGTAATCGTGCATTGAAATGGTTGGAAACTACAGGAACAGTTTCCAGAGAAGAATATGCAGGCGCAGAAGATTCCTTGAAATGGGCAGCAAGGACATACGTTGTTGCAGCTTTAGGTTCATTAGCTCAGTTGATGTATTTTGCATCATTATTGATGGGAAGTCGAAGATGAAAGTTATAGAATATTAAATTCCAAAAGCATCTCGGACAGTTCGTCTGAGATGCTTTCTTTTTTTGAGGTTTTGAAGTTGGCTTCAATCGTGCAAATTTCCTCCGCTTCGAATGAGGTGATTTTCGCATCATATTTATTTAGCAAGGTAAAGATGATGTTTTGCTGAGAGAATTTGAACTTCAATTCAATTTTTGATTCTAATTCTTTCGTGATGATTTTTGCTTCTTCCAAAGTATATTTTGCAGATTCTTTGTAAGCTTTTACCAATCCACCTACGCCTAATTTTGTTCCACCATAATATCTAATGACAACGACAAGAACATTCGTAATCTGATGAGCGAGAAGCTGATTGTAAATAGGCAAACCTGCACTTCCGGATGGTTCGCCGTCGTCATTCGCACGGTAATTTTCGCCGTTAATTCCCAAACGATAGGCGTAACAATGATGGGTGGCTTTTGGATGAATGGTTTGAAGGTGATTGAGTCTCGATTTGACTTCAGATTCAGAATCGACAGGGTAGGCAAAACCGATGAATTTGCTGCCTTTTTCCTTCATAAAAACGTCCTCGATCTCTTTGTCTATGGTTTGGAATTCAAACATTTTTCAAAAATAGAAATTCTATCATAAAAAATTCAAATATCAGGTCGGAAAAGCGGAATTGATTGTCTATACTTCACATTTACAATTGATTAATTACAAGAGTCTTAAAATTTGATAAAATAAAAATTCCAACTATTAATTTTTATGTAATTTTGCATATTAAAATTTATTAATATCAATGCCTAATACACTGATCATTGGCTCCGGATGTTACATTCCGGAAAACATAATAGAAGGTTCATATTTCAAGGATTCTGTTTTCTATGATGATAATAATCAATTGATTGAAAAGCAAACAGAAGAAATTATCCAAAAGTTTGTAGATATCACAGAGATAGAAAGAAGAAGATATTTGAGTCCTGAGGATTTCAATTCGGACCTTGGTCTCAGAGCATCGTTGGAGGCTATTGAGGATGCTGGTATTGATAAAGAGGAAATCGATTATATCATCTACGCGACCAATTTTGGCGAAGTAGATGTGGATGGAATTCCTAATTTTATGCCCTCATTGTCAGCTAGATTGAAGAATAAATTGGATATCAAAAACAGATCTTGTGTCAATTATGATATGATCTTCGGATGTCCAGGTTGGGTAGAGTCTCTGATCCTTGCAGATACATTGATAAAAGCTAAAAAGGCAAAAACGATCCTGGTTGTCGGTGGTGAAACTTTGAGTAGAGTAACCGACGAATTCGATAGAAATAAGATGATCTTCGCAGATGGCGCTGGTGCGGTTGTAGTGACGGCAACAGAAGATACTACAGTTGGCGTTTTGGCGGACAGTACGCTTTGCGATAACGGCGAAGAACTTAATTACCTTGCAAACGGACCAAGTCTGAATCCTGCGTCTAAAGAACCAAGGCAATATATCCAAATGAAAGGGCGCAAGATCTACGAATATGCTTTGAAAAATGTTCCAGACGCCATCAAAGCAACGATAGAAAAAGCGAACCTTGATATTTCTGACATCACAAAAATATTGATCCACCAAGCCAATGCAAAAATGGATTACGCCATGATCGGCAGGCTTTTCAAATTGTACGGACAAAAGGATTATGACCACGCGATCTCTCCAATGACGATTCAGGAATTTGGAAATTCTTCTGTGGCAACGGTTCCGACCTTATTTGATCTGATTAGAAAGGGAAAAATGGAAGGTCAGACGTTCATTCCGGGCTCTCACATTCTTTTCACATCCGTTGGGGCGGGAATGAACATCAATTGTGTGATCTACAAATTTCCAGAAGGGAAAATTTAAAGTAAAATCGAAACTTAAACGTTCATTATATCAAGGAATAAATTTTTATTCCTTTTTTGTTTTTTATTAATATTAGTATGCAAAAGAATATCTTATTTCTTCTGGGCATTTTTCTTGTGCTGGAAGTTTATGTTTACCAAGCTTTTAAAACAGTTTATACCAATCAGAATGCGAAATTCATCTATTGGGTCCCGACCATTCTGATCTACGGGTTTTTACTCTATTCCGTTTTCACTTTCAACAGAGGTTCGCACGATTATCTGAGTTTTCAGATCGTGTTTTCAACCATTTTGATCTTTGTTTTACCGAAAATTCTGGTTGCTGTCTTTCTTTTGGTTGAAGATATCTTTAGGTTGTTCAATTTTGGATACCATTATGTAGCGACAGAGAACCATGATTATCCGTCAAGGAGAAAGTTTGTGAGTCTTGTTGGTCTAGGTTCTGCTGCGGTTTTGGCTGGTTTGGTTTTGGACGGCATTGTCTTTGGCAAATACCGTCACAGGGCAAGAATCGTCAGATTGAAACTGAAAAACTTACCAGCGGCCTTCAAAGATTACAAGATCGTTCAGATCTCGGATGTTCATAGTGGTAGTTTTCAAAATCCAAAGCATTTGCAACACGCCATTGATCTGATCAATAAGCAAGACGCTGATCTAATTCTTTTTACCGGCGATATGGTCAATAATTACGCGGATGAGTTCGTTCCTTTCATAGACTTGTTTTCTCAGATCAAAAGTAGAGATGGGAAGTTTGCTGTTCTGGGAAATCACGATTATGGTGACTATGGCGACTTTAAGACCAAAGAAGAAAAAGCTTTGAATATTCCTCAGTTGATTGAATATGAAAAGCAGGCAGGTTTTGAGATGTTGAGAAATGAGCATAGAATCATTGAGAAAAATGGCGAAAAACTATACATTCTAGGCGTAGAGAATTGGGGTATTGCACCGTTTCCACAATTCGGAGACTTGGACAAGGCAACTCAAAATGTGCCTGCGGAAGCTGCAAAGATCCTGATGTCTCACGACCCTTCGCATTTTGATGCGATTGTGAAAAACCATCCTAAAAACGTCCAACTGACCATCTCTGGACATACGCACGGCATGCAGTTCGGAATCGACCTCAAAAACTTCAAATGGTCACCTGTAAAGTATAAGTATCCTAAGTGGGCCGACCTTTACGAAAGCGAAGGGAAATACCTCTATGTCAACCGTGGTTTCGGTGTGATAGGCTATCCGGGTAGAGTAGGTGTTTTGCCTGAGATTACTGTTTTTGAGTTAAGCTAAATTAATTTATCTTTTTAATAAAAATAAAGCCTGTTTATCAAACAAATGATAACAGGCTTTTCTATATGATTTCTATAGGGTCTCTATACGGTCTCCATACGCTGACGATATACCTTTAGGATTACGATTAATTAAATAAAATAAAGCTTTTTTTGCTTACTTAAAAATCAACTACTGTGGTATAATTGCAGCTTTAAATCTGAATTTTAAAGAATTATTATCACTTTATAACATTCTGGTAGAAGCTTTAGAACAAATAATCCTTCATCCTGGAAACGGCAATTTCGTGCTCGTCTATAAACTGGAACAGGTCTTCAAGTCGGTCTTCAAAACTTCTACTAAGATTGATCTTTTTATAAAATGGTATAATAAATGGCAGTTTATCCTTGCTGAAAAGTTGCCAGGCGTTTGCGTAGATCATCACGTATTCGTTGGATTTCAGACTTTCCAAAAGCATGCTTTCGTAATACTTCATCGGCGTCACCTGGAGCACATAATCATTGAACGGAAGTTGCGAGTAAGGCGACTGACTTTCCGGCACGATCGTCAAATCATTTTCGGTGTAGATCTCTGTTTTCGCAGTGAGCTTTCTCCAAAGAAAATCGATCTTGGAATCCTCGATATTCGAGACGTAAATGAAGTCCATTTTCTTGATCTCAGGGTAGGGAAGGCGATGTGATTTTTGTCTCAATCCTTTGATCGGTTTGTCCAAAATCTGCTCCAGATCTTGCTTGGTTTTGGTAACCATTTTGGTGTCGGAATTGACATTGTAAAGTGCAATCTCGTGACCAGAAAGTGAAAGGTTTTTTAGTAGTTTTTGGAGTTGCTCGGCAATGGAAACTTCAACAAAGAATGTGGCCTTATACTCGTGTAGCTCCAATAACAAAAAGATGATTCTGGTATTTTCTTCGATAGACGATATCAATTGATGCTCAGAAAATTTGTTGTTTTTTTCTCTGCCCTTTTCCGAAATCGCTATGTTGAATGTTAGTAAAATCACTTAAAGTTAAATTTTAATTTTATTTATAAATATTTAAAAATCAAATGTTAAAACTGTTATAGCTTAAATTGATGATTTAGATTTTTCTATTTCCCTAATTTCTTCTTCAGGTTATTTATCATATCTATAGACATGGATGAAATGTCAAACTTGTAATCTAATCCCCAATCCTGTTTAGCAGCAGAATCATCAATACTTGCAGGCCAAGAATCTGCAATGGCCTGACGAAAATCGGGCTCGTATTTTATCTCGAAATCAGGGATTGTTTTTTTGATCTCAGCGGCCAATTCTGAAGGCGTAAATCTCATCCCGCCCAGGTTGTAAGAGTAACGGATTTTCACCTGTTCTTTTGGAGCGGTCATTAGCTTGATCGTTGCATCGATCGCATCGTTCATATAGAGCATTGGCATCGCCGTATCTTCCTTGATGAAGCTCGTGTATTTTGCATTTTCAACGGCCTCATAAAAAATCTCGACAGCGTAATCAGTAGTTCCTCCACCTGCTGGCGCTTTCCAAGAAATAAGACCCGGATAACGGATACTTCTGATGTCAACACCGTACTTTTTGAAGTAATATTCACACCATTTTTCACCAGCCATTTTGGAGATTCCGTAAACCGTTGTTGGGTTCAGTACCACTTCTTGTCCCACGTTTTCTTTCGGAATTCCTTTTCCGAATACGGCGATGGAACTTGGCCAGAATATCTTTTTCAGCTTTCCTTCTTTTGCCAATTCGCAAAGGTGGATCAATGGGTCCAGGTTCAGTTTCCAGGCGAAGAGCGGTTGTTTTTCCGAGGTTCCGGACAGTAAAGACGCCAGGTGATAGACAGTTGTGATGTTGTGTTCTTTGATCACTTCTGTAACGGCTTGGAAATTAGTAACATCTAGTCTCTCGTAATAGCCAGCTTCTGTAATGCCCTCTTTCCATTTCTCAAGTCCGGATGCGATGACGTTTTCTTTACCGTACATTTCACATAATCTGACCGTGAGTTCTGTTCCTATCTGCCCTAGTGCGCCCGTGATGAGGATTTTTTCTTGTGGTGTTTCCATTTTTTACTTTTATTGATTCGCAAATCTAATTAATTTAAATAGTTGAGTACAATTTTTCAACTGCAAAAGATTCCCGTAGTTCGAGTTGTTAAAATAAAACAGTTGAAATACTTTGTGAGATTGCGGTATTAGTTTAATTTTATGTTCAGAAAGACTTACAATTTCAGTTCCAAAATATCATATCCTATGAAAACGAATTCCATAATCAATACCAATGAACTTTATCAAATTTCTAATCAATCGAATCTAAGGATCTTTGATGTGCGAACTGGTCCGAATGCTAAAGAAGAATATCAGAAAAAGCATTTGAAGAATGCTGTATTTGTAGATTTGAATCATCATCTGGCCGAAATTGATGATCCGAAAGATGGTGGTCGACATCCGCTTCCGAAGTTTGGGTATTTCATAAAAACCTTAGGGAGATTGGGAATCGACAAGGATTCTGATGTTGTGATCTACGATGATAAGAATGGTGCGAATGCTGGCGCGAGATTTTGGTGGATGCTGAAGGCGGCTGGTCATAAAAAGGTTCGTGTCCTGAATGGCGGTTTACAATTTGCAGAAAGTCAAGATTATCCTTTAGCCTCCGGCGATGAGAGTTATCCAGAAACCGAATATATTTCTGAAGTCCATGATTGGCAATTGCCTCAAGTTTGGATCGACGATGTGAAGGGCGCAGCAGAAAATCCTGAATACTTGATTGTTGATGTCCGCGAATCTCAGCGTTACAAAGGAATCACCGAGCCAATTGATCTGGTTGCGGGACATATTCCCAGCGCAGAGAATTTTCCATTTTCTGATAACTTGGATGAGAATGGTTTATTCAAATCGCCAGAAATCCTTAATGAAAAATATACTGAGTTCTTTAAGAATAGAGATTCCAACAAAATCATTTTCCATTGTGGAAGCGGCGTTACAGCTTGTCATTCGCTCTTAGCTTTGGATTACGCTGGTTTTGAACTGCCAAATCTATATGTTGGGAGCTGGAGCGAGTGGAGCAGGAATTTTGATGTTAGGTAAAATCGTAGAATTGTGAAATCGTTTATTCGACAAACAATAAAATCGGAAAATCAACAGTTTTACAAATCATCAAATTAACGATTTAACGGATTAACAACTCAACCAATTAAAAACTCGCTCTGATCTGCATACTTCCAATGTGGATCGTTCTTTCGCCGGAGTTTCTGCCTTCGTAATTCACATTCAGTTGGATGAATGAGTTGATGGCTTGTTGAATGAATAGCGACCAAACCTGGTTTTTCCCAACTTTCAAACCTTCCAACATTTGATTTCCGACGATGCTGAAATTATTCCCGGTAAAGTCATTATTAATGAAAGAAAAATTCGCTCGCACGGACGTTTTGACCTTTTCCCACTGAAGCGTTCCGGAGATTTCGTAAGTTTTCAACAACTCTTCACCATCGGTTCTTTTCTTTTGACGAAGCGCGCCGAAAAGCTCTGTCTGTAAGCTTTCGGACAGTTTGTAGGTCGCTTTCGGTTTCGTTTCCCAGTTTTGAAGGAGATAATTTCGCGAATCGTAAACCTGCGAACTATTGGTCACATTTTGAATCGAGTTTTCCCAATCTGTTCGGAAAGATTTGGTGAAGGAATAGCCGACATTCAGGAAGTGTGATCTTTGACCGTGTGCTTCATTACTGAAATTGGCGTTGACCAGATTGTCATTGTCTGTGTAGCGGTAACTCCCGTTCCAACCAGATTTGTCATTAGAATTGAGTAGAGCCGATGCTAAAATATTCTGTGTTCTCAACAATTGGTCGGTCTCTTTTTTGAATGGATTCCACACCAGAACCTGATCACTTTTAAGATAAGAATTCTGTGAAAGCAATGAGAGATTGAAGTTCCAACGTTTCAGGAATTCGTTTTGAGAACTGATGATAACCGATGGGTTCACGAATAAGGCAAGCTGAAGCTTGTTTTTGTTAGAAGCCAGGTAATTCACACTATTAGTATAAACCCGGATGTATTGCGCCAGATCGGCGTATTCTGCCGCTTCAAACTCGTCGAGTTGCTGGATGCCGTCATTGTTGTAATCGGTCCATTTGTAAACGCCTTGTCCGTCTGTCACTTTGATGTACTGGAATTCGCGCTGCGCCTCCTGACCATTTCCAAGTTCATAGAAAAATTGCAGGCGCATTCCGTTTTTGAAAAGCTGCTGGTTGTACAAGATATTCCCCACCACAAAATCCTGATTTTGGTCATTTGCCAAACTCTTGTCCTCGTAGAAGAACTTTCTGTAATGGAACAATGTGGACAATTGCGTCTTTTCGGTCTTGATGATCTGACTTTCTGCCATGATCCCGACAATGTTGTTCATCTTTTGAAGGCGGTTATCCTGTACAGAGTCGTTGCTTCGGAAATACAGTTTGGTCAATAATTTGGTTCTGGCTGAGTCAGCGATCTTTTTCTGGATGAACAATTCCTTCCAACTGAAACTTGTCAAATCCAAAGTCTGGGTCGTGTTGTATTTTTTCTCGTTGTGTTCCATAGCTCCGCCCAACATCCAGCTGCCTTTTTTACCAGCTAATTCTGTAGAAACTGTACCACGGACGAAGGTGGTGTTTAGGTCTGTCGATTTGGTGTCAAGGTATGAAACTGCCGCGAGATTGTTGAATCTTCCAATTTTCCATACAGCATCCAGATCGTTTTTGATTCCTTTGTAAGAGTCGGTTTCCTCAAGATAATTGATCTTGTAATTGATCTTGGAAGTTTTATTGAAGTCATTAAGGAAAGAAAAGATGAATCGGTTTTGCGTGATCTGATTGAACTCATTGGTCAAATTGAAATCACGCCAGAAGTCTACATTATTGATCCTGTCCAGAATGTGGAAATTCTTTTGGATCACTTGATATTCCACCATTGGTGTTCCGGTCCAAGTGTTTTTTCGGAAAGTTTTGTTGGCGTAGATCCTTGCGGCGTAACCAATGTTCTGGTCATTGTCCCTCGAAGAAAATGCATTGAGGTCATAATTGCTTAAGGAAACATCTGTCCCGACGACGCCTTCGTTCAAAGCATATTCTACGTTGGCGGAATAAACCTGAGACTTTTCTGGTGCCGGCAATTTCCGAACAGCAAGATAATCACCTAAGCCAGTTCCCATATATTGGAAAACCCTACCATTGTTGGTGGTCTGCTGCAATTGATAGTCACCTTTGCCACTACCAAAATAGGTGAATGAAACCTGATAGAGCACCTCGGTTTGATTCGTTGAAAATTCATAGTAGAAAGAATCGCCCGAGAACACCTTTTTGTAAAGGATCTTGTTGACATCATATTCTGTTTCTATGCCAGAAGGTGAGAACATCAAAGTCGGGTCGTTTCCTGCATTCACGAGTTGAAGTTGATCCTCTTCGCTAAGGTTAAGCGAAAGTGGTGCGTTCTTGTTGTCATTCTCCATAAACCAACTGAAGCCTGCTTTCAGTCTTTCTCGCTGATGTTTGATGTTTCCCGTAATCAGGAATCTGGTGTAATTTCTGTTTGTATAATTATAGGAAACGTTGATGAAGTTTTGTTTGTATATCGGTCGGAAACTGGTGAATGTGATTTCGCCAGTATTATAATTAACGACATAATCCTGATTTTCGCCACGCTTCATCAAAACGCCATCGATGAAAACCTGCTCAGAACCAGAGATGATCGTGATAAATAGTTCTCCGTTTTTTCCGGTCAATCGATAAGGGCCTTGGTTTCCCTCGATTCCCTGGAAGCGCATCCGGAAAAACTCACTTCGCGCAACGCCACCTGAAACGTCGACAGAGGTTTTGTTGCCATTCTTTTCCCAAGCTGTGAGAAACTGCAATCCCATACTTCTTCTCTGGTAACGACCGAAATAGGTGGTCTCATCATTCAGATCAAGATGTCCGGCTCTTATGATGCTGTGGTTTTTGATATTGAGCTGAAGGTAGATCTTATCGAATTCCTGCAAAGTCTGCGTGTAACCATCTGCTTGAACCGGAAGGTTGTGGTCCGAAATAGAAGCCAGGATCGAAACATCAGGACTTAGCTTTCCAGAGATCTGCATATCCATAGAACTTTGGACAGAAGAACCTTGGTTATTTCCGAAGGTGATTCCTCTAATGATCGATCCTTTGGAATTGAGTTCTCCAAGGATTCTTTTCTTATCATTTTTTACGAGCACTTCTTCATCATAAATCACTTTATTTTGTTTTTTTACGAAGTCAAGCGTGTCTTTGGTGAAAAAATACTGGTTGATCTTTGAAATGAGAATACTGTCTTTTTTAAGGGAATCTTGGGGGATATTCGGGTTCTTCCAACTGAAAATCTGTGCGTTAAAGAGATTTAACGCAAAAAAAACCAATGTTAACAGAAAAATTTTATTTATCTTAGCCACCCTTTTGTCATGATGTGTAAAAGTACTAATAATAGGCGTTGAAACGAATTAACAATTATTTAAAACGGGAAACGACCTCTTAAAATTGTAGTTAGCATTAAAATTTTATATTTGCCACAGACAAAACGAAACAATAAAACAATAACAATTTTAAATTTTTATATTATGAAAAAATTCTATTCTCTATTAGCAGCAGTTGCTTTAACTGCAACAGTAAGTGCGCAAGGTACAGAAACGTTCTCAGCTCAGACAGCTTTGTCAACAGCTTATGCAAACGGTAGCTTCTCTGGAGAAACTAGTGGTGTAAGTGTTGATTATGTTCATTCTCGTGACGAGGATACTTATGGTATCACTGGAAAAGGACTTATGCTAAGAAGATCAGACGAGCCAAGTTCTGTAGAGTTCACAATTCCTAATGGAGTTGGTTCTTTTACTTTCAAATACAGAAAAGCTTTTACAGGAGGAACCAACACAAGAGTTCTTGCCGTTTTTGTTGACGGAGTACAAACGACAGTAACTCCTGCGTTTGGAGCTGCTGGAGAAGATACTACGGTATTGACTTCTACTACTCCAGTTAACAAATCTGGATCAGTAAAGATCAAAATCTCTTATCCAACTGGAACTGCTGCAGGAAACAAACAAGTTACTATTGATGACGTTTCTTGGACTGCATATACGACTATGGCTGTGGTAGATGCAAACAATGCTAAAGCTAACTTGGTGAAGAACACAATCGTTTCTAACGAATTGATCTTCGGAGCTTCTGCGAAAGTATCAGTTTACAACACTGCTGGTCAAATCGTGAAAACAGCTGAGGTTTCTGATAACTCTAGATTGGACGTTTCTGCGTTGCCAAAAGGAACTTACGTGGTAACAGGTCTAGTTAACGGACAGGCTGTATCTCAAAAAGTTATCAAAAAATAATTAAAATAAATGTTAAAAAAATGCTCTCTGTAATTGGGAGCATTTTTTTACTTATTTTTACGTAATCAATTTTAAACTTTAATAAAATGAAAAAAATCTTTACTATTTTAAGTGTTGCTGCAGCAATGACAGTTTCAGCACAAAGTAACCTTTTTGCTGGCTCTGATTTTAATGATTGGACTGCTTTTCAATCAAGCTTAGGATTTGATCTTAAGTCTGGAGAACAAAGTGCAGCTGGTGGTGTTGGTGGAACAGGTGCATTAAAAATTACTGATAATACAGGCACATCAAACATTTATGTAATGACAGCTAATAAAAACATGAATGTTACAGGAATCAATTATATTACATTGAAGGTAAAAGGTGTTGCTGGTGGAATTTCTTTCAATGCTGGAGATGGAACAGCTGCTGGAAGTAAGTATTTCAACGTTCCCGCAGGTACAACTGGAAATGTTACTCTGACTGCTACAGGAGCAAATTCTTATACAGGAAGCATCAATACTAATGATTGGGTTACCATCACATTAGATCTTACTGGAGTATCTTGGGGGTCAACTCCATCTTTTTCTATAAAGTTACAAAAGAGTTCGACTAATGCGTTGTTTGTAGATGATATCAAAGGTTCTGCAACTTTAGCAGTTGCAGATTTTGCAAAAACAAACTCTATATTGGTTAAAAATACTGTTGTTGGAGAATCTATCGCTTTCGCTAAAACTGCCGATATCCAAATCGTAAACGCTGCTGGTCAAGTTGTAAAAGCTGCTAAAGTAACAGAAGGTTCTACTTTGAACGTATCTTCTCTTGCTAAAGGTGTTTACATCGTAACTGGTTCAGTTAACGGAGAAAAAGTATCTCAAAAAGTGATCAAAAACTAATCTAACCTGAGTTCGGGATAAAAAATGAGATATAATTTGTAAAAAATAGCAATAATTCGTATATTTAAGTTTCTGACATTCAAATATTTAAACGATTTATTGCTATGAATTTGAAAGTCCAAATTACAAATATTTTTGTACAAATTGATGATTTTTGTAAAGAGTTTGATGCACAAATTAAAAAATTAAAGCTTAATGCTTTAGGAGACAACAAGAGGAGAAGGAACAGAAATTCAAAAATGTCTGATTCTGAAATTATCACAATCATGATAGGTTTTCATTTGGGAGCTCACAAAACGTTTAAGCATTATTACAAAGAAATAGTTTGTGGGTATTGGAAAGATCTGTTTCCAAACAGTCTTTCCTACAACAGGTTTATCGAACTTCAACAAAGATGTTTTGTTGTTTTTGCCTTATTTTTAAAAGAAAAATGTCTGGGAAAATGCACAGGAATAAGCTTTATGGATAGTACAACTTTGAAAGTTTGCAGAAACCAAAGAATACATAATCATAAAGTTTTCAAAGGTTTAGCAGAACGCGGAAAATCCTCACTGGGTTGGTTCTACGGTTTTAAACTGCATTTGGTATGCAATGAAAAGGGAGAACTTTTATCTTTTTATGTGACAAAAGGAAATGTGGATGATCGAAATCCGACACACATTAAGAAGATGACCAAGCAACTGTTTGGGAAATTGTTTGCCGATAAAGGATACCTTTCAAAAGCCCTGTGGGAGATGCTTTTTGCAGATGGAATTCAACTCTTTACCAAACTTAGAAAGAATATGAAAAATCATATTATGACTATGGAAGACAAGATTTTGCTCAGAAAAAGAGCCATCATTGAAACCATAAATGATGAATTGAAGAATCACTGTCAGGTTGAACACACCAGACATCGCAGTGTGAGCAATTTTATAATGAATATTTTGGGAGGGCTTACAGCATACTGTTTCTTTCCAAAAAAACCGTCACTTAATTTGAAAAAAGTAAATGACGGCCAATTATTTTTAAATTTTGCTTAAACCGAACTCAGGTTAATCTAAGTTTTTCTTAAAAATAGAAGGCTTCCTAATTTAGGAAGCCTTTTTTTTTATAGGAATTAAAAGGATAGTTTAAAACACGCCTCTTCTTAAATTGTTGATCAGTGCACCAAGGTTCAATACCAATGTATATCGGATCCTGTAGCCATAATTTTTGAAACCAGGTTCAAAGCCTAAAGTAGATGCGACGGGAAAATAAACCTCCAAGAAATCAGGAACCACTTTTACCTTGATGCCAGAATCCCAAATGAATTGTGCAGCTCTGTTTTTGTTCTTGTAAACGCCAGCATCTGCATACAGATTGAACCACTTCCAAAGATGAGAATCTACATTCACGCTGGTGATAAATTGATTCACGGAAGTGTTGAAGAATGATTTGAAGCCGCCTTCTGCCAATATAAATTGCTGAGAAAGAATCCCTGAGGTTGCACTCTGTCCCAACAATCCGTAAGAAAAAGAGTAGTTGGAAACCCGTGAGATTCCGTAGTTGAAAAGATTATTTTTGGTCTCATTCTTTACAAAGTAGCCCGCAAACCAACGGAAACTGATCTTCTTGTTCTTTGCAAATTCCCAGCGGTAAAAGGCCTCTGCTGATATCTTTTGAAAATCCTCCATCCATTGGACATTGGTCCCGATATATTTCTCGTGGATCATCTGGTTATCGGAATAGGAATAGCCCAAATTCCAGAGGTTGTACTTTGCATATTCATTATTCAGGATTCTTATAGGTGAGAGTTCCCGCTCGTAATAGTTGTAAGAAAAGAATAAATTTCTCCCGATTGCACTTCTTGGATTTTTATTGAAACTTAACGATGTGGACGCTCCAAATCGTTGATATGCCAAATTATTATCATAATGAAAATAGGATCCAGACACTCCAAAATTCCAGCTTCTGAAGAAACTTTCTGGCGGCAAAATGGAGTAGCCCAAACCAGCTGAACCGGTCAGTTTCCCAGTTCCGGAACTATAGTATGGCGTCACCGAATAATCAAATTTCTGGTCAAAGATCCCTTGATTTTTAAAATTCAATCCAAAAAGAACTTTATCATAAGCGTTGAAGGTAAGTCTTGGTGTGATGAAGATCTCATTATATTCCGGATTCTGAATATCCTTGATCAACTTGAATCTGATCTTCTTCATGTTCGAGAAAATCCCTTTTGTGTAAAGATAATTGTCCCGGAAATTGGTTTCAGGGAAAACGTAATCATCGTTCAGAACAATCTTTTCCACTTGGTTTGAAGGAAGGGAGAAGGTGTCCTTTTTCATCTCCGTTCCGTCTTTCCAAAAGGTCGTTTTCCCAGTAGCTTTGGTCTCTGTCTCCATCTTTAAAGGAATGATTTCGGTCTTATTTTTCTGGATTTTGACCAAGTAGTCATTGTCTTTTTTATCAAAATTTTTAAGATTAAAGTTGATCCGATGTTTTTCTGACATCATGTTTTTTAAGAATGTAGATTTTCCATCAGAATGATTCTCAAGGTCTTTCAGAAAATCATCACCAATGACTTTGTTTCTGTAATTTTTAGAAAAATATTGTTTCAGAAAAGTGTCAAACGATTCATTTTCTTGGTATTCCGAAATATAATTGAGAAGACTTCCTGTTTCAAACTGGCTGATCGCGGTTGTGTTAAAATTACTCAACTTGTCAAATGGTGTCGTGATCTTCTGGTCGAGATTCTGAGTGTAGATATAATGATAAGCCAGGCCGTAACGTTCGGATAATTTCAGCTTCGAAGCATGAAAGATCTTCAAAGGTTTGATCCCGAAAAACTTGGCGTTGTCGGCAAGATCGCCAATCAATTTGTGGTCTGGATAGTTTTTTTTCAAATATTGGATTTCCAGATAGGACTTCAAACCATTTTTCAGCCAATGGTCTTTTGTTTTGTTGCTGATGAAAAATTCGTCCATGACTTTTTTAGAGATCGTGCTAAAATAATCCAGGTCGGTCTTTTCATAATCTGTGAACATCTGGAATTTGAACTTCCAAAATTTGATATCATCAATTCCGATAAACTCTTCTTTTTTCATGAATTTCTCCGTGATGAAGAGCTTTTCAGGAATATTTCCAGTTCTTGCTTTTATGAATCTAAGTTGAGTCGCAAGCAGAAATTCCAAAACTTGTTTCTGATAATCTGAGACCTGATAACCCAATTGGATCTGTGTTGTTTCGCCATCTAAATTGGCCGAAAACTGAGGATAGTTTTCTATCGAAAGCTGAAATTCTGGGTCATTGGTAGATTGTCCTTCGAAGTTGAGGTGGCTTGTCTCCTTCAAATTGGAGTAGGCATTCCATTTCTCAGGAAGCTGAAAATTGACATTCCAAAATGAGCCCGCATTAGCCGTTTCTTCTGTATCGCGATAAAAATAATTGCTTTGCGCTTCGTTTTCATAAGTCTCAGGAACCAGGAAAAAGTATTTCAGAAGAATATGATTCGTATTGATTCCATAACCTGTGAAACGAGCGTCGGGAAGTCGGATCTGATATTTGAAATTTATGGTAACGCTTTCTCCCGGCTTCAAAGCTTCGGAAAGTGGGATGAAAATATTTTCCTGTTTGGTGTTCAGGACTTCAGAAGCGATGTTGTTATGGGAGTATTGGAGGCTTTCCAGTTTTCCCAACTGGTCGTCCTTTGCGAAATAGAGGTCATTTTTTCTGTCCTCGATTTTCCTTTTTAGAAGTGGCGTTTTCCTTTTCTGATAAGCCGAAACCCAATTCAAAAGTTTGATCTGACTGATGGATTTCTGATGTGGATTGTGGTAAACCAAAGTCTGCTCGACAGAAATCGATTTCTGGTCGTCATTCAGTCTGACATTCAACCGAATGCTGTCTTGCTGAGCAACCGCCCAGAAATTAAAAGAAAAAGAAACTAAGACACAAAAAAAACGCTTCATCAGGAACAATCAGTACTTATCAAAACTACTAATTTTTTCTGATGAAGTATGGGTTATGTTTGTTAAAGTTTTATTGTTGATCATCAACTTGTCAGTCTGAGGTTCTCGAAGACATATAAAAACTCAAAAAAGCTCTGCTTTTTTTCTATATTTGAGAAAACACATTTATGAAACGTTATTATGTTTACATCTTGCTTTGTACAGATAATTCCTATTATACAGGCGTGACAAATGATTTGGAAACAAAGTTACTATATCATCAAAATGGTTATAATCCAAATTGTTATACTTTTCACCGTCGGCCTGTTGAGATTGTTTATTATACAGAATTCGATGATGTGAATCAGGCAATTGCTTTTGAAAAACAAGTGAAAGGGTGGAGTAGAGCAAAAAAGGAGGCGATAATAAATGATGAATGGGAGAAATTGCCCAATCTGTCAAAACGAAAATTCCCTAATCGATAATCTTTATATGGAAAAAATCTGAAGATTTTTAAGTTTTTATTTGTCTTCGAGAACCTCAGACTGACAGAAATGAAAAACCCTTTCATAGTTTTAAACTAAGAAAGGGCTTAATTTATATTGTTTTAAAGTTACAGCGTTTCCAAATATGCTTTCCAGCCTTCATTTTTATAACGCAGAGCTTCTTGTTCAGGTTCTTCGGACTTATAAATGCCGCGTCCAACGATAATGAAATCTGTGCCGTAATTCTTGATCACATGCTCTGGAGAATTGTATTGTTGACCTTTGTCGTCACCCGTTTCGCCAAGATTGACACCTGGCGTGAAGAGTAGAAGTTCATCAGAGATCTCGTTTTGGGCAACGCAACCAATAATGTTTGGATGACTTTGTATCACTTTCATCGCTTCTTCTCGGTAATGAGAATCGGTCAAAGTGCCTTTGGAAGACATTCCCAAAATTGCGACAACACCAACATTCATAAAGCAATCCAAACTCTTGCTTCCACCGATAACGTGAGAAGTCACGAGGTCTGCCCAGTTGGAGATCTTGTAAGTTCCGTAGGAGAATTGAAGTTCCTGCGTGTTTCCGATGTCAGCAAACTTGCGGTCTTCCATCAATAGAAAGTTGTGTTTCGTAGCCAGATCTTTTAATGGAAGAATGGTTTCGTCTGCATCAAAATCATTCAGAATATCGATATGCGTTTTCAAAGCGACAATGTGTGGTCCTACGAAATCTGCAAAATCCAATAATTCTTTTGTGGTAATAAAATCAGCTGAAGCGATGAGGTTTGACCTTTTTTCGATAGCAATCTCAAGAATTTTCTTGGCAAACGAATGTTCCGCAGTTTCTAATTTTTGTTCGTAAGACAAACGTTTTTTCTCTTCGAAGATAACTTGATTTCCATTCACGAAATCTTTGATCCTTGCCACTTCATCTTCATCAATATAATTCACTTCTCTCAAGATTTCCACAACTTCAGAAATGTTGAAAAGCGAATGAACTTTGTAACCTTTGGCTTCCAATTTTTCTTTTCCGCCTTGCTGTCTGTCCAAAACCACAACGATGTCAGAAACTTTGATGCCTTCATTTTCAACTTCGTCGATGGTTTCTACAAGTGATTTACCGGAGGTGATCACATCTTCTACCAAAAGACAGTTTTGTCCTTTTTCAAAAATTCCTTCGATGAGTTTTTTGGTGCCGTAAGCTTTGGCTTCTTTTCTTTTGATGATCAGTGGAATAAAACTTTCCAAAGACATTGCAGTCGCCATCGGAAGTGCAGCATAAGGAACACCACAAATGATATCGAAATTATCCAATGGAAGCATTTCCAGAAGATAATTGGCTAGTTTTTTCAGGGTCTTTGGGTCAGAAGCGAGCGGACGAAGATCCACGTAGAACGGACTTTCAATCCCGCTTTTCAGTGTGAAACGCCCAAATTTGATGATCCCGAGTTTGTAACACTCGAGGAAGAATTCTTTTTTACTTTCCATTTATTTTTCTTAGATTTCTACAAATTTAAGGCTATTTTTTAAACCACAAAAGGCACTAAAGCTATACTTATTTCTAAGTTTATCAAAAGTTCAAAAAAGTAAAAGGTTTTGCAAGTCAGCTTTTTGCTCTTTTAAAAGTCTTTCATTTTAAATTCTCTATTGTGACTTTTGTGGTTTAAATTTCCTTCCACTTCGGATTCGCAACAATAATCTTTCCATTGATTTTACAATTCTCAGAATGCGCACCTTTCAAAAAACCAATACTCATCAGGAATTCTCCAACGATTTCTCCACCTGTGAATTTGAACGTTTTCTTGAACAATTTCACCCATTCTTCTTTAGTTTTTGGATGGTGATGTTCCAACCATTTCTCGAACGAACCAAATTCTTTTTTAAGTTCCAAGATGGTTTTTGCATTTTCAATCGCTGCATTGACTTTCAGTTTGTTTCTGATGATTCCAGGATCTGACAACAATCTTTCTCGGTCTTTTTCTGTATAAGCAGCAATTTTCTCAATACTGAAATTACTGTAAGCTTTTCTAAAAGACTCTTCTTTTTTAAGAATGGTTTCCCAACTGAGTCCGGCTTGGTTGATTTCCATTATCAATCTTCCGAAAAGTTCGTCATCATTATGAATCGGAAAACCGTAATGGTTGTCGTGGTAATTTTTGTGCAATGCTTTTCTATCTTCGGGTTGCATTGTTTCTATGGCGGCGCAATACGACATTTTTTTGATTAGATTTTAAGTTTATTATTAAATGCGGATAAAATTTTGTTTAGACAGTTTTCCATTTAAATGCTAAATCTAATGTTTCCATAAATTCATCACAATGATTTAGAAAAGCTAGTGCTTTTTCATTTGGATTATACTTCATCATAAGACTTATTATAATGTCTTTATTTTTCAAGTTTGGATAAACTTCTAAAATTTGTCCATTTTGAATATAATCTAGGTATGCGTTTATTTTATTTTGTAAAACAAGGATGTGATTATTTTCTTCATCCCATTCTAGATGGTCAGAAATTGTAAGTTCTACTTTTTCTTCGTCTGTTGTGCTAATGAAATCTATCTTATCTATTTGTTCTACACTCATTTTATCTAATTTATGCTTATCAATTTTGTTTGTCTTATGGTTAAATTAAAATAAATTTTCAGTTTTGGAAAGGAAATTCTCCATCGCCACTTTGATATCGATGTCCATTCTGTCGGAAAGATTGATAATCCACCAAATAGATTCGGCAAGTTTGTGTTCCAATTCTTCATCTGAATTAGCTTTTGACCAAGTTTTTTCGTGAGACATCGTATTTCTCCCAACCAATCCTGCATCAGACAAAAATCCCAAGGCATCTTGCTCAATTGTCCAGACTTTTCCATTTTGTTTGAGTTCCAGTTGGTGATATGATTTTCTTATTTTAATTGACCTTTCTATGATTTCGTCAAAATTATCATTTGTCATTTTGTATTTATTTAAAACAAAAATACAAACTAAATTGATGGATTTAAGTTCCAGTTTCTTAAAATCCTTATCTTCGTCTAAAGCTTTATAATAATGACAAAACAAATCTCTTTCTTCTTTACTCTTTGCGCTTTTTCCGTATTCAATGCTCAGATTGAAGAAAAAAAACTCGACGAACTGATTCAGAATTCACTTAAAACTTTTGATGTTCCGGGAATGTCGGTCGGAATTGTGAAAGACGGAAAAGTGATTTATGCCAAAGGTTTTGGTGTTCGTTCGTTGAATAATAAACAACCGATGGACGAGAATACATTAGTAGGAATTGCCTCTAATAGTAAAGGTTTCACTTGTACCGCTTTGGCAATTCTGGCTGACGAAGGCAAAATAAATTGGGACGATAAAGTCAGCAAATATATTCCTGAGTTCCAAATGGCAGATCCGTACGTTTCTCAAAATGTGACAATCAAGGATTTGATCACGCACAGAGCCGGATTAGGTTTGGGACAAGGCGATTTGATGTTTTTCCCAGAAGGCGGAAATCTGACAGTGAATGACGTTATTCACAATGTTCGATATTTAAAACCCGAAAATCCATTCAGAACAACTTTAGATTATAACAATATTATGTTCATCGTTGCTGGGGAAGTGATTCACAGAGTTTCTGGTTTGCAATGGGCAGATTTTATCGAGCAAAGAATTATGAAACCTGTCGGAATGACAGCGAGTTTCGGAAGTTATAAAAAAGCAGTTGCTGCCAATTCGCAAAATATCATCGATGCGCACGCGCCAGTGGGCGGAAAAGCCATCGCCGTTCCTCACGACTGGAACGATACTGCAAATGCAGCAGGCGGCATTATGAGTAACATCACAGATATGACGACTTGGGCAGATTTTCTTCTGAATGGTTTTGTGACCAAAGACGGAAAACGATTGGTTTCTGAGAAAAATGCGCACGAGCTTTGGAGTCTTCAGATTCCGGATAAAGTGGGAATTACATCGCCTTACGACACGAAGTTTTACGGTTATGGATTAGGTTGGTTCTTGAGCGATGTGAAAGGTCATTTGCAAGTTCAGCATTCAGGAGGTCTGATTGGTACGGTAACGCATTTCACATTGATTCCGGATATGAAATTGGGAATTGTAGTTCTAACAAATCAACAATCCGGCGCGGCCTTTTCTACGATTACAAACTCTGTGAAAGATGCTTATTTGAAAATTGAAAACCGGGATTGGTTGAAAATCTATGGCGATAGGAATAAAAAAAATGAAGAGTTTTTCGCCAAACAAAAGAAAGATGTTTACGACAAAGCTTCCAAGTTCAAATCTGATTTGAAAGATGACCAGTTCATTGGATTGTACAAAGACGAATGGTTTGGGATTGTTGAGGTTTCCAAAGTTGGAAAAGCTTATAGAATTCTTAGCAAATCTTCTCCAAGGCTGAAAGGCGATTTGATTCCCTATTCTGCCAATTCTTTTGTGGTAAAATGGGATGACAGAAGTTACGACGCCGATGTTTTCTTCACTTTGAATTTTGATGAAAATGGGAAAGCCGTTTCTGCGAAGATGAAACCAATCTCCGATGTGACGGATTTTAGTTTTGATTTTGAGGATTTGGATTTGAAGAAGGTTAATTAGAATTTAGATTATAAAATGTTTAAAATTAATAAAGGCAACTACGATAATTATAAATTTATCTTCACAATTATTTGGGAATTTCAAGTTGATTTGATGAATATAGATTTAAATCCTGAATATTCTCCAATTAATATTTTAAACAAATGGGAAAAAGAAAGTGAGGCTAAAGCAAGAAGAGGATTACGTGAAGGATTAATTGATACGTTGACAGGTCTCAAAGATTTGCCTAACGAATTATTGATAGAATTAAATTTAAAATTAACTTCTTACAAACTACCTACGATTGAAATATTAACATCACAAATAAAAAATCTTCCTGCGAAAATTCTTAGTAGAGGAATTATAAAAAATATAACTGAGTATTATATTATTAAGGAAGTTCTTGATGATTTAGATTATTCAATAACGGATACTGAGAGACAAGAGTTGACAATAATACTATTTGAATTTGAGAAAAAGCAAATAATCGTAAATAAAAAATTATCCACTTGATGCTTTTACAAAACCATAGAAACGAAATCTCCAACAAAGGATTCACAATCATCAATGATGTTTTTTCTGAGGAAGAAATCAATCAAATCATTAATGTCATTGGTTCCATCGATACTTCAAAGGAAACTTTCAGGAAATCGGAAGACCTTTTCGCCATCAGACAATTTTTGAAAGAAGTTCCGGAAAGTCATCAATTTATTTTTAATGATAACGTCAATAAAATTATTAATGAAATCTTTGGAAACGATTATTTTGTGGTCAAAAGTATCTATTTTGATAAACCAGAAAAATCAAATTGGTATGTGTCTTATCATCAGGATTTGACCATATCGGTTGATAAGAAATTAGATTTGGAAGGTTTTGGACCTTGGACAACCAAGCAAAATCAGTTTGCTGTTCAGCCTCCGATTGATTATTTGAAAAATATCTTTACGATTAGAATTCATCTCGATGATACAGATGAAAATAATGGCGCTTTGAAAGTGGTTCCAAATTCCCACAGCAAAGAGATCTATCGACCTGAAACCATCGATTGGAATGTAGAAACTGAAGAGATTTGCTCCGTAAACAAAGGCGGAATTATGATAATGAAACCTTTGATTCTTCATGGTTCAAACAGAACGACCAACTATCAAAAACGAAGAGTCATTCACATTGAGTTTTCCAATATGGAATTACCTGAGGAAATCAATTGGTCTGAAAAATTAAACTAAAAAAACTCCTGAACAATTAATTTCAGGAGTTTTTTTATTTATTAAAATCGAAATTTAAATCTCTTTAAACTGTAAGTTCTGCTCTTTAATTTGTTGCGCTTCCAACTCTTTGTAATAACCTGTTTCCAGTTTTTTATAGATTCCTTCGAAAGCTTCGAGTGTTTCATTGATCTCAGCGTCTGTGTGAGAAGCGGTTGGAATTAATCTTAACAAGATCATTCCTTTTGGAATCACTGGATAAGAAACAACTGATGTGAAAATACCATAGTTTTCTCTAAGGTCTCTCGCCAAAAGCATTGCCTCAACAGGATTTCCCTGGATGAAAACCGGCGTTACACAAGTGTTTGTATCTCCAAGATTGTAACCGATTTTCTTAAGTCCGCCTTGTAGTTTTTCAACATTTTCCCAAAGTTTTGCTTTGATCTCTGGTCTTGTTCTCAAAAGTTCCAATCTCTTCAAACCTCCGATTACCATTGGCATTGTCAAAGATTTTGCAAAAATCTGAGATCTAAGATTGAATTTCAGATAACGGATAATTTCTTTGTTTCCTGCTAAGAAAGCACCGAAACCAGCCATAGATTTTGCGAAAGTTGAGAAATAAACATCGATCTCGTCCTGACAGCCTTGCTCTTCTCCAGCACCAGCACCAGTTTCGCCAAGCGTACCGAATCCGTGCGCATCATCCACCAAAATTCTGAAACCATATTTTTCTTTAAGTGCGATGATCTCTTTCAGTTTTCCTTGCTGACCTCTCATTCCGAAAACACCTTCAGTAATTACAAGAATTCCACCTCCGGTTTCAGCAGTTACTTTCTGAGCTCTTTGTAGGTTTTTTTCAAGACTTGCAATGTCGTTGTGTCTATAGGTAAAACGTTTTCCTGAGTGTAATCTTACGCCATCCACTATGCATGCGTGAGAATCTACATCGTAAACGATCACGTCATTTCTGGAAACCAAAGCATCGATGCAAGACACCATTCCTTGGTAACCGAAATTCAATAGATATGCTGATTCTTTCTGAACAAATTCTGCCAATTCTCTTTCTAACTGCAAATGCTGATCGGTCTCGCCAGACATTGCTCTTGCGCCCATTGGATAAAACATGCCGTATTCTGCAGCGGCTTTTGCATCCGCTTCCAAAACTTCCGGATGGTTGCAAAGTCCCAAATAATCATTGGCACTCCAGAAGATCACATCTTTCCCTTGGAACTTCATTCTCGGGCCAATTGGACCTTCCAATCTTGGGAAGATATAGTAGCCTTCTGCATAATCTGCGAATTGTCCCAAAGGACCTGGATTCTGTTTTATTCTTTCAAAAATGTCCATTTTTCTAACTGATATTTTTTGATTTACTGAAAAAACCTTTTGTCTTTCCAAAAGGTTTATTAATATTTTGAATTGTTATTTGATAATCTCTGTTTTGAAGATCTCATCGTAATTGTGAAAACAATTGTTGATGAAGCCTTGCTCTTCCATCCATTTGTCGCTGTAAACTTTGGTGATGTAGCGTGAACCGTGATCAGGAAAAATTAATACAACCAGATCATCACTTTTGAATTCGTGAGAATTGGCGTACTGGATCAAAGCTTGAGTCACAGCTCCAGTTGTGTAACCACCCATAATTGCTTCTTTTAGAGCTATTTCACGTGTTCTGTAAGCGGACATTTCGTCATTTACTCTTACATATTCATCGATCTTATCGAAAAGAAGTGCGCCTGGGATCAAGTTTTTCCCAAGACCTTCGATCTGATAAGGATGGATCTCTGTTTTATTGATCTTTCCTGTCTCGTGGTAAGTTTTCAGGATCGATCCATCTGCATCTACACCAACGACTTTGATGTCAGGATTTTGTTCTTTCAAATATTTTGCAGTTCCGGAAAGTGTACCTCCAGTTCCTGTACAAGCGAAAACGTGGGTAATCTTTCCATCAGTCTGGTTCCAAAGTTCTGGGCCAGTTGTCTGGTAATGCGCATCAATATTCAGTTCGTTGAAATATTGATTGATGTAAACCGAATTAGGTGTTTCACTTGCAATTCTCTTTGCCACTTCGTAATAAGACCTTGGGTCATCTGCCGGAACAGAAGCAGGACAAACGTACACTGTTGCTCCTAAAGCTTTTAAATAGGCAATTTTCTCCGCTTTCGTTTTATCACTTACCGCAAGGATGCATTTATAACCTTTTACGATACAAACCATCGCTATAGAGAATCCAGTGTTGCCAGATGTGGTTTCAACAATCACAGAATCTGGTTTTATCAGACCTTTCTTTTCTGCATTTTCTATGATGTGAAGGGCAATTCTGTCTTTCGTAGAATGGCCTGGATTATAAGACTCCAACTTAGCGTATACTGTCGCAGGAATGTCCTTGGTAACGTGATTCAATTTGACCAACGGGGTGTTGCCAATCAAACCAAGAATATTATCGTATACATTCGTCATTTTATATCATTTTTTCTCTCAAAAACTGTCTGCAAAAATAAAAAAAAAATTGCAATGTTTTTTAGTTTTGACATACTAATATGTTATAAGTCTGATATATTGTAATTTAATCTACAAATTTTCTGTATTTTATATTAAATTCTAAAGTTTAATTTTTGTTAAAAGCACCAATAACTAATTCAAAAATGTTAATTTCGCCGATATTTCTTGTTACAATATGAAGAACTGGACTTTTAAACAATGGAACACCATTCTCGGATGGGTCGTTTTCGCAATTGCATTCATTACTTATCTATCAACCATCGAACCTAACTTCAGTTTTTGGGATTGTGGAGAATATATTTCCTCAGCCGTAAAACTGGAGGTGACCCACGCACCTGGAGCAGCTTTGTTTCAATTGGTGGGAGCAGTTGTAGCATTGTTCGCATTTGGTGACGGGCAGAATTATTCGTTGGTCATCAATGCAATGTCTGCGTTGTGTAGCGCTTTTACAATTCTATTTTTGTTCTGGACGATCACGCATCTCGTAAGAAGATTATTAAATAGGGAATTCGAAAACATCACGATTGCAGAAAAGATCGCTACTTTGTTTGCCGGAGCCGTTGGTGCTTTGTGTTTTACATTCTCAGATTCATTCTGGTTTTCAGCTGTGGAAGGCGAGGTTTATGCGATGGCAAGTATGTTCATTGCTTTGATCGTTTGGCTGATCACGAAATGGGAAAACGAATATCTTGAGAAAGACAATGAGCGTTGGATCATTTTATTGTTCTTCATCATCGGTCTTTCAGTCGGTGTTCACATGATGTGTATGTTGGCTTTGCCAGCGGTTTGCTTAATTTATTATACAAGAAATTACAAGTTCACTTGGAAATCATTTTTGATTGCCAATGCGGTAACTTTATTAATATTGATCATCGTTTTTAAGATCATTTTCCCGGTCATTATGACGTTGTTCGGAAAATCTGAAGTGTTCTTTGTTAACGGATTAGGTTTACCTTTCCACTCAGGGACCGTTTTTGCCTTTGTGATTTTGATCGTCCTTTGTTATTTGTTGATCAATTATACAAGAAAAACAGGAAAATCGATTTATCAAACCATTGCACTATCAGTGGTCTATATGATGATCGGATTCTCTTGCTGGTTGGTGATTCCGATTCGTGCAAATGCAAATCCACCAATGAACTTGAATGATCCAGACAATGCTTTGGGAATGTTGGATTACTATAACCGTGAACAATACGGTGATTGGCCAACAATTTACGGTCAAAACTACACCGCTTATCTTGATCCAAACGGAATCCAGAAAAACGAGGATGGAAGTTACAAAACGGTAAAAACCGGTGATACCTATGAGAAGGATGCTCAAACAGGAAGATATCGATTGGTAGGCGAGAAATTCAATTATGTTTTCAGTCCAGAACAAGTGAGTCTTTTCCCAAGGATGTTCAGCGAGGATAAGTCGGTGATGCCTAATTACATCTCCATGTACGGCGCGCCAGATTTCACCTTCAATTATGGAAACGAACAAGTGTCTGAAAGTGCAGAAGCTAAACAGTTTTTTGATGAGCTTCGTCAGAAATACGAGAACGGAACCATCAAAATGGACGATTACCTCAAGGCTAAACAATTCGGGATTATCAATGTTCAGCGTCCAAGTTTGGCTCAGAACATCGATTATTTTATCACATTCCAGAATTATTTCTACTTCGTAAGATATCTACTTTGGAACTATTCCGGTAGACAAAACGATGTCGAAGGTCATATGGAAAACACCAACGGAAACTTCATCACAGGAATTCCGTTCATCGATAACAATCTTTGGGGCGATCAAAATGCTATGCCAGCGAAATTCCAAAATGAAAGTACCGTGAAGTTCTTCATGTTGCCGTTGATATTAGGAATGATCGGATTCTTCTTTCAACTAAATCGAGATTTCGGAAGATTCTACGCAATACTGTCATTGTTTATTCTAACAAGTGTGATGATTGTCTTCTACACGGGAATGAAACCGTTCGAGCCGCGTGAAAGAGATTACGCCATGGTCGGTTCCTTCTACGCATTTGCGATTTGGATCGGTCTTGGAGTTGCAGCGATCTATTGGTTCCTTCAGAAAAAAGTTCAGAGCAAAGGCGCTCAGGTCGCAATTGGCGTGGTGTTGTTAGGGATTCCGTTGATGATGGGCTTCCAAAACTACAATGTCCACGACAGAAGCGAGAGATATGCCGCTTATGATTACGCTTATTCAAGTCTGAAATCACTTCCGAAAAACGACATCATGTTCGTTTACGGAGACAATGATACCTATCCAGTTTGGGCGATCCAGGAAACTGAGGAATTCCGTAGAGATGTGAAAGTGGTGAATTTCACTTTGCTTTCCACACCTTGGAATATCGACCAAGTAAAGAGAAGAACGTACGATGCGATGGCAGTTCCGTCCACTTTGACGCACGAAGATTACCGTGAAGGTTCCAATGACCAGGTTTTCCTAATGTCAAAAGACGATTGGGCCAATATATTTGCAAACCTGAAAGATCAAGGTGCACCAGATACGCAGTTTGCACAGTTCAGAAAATACCTGACCCAGGATTCGATCACTTTGAAAGAGGCAGTGAACTTCCTAAAAATGAAATCACCTGAGAAAGATGAGATCGTGAAGATGATCTTTGGAGAAGAGCGTTATGAGAAATTTAATTTCCTTCCGGTTTCGAAATTTGTACTTCCTGTGAATGTGAACAATGCCATCAAAGCAGGCATCATCACACCAGCCGAAGCTCAGAAAGCAGAGAAGCAGATCGTCATCAGTTATAAAGGAACCAGCATGTTCAAAAATAACATGTTGATGATGGACATCCTTGCCAACTTCGACTGGAAACGTCCGATCAACTTCTCAAGCGGTGGGATCTACGACCCAAACAACCTGTTTTTCCTTTCCAATTATTTAAAATATGATGGTCACAGCTACAGATTGGTTCCTATCAAAACCGAAGAATCCGTAGATGGTGAACTTGGAATGGTCAACGCAGACGAACTTTACAACACGGTGAAGAATTACAGATGGGGTAATTTCAAAGACCTGAAAACCCATTTCGACGAGACTTGTACCCAAAATATCGTAAGTTACAGATCATCCGCAAGCCGCGCTGCAGAAGCATTGGTCTTGAAAGGTGACAAGAAAAGAGCCATCGAGATATTAGACTTGGCAAGCCGCGAGATCCCGGTTTCAAAATACAACGACCCAAGATCATTGAGTTCCATCGTTTACGCTTACATCGTTGCTGGACAAGAACAAAAAGGTCTTAAGTTGGCAGAAGATCTCAAAAAAGGAATCTTTGACGAGTACGACTACTACACCAGATTGTCGCCTAAGTTCCAGGTTTACGCAGGCCGCCAGATGAAGACCAAACCAATGGAATATTCCCTTGTCGTAGGCGCAGTTTCCGATGCTTACAACAAGATCGGTCAGAAGGAAAAAGGCTACGCTTACCTTGTCAACTCACTCAATGTCATCGATAAAAGATTCAATGGGTTCATCAAGGACCTTCAGGAGATGGGCAAAGAGAAAGCTTTCAAAAAGGCAGATGATGTCCAGAAAGTCACGTCATTCTACTCATATCTCTTCGATATCATGAAGGATTATGACACGACCTACGAAGCCGAAAAGATTGATCAGATCACAAAACAGTTGATGAAGGTCACACAATAAACAACTCAAACGTCTCGAATTTTCGGGACGTTTTTATTTTATAATTTTATCTATGTTTTAGGAGTTATTTGACTTTGTCGAACAGAATTTATAAAATAGTTTTGGAGCTATTTCCCGCTTTCCGTTGCAATCTTTTTTGCATCACGTTTTGTCACAACTAATCACCGAAGTCCACGCAAAAAAGGATTTCCTCTACAATCGGGGCTATGGGTTTCGACTTCATATTAAATGTTGTCCATCAATAGAGATTTTAAGACAAGAAATATTAATTTCGCTATCAACTATCAACTATCAACTATCAACTATCACCCATCAACTATGAAAAACTTTTGTGCCTTTCTCCGTGGCGTCAACGTCAAAGGAACCAATATGAAAATGGCCGACGTATGCAAAGTTTTTTCGGACGCTGGTGTCGACAATGTCTCCTCCGTTTTGGCTTCAGGCAATATCTTGTTTCAGTCAGAGAAAAATACTGTCGAATTGAAATCGATTTTAGAGAAAGCAATGTCGGAGCACTTCAGTTACGATGCTTTTCTCTTCATCAAAAATGAAAAAGAGATCAACGATATTTTCCGAAATGATCCGTTTATCGCCATCGATAATTTCCACAATTATGTTTTCCTAGGAAGTGAAAAAGTAGAACAGACTTTGTTGGAAGAATTTGAAAAAGCAAGCAAAGCTGAAGGTGAACAAGGCAAAATCGTCAACGAAATCTTCTATTGGCAAGTACCGAAAGGTCAAACCTTGGATTCCATGTTCGGAAAGATCCTTGGCAGAAAAAGCTTTAAAGATAAAATGACCAGCCGGAATATCAATACTTTTGAAAAGATCATCAAGAAGTTTTAAGTATACTCGCTTTGTCATTCTGAAAGAATCTCAACTTAGTATTTAAACTCAGTTACTTGCAACGTTTTCTAATTAGTGAAGAATGTCAAAAGTCCAAAGAAAAAATATAATAAATATCGACCCTTTCAGTGTTCAAAACTCTGAAAGGATTTTCCATTAATTGCGTATATTTGTACTTCGATTTTATATTGAAAAAATAGATCTAAAATCTAATTTCTAACCTCTAATTTCTACAAATAAATGATACAATACTTAGATAACATTCATCACAAAGATTCCAAAAATTTCTTCCTGATCGCTGGACCTTGCGCCATCGAAGACGAAACAATGGCTTTGCAGATCGCGGAACACATCGTGAAACTTTCTGATAAATATAATATTCCTTACATCTTCAAAGGTTCATTCAGAAAGGCGAACAGAAGCCGCGTGGATTCTTTCACGGGCATCGGCGACGAGAAAGCTTTGAAGATCCTGAGAAAAGTAGGAGAGACCTTCAACGTTCCTACAACTACTGACATTCACGAGAATGCTCATGCGGCTTTGGCAGCTGAATATGTGGATGTTTTGCAGATCCCAGCTTTCTTGGTAAGACAAACTGATTTGCTGATTGCGGCGGCAGAAACTGGAAAAGCCGTGAGTCTTAAAAAAGGACAGTTCCTTTCTCCGGAAGCGATGAAATTTGCAGTTCAGAAAGTGAAAGATTCTGGTAATGATAAAACAGCGATCATTGAAAGAGGAAATACTTTTGGTTATAGTGATCTGGTTGTAGATTTCCGTGGGATTCCGACCATGAGAGAATATTCGCCGGTGATCTTGGATGTGACGCACTCATTGCAACAACCAAATCAAAATTCTGGCATCACGGGTGGACGTCCTGAATTGATAGAAACCATCGCAAAAGCAGGAATTGCTGTTGGAGCAGATGGCTTGTTCATAGAAACACATCCAGATCCTTCTATTGCGAAATCAGACGGTGCCAATATGCTGAAGCTGGACCTTCTTGATGACCTGCTTGGCAAGCTAACAAGAATAAGAGAAGCAATTCTATAAAATGAAAGTCCGGTGATTCCGGACTTTTTTATTGGCAAATGTGCTGAGAATTTAAAATAATTACTTAAAATTTCATAATTGATAGACAATTAGCTACAAACAAATCAATTTTTTGTACAACAATTATAAATATTCTTTCGTTCTTTAGATTAATTGTTATTTTTGCCTTTCTAAGATTCAATTTTCAAATATAAATCGAAAAAAAATTACAACTTTGAAAAACTATATTCTCTTAATTCTTTTCTTCTTGCCAGTTGCGGCATTTTCTCAAATCAATCTAAAAGTTCTGGACGAAGACGGGAAACCTGTTTCCGAAGCCAACGTCTCATACAACAATCAATCTTATCAAACCGATAAAAACGGTTACATCAAAGTGCCTCTTGCAGATTCTGAGCAGACTTTGACAGTACAAAAAGAGAACTTTAAAGGTTTTTCCAAGGTCATCAAAACCTCTCCGAAAACGCAAGGTGTCAACGTTTTGTTTTTTCCTGTTGGAAAGGAAAATGAGATACAGGAAGTGGTCTTCCAGAAAAAAGCCAAACGAAGCAACGATATCACTTCTGTAGAGATCTCTGCAAAAGAGGCGAGAGAAGTAGCATCACTATCTGGTGGTGTGGAAGGACTTTTGAAAAGTTTGCCTTCCGTGAACTCCAATGCAGAGCTGAGCTCGCAATACATGGTAAGAGGTGGAAGTTATGATGAGAACCTTATTTATATTAATGATATCGAGTTGTATCGACCATTCTTAATTAGAAATTCTTTGCAGGAAGGGATGAGTATTGTGAATCCGGATATGGTTTCCACGATCAATTTCTCTGCTGGTGGCTTCGAGCCGAGATATGGCGATAAAATGTCATCTGCATTGAATATTTATTATAGAAAACCAGAAAACTTCGAAGTTTCAGGAGAAGCTAGTTTGATCGGTGGAAGATTGACAACCGGTTTTGCCTCAAAAGATAAAAAATTCACAGGATTGATTTCCGGCCGTTACAGAAATACGAATCTGGTCCTCAATACTTTGAACGAGGATACAGATTTCAACCCGAGATACATGGATCTTCAGACCTATCTTAATTATCAGTTCAATGAAAAATGGTCTTTGTCATTCTTAGGCTATTATGCAAAGAACGATTATCAGATGTATCCGAAAGAGAAAGAAGTGGATTTTGGAAGTATTCTACAACCTTTGAAACTAACCGTTTTCTACAACGGACAAGAGGATGACCAGTACAAAAATATGATGGGAACGGTAAGTGTGAACTTCAAGCCTAGTAAAAAATGGCAGTTCTCATTGGATAACTTTGCTTATCAGAACAGAGAGAGAGAATATTACTCCATCGCATCTGGCTACATTTTGGAAGCTTTTGACGAGGAAGGAAATCCAGTCGCAGGCTACGACGCAGGTGGACAGATCGATCATGCGAGAAATGACTTATTAGTAAGAGTCGCAGGTTCACAGTTCAGAACCAAGTTTTCTCCAGACGTGAACACAGACTTCGAAGTTGGTGTGAAGTATGAGAGAGAGACCATCAAAGACTTCACGAATGAGTGGCAGTTTGTAGATTCCATCGGGTACAGCAATCCAAGAGATTTTGTGATCCCGGGAAATCTGGATACTTCTGCTCTTAATCTTAAATATTACATCGCTGGACAAAACGACATCAATCCAACCAGAGTTTCCGCTTATGCACAATTCTCCAAAAAATTCTATTGGGGAAGCAACAGGATCTTTGTGAATGGAGGTGCGAGAATCCAGAATTGGAGTTTCAACAAGGAGACCTTGTTCAGCCCAAGAGCACAGTTTGCCATCAAACCAAATTGGGATATGGACATGTTGTTCCGAGTTGCGGGTGGTGTCTATTATCAGGCGCCATTTTATAAGGAAATTAAGGATTTGACGGGTGCTTTCAATTCGGATATCACAGCTCAGAAATCTTATCAGATCATCGTCGCCAATGATTACGAATTTAAAATTAAAGAAAGAAACTTCAAGCTGACAACCGAAGCTTACTACAAGAAAATGGAAAACCTGATCCCATATTACATGGATAATGTGAGAGTAAGATATTCTGGTAAAAATAATTCCGAAGGTTATGCTTACGGTGTGGACGCAAGATTATTTGGGCAATTCGTTCCCGGCATCGATTCTTGGATTTCTGCGAGTTACGCGAGAGTTTATGAAAACATCGAAGGCATGGGTTATATCCCGAGACCTACGGATCAGCGCTTCAAATTCTCTATGTTCTATCAGGATTACATGCCGAAGTTTCCAAGTATGAGAGTGAATTTGACTTTGACCTATGCGAGCGGATTACCATCAGGAACGCCCGTTTTATTTGATGCGAACGGATTGCCAGATTATTTGGCAGCGTACCGTTATCAAAAAAACTTGCCTTCTTACAAGCGTGTTGACATTGGTTTGACGAAGGTTTTCATTGACCAAAAAGACAACAAGGCAAGTGGCAATTTCTGGGGCAAATTCAAAGAATTGACTTTGGGTGTTCAGATCTTCAATGCTTTCAATATCAACAATACGATCGCGAACCAATGGATCAGCGACGTGAATTCTTCGCCACAATTGTACTATCCGGTTCCAGTGAGATTGACTGGAAGATTCTTCAATGTGAAGCTAGAATTCAAATTGTAAGGACCAATATCAAACAAAATAAAAAATGGATAAAACAGAAAGCCTGGCTCATTTGAGCGATGAAGTGTTGACGAAAAGTTACAAGACGGCGAAAGGTATTTTGATTGGATTTATCGTAGTTTTCATCTTGTTGATTGTTGCTGCGGTCTTCATTACCATGAAAAAGGGTTTCGGTGTTTTTTCGGTATTGCCAATCATTTTTGTTTCGATTTTGATGAGTAATATTTCCAACTTTAATAAGTTGAGAGTAGAAATGAAGAGCAGGAATTTACCGATTTAGTTTTTGCTTCATAATACATAAGAAAGCTTCCAAATTGTGGAAGCTTTATTTTTGATGTCACATTTTCCAAAGGCTCCATTCTGATTTTATGGCCGAAGGATTCAATGTTTTAACTTTCTCATAAAAGTCGAGGAAACTCTTGTTCCAAAGCGTGTAGTTATGAGCGAATTTGAAAACTAATTCTTTGTTTTCAGCATTGATCTTGACCTGCCAAATATTTGAATTATTAATTTTGACGCCACTTCTGCTCAATTCTTTGATGTCTTTCAGATTGAACTTTGCCGTTTTATTGTCTTGATTGATGGCATAGAAATTTTCATTGTCAAAATAAAATTCATCGTCACTCAGCAATTTTTTTTCTATTCCGAACAGAAATGGTCTCGATGAGATCTTATTTAAATTATTAACATTTAAATCATTGTAAACTATCTTTTGATCTTTCGGTTTGAAGGACACAAAATATTTTTTGTAGATCTCGCGAACGACTAGCAAGGAAAAAATAATCCCGAATCCAACGATGATAATTAGATAGTTATTGCTTGATGAAGTTATCGTAAGGGCCGCTGTTACGATGATAATGACGTAGAAGATGGTGATTGCTATTATTCTTTTAATCATTTCAATTGATCCTTAAAATTTTAAGTGGGTCTCACCATTCGCCAGCTCATTGATCAGAATAATGAGACTTGGTGCAAATTCTGTTTGAAAAGTTGGGATAACATGTCGTTTCCCGCCAGCGAGAATGATATCGTTTTTCTCACCAATTTTTGCCGTGTCATTCTGTATGTCCTGCCAGGAACTTGTAAAACTGTCTTCCATCGCATCTCTGCTTACGATGCCATCTTTTGTAATCACCAAACCGTAAACGCCACCAAAAAATGGCTTGTCCACCATACCGAACTGGACGTCGGATAGATTGTATTTTTCAGCAAACTTTTTCAGTTTTTTCTCGTCTTGATCATAACTTTTCAGCGCAGATTGCAATCCAAGATCTCGTATCCTGTCATGGATGTGCTTTGATTTTATGATCTCGTCAGGCAAAGAACTCAGTTGCTGCAAGTTGGGAAGCACAAGGTCTAAAACGTTTTTAAAGCCGTTTGCATGGCTGATAATTGCTCGCCGGGAATCGATAACTGATTTTTTTTGCTGAAATCCTGCCAGACTGTTGGTACGATGTCGTCCACATTTTGTCTTTTGGTAAATAGTGTACTTTGCGCAGATTCTGCTTTTCCTATGACAGAATAGTCGGTCTGGGTCAAGATCCTGAAATTGGTAATGAGAAAACCTACGCTGTCTCTTTTTCCTGTAAACATTGTTTTCGCGTGCATTCCTATGAAAACTAGAATTTCTTCATTTGGGAGAATTCCTACGGGTTGTAATATTTGTTCATTGGCCAGTACCAGAATCTCTGGATTGTCTTCCCATACAGGATGAACATCGGTGGTAACAAACAGAGTCTCTTGTACGGATTTGTCAGAATTCTGTAAATAATTAACTAAGCTTTTTTGTAAATTTTCCATATTTGTTTATTTTAGTGATTCGTGGTTTTTTCAACTTCAAAATTCTTCCCAGCCATTATTTTGAGGATCGTACTTTGCAAATTCATCCGTATCGGTCAGTTCCGAAGCTGTCATTCCTGCTTCAAAAATACTGTCCTGGTCAAAACCTGAAGTGAAATACAAACCTCCATCCGTCAACAAAGCGAAGATATTATACTCAGGATGAGCAAATCTCAGATCTCTATTCTTTTCCTCTTTTAGAATATAATCGTATTTTAAAATTCTATCTTTTAAATAGTTATACTGTTCTTCTGTGAAAGGTTCAAGATTATCCTCGTGATCGAAAAAATTCTCATCACCAGCGTTTTTCTCACGATCTTTGGTTTCTGTTCTGTATAGTTGAATATCGTAACTCATAATAGTTAGGATTAATTAAAGATCTAACTTCCACATGCAATGTAGCACAATGGCAAACCATCAATTATGTTTGGATCTTCATCAGTTCCTTCAAAAAAAACGTGGTCGCCAAGTTCCTTGTTGGCTTGCTGATTGTGGCTTTTGAAGAGAAACTCCAAAGCTGTGAAATTTTCTCCATTATCGGCTTTGAAATGCGATACGACTTCGACTTGAAACATTCCTTGGTCGCTGTTGTCTTCGTCAAATGCATCTTCTTCGTCAAGTAAAGTTTCGTTGTCCAAAAGTTGCGAAGCGTCCGTGATCCACGCTTCATACTGGATCTGAAGTTCTGGAAAATCAAAAACAATTTCATTCGGTTTCCACTTTTCGTCTGTTTTGTAAATGGCTTTTTGGTAATCGATAATTTCTTGATTGAATTCTTCTGTGCTCGTGTAGATTTTTGAGGAGAAACTCCACGCAATTTCGTTTAGTGTCATAGTTTGGTTTTATTTAATGGATAATTTTCTTAAAAGGTCAGTGATCAAAAGTTCGTTGTTGAGTTTCAGTTTTTTGATGGTTTTTTCGGTTTCATAGGTTTTCGGATTTTCCTTCAGCAGTTCATATTCTTCCGTTGTCAAGCCTACCATTTGGAGAAAAGTCACTTCGCCGTGTGGTGTTTGTATCTTACCAAGCTCAGGATCCTGGACAAATGCCAAAGCCGTAATGTCGGTGTCAAAGTCACTTCGGATAGGACCATTGGCCGGAATGAAATGAAATTCTTCAAACCATTTTCCGGAGTTGAAAACATACTTCGCAATATTCTGTAGCAAGTTGCAAGCCCAGTTGATATTGTCATCATCACTTTCTTTTTTGAGTCTGAAAGTCAGTTCAAAACCAAATTTGCTAAAGTCGCCACCTGCAGATTTTTCGTTGTAATACAATTCAGAGAAACCATACGTTACAAAATGAAAATGAGGCGTTTGTTTATCACTTTCGTAGACGCTGATTCCATCCAAAGGTTCCTCGCCTCCCAATGCGTAATGAATGATCGGCGCAAAATGTTTCGGTTCCTGATCGGGATAGATCTTCAACAATCCTGCATCTATGGCATCCCAGCCAACGGCGTCGTCTTCGGTAAATTGTTTTTGGTAATCTGTGATATGCATCTTTGAAGTTTTTTTGTTAATTCATCAAATTTATTTCCATTTTTCGTACCATTTTTTTTCTTCTGGCGTGAGGGAATTTAAGTCAGGAATATACTTTGGGTCAGGAATATACCAGTCCAAATTTTCAAAATAAGTTTTCAGTTCGGGATTTTGAAAAACGTAACCGCGTCTGGCAAAAGGTAGGTTTTTAAGAATCTTTCTTTGAAGGTCATTTTCTGGTTTGGCGATGTTTTCTGCCTGATAATAGGAATATGGCAAATAACTGAGGTCTTCAAAACCTAAAATGTTTTGAGAATACACAAATAGATCTCCATCAGGTTTGAAATTAATTTTCTTAAAAATGATCTTTCCTTTTTGGATATGGAATTTCAGCGCATCTTTCTCGATAAATGCGTTTGGTGTTCCTTTTACGTTTTCGGTTTTCCCAACGCCGTCGATTTTCCATTCGTTAGCAGTTTTGAAAAAAGTTTTGTTGATGAAAAATGTTTCGAAATCGCCATTGTCTATGATCAAAGTGAAATCATCGATCTGCTTGTTTCCCCAGCGTTTTGCGGGTGAAAGCGCATATTCGAAATCGTAATTGTAGTCGATGGATCCGGAAACGTCATATTTGTAAGTGTGTTTGATGGTGTTCAAACCTTTTTTGAAATGAGCGACAAAATGATAGACGTAGAAAAAATCCACGTAGTTTCCGCTTTTGTTTCCTTCAAATTTTTTAAGGTCGATCGCTTTTATTTTTCCGGCATTATTGTACAGACTATCCGAAACGTAAGCGATATTGTATTTCAGTTTCTGATTGTTCAGTTCTACTGTGAAGTCTCTCATATAAGGATGTTGTCCGTTTTTCGGAGCGCCATCTACATCACCTTCGGGAGAAAAGGCTTCAAACCCAACGGTCAGATTTTTAGCTTCTTTTGGATTGAAAAACTCGTAGTAAACCGTCACTTCTATGTATTTGTTCTGTACCTTTTTCAAGGTCAGAATTTCTTTTTTTACAGAAATATCAGTTTCGGAAATCGGAATCAATTGGTTTCCTTTTGCGAAAAATGCACCGTCATTTGCTAGTGCACAATTGCCGGAAAGTATTAGTAGTAATAAGAATGCAAGATTTTTCATAATCTTTAATTTGTTCTTGGTCATTCTACTTTTCTAGTTGTTTCCTTACAATTTCCAAGAGTTCGTCTTTGGTCATAAAAGTGTTGATAAAATCTTCCAAAGTGCCTTCGTTTGTCACTTCTCGGAAAAAAACAGTGTGGTCTGTTCCAAACAAAGTTGTGTTTTCTGGATCAGGGTCTGAAAGGCAGATGTAAAAATTGTCGGGATAGCTGTAAGTGTAAAAAAGCTGAAGAAAGTCTGGTGTTTTGTCGTTTGTCACTTTTATTATTTCGCTCAAATCCGTGTCATCAGCTGTAAAATCTGAATTCCATTCCTCAAAATCTGCTGTGCCTTCTTTGAAAGGTGTGAAGAGTACTGGTTGCCAAAATGACTGTCCATAACTGTCCTCTGTCAGCCGGAAATATTTGTCGATGATTTTGTCGTAAAGGGCTTGCTTATCGGTTTTTAAAAGTTCTGTATTTTCATCAATGAAATCCCCAATTCCAAAGATCGGTTCCTCTTCTTCGGCACTGGCCCACGGTGTATCAACCGGTCTTTGGTAGAGTACGGTGTCAAAGGTGATGGCTAATAGGTCATCTTTCAAAGAGCTTCCTTTCACATTGTCAACATTGCCGCCAAGTTGCTTTATTCTTTCTAAGATTTCTGTTTTCATACGGTTTGGTTTTTTATAATTTTTCCCAGATCATCACAAATTTGTTTTTCGCCAGGATTTTATATTTCTCAGTCTTTGGATTTTCGGAGCGAAACATTTGTCTAATTTCTAGTGGAATTCCTTCTTTTTTGTGGTTGATTGTAATGTTGTTTGCGTTTTTGTCCCAGTTCCAAGTGGTGTTGTAATCGGCGTTGCTAAGAGTTCCACACCAGCCAGACTGAGATGAGAGATCTTGATAAATGATTTTTAGCTGATCATTTTTATTAAAAACCAGCCGCCCTTTTGTGTATTCAGAAATGGGGTCGTAATAGGGAATGTAGTCCCAATAATTGCCGTAGATGATATCCTTAATATCTTGACTGTAATGGTCAATATGATCAGCGTTAGTCGTCACTTTAGCTAAGATCTGATACTTCCCAAAATTGTGAAATTCCCAGAAATCATCGAAGTATTCGTCACTTTTAGCGTAGAATTCATTTTGATTCAGACCTACAGTTTTAATTAGATTGTCAAATTTCTTCTGTTTGGTTTGAAGATCAAAATTGACTGTAGATTTCCCATTTTCCTTTGAAATCTCTTTGATGATTTTGAGTTGCAGTTTCGCCGAATCATTGGACTGAAACAAAAAATAGCGCTCAATAGAAGCGTTTTCAGGATGGAGATTTGTGGTCAGAATGAGTGTATCGTTTGCTAATTTCCAATTGCCAGAAAGGGTTTTCTCACGTTGTTGCTTAGTTTTTGTGTCAAAATATTGTTCGGAAAAAGTATGGTCTTCATTCAGTCTCAATTTTAGAAAAATAAATTCTTCAGAAAATTTCGCATCCGTCTTTTCGGAGTGTTTCTTGAACGTCTCCCAATTTGTTGGATTATAAAAATCATTTTCAGTTTTCAGTGACCCAGCGTGAAACCAAATGCCTGCAATTTCTTGATGCTTTGACTCGCAGGCTATCAAAATAAAACTCAACGCTAATAGAATAAATTGTCTGATCATGGTTTTTTGTTTTTGAAGTTTTGATGAGGAAAGCCGCAATTATTAAACCTATTCATCGCTTCCTTTTGTCGCGCCAGTTTCGCATCATTCTCTGTTTCATACACTGAGAGCGCGTAATTAATTTGAAATTGAAAGGAACATTTTTGGAGCAGATTATTTCATTTTATCTTGATGAACAAAAGTCTTGTCAAGAACATAATACTTCTTTTTTTTATCTAATTTAAAAACCGAGATCTGTCTCTTGGATGGATTGTAAGGTTCTATTTCTTCCGAAGATATGATGGTCCACAATCCTTTTTTATCTGTCTCAAATTCAGGGTTTTTCAAGTAGTCCCTAAATGCCAGCGTGTAATAATTGTCGTGGTGATTCAGAAATACACCGGTCATGCAACCTCCGGTTCCGCAAGCTCCTAAGTTGACCATTTTGTCAATTTTTTTATCCGCATTGAAGTCGCCAGATTTTATGAGGTCAACTTTACCAGAACTGTCAGGAAGTTCGAGTCCGGAGTTTTCTGGAGCAGTTATTATTAGATAATTTTCATCATTTGTTTTTTCCAGGACATACAGAGTGTCCTTATCTTTTGTAAGGATATCGTTTCTTACAGAATTTCTGTAGTTCGTATTGTCCTTTCTTTCTGCCTTAATCTGACAGGTAATTAGAAGTAGTATGATGACTGTTGCGATAATTTTCATTGTGTTTTGGGGTTTTATGTGTTGGCGGAATTTTTTCTATGACTACCATGGTTGTAGTGGAAGAAGTGTCTTTTCCAACTCTCTTGGTTCCAAAAATGACTAACATGGTTTTTTATTTAAAGTTAATATTTGTTTTAAAATTTTATTGTTTCAATATTCAGCCATCTTATAGAATCTATTCTGAATGATTTTCCATTCACCTTAAGATTACCGCACATTAATTTTTCTGTCTGTTTTTCTGATAAACATCGCGAAACATCTTGATGAGATATCTTATGATCCAAGCGGAAAATCCAATGAACACAACAGTCTGAAAGACAAATCGAAAAGGCCTGTCTTCCCAAGTGATAATTGTTTTGGAACTACCAATTCTGTTGAAATTCAAAATATATTCTCCTGCAAAAAGACCGTCTATCGCCATCGAAAGTGATAATCCTGCGAGAGCGGATAAAAATAGAAAAACGCCTAATTGCAAACTGAAAGTGCCGAAAAGTAAAACTTTATCAATGATAAAAAAGCTTGTTCTAGGTAATAGCCAATCTATCAGAAAAAATAGGATCATCAGCAATATGCCGAAGACCATAAAGGCTCCGCCTGTGATAAGTATTGGGATGATGATGTCAAAAATTTCCATCCTGTTTTTTTTGTTTTATTTAGAGCTGGTTTTTTATTTATTTTAAATCCAGAAATTATTTAATATTTCAAGGAATTGTTGAGGTGATCGTTCTGGAAAATAATTTGTAATCCTTGATACAGAAAATAATGTTGTAACTGTCCGCACCATCGCCTGCATCAAAAAGTAAGTATGATTCGTCATTGTTTCCTCTGTAAACGCTCGTGTTTTCGGCATTCACCATCAGTAGATTTTTAAAAAAGTTTTTGGGGGAAATAAAAGTCTTATCTTTTGATTTGAAAACAATACTTTTAATTTCCGTCGTCTCCCCACCGTAATAAGGAAAAGCTTTCTCGCCATCGATTAGGTAAAATCCTTCATCCGTTTGGCTGATCTTGTGGTCCGATCTTTTGAAGGCTTGAGTTTCTATAACGACTTCGGTATCGTTATTTTGATGAATGACTTTGTTTGGATGCATTTCATTCTTTTCAAATTTTGGTAAGTTTTCCAATTCTACCAGTCGGCTTTTGTGAACGTAGCCTGTTTTTTCTTCGCCTTCAAATTTCAAAAAATTTGATTTTTCATCAATATTGGTAGGAAACTTTATCGCAATCCAATCGTTAGATTTATTCTCTTCATCTTGCAAATAGCTGTCAATCGCGAAAACTTGATTTTCGATTATTCTGCCATTGATTTTTGAATTTTGATTTGGTTTTTCGCGAACATTGGTGTAGCCATCTATATCATTAATGATGAAAAGCTGGGCCTTACAAACTTCAAAGAAAAATAGCGAAATGAAAAGTAAGATCTTCATGATGGTTTTTAAATTTTATGATCAATCACATTTTTGCATTACTACCATAGGTTTCCTTCCAGTCTTTCGTTTCTATGAGGATTTCTTGTTGTAATTTTTGCCTTACTTCCTTCATCAGCAATTCTTTCTCTTTCCCATCAACAAATTCCGAATGATACTTGTTCTCAACAACAGCTTTGTAATTTTGCAGTAATTGTTCTTCTGATCTGTTTTTGGCTTTAATGTTTAAGAATTTGAGACCTTCCTGTTTTTTATCATTAATGTAATCTTCCTCAATGTAGATCGTCGCTTTTGATAATGATAAATTTCCATTCGTACTGACATTGTAGATTTGTTTTCGGAAACCAAATGGATAGGTCAAAATCCCTTGCAAATCTGCAGCTGCCCAATAAGTGTAGAATATGATCTTATTGTTTTTGATATCGTAATTTCCTAATTCAATTTGAATCGAGGAACAATCGCCGTCATCCTTGTGAAGAATGTGAGTTATGATTGGCTTATTATCACGAGAAATTTTGAGCATTTTTTCGGACGAATTTTCATTATTGATAATTTTAAAATGAAAATTGTTATTGTTGATCTTAACGGTTTTTTCCTGTCCATAAGATTTAATGGACATTATTAATAACAGAAAAATGGTAATTGTCAATCTCAAGAAATCTTGTTTGAGGGTGTTTCAAATTTACAACAAGATATGTTCCACTCAGAATGATTTTCAGAATGTTATGAAAAAATAAAATGGATGAGAAGTTTCTGTCTAAGAAAAACCGCTAAAAATAAGATCGGATAAATCTCAATTTATGCGTGTGCTTGTTCTGGTCTTTGTTGAAGATGCCTGAAGAATCCAAACTGTCAATCCTCACTTTTCCGTGAGCGTGAATGATCTTTTGATCCGCCAAGATAAATCCAACATGAATGATTCGCCCTTCCGAGTTTTCAAAAAATGCCAAGTCGCCCGGTTTTGCTTCCTCTATGAAAGTAAGAACTTCGCCATTTTCAGCTTGTTGGTAAGTATCTCTCGGGATTTTGATGCCATGAACTTTGTAGATGATCTGCGTGAATCCACTACAATCAATGCCGAAAAAGCTTTTTCCGCCCCACAAGTAAGGAACGTTTAGGAATTCTTTGGCGCAGTTCACAATGCTTTCGCTGAGGTCGTGCCCACGAGTTGGCGAACTGGTTTCAAAAGTAACTTCTGATCCCATTGATAGAAGCACTTTTCCACTTTCCGTCATCGTCGATTGGAAAGCTTCTTTGATGAGATTGATTTTTCGTGATGCTAAATATTCGTCTGAAACAGGCGTGATCTGTTTTGTGTCCATCCAGGCTTCGTAGTTGTCGTAATGCGTTCGGATCCTTGTCCAATTGTTGGAAACGTCTATGATGTCGGCAGATTCGCCGTACAAAAGTTGTGTGACGATCTCACTTTTGTCGGAGCAGTCTGCTCTCAGTGGAGCGATGGAAACGTTACAAATTCCTTTATTCATTTTTTGTGGATTACGAATTTAAAAGTACGAATTTTATTTCTTTCTAATGAGATGCAATCCGTCTCGCAAAGGTAAGATTAGATTTTCGAAATCGGGATCTTCGGTTACGATTTTATTCACGAGTTTGATCTGTTCTGTCTGTTTGTCTTTTGGATTGTTTTCCAGAACTTTTCCGTACCAAAGCACGTTATCAATCAGGATGATGCTTCCTGACCTCAGATTTGGTTTGATGAGTTTCAAATATTCCAGATAGCTTTCTTTATCAGCATCTATGAAAATAAGGTCCCAAATTTTATCCAGTTTTTTGATCTCTTCCTTCGCATCTCCGATGATGAATTCGATTTGGTCTTTGTAATCGCTTTCTGCGAAATATTTTTTCGGAATGTAGGCTAGATCTTCGTTCTTGTCGATCGTGTAAATTTTCCCGTCTTTGGGCAAACCTTCTGCGATACTAAGCGCAGCATAGCCTGTGAAAGTTCCAATTTCCAAAACATTTTTCGGACTGATGATATGCGACAAGATGCTCAGTAATCTGCCTTGTAAATAGCCGGAGATCATGTGAGGTTGCGTTGTCTTTTGATAGGTTTCTTTTCTTAGTTTTTTGAGGATCACTGGTTCTTGTGAAGCGTTGTCTTCCAGGTAGCGGTCCATCTCTTTGTCTAATTCTTCGAAATAACTCATTTGATATTCGGAGTTTGAGGTTTAAAGTCCAAAGTTAATGTAATTTGAAACCAATTACCAATAAGTACATTTGACTTTACAAATCAATCCCAGATTATAAAAGACACTTCGACTCCGCGCAGTGTTACATTTCTGATACTAAACTTGCTATTCAAATGTCAGTTTGAGCGGAGTCGAAGACTTTTTAAATTGAAGACCATTCTACTTAATTATAAACCAAATGTTGATTGGTAGACGAAACTGCAGCCCGACTTGAACGGAGCTCTTTTTGTCATTGCGATTCTAGAAAAGTTCCACTTACGACCTAGCTCTCTTTGCAATGACAAAAAAGCGGGAGTGGAAGGCGGAAAAGCTGCCCAAAATATAAGCACAAAAAAACCTCGCCATTTCTGACAAGGTTTAATTTTGAACTCTGAATGAATCAATGATCATTCATTATTATCATTTATTTTTTCACTGGAGCAATGTCCATCAATTTCATAAACTCATCCAATTTCGGCATGATGATGATTTCCGTTCTACGGTTTTCACCTCTTCCAGAAACTGATGCGTTGGTCGTTTTAGGATTGTACTCCGATCTACCACCAGCAGTGATCCTGTTTGGATTCACACCAAATTGATTTTGTAGAACTTTCGCAACGGCAGTCGCTCTTAGGGCAGAAAGATCCCAGTTATCTCTTGGTGCATTGGCGCTGTTGAGTGGCGTGTTATCCGTGTTACCTTCGATCAAAACGCTGTAAGTATCGTAATCGTTGATCACTTTTGCAACCTTCGCTAAAACATCTGCAGCAGCTGGTTGGATCTCGTACTTACCAACTTGATAAAGCATTTTGTCTGATAATGAGATCAATACCACACCTTTCAGAACTTTCACGTCCACATCCTGATCAGCTATGTTGTCAAGAGAACGTTTCAGTTTGTTGGAAAGAGCCATATTCAAACTGTCGTTTCTGCTTTTTCCGGAGATCAATTGTTTGATGTAAGCGTTGGAAGCATTGATCTCGCCCACCAATTTATCAATGTTTGTAGAACCTTTTCCTGCATTCGCCAGACAAGCGTCAAGACTGGATTTCAGTGCGCTGTTTTGTCCAACCAATAGATCGTTTTGACCTTTAAGAGAAGAGTTTTCTCCTTTTAGATCCTGGATCTGACGCATTCTGTCGCCTGCATCTTCAATACATTGTTTGTAGTTCAGATTGAGGGCATCGAATTGTTTTTTGCTGACACACGAGGTAAGGGAAAGTCCCACTACGGCAATTGTCAGAATTTTGAATAATCGCATATGTATAAATATTTATTTGTTTTTAAATAATAGTTCTGAAAGGTAATTTTAACATTTCAAAAGTAAGAATTAATAAACGTATATTTGTGTCTATAACTTAATATTTCGTTATAAAATTGTGTTAAGTCTCTTAAAATTTCAAAACGTTCTTGAGCAATTACAATCTCAGTGGCAACAAAAAACATACCTTTTAGCCGTAAGTGGAGGCGTGGACTCTATGGTTTTGGCTGATCTGTTTCAGGTTTCGCGTTTGAAATTCCAAATCGCACATATTAATTATCATCTTCGTAATGAGGATTCTAACTTCGATCAGCAGCTGGTTTCCGACTTTTGTGAACGCCATAGAATTCCTTTTCATCTGTACGACGTTTCAGCGAAAGATAAAAAGCCAGAAAATTCTATCCAGAATTGGGCGCGAGAGTTACGTTATCAGTTTTTCCGAAAGATCCAAAAGGAACAAAATCTCGAATATCTTGTAACTGCCCATCATTTGAATGATCAATTGGAAACTTTCATCATCAATCTTTCAAAAGCTTCCGGAATAAAAGGTTTGAGTGGAATTCCTGCAAATGAAAATCAAATTATTCGGCCGCTTCTCAATTTTTCTAAGGATGAAATTTATGAGTTTGCTAAGGAGAATAAGATTGGTTTCCGTGAAGATGTCTCGAACCAAAAAACCGATTATCTAAGGAATAAAGTTCGACACAAGGTTGTTCCGGAATTAGAAAATATCAATGAGAATTTTCTTCGGAACTTTTCTAAAAGTATAGAGATTTTGAATCAGACCAAAGATGTTTTAAATGATTTGGTCAATGAAAAAATCAATGGATTTCAAAGAAATATTGAAACCGGACAGACAATTTTAGTTAAAGAGAAATTCTCGAAAGAATCTGATCTGATCCGTTTTGAGATTTTGAAGCGGTTTGGTTTCAATGATGAAAAAGAAATGCAGAAGATCTTCACGGCGCAAACCGGAAGTTCATTTTTAAATTCAGAATTTCAATTGGTCATTAATAGAAATGAGTTGATATTGAATCAAAATTTGGATCTTGGAAGTTTGAAGTTTGAAGCCGAAGAAATGGCACTTGAAATCGTCGAAAACGAAATTCTCATTCCACAACATATCAAAGATGAAATCCTGGAATTTGGAAATTGCCATTGGAAAATTGATCAAAATAAAATTGAGCTACCTCTGAAATTGAGAAAGAAACAGGAAGGTGATGTTTTTTTTCCTATCGGAATGATTGGTAAAAAGAAGATCTCGAAGTTTTTTAAGGACGAAAAAATCTCTATTTTAGCCAAGCAAAAAATCTGGCTTCTTTGTGATGCTAATAATCAGATTATCGGTGTTTTACCTTTTCGGCAAGATGGACGGTTTAATTCAGATGATTCTGAATCTTTAGAAGTAAAAATTTAAAATTAAGAAATGAAAGATCTAAAACTAGTGTTATCCACACTTTTTATATTTATAATTACCATCTTCAACGCGCAGATCAAAAATCCTGTCAAATTCAAATTTGATGTGGTTTCTGTTGGGAATGACCAATACGAAGCGGTTTTGACTGGAACAATTGAAGACAAATGGCACGTTTACTCCAAGGATCTTCCACCAGATTCCGGGATTCCCACGGAGTTTAAGGTAACTTCAAAAGACGGGATCCAGCTGATCGGGAAAGTGACTGAAGTGGGTAAAAAGCACGACGAATTCTCGGAAGCTTTCGGAGCGCAGATTGTCTATTATTCTGATAAAGTGGTTTTCAAACAGAAATTCAAACCAAAAGATGCTTCGAAGCCAGCAACAATTACAGCTGAGATCATGTATCAGACTTGTAACGACCGCGTTTGTCTGGCACCAAATACTTTGGAATTTGAAAAACAAATTGCCGGAACGGCGACTGCTGTTGCTTCCGAAGAAAGGGTTGAAAAAACAAAAGATACCGTTTACGAAGTTGCTCCGGCAGGACAAGTGGGAACTGTTTTGAAACCTACAAATGTATCTGAGCCTTCAGTTGCAAAACAAGATGGCTTGAAGATCAATTCTTTGGATTTCCAAAATCCTTTGACTGATTGCGGAACTGTTGCCCAAAAACCGAATGATGACAATTGGCTGGTTCTAGGTCTTGGATTCCTAGGTGGATTGATCGCATTGCTCACACCGTGTGTTTTCCCGATGATCCCATTAACGGTCTCATTCTTTACCAAAGGAAATAAAGATAAGGCAAAAGGCAAACGGGATGCATTCATTTACGGATTTTTCATTCTGTTGATCTTTGTTTTATTAAGTATTCCGTTCCATATTATTGATGGGATCTCAGGGAATATTTTCAATCAGATCTCGACCAATATTTGGCTTAACTTATTCTTCTTCGCAATATTCTTATTCTTTGCATTAAGCTTTTTCGGCTATTACGAGATCACGTTGCCAAGCTGGATCGCCAACAAATCTTCCAAAGCTGAAGAAGCGGGTGGATTGATCGGGATCTTCTTTATGGCTTTGACGTTGGTCATCGTTTCATTCTCATGTACAGGTCCGATTTTGGGAAGTTTACTTGGTGGAGTAGTTGCTGGAGCTACAAATGTTCCGACACTTTTAACATTTGCTTTAGGTGGATTCGGATTAGCTTGGGCATTAGTTTTTGGATTGTTGGCTTTGTTTCCTCAGGCACTTCAAAGTTTACCAAAATCTGGTGGTTGGATGAACACTGTAAAAGTGGTTCTTGGTTTCATCGAGTTGGCTTTGGCTCTTAAATTCCTATCAAAAGCAGATCTGGTTTCCAAAACATTCTTGCTAAAAAGAGAATTGTTCATCGTGCTTTGGATTGTCATTGCAATCGGATTGGTAGTTTATCTATTCGGGAAGATCAGATTTCCTCATGATGATAAGAAACCGAAGATCAGTTTAGGAAGGAGGATCCTGGGTGTTTTCGGAATTGTGTTTGTGGTTTATTTGATTCAAGGATTGATTCCTTCAGAGAAACCAAAATTACAGTTGCTGAGCGGGATTTTACCTCCGTTGAACGTGAGTTATTTCCACGACGAAAAAGACGGAATTCTTGGTTTGAAACCGTATCACAATTACTTCGAAGCAATAGAAGTGGCGAAAAAAGAAAACAAACCTGTTTTGATCGACTTCACTGGTTATGGTTGCGAAAACTGTCGTAAAATGGAGGAATTCGTTTGGAGTCAGGACGATATTTTACCAATGCTTCAGAACGATTTGATCATCGCTTCCGTTTATGTGGATGATAAAGAAGAATTGCCAGAAAACGAGCAGATCAAAATTGATATGGGCGAAGGTCAAATGAAAAAGATCAAGACAATTGGTGATAAATGGAGCTTGTTCCAGCAAGTGAACTTCAACAACAATTCTCAGCCGCATTATGTTTTGGTTACGCCAGATCAGAAAGTGATCAACATTCCGGTTTCTGGTTATATGCCAAAAGAAGACTTCAAAAAGTTCTTGAAATGCGGAATTGATTTTTATAAAAATAAGTAGAAATGATCATCCGGGAAGCTACAATTAATGATATTCCGCAAATACAAGTTGTTCGTAATTCTGTGAAAGAAAACATGTTGTCTGATCCAAATCTGGTAACAGGCGAGGATTGCAGGATATATTTAACAGAAAGAGGAAAGGGCTGGGTGTGTGAAATCGAAGGTCAGATCGTAGGTTTTGCAATCGCGGATATGCTTGAAAATAATATTTGGGCTTTGTTCGTAGATCCAAAATTCGAAAACCAAGGTGTTGGAAAACAATTGCATAATATGATGCTGAATTGGTATTTTGAACAAAGTACAAAACCTGTCTGGCTCGGGACTTGTCCTAATACGAGGGCTGAGAAATTCTATAAACTTTCCGGCAGGGAAGAAATTGGGATGCACGGAAAGGAAGTGAAATTTCAGATGACATTTGAGCGTTGGAAGAATTTGTAATTCTATAAATAGCTTTTTGTTAAGTAATTTAAAAATAAGGTATAAAATTTGTATTCAAAAATCCATAATGATGACAAATTGTTATGGATTTCTTGTTTTAAATACTAACTACTTAATTTTTAAAGCTATGGCCGAAATTCAAATCAAAGAGCAATCTAACGGGAAGAAAACTCAAAACAAAAAACCGATCAGAGTAGACATGACGCCAATGGTGGACTTGGGATTCTTACTGATCACCTTCTTCATGTTCACGACCAATTTCTCAAAACCGAATGCCATCAATTTTTCAAATCCTCCTGAAAATACAGGTAAACCAACTGAAATTGATTATAGAAACCAAATCACCTTTATACTTGGAAAAGAGGGAAAGGTATTCTACTATCAGGCAGATAAGAAAGATTTGACCGACAATAGTTTAAAGCCAGTTTCTTTTGATAAGGCACAAATATCCAAAACGATCGAATCTGCTAAAGCAAAAGCGCCTAAAAAAGATATTTTCACAGTGATCATCAAACCAACAGACGATGCGGAATATAAAACAGTGGTAGATATGCTAGATGAAATGACAATCACAAAATCCGAACGCTACGGCATTTCGGAATTGAACGACAAAGAAAAAGAATTGTACGAGAGTAAAATTCAATAAAAAATACCAAATTAATCTAAAGAGTGTCTGATGGACGCTCTTTTTTATTTATTTTAGATGAAAATTTAGCCAATGAAAAACCTTTTCCCGATCCTTATTTTAGTTTTAGTGGTTTCTTGTAAAAAGACAGTAGAAACCAATACTCCCAAAGTTGACAGCGCAAAGATCATTGATTCAATCAACGTTGCGAGGACCAAAATCAATGACAGTATTCTCGCCAGTCGGAGTTTCAAAGATCTGGAAGGAACGCACAGTTTGACGCACGATATGCTGAAAGGAACGGGTAAAATTACTTTTAAGAAAATTGGTCAGGACGAATATCAAATCTCTGGCAAACAAGCCGACGGTAAACAATATTTGACCATCGATGGAACTGCAAAAATGACTTCGTCTAAAAACCTTAAATTTGAAGGCAACATCAAACAAAGTATTTCCGATAACGACAACGGAAAAGTAGATGTGAGAAGTGGCAAAAGAAATTTTTCTACAGCAGACGACGGCAAAACGTTCAAGCTTCACGAATCGATCAACAGTTCGGGATTTGCTGACAAAATCATCATCAAAATGTAAATTATGCTCAACTACGAAATAGAAGGAAACGGAACAGAAACCTTGGTTTTGCTCCACGGATTTATGGAGAATCTCTCGATTTGGGAGGATTTGAAACCATATTTGTCAGAGAAATTCAAATTGATAAAGATCGATCTGCCAGGTTTCGGAAAGTCTGAAGTCATCGCGGAAGTTCAAACGATGGAATCAATGGCTGACGAACTGAGAAAAGTGACAGACCATTTGAAATTAAATGAGTTTCACTTGCTCGGACATTCGATGGGCGGCTACATTGCCTTGGCTTTTGCAAAAAAATATCCTGAAGATTTGAAATCATTCACGCTGTTTTTCTCAACTTATTTTGCAGATGACGAGGAAAAAAAACAAACCAGAACCAAAGGCTTGAGAATCATCAAGGAAAATCTAAGAGCGTTCGTAAATGCGGGCGTTCCCAATCTTTTCAATCCCAACGAGCACGATATTCTCGAATCTAAAATAAAACTTGCGAAGGAAATTGCCTACACATCTTCCGTAGACGGCGTTCTCGCGTCCCAAAAAGGAATGATAGAACGTCCCGACAGATCCAAGGTCTTAGAAAACTTCGAAGGAAAGATCCTCATTTTATCTGGCAAACACGATTCGGCGGTCAACTCAGAAAAAACCATCAAAAATCTGCCCGATAATACCAACATCAAATCCTACGTTCTGGATTGCGGACACAACGGACATTGGGAAAAACCGGAAGTTTGCGCCTCGATCATCAACACAGAATTGCTCCATCATCTACCCAAAAAATTCGTTCTCTAAAATGGAAATCCTATCAAAAATACTCATCGCAATCGTCGCGCTAGAGCATCTTTATATCTTGTATATGGAAATGTTTGCGTGGGAAACCTTGGGCAAGAAAACTTTCAAGGGTTCGCTTCCGGACGAGCTTTTCAAACCAACAAAAGGACTCGCTGCAAACCAAGGTTTGTACAACGGATTTCTCTCCGCCGGACTCATTTGGAGTTTGTTCATTTGCGACGCCGTTTGGTCAAAAAATGTAGCGATTTTCTTCCTTGGATGCGTGGTAGTCGCCGGGATTTACGGTGCGTTTTCAGCTTCGAAGAAAATATTTTTTGTACAGGCTTTGCCGGCGATCATCGCTTTGGTTTTCGTCTTGTTGCGATAGATTTTTAGGAGCTGATCCCGCTGTCCACTATATCTTTTTTTGTCTTAGAAGTTTTGTCATTAAAAACAAGTTTTTAGATAAGACAAAAAAGGATGCCGTTCCCATCGGGGCTAGGGGTTTTGTTTGTCAATCAATACTTGGTCAGGTTACAAGTTTTCCCAATGTTATGGGTCTGGCTCTTTTGCCTTTGATCTTGAGTCTTTTAAAACTCTTCCGCCTCAATTTTTTCCTTGAAATCCTCAATCGTTTCCTCCATAGATTTGAAGTATTTCCCACCGGAAGCATTGATGTGTCCACCACCGTTGAAATGTTTTCTAGCAAACTGATTCGTGTCCACAGAATCTTTGGAACGGAAAGAGATCTTGATGAAATCCTCGTAAAGATCTTCCATAAAGAAAACCGCCATTTTAGTTCCCAGAACGCTCAATCCGTAATTTACGAAACCTTCTGTATCGCCTTTGTCAAAACCGTACTCTTTTAGTTCAGCACGTTTCAGCCAAAGGATGGCAACTTTTCCATCTTTCGTCAATTCGATTCTGCTGAGAACGAGGGAAAGGAGATGAAGTCTGGAAATCGTATTCGTGTCCCAAGTGTTGGAGGTGATGATGGCTGGATCTGCACCTTTCTCGATCAAATCAGCTACAATTCTATGTGTGCTTGCGCTCGTAGAACGGAAACGGAAACCACCTGTATCGGTCATGATTCCGGTGTAAAGACATTGTGCGATGTCAAGATTCACAGATCTCTCATCGTTGTTGGCTTGGATGAAGTGATAGACCATTTGGCAAGTCGCTGGAATCGTCGTGTCAGAATACACGTAATCGAATTGCTCCGGCATCTGATGGTGATCGATCAATATTTTCTTTGCCTTCGCTTTCGTTACCCAATCACCCAAAAGTCCAATTCTTGTTGGTGAATTGAAATCAAGACAGAAGATCACATCGGCATTGTAGATTGCTTCGCCAGCCACTTTTCTTTTGTATTCGCCAATAACGATCTTTTTCGCTTCCGGCATCCATTTCAGGAACTTTGGAAAGTCGTTTGGAACGATCACAGTTGCTTCAATTCCTTTTGTTTTCAGGTAATGCTTCAGTCCAAGAGAAGAGCCGATTGCGTCGCCATCCGGATTGTGGTGTGATACGATGACGATATTGCTTTCAGGAGTTAGAAGTGCGTTGATCTCTGAGATCTCTTTGGCTGTAAACATAAATGGTTATTGAAAAGTGAAGTTCCAAAGGTAAAACTTTAAATAAAAAAATCGGCTCAAATTTGAACCGATTTTTTTGTTGAATTTTAATTTTATTTCTTAATAACCTTTTGAACAGATTGCCCGTCCACTTTCAGGTAATAGATTCCCGAGGGTAGATTTTTGACATTGATCTCGGTCTTGTTTGATTTACTATTAGAAAGAGATCTCACAATTTTACCTGAGTTGTCGATCAATTCCAAAGAAGCATTTGGTTTCAGATTTTCTATAATCACAATATCAGTTGCAGGATTTGGATAAACAGAGATCCTTGATTTCGAAATTTCAGACGTCGCTAGCACTTTTTTAGAATATGTTGCTTTGTCTCCATTGTATTTTGTGATCACCAATGTTTCATTTCCATTAGAGATATCGTAAGAATACGGTAGGGTTCTGTCACCGCTGAAAAAATTACCAAAATATAAGCCGTCGAATTGCATGATCTGAGGGTCATCAGAAACTGCGAGCGTTACACTTAGATTCAATAGGCGGAATCTATTGTCAGCATAAAAACCGACAGTGCCGTGACCACCATTAAAATAATCGCTCTGGAAATCGCCATCCGAACTTATCATTGTGTTGTCTCCTTGTTGCTGAGTAGGTTTGTTGTAGTTGGTCCCATTGATGTTTAGTGATTCTATAACCCAATTTTGCGAGCTGAGGTTTGTAGGCGGCGTATAATAAGAGAAAGTCAACTGGTCACCCGAAATATTACTTAATGTCAAATCATAACCATTTGATTTCTGCACAATATCGTACGTGATATTATTGACAGCACTCGAATTCTTCGTAAAAAACAAAGAGTAGTTGGTATCAAGACTGGTAGGTTGGCAATTTCCTAAGTACGTATTGGCTTCTGTAATAACGAAATCGTTAGTGACATTGTTAAAAGTAACTTTTCCAAAATTTTCTGAGCAGATGTCACTCACATAATTAAAAAGAAAGTCTGAATAGAATCTCATAAAGTAAGCGCTCTGATCAGCAGAAATGTCTATTGTCGAGCCGTTGACGGTGACTTTTTCTACCTTCCAATTTTTGTCAAATAACAAACTGTTTTGCGAGAATCCCAGCAGCCATAGAAAGGTGAAGACTAAAATTTAAAGTTTTTTCATAGGTTATCAATTTTATTTTAGCTATAAATTTAAAATAATTTTAGAAATATTTGATAATATACTGATAGATTTAATATTACGTTTTTAAATATCTTACTTCAAAAATTCCGTAACTTTGCAAATCATTTCTAACGGTTGAATGCTTAAATTTTTTAATCATTTAATCTTTTAATTTTAATTCAAGTTAATGCACAAAGCAGGATTCGTAAACATCGTTGGGAAACCAAACGCCGGAAAATCAACCCTTCTCAATCAATTGATGGGAGAGAAGCTGGCCATCGTGACCCAAAAAGCACAAACCACCCGACACAGGATCTTCGGGATATATAATGAGGAAGACCTTCAAATCGTTTTTTCTGATACGCCAGGCGTCTTAGACCCAAAATATGGTTTGCAGGAAAAAATGATGGACGTTGTGAAAGATTCTTTGCAGGATGCAGACGTTTTTCTTTTTATAGTTGATGTGACGGATAAAGCGGAACAATCAGAATTTTTGATCGATAAATTGAACAAAATTCCAGTTCCTGTTTTATTGTTATTGAATAAAATCGATCAAACCAATCAGGAAGCGCTTGAAAAAATTGCCACCGACTGGCACGAAAAAATTCCTAAAGCCGAGATTCTTCCAATTTCTGCTTTAAACTCTTTCAACACACACGTGATCCTTCCGAAACTGAAAGATATGTTACCGGAAAATCCACCTTATTACGACAAAGAAATGTACACGGACAGACCAGAACGTTTCTTTGTAAATGAAGCAATCCGCGAGAAGATCTTGTTGAATTACGAGAAAGAAATTCCGTACGCTGTAGAAGTGGTGACGGAGCAGTTTAAGGAAAAAGAAGGTGCTATTATTATTGATTCTATAATCTACGTAGAACGTGATACACAGAAAGGGATCATCATTGGACACAAAGGTGAGATGATCAAAAAAGTAGGTACAGAAGCGAGAATCGATCTGGAAAAATTCTTTGGTAAAAAAATACATCTCAGCCTTTTCGTCAAAGTCAAAAAAGACTGGCGAAAAAATGATAGAGATCTCAAAAATTTCGGTTACCGTTAAAAACCTCTTAAATCCTTTTCTATAAAGGATTTTTTTGTTAGCTTTGATAGAAATTGATTCTGGAAATGAGAAATTTTAATTCATCAAAAGTTAATGACATAGTTTTAAACGGATTGATATTAGTAATCCAATTATTCGTAGGAATCTCTATGTTGACGCACGGTTTGCCAAAACTAGAGATGCTAACTGCAAATGATAAGATAGAATTTATGAATTTTCTGGGATTGGGGTCAGTGATTTCCTTGGTGCTCGTTGTCTTTGCGGAAGTACTTTGTTCTGTTTTCATCATTGTTGGATTTCTCACAAGATTTTCTACAGTTCCACTGATGATGACAATGCTGATTGCTTTCTTCGTAAGGCACGGCTCTGATCCGTACGTCGTAAAAGAATTGAGTCTGGTGTATTTTTTCTTTTACCTTACAATATTTGTGTTAGGCTCTGGTAAGTTTTCTTTGGATTGGCTTTTCTCAAAGAAAGAGGCGGTATATTAATCAAACCATTGGGTCACATAATCTTTGATGATGATCCAAAAATTTTTGCCTAGGAAATAGATGAGAGTAGAAGTGATGATTCCTTTTACGGTAAAGAAGATGATGCCGCCAATTCCAAACTTTTTCAGCAAGCTTTTCCACTTCGGTAATTTTTTCTCCTCCGTTTCAATGTTCTCTTCCATTTTTTATTTTTTTCAAAAATAAGAAAAATTCTGCAGTTTAGATTCATTCAAAATAATTTTATGTTCGGCGAAATCTCCAATTCTCCCACACTCAAACACTCCAACTTCTATACTTTTAAACTCTTTTACTAACGATTGTTAGTTTTAAATTTTGTCCGTCAAAATATATTTTTATCTTTAGAGACTTCTAAAAATATAAAATTATATGTCCTCAATTTCAATATTAGAAAATCTAAAAAGATTAGGTATTTCAACGGAAAACAACGGAACTTCCACAGGATTAGAATTTTTCTCATCTGGCCAAAATATAGAAAGCCATTCTCCGGTTGATGGAAAATTGATCGCCTCCATCAAAACTTCTGATGCCAATGACTACGAAAAAGTGTTGTCAAAAGCGCAGGAAGCTTACAAAGAATTCAGACAGATTCCTTCTCCAAAACGTGGCGACCTGGTTCGTCAGTTTGGAAACAAATTGAGAGAATACAAAGACGACTTAGGAAAACTTGTTTCCTACGAAATGGGAAAATCTCTGCAGGAAGGTCTTGGCGAAGTTCAGGAAATGATAGATATCTGCGATTTTGCAGTAGGATTGTCCCGTCAACTTCACGGTTATACAATGCATTCCGAAAGACCAGGTCACAGAATGTACGAACAATATCATCCACTTGGAATTGTAGGCGTGATTTCCGCGTTCAACTTTCCGGTTGCAGTTTGGGCCTGGAACGCTTCATTAGCCTGGATCTGTGGAAACGTTGTCGTTTGGAAACCATCAGAAAAAACACCACTTTGTGCGATTGCCTGTCAAAATATCTTTGCTGAAGTAGCAAGAGAAAACGGATTTCCGGAAGGGATTTCAAGTTTGGTAATTGCTGACCACGAGATTGGCGATAAGTTGGTTAATGATAAAAGAATTTCGCTTGTTTCTTTCACAGGTTCTACAAGAGTTGGAAGAATTGTAGGACAAAATGTGGCCAAACGTTTCGGAAAATCAATTCTGGAATTGGGCGGAAACAACGCAATCATTATCACAGAAAATGCCGATATCAATATGAGTATTATCGGTGCGGTTTTCGGAGCTGTGGGAACGGCTGGACAAAGATGTACTTCCACAAGACGTCTCATCATCCACGAATCTGTTTACGATGAAGTGAGAGACCGTCTGGTAAAAGCTTACGGACAATTGAAAATCGGAAATCCGTTGGACGAATCCAATCACGTTGGACCGCTAATTGACAAATCTGCCGTAAAACAATATCAGGATTCCATAGAGAAATGTAAAGCTGAAGGCGGGAAATTTGCAGTTGAAGGTGGCGTTTTGGAAGGTGAAGATTATACTTCCGGCTGTTACGTAAAACCTTGCATCGCTGAGGTTGAAAACAGTTACGAAATCGTTCAGCACGAGACATTTGCACCAATTCTTTATTTGATCAAATATAAAACTTTGGACGAGGCGATTGCTTTACAAAACGATGTTCCACAAGGATTGAGTTCTGCAATTATGACGCAAAACCTGAGAGAAGCAGAATTGTTCCTTTCAAACGGCGGTTCAGATTGTGGCATTGCCAACGTGAATATCGGAACTTCAGGAGCAGAAATCGGTGGCGCTTTCGGAGGCGAAAAAGAAACTGGAGGCGGAAGAGAATCCGGTTCCGATGTCTGGAAATATTATATGAGAAGACAGACAAATACAATCAATTATACAACCAGTTTGCCATTGGCTCAGGGGATTAAATTCGATTTATAAAATTTAATTGTCAATGAAAATTGTTGAGCATTTTGAAATTGAAACAACAAAAGAATTAGCAGAAAGTTTGGCTGAACTGAGAAAAATTACGAATAAAAATTATTTTTCTTTTTTTGGCTTTAATGAAAAAATAATGTTTCGAGGGATAATTACCAATAGAACATTTAAAATCACAAAAATCACGAATGTCAGGGGAGTTTTAGAAGCAGTTTCTACGGGAAATATTTCTGAAAAAGATGGAAAATTCATTGTCAAAGTATCAATTAGGCCAGCAATATTTAGTGTTGTATATTCTTTAACAATGGCTGTGTTTGTAATGTTTTTAGTCATATTTTTAAATGTAATAGGTTTACTAAATATAACAATGAACATAGTGTTTCTCTTCTTTGTTTTAGCGTTCACAATGATTCCTGTTTTCTCATACGACGAAGAAAAAGAAAGGTCAAAAAAGAAACTGATAGAAATTTTTAAATAAAAAAATTCATAAATGATAACAACTACAGAAAATAAAGTAAAAGAAACCTTAGGCAAACACATTCTAGCAGACGGTTTCGATTTTGTAATGGATTTTGAAAAGTCCCACGGTTCCTACATTGTTGACCGTTTGACAGGCAAAGAATATCTCGATATGTTCTCGATGTTTGCGTCGGCTTCCGTTGGTTACAACCATCCTTACATTTTGGAAAAAGCCAATTGGTTGGGGAAAATGGCAATTTATAAACCAACCTTGAGCGATGTTTATCTTCAGGAATACGCCGATTTTATGGACGTTTTCTCGAGAGTAGCGATTCCGAAAGAACTACCTTATTGCTTTTTCGTAGAAGGTGGCGCTTTGGCTGTAGAAAACGCTTTGAAAACGGCTTTCGACTGGAAAACAAGAAAAAACTGGCAAAAAGATATTGACAAGGAGGCAAGTTTGGTCATTCATTTCAAACAATCTTTCCACGGAAGAAGCGGTTACACTTTGTCATTAACGAATACTTCTGATCCAAGAAAACACCAGTATTTCCCAAAATTCGAGTGGCCAAGAATCACCAACCCAAAGCTGAATTTTCCAATTACTGAAGAAAATTTGAAAGAGACCATCAAGCACGAACAAATGGCTTTGCTGAATATCCAAGAAGCGATTTTGGCAAATCCAGATGAGGTGGCTTGTATCATTATAGAGCCGATCCAGGCTGAAGGTGGCGACAATCATTTCAGGAATGAATTCTTCGTTGAATTGAGACGAATCTGCGATGAGAATGAAATCCTTTTAATCCTTGATGAAGTACAAACTGGAATCGGAATGACGGGGAAAATGTGGGCTTACGAAGATCTGGGAATTATTCCAGACGTTATTTCTTTTGGTAAGAAAACGCAGGTTTGTGGAATATTGGCAAACAAAGAAAAGCTGGACGAAGTAGAACATCACGTTTTCGTGGAAAGTTCAAGAATCAACTCGACATTCGGTGGAAACTTTATCGATATGCTTCGCTTCCAATTGGTTTTGGAGATCATTGAAAATGAAAACTTGGTGGAGAATTCCAAAGTTGTAGGCGAGTTTCTATTGGATGGATTATTAAAATTAGAACAAAAATTCCCAGAGCAAATTTTTGCATCTAGAGGAAAAGGCTTGATGTGTGCATTCGATCTGAAAGACCATGACACCAGAAACTGGATGAGAGAGAAGCTTTATGATGAAGGAATCATCGTGTTGACCTGCGGCGACCAGTCCATCAGATTCCGTCCACATCTTAATGTAACAAAAGAAGAAATCAACATTGTTTTAGATAAAATTAATTCATTATTTGAGAATTTAATATAAAGAATTTTTGATTTTGATATTTTTTTTATAAATTGCTATGCTTAATAAATATCAAAATCTGAATTATGGATGCAACAACCAGAGTCTCTGTTTACGAAAGCAGCAGCCCACAGGAGATCCAGCTGATGAAGTCTAAGCTGGAAGATGCAGGAATAAAATGTGATGTTGAGAACTCTTATCTTAGTTTTCTTTCGACTCCCACTGCAACCAACACTTTTATTAAAGTTGATCTGAACGACGAGAAAAAAGCGTTTGAGATCATCGATGAATATTTAAAATCAAACCAAAATTGATTTCATATTTTTAAATTTTACGTTTTACAGAAATCGGGTTCAAATTTATTTGAGCCCGATTTTTTTCTATTAATTTGAAATTATTTTTGTTGATGATCTACAAAATCAGTATCATTGCAGAACAAAAGGGGGATTAGCTCATCTGGCTAGAGCGTTAGACTGGCAGTCTAAAGGTGACGGGTTCGATCCCCGTATTCTCCACTTGATCCTTGCTATTTTATAGTGAGGATCTTTTGTTTTATCTTCATTCAAAATTTCTTCAGAATTGGATCCGTACATTAGCGACATGAGCTTGATCAAAATATAACTATTGATGAAAATCCTAATAATCGAAGACGAGACAGAGTTGGCGAAAAGCATCGCCGAATATCTTGCAGGAGAAAACTACCTGTGCGAGTTTGCATCCACCTTTTCTGATGCCATGAACAAGATCTCAAATTTTCTATATGACTGCATCTTGCTGGACATCATGCTTCCGGACGGAAATGGTCTTGCGATATTGGAAGAGTTGAAAAAACAAAACAAGCAAGATGGCGTGATTATTGTCTCGGCGAAAAATGCATTGGATGATAAGATCAAAGGTCTGCAGTTGGGGGCAGATGATTACCTCACAAAACCTTTCCACTTGTCAGAATTGATGGCAAGGATCTATTCAATCATCCGCAGAAAACAATTCAACAATTCGAATGTCGTCAAGCAGAATGAACTTCAGATCGACCTTCTAGCTAAAACCGTCTCCATTAATGATGAATTGATCTCTTTGACAAAAAAGGAATTCGATCTTTTGATCTATTTTATTGGAAACAAAAATAAAGTGATTTCCAAAAGTACCTTGGCTGAGCATCTTTCTGGGGATTTTGCAGACATGTTGGATAACCACGATTTTGTTTATGCGCATGTAAAAAACCTGAAAAAGAAACTCTACGATGCTGGTTGCGAACATTACTTGAAAACAGTCTACGGAACGGGATACAAATGGATCTCAGATTAATTATAAATGGTTAATTGTAAATTATTAATCTTATGAAAGAAAATATTGTAAAAAAAAAGAGTTTTGTGTTTGCTGTAAGGATTGTAAAACTATATCAGTATTTATGTGAGAATAAAAAAGAATTTGTACTTTCAAAACAATTATTGAGAAGTGGGACTTCAGTTGGCGCAATGATCAGAGAAGCTGAGCATGCTGAGACCAAAAACGATTTTAAACATAAATTAGCAATTGCGCAAAAAGAAATCAATGAGACAATTTATTGGCTTGAATTACTCAAGGAAACAGCTTACTTGACAAACGAAGAATTTGATAGCATCAATGCGGATGCAACAGAAATCATTAAATTACTTACCACAATACTTAAGTCTGTTAAATCAAGCACATCTAATTGATAATTTATCATTAATATTTAATAATTAATTTGAAGCCACTTCTTAGCAAAACCACAAAACCATTTATCATCTATGTCCTAATTATTTTGGTCATTAGCATTCCTGTGTATTATATGGTGGTGGACGCGATCTGGAAGCACGAGTTGGATGAGCATAACGAAATTGTGGCTAAAAAAACCGAACGCCAGCTCAATAATTTGGGATTTTCTGACCAAAAAAATTCCGAAATCGTAGATTTGTGGCACAAGATACAACCGAATACCTACATCAGCCCCCTTTTGAGTGGCGATAATCTGAAAGATAGTATTTACATTACAGAAAAGCACAATGCCTTCCCAAGCGCTGAGGCGATAGACAGATTCAGATGCTATTCTACGGTTATCTACCTCCACCAAAAACCTTTCCGTTTTCTGGTGGAAACCAATATCGAAGAATCTCAGGAAACCATCTTTTTCATCTCTGCGACTACGGTTTTACTTTTCATTTTAATGGTTGGAGGCTTGTTATTTCTTAACCGAAGATTGTCAAGTTCAGTCTGGAAACCATTCCGAAAAACATTGGACCAACTCAAAAACTTCAATCTGAATCAGCAGGCGAATATCGAATTTGAAGACACTGACATTAAAGAATTTGATGAACTGAATCTGTCCTTAAGCAAATTGATCGATCAGAACATCTCTGTTTACAGGACGCAGAAGGAATTCACAGAAAATGCTTCCCACGAATTGCAGACGCCACTTGCGATCCTAAAAAATAAGCTGGATATTCTTTTGCAGAACGATGATCTGACGGAGAAACAATATCAGATCGTGGAAGAGATGCACAAAGCTTTGACCAGAAGCTCCAGTATCAACCGCAATCTTCTGCTTTTGGCAAAGATCGATAACAGCCAGTTTGATAATTCGGAAGTCATTCAGTTTAATGAACTTCTTGAACAAAGTATCCAGATATTACAAGAGCATTTTGAACAAAAGAAAATTGCTTTACATTCTGATATTTCATCTAATGTTGAAGTGAAAGGCAATAGCAGTCTGCTGGAGGTTTTGGTGAATAATCTAATTCTGAATGCCATCCGTCATACGTCTGTAAACGGTATGATCACTATCAGATTGACAAATTCGGTCTTTGAGGTTTCAAATTCTGGAACAGAAGCGTTGAACGAGGACCTGCTTTTCAAAAGATTTTCCAAACTGTCAACAGATAACCGTGGAAGTGGATTGGGTTTGGCAATCATCAAACAAATTTGCAAGCTTCAGAATTGGAATATCAATTATCGATTTGAAGATCAGCTTCACATTTTTTCGATTGATATTGAGAATATGGAGCAAAAAAAATAATAAAAAAAATAATTCAATATTTCTTCTAAATTGAGCCCTTACTTTACACGGTCAACATCGTGTAATTATGGATCCAAAAACAATATTTGCGAAATTATTCAAAGGGAGATCTACTGTATTATTCTCTATTTTAATTCTTTATATTACGCTGTCATGCGTAGTCAGAGTTGTTTTTATGTTCTGGTCTTCAAAAGATCTTGATTTTAATTTTCTTCACATTCTTAAGGCGTTTTTTACCGGATTCTTTTTCGATCTGGCTGTTGGCGCTTTGTTTTTGTTGCTGTACGCGGTTTATCTCTTGATATTCCCGAAAAGATGGATCGGTTCAAAGTTCGATAGGATCTTTACCTATTTTTATCTGGTTTTGATTCTCGTCATCATGTATTTCAGTCTTTTGGCTGAGATTCCTTTTTGGGACGAGTTCGGCGTGAGATTCAACTTCATTGCGGTTGACTATCTGATCTATACTTATGAGGTTGTGGAAAATATCAACCAGTCTTATCCGCTTCCTTTGATCTTCGGAGCTTTGATCGCTTTGGTCTGGCTGACGCTTTTTTTGCTGAAAAGGAAAGGTGCGTTCCGAAACACATTTTCCGATAAGAGATCGATATCGAAGCGTTCAACATATTTATTTCCAGTTATAATTATTACAATTGGTCTCGGTCTATTAATGAAAAATAAAATGGCAGAATCTACAGATAATCTGGTGTTGAACGAGCTTGGAAAAAACGGCGTGTTTTCATTTTTCACAGCGTTCAAGGCCAACGAGTTGGATTATGATACGTTCTATCCAAAAATTTCTGATAAAGAGGCTTACAAAATTTTGAAAGATCTCCTTGTGCAAGAAAATCAAACTTATGATTCCAATAAATTTGACGATATTTCTCGCAATACCCAAGGTAATATTGAGCAAAAGCCCAATATTATTCTGATCACGATAGAGAGTTTCAGCGGAGATTTTATAAAAGCATTTGGAAACAAAGACAACATCACTCCCAATTTTGATAAGCTTGCCGAGGAAAGTATTTTCTTCACAAACCTCTATGCAACGGGAACCAGAACTGTCCGCGGAATGGAAGCATTGACCTTGTCTGTTCCGGCAACTCCGGGAAACAGTATCGTGAGAAGACCCAATAATCAAGACCTTTTTTCTATCTCGACAATCGTGAAGTCGAAAGATTACCAACCCTATTTCATCTACGGTGGCGATGGTTATTTTGACAATATGAATAACTTTTTCGGAGGTCAGGGTTTTGATATTGTCGATAGAAATAGGGGAAATGCCTTGTCCGATGATATCAAGACCCAACGTTTTCAAATTCCCGACAATGAGGTGAGTTTTGAAAATGCCTGGGGAATCTGCGACGAGGACCTTTACAAACAATCGCTAAAATATGCTGATAGGAATTCCAAGGCTGGGAAGCCTTTTTTCCAATTTGTGATGACAACTTCCAATCATAAACCTTACACTTTTCCAAATGGTAAAATCGATCTTCCGCAAGGCAACAGAAATGCGGCTGTGAAATATACCGATTACGCATTGGGGAAATTTCTTACCGAAGCGAAAACAAAACCTTGGTTCAAAAATACGGTCTTCGTGATCGTCGCTGATCATTGTGCAAATAGTGCCGGCAAGTGGGAGATCAATATCAAAAACCATCACATTCCGGCGATTATCTACAATCTGCCACACACGCCAGAAAAAATCGGACGTTTGACGTCGCAGATCGATCTGATGCCAACGTTGTTTGGATATCTTGGTTGGCGCTATGAGACCAGTTTGTATGGGAAAGATATCAATCAAACGAAACCAGGTGGTGAAAGAGCTTTTCTGGGGAATTACAGAACATTGGGAATGCTGAAGGGAGATGTTTTTACTCAAATTGATGACAAAAAAAGAACGAAACAGTTCACAGTATCTGCAAAAGATCAGTCATTGTCTGAAGTTAAAAATAATAATAATGATCTGGTGTCTCAAACCATTGCTTATTACCAAACGGCCAGCGAAAGATTCAAAAACGGAAGGATGAAGGCTACAAAAAACATAAGGACCTTGAAGAAAAACACTTCCAAATTCCTTCCAAATTGAGGCGCACTTTTGATATGTAAAAATAACCATGAAAGATCTTTTATTAAGTTTGCTTTTAATTTTATTAAGTAATCAATACTTCAAAGCGCAAGATAGTTTGGCTACGACTTAGCAAAGGATTCAATAATCACAAGATTCAATGTGGAAGATGGAACTCATCAATTCCGTTATGAAAAACTGATCGTTCCTGACATTGTCGCAAGATCGATCAAATTCTAGGTGGGAAAAATGAACATTCTCGAATGATGGTCATGCCTTTTTATCAAAATAAGAGTGTGGGAATTGGTCTCGATAAGAATTTCTAAGATTTTATTAGTGTTAAATTTTAAATCAACCTCTTGTTTAATTTAGATAACTGTCCTATTTTTGTGACATCATCCAAATTATTCCTATCGAAAAAAAGTTACTGTTTAATATCTACTCAATGAAAAGATCTGTACTGGTAATTCTATTTTCAATAATTCTGGTGTCTTGTGGTGCTTCGAAATCCACAAAAAAATATTCCTACAAAAAACCAACGACTACCAAATCTGCCAATCTCAAAAAACTAAGTTCGACCTATTCAGGGAATGTTTCCGGAACCAGAGCGTCTATTTTGAATAACGCAGAGAATTATCTCGGTACGCCTTACAAATACGCTGGAAATACAAAAGCTGGATTTGATTGTTCTGGTTTGGTCTGCAAAGTTTTCGATGAGAATAATATGAAAATGCCAAGACGTTCGCAAGACCAGGGAAAATCTGGTTCATCCATCAATATCTCCGAGGCAAAACCCGGTGATCTCCTGTTTTTTGCAACCGCTGGCGGATCTGCTGTGACGCACGTCGGAATCGTTCATGATATTATGAACACGGGTGAAGTGACCTTCATCCATGCCTCAACTTCCAAAGGTGTGATCATTTCTTCTCTCAATGAGGCGTATTGGAACAAAGCTTTCCTTTTTGCGAGAAGTGTCCTTTAGTTTTATTATTTTTGCGGAACACGATTTCCATCTCAAAATGGGAATCAATTATCATTAATCAATTATCATTTATAAAAAATATGTCTTTACAGGAAAAAATCGAAAAAGCTTGGGATAACCGCGAACTTTTGAAAGAAGAAGAATATCAAAATGCAGTAAGAGAAGTTGTAGCAAAATTAGACGCTGGCGAATTGCGTACGGCTGAACCTACAGAAAACGGTTGGCAGATCAACGAGTGGGTGAAAAAAGGAGTCGTAATGTACTTCCCGATCCAAACCATGGAAACCATAGAAGTTGGACCATTCGAGTTCCACGATAAAATTCCTTTGAAGAAAAATTACGCAGAAAAAGGCGTTAGAGTAGTCCCTCACGCTATTGCTAGACACGGAAGTTTTGTAGCAAGTGGTGTGATCTTGATGCCATCTTACGTTAACATCGGTGCTTATGTAGATTCCGGGACTATGGTTGATACTTGGGCTACAGTTGGCAGTTGCGCACAGATCGGTAAAAATGTTCACTTAAGCGGTGGTGTAGGAATTGGTGGTGTTTTGGAACCATTGCAGGCGGCTCCGGTGATTATAGAGGATGATGCTTTCATTGGATCACGTTGTATCGTGGTAGAAGGCGTTCGAGTAGGAAAAGAAGCTGTCTTAGGTGCAAACGTTTGCCTGACAATGTCCACTAAAATTATTGATGTAACCGGACCTGAACCAATCGAAACGAAAGGTTACGTTCCAGAACGTTCAGTGGTGATCCCGGGAAGTTATACAAAGAAATTTCCAGCTGGCGAATTTCAGGTCCCTTGCGCACTGATCATCGGAAAAAGAAAAGAATCTACAGACAAGAAAACCTCTCTTAACGATGCTTTGAGAGAAAATAATGTAGCGGTTTAATTCGAAAATTTGATTGATCTCTTTTACTGATTGAAGGAAAAAGAAAACAGTGTTGTTTATTCAATAACAAATAAATAGGTGGTTGTAGCTTCAAATTGTCAACAATGATTTGAAGCTCATTTACCCCTTCAAAAAGAACTTGAAAAAATAATTAACCTGAGTTCGG
>NZ_LSHB01000013.1 GCF_001643375.1 Chryseobacterium sp. FP211-J200
GCATCCGGAAGTTATATTCTAGCATCCGGAAACCATATTCTCGCATCCGGAAACCATATTCTCGCATCCGTATTTAATATTCTTTTATCCCATACCACCCTTTCCTCACACACAATCCACACAAAAAAAAATCCCCCGAAAACTCGGGGGATTCAATATAATTAAGGCTTAATCTTAAGCTTCATTCAAAGGCTTGTGCTCTCCTGGTTGGTCTTTACCTTCAGGGTTCACTTGACTTTCCGGTCTTGGTTTTGGTGCCGGTCTTTCTGGTCTTGGCAACAATACTTTTCTGGAAAGTTTCATTTTCTTACGGTCATCATAACCCATAAATTTCACCTCCACTTGGTCACCTTCGTTGTAAGGCACTTTATCAAGACGCGCCCACTCGATCTCAGAGATGTGAAGTAGTCCTTCAGTTCCCTTAGCGATCGCTACAAATGCTCCGAAGTCCATTACTTTAACAACTCTACCTTGGTAGATTTCGCCAACTGTTGGTACAAAAGTGATCTCGTTGATCTTCGCGATAGCCTCGTTGATCTTCTCTCTACTCACACCAGAAATTTCGATTCTTCCGATCTCTCCAACTTCCTCGATAGCGATAACAGTATCTGTATCTTTCTGCATCTGCTGAATGATCTTTCCACCAGGTCCGATTACAGCACCAATGAAATCTTTAGAGATCTCTAGCATCACCATTTTCGGAGCGTGAGGTTTCACGTCTTCTCTTGGTGCAGAGATGGTTTCATTTAATTTATCAAGGATATGCAATCTTCCGTCTCTAGCTTGTAGAAGGGCTTTTTCCATAATGTCCATAGACAAACCTTGGATCTTGATATCCATCTGGCAAGCGGTAATTCCGTCTGCAGTTCCGGTTACTTTGAAGTCCATATCTCCCAAGTGATCTTCATCACCCAAGATATCAGAAAGCACTGTGAATTTCCCTGATTTTACATCAGTTACCAATCCCATTGCAATCCCAGAAACTGGTTTCTTGATTTGAACACCTGCATCCATCAATGCTAAAGTCCCTGCACAAACAGTCGCCATAGAAGATGAACCGTTGGATTCCAAGATATCAGAAACAATACGGATAGTATAAGGATTTTCTTCCGGGATCATATTCGCCAAAGCTCTTTGAGCCAAGTTTCCGTGACCAACTTCTCTTCTGGAAGTTCCTCTCAAAGGTCTTGCTTCACCTGTAGAGAATGGTGGGAAGTTATAGTGTAGGAAGAATCTCTCGTCATAGTTGATCATCACGCTGTCAACCATATTCGCATCTTTCACAGAACCTAGAGTTACTGCTGTCAAAGATTGAGTTTCACCTCTTGTGAAGATCGCAGAACCGTGTGCTCCTGGCAAATAATCGATCTCACTCCAGATTGGACGGATGGTTTGAGGATCACGACCATCAAGTCTGATCTTATCATTCAAGATCATCTGACGCATCGCTTCTTTCTCAACATCGTGGTAATATACTTTTACGAAAGGTGTTACTCTTTCCAATTCTTCAGCGTTATCAACATATTGAGCCAAAAACTCTTCACGCACCGCTTTGAATTTCTCTCCTCTTTCTTCTTTACTAGAAGGCGATTTCGCTACTTCATATACTTTATCGTAAGTTTCTTTCCACACTTTTTCACGGATCGCTTCGTCGTGATTCTCGTGGCTGTATTCTCTTTTTGGTAAAGATTTGCCTACTTTTTCAGCCAATCTCTCCTGAGCTTCCACTTGTTTCTTAATTTCAACGTGAGCGAATTGGATAGCCTCTAGCATTTCTGCTTCAGAGATCTCCTTCATCTCACCTTCTACCATTACGATAGAATCTTTCGTTGCACCAACCATAATATCTAGGTCAGCGATCTTAAGGTCTTCTAATTTTGGATTAACAGAAAGTTTTCCTTCAATTCTTACCACTCTGATCTCAGACATTGGTCCGTTGAAAGGGATATCTGTGATCGCGATCGCTGCAGATGCTGCAAAACCTGCTAAGTCATCTGGAATACATTGTCCATCGTAAGAGATCAAAGAGATCATGACCTGAACTTCCGCGTGGAAATCTTCTGGGAACAATGGTCTAAGAACTCTGTCCACCAAACGCATTGTCAAGATCTCTTGATCGGATGGTCTAGCTTCTCTTCTGAAAAAGTTTCCAGGGATTTTCCCACCTGCGTAGAATTTTTCTCTGTAATCTACTGTCAATGGCAAGAAATCTACGCCATCTTTTGCTTCTTTGCTGGCCACAACAGTTGCTAAAAGCATTGTTCCACCCATTTTTACTACTACAGATCCATCAGCCTGTTTTGCCAATTTCCCTGTTTCGATTGTGATCTCTCTGCCGTCTGCAAGAATGACCGTTTCTGTAATTGCTTGAGGTATACTCATAAATTGTTTTGTGTTGCACTCCGTATTGAGCGCTTTAATTAATTATATTTCGTCTAAAAATGTGGTGCAAATTTACTGTTTTTGTTTGGATTTTCTGAAATTCCATTGAAATATAGATTTTAATATTCTATTTTTACAATTCATTTAATTAAAAGAGCTGCACAGTACTCTTAAAATCCCGTGAAAATCATTGTTTTCACGTTCAATATTTTTTTATGAAAACCGAAACTTCATTTATCAAAAATCCATTTTTTATATCCTGGGTGTTAGCATTAATCTTTTACGCTTTGGAATATGCAGTAAGGTCCTCACCAAGTGTCATGATCAGCCATCTTGAAAATTCCTACAGCGTCAACTCGACCGAAGTAAGTTCATTGGCAAGCGCCTATTACATCAGCTACTCTATCACCAGTTTGGCCGCAGGTTTATTTCTTGACAGATTGGGAGCGAGGAAACCTGTATTTTTCGGGATCTTGGTTTTAGCAACTGGATGTCTGCTTTTTGGAGGATCAAATTATATTGTCGGTTACACAGGAAGATTACTGCAGGGAATGGGTTCTGCAATGGCTTTTCCAGCAGCAGTTTACATCGCAGTGAAAGCGTTCTCAGGAAAGAATCTCGCAACAGCTATCGGAATCACCCAGACTTTGGGAATGCTCGGTGGATCGGCTGGTCAAAAATTAAGCAACACGTATCTGACAAACGGAAATAGTGTTCACAGCATTTGGATCATCTTTGGTATTAGCTCTTTGATCTTGGCTTTGTTGGCATTCCTTTTTACACCTAAATCAGAACCAGGAGAAAAAATCGAAAAGCAAAAGAATTTTCTTGACAATTATAAGATCATCTTCGGAAATCCTCAAAGTTATCTGTCCGGTTTGGTGTCTGGATTTCTATTTGCGCCGACCACCATCTTCGCTATGATCTGGGGTGTTGATTTTCTGCAAAAAAGCAGAGGTCTTTCTCAGGAAAGTGCTACAGTAGCTTGTGCGCTGGTACCAATCGGATGGGCCATTGGATGTCCGCTTTTGGGTTGGATCGCTGATAAAATAAAACGCAGAATTCCTGTGATCGTTGGCGGAGCGCTTATAATGATTCTTTCTCTGTTGCAAATTGCTTATTTACCAAGTTTGATCCCCGTTAATATTTCTCTTTTACTAATGGGAATTGGTTCTGGTGCTGCCATGATCCCTTACTCCATCATCAAAGAAGTGAATCCTGACAAAGTGAAAGGAAGTGCAACAGGAGCGATCAATTTCTTGACGTTTGGCGTGACAACACTTTTAGCACCGCTATTTTCCTCACTATATGGTTCGAAGTTGACAGCGAGTTTGGACAGCAATTCATTGTTACAGCATTCGCTATTATTCTTCGTGATCGGGATAACTTGTGCTATCATCATCACTATTTTTCTGAGAGAAACTGGAAATTTAAAACCCGAAGATACTTCATCCAATTAAGATAATTTATATAAGGAATATCGGGGTTTGATGAAATTATTACCTAAATAATTTAAGTCAGAACCTTTGCTCGGATGCTTGGTTTTTTCTTCTTTTTCTTTTTGCCGAACCAGATGATGAATCCAGTGATAGGTAAAGAAACGCCGATAAGCGTCATCAGAAAATAAATCAATTTACCTACGAAACCAAAGGCACTTCCCGTATGCAGTGGTTTCATCCATGATTTGACTTTAAAATAAAGGCTAACTTTTTCGTAAGAATCTTCTTTCAACAAAGCTGCAGTCTCAGGATGGTAATAGAGATCATCTTTTCCTACTGAGACATCTAGATAATCCTTTTTCTTATCTGGCAGACCGATCTGCACCTTTTCGTCACGCTCCGTCAAATAATATTTATGAGTGATCATCGCATAAGTTTGTGCACTCACCTGATGACTTTGTGTGTCAAATTTTATTTCCTCTGATTCAAATATCGAATAGCTCCAGGTAATTCCCGTAAGGCACATCAGCATGAGCAAGGGTGTTGAATAAATCCCACCAACAGCGTGAAAATCCCAGTTCAATCGCTTTGTGCTCGCGTCCCATTTGATCTTGATTCTTTGCTTTAAGATCTTATTATTTTTTGGCCACCATAAAATGACGCCTGTCAAAATGATCAAAATATAAGCAACACAGCAAATTCCAGTGATGGTCTTACCTATTTTTCCCATAATTAGTTTTCTGTGAAATTCCTCCATCCAAGTGAAAAGGTGGCGACCTGGTTTGATCACTTCCTGAACTTTTCCATTGTAAGGATCAACCCCAATAAAACTTCTCTCAAGTCTTGAACCTTTGGTCACAAAAAGAATATTTCCGCCTTTCCCCAGATCTTTCGTCAGAACAATTCTTGCGATCTCATTATCGTTTGAATGTTGTTTAGCGGAATCAAGTAAACTTTCTATTGGTAATAACTGATCTGTATTTCGACCTTCTGAGGCGTAATAGAATTTAGGATAAATGATAGGTTCCAACTCATCTTCAAAAGACAAAACTGCACCACTCGCTGCTATAAGAACGAAAACAATCCCAACGACCAAGCCTACCCACAAATGAACCGTAGAAACCAATCCTTTGAAGAAAGACGGCTTTTTCTTTTTTTTCATCGAGACCATTTAAAATGAATATCCTACAGACAACATAAAGTTACGAGGTGTGCCTGGAAACAGTCGCGCATAATTGAAACCGCCCACCCAATACGTTTTATTAAAAGCATTGTTGAGATTAAGTGCCATTCTGAAATGATCGATCTGATAAAAGACCGCTGCGTTTGCAACAACATAGGCCGGTAATTCTAAGATAGCCACATCAGTCAGCCTTTTGGTCCCAATCTTGGCGTGAATGCTTTTTGCTAGATATTCTTTTCCGAATTGGTCGTATAACCTTGAACATCAGTATAGAATTCCTGTCTTAGACCGATCAAAGCTTTCTACTTTCTCCACGAGATCTGATGCTGTACATAAACACCGTTAAGAAAATATTTCGAAGGCGTTTCTTCTTGGCTGACATTGATATAATTCGAGATCTCGGAAATGGAATAATCCGGGTTGTCCAAATTAAAATAAGGAACATTCGGAACCGGAATACCATCTTTGATCATATATCTTTCAGGAAATTTCGGATCAAATCTCGCAATCACGCTTTTACCATCTGCAGACAGAAATCCTGATGCATTGTAAGTGGAATTTCCCTCAGGAAAGATCTCCTGAATATGGTCATATCCAACCAAAGTTTTGTGATTGAATTCCCCAGTTTTATAATCGAATGTCAGATAACCTGTAAAATTATCAATGTAATTCTTGCGAAGTCTGCGAATCGTCTGCATTCCCATCAAAGTCGGGATCTGAATGCCATTGACGTCGACTGCAAAATTGTTGGACGTACGGTGTTCCAACAGATCTTCATCGTACATAGACCTCAGATAAGAAGCATTGAATGAAATATGGTCATTGAATTTGTGCTGCAAAGAAACAGTCGTGAAAATACTAAGTTCCTTCTGGTAATCATTCTTTTTACCAATGGCAAATGAGATTGGAACCGAATATAAATCTGTTCCCTCCGTCGCACCAAAAATAGGCTGTCCGCGATCCAGTCTGCCATCTGTATTCTGATAGACAAAATCAAAATTGACGCTTGTTTTTTCATTCGGGATGAAAGAGAACGAAGGTGCGACAACAAAAGCCGTCTGGTCCTGTAGAATACGGAATGATTCAGTATTTTGGTACGCTAAGTTGAAACGATAGAGAAGCGTCTTTTTTTCGTTCATCGGTCCTGTAAAATCTCCCAGTATCCTATTCGTCTTAAAACTACCAGTCGAAAAATTCACGGAGTTTCTAAGTTCTTTCAGTGGTTTTTTGGTCACCGTATTGATCGTTCCGCCTGGATCTGTATTGGCAAACAAAGCGGATGCAGGTCCTTTGATTACTTCGATCCTTTCTACATAAGGTGTCAGGTTTTGCGCCCAACCTCGGGTAGAGATCCTTTGTCCGTTGATCAATGTATTGCAAGCCCGGAAACCACGCAAAACAAAATCATTGTTGTTGTAAGAACTTTGATTGACACCACTGATATTCTTCACCGCATCACTCGTTTTGAAAGCAGCCTGATCATCCAAGGTTTCTTTCGTAACGTAGTTGATGGATTGCGGAACATCTATCAGATCAGCATCGGTCTTTGTGGCGCTGAAGGTTCTTGTATTTTTGTAGCCACGTTCCTTGCGGCCGGTGATCTCAACTGTTTGGATCTGGACAGCAGAATCATCTAATGTATCTTTCTTTATTTTGTTGGATGAAATACTATCAGTAATTGGTCTATTTTGATCTGTTTCCTGAGCGGACAAATTTTCCGAAGCAAAAAATAAAAGAGCTAAAGCACTTATCAAAGTGATCTTTTTATTCATAAAAATTAAATGAGAAGTTGTTAGTACAATATTTTCAACGTGAATTGTATTTGAATAACCCGTCACCTCAAAAAAGAAGCATTAGCCTATTCAAGCATATTTTCAGCGCGAAAATAACGTTTAATTAGATTAAATAAAAATAACAGGAATAGGTTTTTAACTAAACTTAACATTGTGTTAAACTGAAGTAATAATCAATTAACACACCGTTAACATTGAAAGCCAAAAAGCATGATCGGTAATATATTATTATAAAATTTCAAAAATTTGATGAAGACTACTTTCTCATAATTCTCAACAGAAGAGTGACAACCAATACAATCGAAAACAAAAATCCCAAAACAGCCACCAACGACATTTCGCCAATCCTAGGTCCGGATTCTGAAACGAAAACGATGGATGTAGCGATAATATTCGCACCCAATACCATTGCTAAAATCAGATTAATGATGCTCGATTTGATAAGTTGATTGGTTTTCTCAATATTTTTGATCTCGCTGGAAATCGTGAATTTATTATCATCTAGTTTTTGCAAAACGGAGCGCAATTCTTTCGGAATTTCATCCACGTTATCTGTGAAATTCATCATTTTGTCCATTCCGGATTTGAAGAGTTTTTTTGGACTGATCTTTCTCGTCAGGATTTTTTTAGTATAAGGATGAAGACTTTTCACAATGTCCAAGTCGGGATTAATTGTTCTCCCAACGCCTTCTATCAGGCCAATTCCTTTGAACAGAAGATAAAAATAATCCGGCATATAAAGCTGATTGTCCTTCAAAACATCTTTCATTTTATTGATGATAATATGCGGATCGATATTTTTCAGTGATGTGCTGTGAACGAAATTCAAAACTTCCTCCACATCATTTTCAAATCGCCTGTCATCCGGAATCTCGTAACTAACCGCCATTTTCTTTAATGACCTAACAATTTTATTAGAGTTTTTAGCAACAAATGCGACGATCAAACTTTCAAGAATCTCTTTATCATTCGGCTGGATTTTCCCGACTGCGCCAAAATCAATGAAAACTACTCGCCCATCTTTCTTCACCAAAATATTTCCTGCGTGCGGATCGGCGTGGAAAAACCCGTAATCCAAAATCTGAGAAACGAAAAGCCTTAACCCAACCTCGGAAATTACAACTGGATTAATGTTATTATGAAGAAGTTCAGTTTTATCTGTGACCTTAATTCCGTCAATAAACTCCATACAAAGGACATTATTATTGGAAAATTCGTCATAGACAATTGGAACGTAAGTTTCCTTATTATTTTTGAAATTCAAAGCAAACTGTTTGATGTTATTGCGTTCATTGACCAACGAAACTTCCTCCAGCAAAGACTTTTCGAAAGTGGCGATGGCTTGTTTTAAATTTAATTTTGAAGCAATTTCTGAATAAGTGGAAATCAATTTCACCAAGTCCTTTATCAGCAGTAGATCATCCTCGATCACACTTAGAACATCAGGTTTTTTGACCTTTAAAATAACCTCTTCTCCAGTAATCAAAGTTGCTCTATAAACTTGCGCAATAGAAGCCGTCGCCAAAGGTTTTGCAACGATTTCCGAGAAGTATTCTTTGACCGAAATATTGAATTCATTCTCCAAAATTTCATTAACATTCATATCAACAACTTCCACCCTGTCCTGAAGTTTTTGCAATTCCTGAATCAGTTCCGGCGGAAGCAGATCTTCACGATTACTGAACGTTTGACCAAGCTTCACAAAGGTTGGACCCAATTCTTCCAAAACCAATCTGATTCTTTCGTAAACGGTTTCTTTCGAAATAATTTCGTCAGAATTTACAGAGTTTTCTTCCGGCTTTTTTCCCATTCTGGCAATCATATCTTTGAAACCATACTTACTGAGAACGGAGATCAATCTGGCAGAACGTTTGAGTTTTCGCTGTTGTTTATCGAACATAATTAAAAAAATAAAGGAGCTACAAAGTAACTCCAAAAATTATTCCCAGAAATCAAAAAGTTTTCGAGAGCCTCAGACTGACAACCTTATGATCTTCGACTCCGCTCAGACTGACAATTCTAAAACATTCGACTCCGCTCAATGTGACAAGTTAAGTGTCAGAGATGTCACACTGAGCGGAGTCGAAGTGCTTACATTATAAAATTAAGACAATTAAAACCTCTTTTTCTTCGGATCAAGAAAAGTTGGAAAGACCATCACGTATTCTCCAAATTTCAAATTGATTCTTTCTTCCAGATTCACCAACTCACTTTCTATAAACTGATCTCTCATATCATCATTGTCAAAAACCAAAAGCAAATTGGTGTTTTTCCCCTCACCCAACATATCGGACCGAACTTCAGAAAGAATATATTTTTCAACATCCAAAAGATTTTCCACCATCTGATGCAGATCACTTTCCACATAGAGGTCCCATTCTTCAATTTTATTTTCGATTGTATGAAATGTAATACTAAGGATGCTCATTTTTTATATTTTTTTATGATTAATGTTGATAAATTCAGAATGCAAAAATCGGTTTTTTTTTGTAAATTAGCGCGTTATAAAAAAGACAAAAACTATAAGTGTCAGAACATATTTTAATATTCTGATATACAATAAATTAAAAAATATTTATGCATAAGGAAGGAGAAAGGTTAATACCGATCAACATTGTTGACGAGATGAGAACCTCTTACATCGATTATTCGATGTCAGTAATCGTATCAAGAGCTTTGCCAGATGTGAGAGACGGACTGAAACCCGTTCACAGAAGAGTGCTTTACGGTATGTATGGTCTTAATGTCTTTTCTAACAGAAAACATTTGAAATCTGCGAGAATTGTTGGAGACGTTTTAGGTAAATATCACCCACACGGTGACAGGTCGGTTTATGATGCAATGGTAAGAATGGCGCAACCGTGGAGTTTGCGTTATCAGATGGTTGACGGCCAAGGTAACTTTGGTTCTATGGACGGCGATCCACCAGCAGCAATGCGTTATACGGAAGCAAGACTTAAAAAAATATCTGATGAGATCCTTGCCGATCTTGATAAAGAAACTGTTGATTTCCAAAACAACTTTGATGATAGTTTAACAGAACCTACCGTTCTTCCTACAAGAATCCCAAGTCTTTTGGTCAATGGAGCTTCCGGAATTGCCGTTGGTATGGCGACAAATATGGCGCCTCACAACTTATCTGAAAGTATTGATGCAATTTGCGCATACATCGATGATAAAGAAATTACCATCGATGAGTTGATGAAGCACATCATTGCACCGGATTTCCCAACAGGTGGAATCATTTACGGTTATGATGGCGTTCGTGACGCTTTCCATACAGGAAGAGGCCGTATCGTTTTGAGAGCGAAGGTTAACTTCGAAGAGATCGGGAACAGAAATGCAATCATCGTAACAGAAATCCCTTACCAAGTGAACAAAGCAGAGATGATTGCCAGAACTGCGGAATTGGTGAAGGATGACAAACTTCCAGGGATCTATGAGATCCGTGATGAGTCTGACAGAAACGGAATGCGTATCGTTTACGAACTTAAGAATGACGCCATTCCAAATGTTGTATTAAATCTTTTATATAAATATACTTCCCTACAAACTTCTTTTTCAGTGAACAACATTGCCTTGGTCAAAGGCAGACCTGTACAACTGAATGTGAAAGATATGATCCTGCATTTCGTAGATCACCGTCACGAAGTGATTGTAAGAAGAACAAAATACGAACTGAGAAAAGCACAGGAAAGAGCACACATCCTTGAAGGCTTCATGAAAGTGATCGGCACTCAGGATTCTCTTGACAGAGCAATCGCGATCATCCGTCACAGTGCAAATCCTGCAGCAGCGAAAGAAGGCTTGATCGAAGAATTTGAACTTTCCGAGCTTCAGGCTCAGGCAATTCTAGATCTTCGTTTGGCTCGTCTTACAGGAATGGAATTGGACAAGATCCGCGCAGAGTATGAAGAGATCATGGCCTTAATAAAAGACTTGGAAGACATTTTAACGAATGAACCAAGACGTTATGAGATCATCAAAGAAGAACTTCAGGAGATCAAGGAAAAATACGGCGACGAAAGACGTTCAGAGATTGATTATGCAGGTGGAGAATTTTCTATCGAGGATATGATCCCGGATGAAAAGGTTGTTTTGACCATTTCTCACGCAGGTTACATCAAAAGAACACTTCTTTCTGAATACAAAGTACAATCCAGAGGTGGTGTTGGAAACAGAGCAGCAACGACAAGAGACGAGGATTTCCTTGAATATATTGTTACAGCAACCAACCACGAATATCTCCTATTCTTCACAGAAAAAGGAAAATGTTTCTGGCTAAGGGTATTTGAAGTTCCGGAAGGATCTAAAACTTCGAAAGGAAGAGCGGTTCAGAACTTGATCAATATTGAACAAGACGATAAGATCAAGGCTTACATCAGAACCAAAGATCTTAAAAATCAAGAATATATCAACCAAATGAATGTTGTGATGATCACCAAGAACGGCACCATCAAGAAAACATCTTTGGAAGCTTACTCTAGACCAAGAACAAATGGTGTAAATGCCATCGAGATCCGTGACAATGACGCACTATTAGGCGCAAGATTGACAGACGGAAATTCCCAGATCATGATAGCTACCAAAAATGGTAAATGTATCCGTTTCCCTGAAGAAAAAGCGAGAGCGGTCGGCAGAGGATCCATCGGTGTAAGAGGTATCTCTCTTGAAGACAGTGATGAAGTAATCGGAATGATTGTTGTTAATGACTTGGAAAATGATACGGTTTTGGTTGTATCAGAGAGAGGTTATGGAAAAAGAACAGCTGTAGAAGATTACCGTATCACAAACCGAGGTGGAAAAGGTGTAATTACCCTTAACATCACCGAGAAAACTGGAAACCTGATCGCTATTCAAAGTGTGACAGACGAAGATGGATTGATGATCATCAACAAATCTGGTGTTGCCATCCGAATGAATATGAACGAAATGCGCGTGATGGGTAGAAATACTCAAGGTGTTAAGGTTATTAATCTGAAAACCAAGGACGAAATCGCAGCGATTGCAAAAGTAGAAATGGACAGTGAAGTTGTGGAAGAAGAAGGCGAAGAAGCTGCAGAAAACGACAGCAACAATCCGGAATTCAAAGTGAAACCTCAGACAGGAAACAATCAAATCAACATTGGTGACGAAGAAGAGTTGAAGAAGATCGAAGACGAGGAAGTCGCTGATAATAGTGAAAGCGCTGACGAAATCGAAGATAACGAATAAAAAAAATTAAAAAGTTTAATATGAAAAGATTAATTTTAAGTTTAGCAGTTTTGTCTGTAGCATTGGTTAGTGCGCAGAAAAAGGAGATCGCTAACGCTGTAAAAGCAGTTGATTCAGGAGACCTAGCAACTGCCAACACAGAAATATCAAAAGCAGAAGGTGTTTTTGGTGAAAAAACATATCTATTGGAACCTTCAGTTCTTGAGCAATACTATTATGCCAAAGGATTGTCATTGCTTAAATCAGGAAAAAATACAGAAGGCGCAGAGTACCTTTCCAAGATTTCAAGTCTTGGGAAAGATGCGATCTACACTGGAAAAGATGCTGACAAGAACAAAGTTTATTTTGTAGGAAAAGAAGCTGCCGATAAGTTTGGTGCTGGACTATCTCTGAAACAGGATAAATATTCTCCTTCTTTAGGTGATAAATTAAGAGAATCTGTAAATCCACTTTTGCAAAAGGCAAATCAAATTGCAACTACAAGTTACAACGAGAAAAAGTATGATGTTGCTGGAGAAAAATTTGCTGAGACCTATTATCTTTTCAAAGCAGCTGGACAGGACGACAAGAATTATCTTTACTACGCTGGTGTAGCTTTCGCACAAACAGCGGACCACAAAGATAAAGCAACCGAAATCCTAAATTCACTTATCAAATCTGGCTACACAGGTGTTGAAACGGTGTACACGGCGAAGAATTCCAAAACAGGAAACAAGGAAAATCTTGACAAGGCTGCATATGACCTTTATAAGAAAACTCCAGATGGCGCAGGTTATACAGACTTCAAAACGGAAACGACACCTAGTAAGTTAGAAGAGCTTTATGAAGTGACAGCATCATTGTTATTCGAACAGAAAAAATATGACGAAGCTGCAGCCCTTGCAAGCGAGGGTATGAAGAAGTTCCCAAATAACCAATCCCTTTCTCAGGTTCAGAGCAATTCATATTTCAAATCTGGTAAGACAGATGAGTTTGTGAATAATTTGAAAGCGAAGATCGCAGCAAACCCAAGTGACAAAGAAAGCCTTTACAATCTTGGGGTGATGTACAGCAAGGATCCATCTAAACAAGCAGAAGCAGAAGCTACTTATAAAAAATTGGTAGAAATGGACTCAAAATACCCAAATGCACTTAACAATCTCGTTTTCACAATCATAGGTGAAGACGATGCAAAAGCTATTGATGAGTACAAAGCATTAAGAAAAGATGGCAAGATCGATGCTGCAAATAAAGTTCTAGAACAAAGAAGAGCAAGATTTCAAAAAGCATTGCCATACGCAGAACAAATGTACCAGGCAGATCCCAATAACAAAGAGATCGTAGGTCTTCTGAAAGGAATGTACATGACGACACAAAATACTGCCAAGTATAATGAATTTAAAGCGAAAGAAACTGCACTGAAATAATCATAAAGGAGCCTTCGGGCTTCTTTTTTTTATTTTTCAGATGCTAATTAAAATGATATATTTACATAACAATTTTATAAAATTCTACATATGAAATTTTTTATTGACACAGCCAACCTAGCACAGATCAAAGAAGCACAAGATCTTGGAATTCTGGATGGCGTTACTACAAATCCTTCTCTTATGGCAAAAGAAGGAATCTCCGGCAAAGAAGCGATCAACAAACGTTATGTTGACATTTGCAATATCTCGGATGGCGATGTTTCAGCCGAAGTTCTTTCCACGACTTACGAAGAAATGATTAAGGAAGGTGATGAGCTAGCTGCACTTCACGAAAGAATCGTTGTGAAGATCCCAATGATCAAAGACGGGATCAAAGCTTTGAAATATTTTTCAGACAAAGGCATCAAAACCAATTGTACATTGATCTTCTCAGCAGGACAAGCACTTTTGGCAGCAAAAGCTGGTGCAAGTTATGTATCTCCATTCCTAGGAAGATTGGATGACATTTCTGTTGACGGTCTTAACTTGATCGAGGAGATCCGTTTGATCTTTGATAACTACCACTTCGAAACTGAGATCCTTGCAGCCTCTATCAGAAGTCCTATGCACATCATCAACTGTGCGAAGATCGGTGCAGACGTCATCACTTCTCCTCTACCATCGATCCTTAATCTATTGAATCACCCACTGACAGATTCTGGATTGGCGCAATTTGTTGCTGATTCCAAGAAGTTGGGGTAAGATGATTTGGGCGCCTTTATCCGCCCTCCGTTCCCGCTTTTTTTGCCTTAGCTTTTCCAGCCGCAAAAAAAGAGCTCCACTCAGGTCGGGGCGCGCTTCGCAAGAACGAAAGGTGGTCCTCGATACAACTTTAGAACATAAAAAAACCGTCTCACTTATTTGAGACGGTTTTTTTATTTATTAATTTCTAATTATTGAGGGAAGAAAGTCTCTTTCAAAAGATAAAGGTTCAGAACGATAATAATAGCACTGATGACAAACGCCAGGATTTTGAGCCACATTTTATTGGCAAACTCTCCCATCTTCGCTTTGCTGTTTGTAAACATGACCAATGGAACCACCGCAAAACTCAGCTGCATCGACAATATCACCTGACTGAAAACCAAAAGTTCAGCCGTTCCTTTCTCACCATAAATAATAGAAATGACCAACGCTGGAATGATCGCGATTGTCCTCGTGATTAATCGTCTGACCCAAGGTTTTAATCTGATATTAAGGAAACCTTCCATCACAATTTGTCCGGCCAATGTTCCTGTTAAAGTAGAATTCTGTCCAGAAGCCAACAAAGCAATTCCAAAGAAAATACTCGCCAAAGTCGTTCCCAAAAGCGGCGTCAAAAGCATATAGGCATCATTGATATCAGCCACATCTTTGTTCCCCGATGTATGAAAAGTTGCCGCAGCAATGATTAGGATTGCCGCATTGATGACGAAAGCCAACATCAACGAAAGACTACTGTCGATGCTTGCGAACTTCAAAGCTTCTTTTTTCCCTTCCGTCGTCCTTGGATAATTTCTCGTTTGCACAATACTGCTGTGCAAATAAAGATTATGAGGCATCACTGTGGCACCCAATATTCCAATAGCAATGTATAACATCGAAGGGTTTGTGATGATCTCTTTCTTGGGGATCAGCCCTTCCAACAATGGGAATATCTCAGGCTTGCTCAGAAATATCTCGTAGAAGAATGCAATGAAAATGATAAAGATCAAACCACCGACAATACTTTCGATGTATCGGAAACCTTTGGCTTGCAGGAATAAGATCAGAAAAACATCGATGATCGTTATCACAACACCCACACTGAGCGGAATTCCAAATAACAAATTCAGGGCAATCGCTGATCCGATCACTTCGGCAAGGTCACAAGCAGCAATGGCAATTTCACAAAAGATCCAAAGGACAAAATTAACAGCCGGATGAAAATGGTCTTTACAAGCCTGAGCCAGATCACGCTCCGCTACGACACCTAACTTTACGGAAAGATGTTGCAACAAAATGGCAAATAAGTTTGAAATTAAAATGACCGAGAGCAACGTGTATCCAAACTGCGCTCCACCGGCAATATCTGTGGCCCAGTTTCCAGGATCCATATAACCAACTGCGACCAATAATCCTGGTCCCATGTAGGCCAATAATTTCTTTTTGAAACTCCCATCTTTGGGAATGTTGACGCTGGAAAAAACCTCATTGAGTGAATTCGAACTTTTCTCGGTTCTCCAGCCTGTATTATGATTTGATGGATTCAATGATTTTCATTGTTAGATTAGACTAACAAAAATAGTTATACTGTACTTAACTCGCAAGTTAACAATAAAAAAACTGCCAATTGCTTGGCAGTTTCTATTTAATTTGATATTGATTTTACTTTGTAAATCTCACAGCCGTTTTTCTGTCAGACTCTCTTTCTTTGTCAGTGGCTTCAGCAGGAACTTTTGCAAATTTGGATCCATATCCTTCTGCTTCTAAAACCTGTGCTGAGTTAAGTTCAGTTTTCACAGCAGCAGCTCTGTCTCCTGATAATTTCAAGTTTGTAGCAGCATCGCCTTTTTTATCTGTGTAAGCTCCAATTTTGATTTTAGCATCTGGAAATTCTACCAAGATCGCTTTCAAATTATTCAACTGAACTTGAGATTCAGGTGTCAATTTCGTAGCTCCGAATTCGAAATTCAAATTATCGAAGTTGAACCATTTGTCTTTAAGCTGTGCTTCTGTAGAGTTTTTATATTCGTCAGATTTCAAGAAGGTCACGATTTGATCTTCAATTCCGCCCTTGTAAGCTTGTAAGGTTTTACCGCTTGGCAGAGTCACAACCAAAGTTTCTCTAGTTATCACTATAGAATCACCTTTTGGCGTGGTAGAATCTGAAACAACAGTCGTAGAATCAACAGTTGATACCGGAACTGGTTCTACTTTTTTATCACATTGCTTCCAGAAGAACCAACCCAAAAGTAATAGTAAAAGCAATGGTAACAACCATTTCCAAATACTGCCACCTCCCGAGTTATCCGGAACAATCTCGTGTGTTGATCCACTTCTAGTAACATCTACTTTTGGAGCGTCTGTCACTACAGGTCTCGGCGTTTCAGTTATAATAGGCTCTTCTGTAATTGGTGTTACTGGATTTACATCTGAAATGGGCGTCTGCAAAGGTTCTGGAACAACATTGATTGGTTCAGCGTCTACTGATCCAAACCAATTACCCAAACCTAAAGAAGCAAAGCTAAATCCTGCAGGAAGTATGGATGATAATAATCCTTTCTGATCACTCAGTAAATTTCCAAATGAGGAAACATCTAGGTTATTATCGTTGGCATATTTTCCCAAAGTCCCGGCAGTTGCGCCAGTCACAAGGTTTAATAATGAATTTGTTGATTCAGTTTTGATGCCCGCGTATGATGAAACAGCATTTGTGATAGCAGCAAGTTTATCTCCATCTCCGAAGATCAGACTTAAAATCTTTGAGATGACAGAATCACTTCCGCTAAGATTTCCTAATAAATTGGATAATACGCCAGATGAAGCCGCTTCTTTTACCGTACTGAAAAGTTCAGATTGTGTATTGCTGTTTGCAAAACCTCCAACCACAGCAGGTAGTAAAGCTGAAATCGCTTTTGAAATTCCAGATTCACTTTCTCCAAGTTGAGTTGCAGTTTGAGAGACCGTAGCTGGTCCTAGTTGACCTTTGATCAGGTCGATTAAGTTAATTGACATAATAGTTTATTTTTTAAAGTTTGATGTTTTGTAATGTTACCAAATATTAATCCACAAATTTTCATTGTTAAAAATTTTAATAAAACTTTAACTAATTATGATTTAACTTTTGAATTTCGAATTTATTTTAAAACAAAAAATCCGAAGAAATTCTCCGGATTTTAATTTATAGAAATATAGTATTAATAAGCTTTTGCGAATACAACTCTCTGCTTGGATGGTTTCCCTGATATCAATGAAATCCCATCTTCCTGCTCATTGTTCAAAGGAATACATCTGATGGTCGCTTTGGTTTCCTGCTTGATCTGCTCTTCCTCCTCTGCAGTTCCGTCCCAATGCGCCAAGATGAATCCACCTTTTTCCACAAGGACTTTTTTGAATTCTTCGTAAGAATCAACTTTCGTAATATTTTCTTCTTTGAATTTCAGTGCTTTGTTGTAAATATCACTTTGAATTGTTTTCAACAACTCTTCAATGTAAACATCAAGACCTTCGATGGAAACAGTCTCTTTCGTCAAGTTGTCTCTTCTTGCCAATTCTACTGTTCTGTTTTCAAGATCTCTTTGTCCAAGCGCAATTCTCAATGGAACACCTTTCAATTCATATTCAGCGAATTTCCAACCTGGTTTGTTCTGCGTGTCATTATCAAATTTAACCGAAATTCCTTTCGCTTTCAATTTGCTTTGAATTTCCAAAGCCACTTCACTGATCTCGGCCAATTGCTCTTCACCTTTAAAGATTGGAACGATCACAACCTGAATCGGAGCCAAAGTCGGAGGCAAGACCAAACCAAGATCATCGGAATGCGTCATAATTAACGCGCCCATCAATCTTGTAGAAGTTCCCCAAGATGAAGCCCAAGGATATTCTTGTTTTCCTTCTTTATTGGTAAATTTCACATCAAAAGCTTTAGGGAAACTTTGACCTAAGAAGTGGGAAGTTCCTGCTTGTAGCGCTTTTCCATCTTGCATCAAAGCTTCGATACAATAAGTTTCGTCCGCTCCTGCAAATCTTTCAGATGGTGTTTTGATCCCCCTGAAAACTGGAATTGCCATAAAGTCTTCAGCAAATTTTGCATAAACCTCAAGCATTTTTTCGGTCTCCTCTACAGCTTCATCTTTTGTTGCGTGAGCTGTGTGTCCTTCTTGCCAAAGGAATTCGGCAGTTCTAAGGAAAAGTCTCGTTCTCATTTCCCAACGTACAACATTCGCCCATTGGTTGATCAATATCGGCAGATCTCTGTAAGATTGGATCCAATTTTTATAAGTACTCCAGATGATTGCTTCGGAGGTTGGACGTACAACCAATTCCTCTTCCAGTTTTGCATCTGGATCTACAATCAACTTCGATGGATTATTCGGGTCAGTTTTCAATCTGTAATGTGTTACCACAGCACATTCTTTGGCAAAACCTTCTGCATTCTTCTCTTCCGCTTCGAATAAGCTTTTGGGAACGAACAGGGGGAAATAGGCGTTTTGGTGTCCGGTTTCTTTGAACTTTTTGTCCATTTCGTCACGCATCTTTTCCCAGATCGCGTAACCATAAGGTTTGATCACCATACATCCCCTAACACTTGAATTCTCTGCTAGGTCTGCTTTAACAACCAATTCGTTATACCATTTGCTATAATCTTCTGCTCTTGATGTTAATTTTGCCATATTTTTTAAACTAATTTTTAACTTTTTTAACTTTTCGTAATCTAAATAAAAAGCCTAATTTTACGCTACTTTGTAAATAATTACTGGTATAAAATTTGGTTTCTTTTAAGAATACAAATATAGCAAACTTAATACTTCTCATAAAATGAAAATTATCAACAATAATCGCTTTTTAAATCTGATCAAATCAAAAGCTTTGATCTTGATTGCCAGCAGTTCTCTTTTGACCTCTTGTGTGATCTACACAGGTGGTTATTCTGAAACTGATGGTGTTTACTACGACCCAAATAAAGATTCTTTACCCGCGGGAACTTATTCTTACGGAAATAATCAGGTTGATGACTATTATAATTATCAAGATACTTATCCAAGCATCTATGACAATAACCAACAGAACATCCAGGATCAGCAGAATAGATATGCCTTGACCAATGATTCCGATTGGGGATCTTACACTGGAACAGAAACCAATTATACAAGCTTCAACAATTGGGGCTATGGCGGCTGGGGAATGGGCTTTGGCTACGGAGGTTTTGGTGGTGGATGGGGATATCCAGGTTACGGCATGTATGGCTGGAACAGTCCTTTCAACTCTTGGGGTTGGGGAATGGGCTTCGGTTGGGGTAACTCCTTCTACTCGCCTTGGGGCTGGGGTGGTGGATTTTATGATCCATTCTGGGGCTACGGTTATGGTGGCTGGGGAGGCTACTACGGTGGCGGATATTCTCATCCAATCTACTACAACAGATCAGGTGCTAATGGTGGCGGAAGACTTGGCGGGATGATCTCTCAAAATAGATCTACAAGTAGAAATGACAGCCGTTTCCAAGGTATTAATAATAGCAGGATGAGAACAACAGGAAATATCAGAAATGATGTTGGAACAAGAAATAGTGCCATCAGAAATTCTAATAACGGAATGAGAAATCCCAATGGTATTAGAACAAATAACGGAAACATAAGAAACTATCCAAACAACGGAAACGTAAGAAACTCTTATCCAAATAACGGAGGAATTAGGACTCAAACCTATCCTAACAGTGGTAATATCAGAACTACCCCTAATAATGGTGGATTCAGAAACGAAAGTTACTCGACCCCATCTAGATCTGGTGGCAACTCAGGCGGTTTCAATTCTGGAGGCGGAATGAGATCTGGTGGTTCTGGCGGCGGAATGAGATCCGGCGGTGGCGGTGGAAGAAGATAACTTTAAATTTAAAATACATTTCATATAAAAATGCTAAAAAAGACTTTATTACTGCTAAGCATTCCAGTTTCTTTCGTTTATTTGAAAGCTCAGGATATTTCGGTGATCACAAATACAGTAGATGTTTATTCAGCAAATCCAATCAATGGAACAGCGAAGTACAATGCAATGGCAGGATCGATTGGCGCGTTGGGAGGTGATGTATCATCTGCCAATGTAAACCCAGCTGGTATCGGCGTTTTCATCACAAACGATTTGAATTTGACACTTGGTGTTAACAGTAACAAGAATACGACTAGCCTAGCAGGAAATTCGCTTCATTATAAAACTAATAATACTGACATTAGCAATACTGGAGGTGTTTTAACCATCAATCTTGGCGATACCAATTCCAAATGGAAGTTTGTGAACATTGGAGTCAATTACGCGACACAATCATTAGATAATTATTCTGAATCTGCTGCCAATGGCAATATCAAAATTGTTGATAATCTGACCACTCCAGGAACACCAATCAATTATACATTCCAAGGCCATGCCTACGATAGATACGGTGATCAGTCGAAAATGAATTTTGCAGTTGGGGCCAATTACGATAACAGATTATATTTCGGAGCAGGTCTTAATTTTCACAACTCTTTCCTAAGTCAAAATGACTCTGCAGGTTTCTATTCAGACTATGATGACACCTCACTTGTTTATCATAAACAATACACAGGATATGAGGAACATTCAGATGGATTTTCAGCCAATATAGGTGTCATTGCGAAATTGAGTAATCAATTCCGAGTGGGTGCAGCATTAGAATCTCCTACCTGGTGGAGTATTGACCGTGTTTATAATCAATATTATTACAACTACGATCAACCCGACGTATTTACCGAAGATAGAAGTTTGGTGACACCAATGAAAGCCACACTAAGTGCCGCATTTGTTCCAAGCAAGAACTTCGCTCTGAATGTCGATTTTATCCAAGGGATCACAAAACCAAAGTATAAAGAATATGGAAATGCAGAAAGAGAACTGAACGACTTCTTCAATGATAGCTACAAAAATTCTTCTGAAGTGCGAGTTGGTGCAGAATATAGAATATCTGGATTTAGATTAAGAGGTGGATACGCTTACCAAGGCAACAGTTTTGATAATCTATCTTTGTTAGGTTACAACAATGATGGCTCAACTTCCAATCAATCTTTTTCTGATCTTTTGGTTGGAAAACGAAACATCATTGGCGCAGGTTTGGGCTATGATTTCAGAGCTTTCTATATCGACGCATCTTACCAAAGTATCACTTCTGAATATAGTAGTCCTTTCCTTCAAGGAAATATAGATTACAATTCGGGATATTTCAATGGTGGATTTGATGTCAACAGCGATGCATACGCCGTTTCTAAAGTTAAGAATACAAGAAATAATTTCTTTGTAACCGTTGGTTGGAAATTCTAAAGTTTCAATTTTATATAAGCAAAAGTCCTGTAAATATTTTACAGGACTTTTTTTAATCTTTATTCATCTCTTCTGCCTCTTCCATCAACTTAAGATAAGTGATATATCTTGTCTCCTCCAATTCACCTGTTTCCAAGCCTTGAAGAACAGCACATTTTGGTTCATTGATGTGCATACAGTTGTGATATTTGCAACTTCTTCCCGCTTTGAAAATTTCAGGAAAGTAATGCTGAATTTCTTCTTTCTGAACATCGATCATTGCAAATTCCCGAACACCTGGCGTATCGATTACCGACCCTCCAAAATCCCAGAAATGCATCTGCGCAAAAGTCGTGGTGTGTTTTCCTTTGAGTTGAGATTCTGAGATCTCGCCAGTTCTGATATGAAGATCAGGTTGCATCGCATTCACCAAAGTTGATTTTCCACAACCAGAATGTCCGAAAAATACAGAGGTTTTATCTTTAATTTTATCAATTAAGAAATTGAGATTCAGTTTTGTGTAGGATGAGATATTCAAAGTGTCGTAACCGATGTTTTGATACATGGCTTCGATGTTTTCTACGATTTGTTTTTCCTCGTCATTCAAAGTATCCATTTTATTGAATAATATCAAAGTTGGAATATTGTAAGCTTCGCAGCACGCTAAAAAACGATCCAAAAATCCTAAAGACGTTTCAGGGAATTTCAAAGTGTAAATGAAACAAGCTACATCCACGTTGGACGCAATAATGTGCGCTTCTTTGGAAAGGTTCACCGATTTTCTGATGAGATAATTTTTTCTCGGGAAAATCTTTGTGATCCAGGCCACATCATCTTGCTCCAAAGAAAATTCGACTTCATCTCCTACTGCAAGCGGATTTGTAAGTCTTGTTTTTATGAGTTTGAATTTGCCTCGGATCCTGGCTTCGTAAACTGTTTTAGTTTTTTCTTCCAAAACCTGATACCAGCTTCCTGTAGATTTGATGATGATTCCTTTCAAAAAGTAGATTTTAATATTTCACAAAGTTAAAGCTTTTATCGTGTTGACAAATAAAAACCCTTTCAGAGTTTAAATCTAAAAGGGTTGTTTGTATTTGGTTGAAAAAAAGTGTTCTACGTTGAATCTGCAGCCCGACTTGAACGGAAATCCTTTTTTGCTTGTCTTAATGTTCAATTTGAACTGAAAACATCTTGCAAAAAAGATTGACTTCGTCGAACCACTTCGTTAGGTTTGGGAGTGGAAGGCGGAAAAGCTGCCCAAATTATTCTAAGTCTTGAAAACCTCAGACTGACAATTATTTGTTGATCATAATTCCGTTCTGAACTTCGATACTTTCTTCGTGGATCGCTTTGAAAACTTTCTCGATGAATTCCTGAGACATTCCTGTTTCGCTCGCCTTTTGGTTGGCGTATTCTGTGATCACTTTCCAACGTTCTGGCTGGAAGATGGCAATGTTGTTTTCTTTTTTCAAAGTTCCGATCTTTTCGGAGATCTTCATTCTTTGAGAAAGCAATTCGATCAATTGGAAATCCATATCGCTGATGAGTGTTCTGTGTTTTCCCATCTCGTCTTCATAACCTGAGATATCGGAATTACGGATCTGAAGATTGTTGATCATCTCTGCCAAAACTTCTGGCGTGATCTGCTGAGAAGCATCGCTCCAAGCGTTGTCCGGATCTTCGTGGCTTTCTATGATCGCCCCTTGGTAACCTACATTGAAAGCTTCCTGCGCAACACTAGCCAAACCTGTTCTGTTCCCACAAATGTGAGATGGATCGATGAACAGTGGGATATTCGGGAACTGATTTTTGAAATCCAAAGCGATCTGCCAGTTCGGGATATTTCTGTATTTTGTTTTTTGGTAAGTGGAGAAACCTCTGTGGATCGCACCCACATTCTCAATGCCTTGACCTAATAATCTTTCCAATGCGCCGATCCAAAGTGCTAGATCTGGATTTACTGGATTTTTTACCAAAATTGGTTTGTTGGTTCCTCTCAATGCCTGAGCAATTTCCTGAACTGTAAAAGGATTCACTGTAGAACGTGCGCCGATCCAAAGGATGTCAACGTCTGCTTCCAAAGCTGCGAAAACGTGATGCGCATTTGCAACCTCAGTCGCTGTTTTGAAACCGTATTCTTCTTTTACTTTTTTCAGCCAGTTGAGACCGATCACGCCTACACCTTCGAAACCGTTTGGTTTTGTTCTTGGTTTCCAGATTCCTGCGCGGAAAGCGGAGATCTGTGCACCACTTTCTTTAAGCCTTTTTGCTGTTCCAAGCATTTGAGATTCGCTTTCTGCGCTACAAGGTCCTGCGATGATCATTGGATTTGCGAAGTCGTTGATCCAATCGTTCTTCAATTCGTTTAAGTTCATATTTTTAATTTTATATATTTTAAATTAATACAATAGTATATCTGTTATAAATTTTACTTTATAATTCTTTTCCAAAAAAAACGTTTAAAAACTTTAAATGAGATACGGATAGTTGAATGTTTCCGTAGATTTTTGAGAAAGAAATTTTTTAGCTAAACCAATAAAATCGGTAATAGGTTCTAAAATTTCTATAATAAGTTCCAAAAAAGCTAAATGACCCACCAAAATACTCGGCAGATGCAATATTTGAAAGATATGGAAATTGGATTGATTCCATTTATTAATACCTTACTGGAAGGCTTTTTAGCTTAATTGGTTTAATTGATTTCAATCACTTTCATCGAAATCTTGAACAAATATATAAATTAATGGGAAATGAGAACTATGATTTAGCAATTAATTTTTCGTTAACTGATAAATGTCTGAATTAATTCATTAAAAAAAGAAAAGCAGAATATTCTTTTGCTTTTCTAAAATTTGGTTTCAACATTTGTACTTTATCTATAAACATTATGCGTTTTTGTATTGAATAATTTGATGTTTAATTTGAAATTTTATACATGTAGATATTGACTTTTGCACTACTCAATAATGTGAGATCCGCTGGCAATAAACCAGGTGAATTGACCGCAAAAGTGACCGTATCACCAGTATTGAGTTGTATCAACGAGGTTAGTTTTGTGGAGGTCAAAGGGACATTTGCCAAATTGATCAACCCTGCAACAACTACCCTAACACCCTCAAACGGTTTTTCTTCCCAGATTGTCGTTCCATTTTTTATTAGCCCTAACTGCTTTCCTCCTAATAGTTCTATGTTTACGCCCTCGGTAAACTGATATTCATAATTAACAGCATAAATTCCGGCCTGGCTAGCCGTATAGACTCCGTCTGTGAAAAGTGCGGGATTTCCTAATTTTGTATTTGCAGAACCTGTAAGATTAACTTTAGCCCATCCACCTCCTAGACCAAGGGAAATAAGAGAATTTGAACCTGTTTTTGACCCGTAATTACTTTTCAGCTTCCGAGACTATTAAAATCAAATACGCTGACAGCACTATCCTATCCGCCCTGATAACAAAGAATAATGACCTTATAAGCGACGCCTATCTGGGAAAAGGCATTATCTATTATTTCAATTATAAAAAGTACAAACCTGCGCTGGATGAGTATATGAAAGCTTACGAATACTCAAAAAACTCTAGCAATGAGTATCTTACAAATGAGATATTGTACCACCTCGGTGTTTTGAAAAGCTATTTGGGATATTACGATTCTGCCATCATCCACTTTCAAAAAGCCAACGAATACTTCCGAAAAAAAATGCTGCAAAGTGCCCATCCAAATGTTACCTTCAATAATAAAAAAGGTTATCTCAACAGCTTGCACAGGATCATCATCTGCCATAGAAATCTTCAAGATCACAAGTCCGCAGATTCACTGATCAAATTAGGCTTGTTACAAACCAAGAATAATGCAGACTATCAACAGGAATATGGGTATTTTTTAAAGGAAAAAGGCATTCAAGACCTTAGAAAAAATGATTATAATAATGCGCTGATCAATTTGCAAAACGCCTTGAAACCTATTACGCACATTAATGATTTTGCATGGGCAACAGTTGACCACTTCTACATTGGTAAAGCTTACTTGGCAATGAATGATGAGCAAAGAGCTATTCAGCATTTTCAAACGGTGGACTCGTTCTTTCAAAAACACAATTTCATGCTTCCAGAACTGAGGGAAAATTATGAATTGTTGATCAATTATTACAAAAAGCAACAAGACGAACAGAAGGAACTTTTTTACACGAAACAACTTCTAAAAGCAGATAGGATCATTTCCAATGATTTTTCTTATCTCTCGTCTAAAATCCATAAAGAATACGACACCATTGCACTTCAGGATGAAAAAAAACGACTGGAAGCTAAAACATCTTGGGGAGAATGGATCATATTCGGACTTTCGCTGCTTGCCATTGTCTTGGGCTTAATTATCATCCGAAAGTATAAGATTGAGAAAAGCATCAAAATAAACTACAGAATGCTGGAGGATAAGATACTCAACAACGCCTATCTGCAAGCTCAACCTTCTGAACACATTTTGAAGGAAGACGACAAATGCATTTTGAATTCTGAACTCATCTTTACCATTTTAGGAAAACTGAAATGCTTTGAGGAAAAGCACGGTTTCATAGAACATGGTTTGACCATCAACAAACTGGCCCAAAAGCTTCACACCAATTCCACTTATTTATCTCAGATCATCAATGAACATAAAGGCATGAACTTCAACCGATATCTAAGTGAACTTAGAATCAACTACATAACAAATAAACTTTACAATGACAACGTATATCTCAGCTATAAGATAGAGACCTTGGCAGAAAAATGCGGCATCGCGTCGAGAACCAATTTCTCTAATTTGTTTCAGGAGATCAATGGCATAAGGCCAACTGATTTTATAAAGAAAAGGCAAAAAGATGTAGCGAGTGGTCGTGAAAATTTTCAAGCTCTGAAAACTATCTCACCTTAAACCCCACAATATCAAATAAGTACTATTTTATTTTCTCAATTTTTCTGAGCATTTCCTGAGCATTGGAATTATCTGGATTTAGTTCCAAAGATTTTTGATAATTTTCTTTCGAGAGTGCATATTCCTTATTGTTAAAATAACCTTCTGCCAAACTGTCATAAGGATTTGCTGAATTTGGAAATTCGGAAACATAAAGTTGAAATAGTTTGATAGAAGACGCTACGGCTCCACTTCTCATCAGTTTGTAACCAAGAATATTGAGTTCAGATTCGTTAGAAAAGTTGTAAGCATCTGGTTTATTTTTCTTTAGTTCTTTGTAATAAGCTATTCCGGAATCGATATTTTCAAAGCATTTTTTCTCGATTTCTCTTCCAATTAATTTTTGTCCAAAAGGCTTCAAATCATCCATCAGGTTTTGGACAGCACTATACAAATTCCCGTAAGTATTTTCTCCACCCTGATTTGTAATGACAGAAATTCCCATATTGTAATCCGGGAAAACCCAAAACAAATTCTGCGTTCCGAAAGCGCCACCGTGTTTTCTGGCATTTCGCCCGTTGTGATTGACGGTCACTTCATCCCAAAAATAAGCGTTCCAATAGGTTTTATTATTCAATAAATCTCTTTGTGATTCCTGAACAAGCGGATTATTTTTATCAAGTTCAAATTTCAAAAATGTGGTCAAATCAATTAATGACGATTTCAAATAACCTTGAGAACCCCAAAGCGAGTATGGCAAAAATGGCATCAAAACGCCGTTCCCATCATAACCATTGGCAATGGTTTCATTTGGATTGATATGAAGTTTTGTGTTATTTAATTTTAAAGGAATTAATATATTTTCCTTCAATAATGTCTCATAGCTTTTCCCGTACACATTCTCCAGAATATGAGCCGCCAGCTGAACTGTTCCATTGTTATAATTGTAAACTGTTCCTGGCAAAGTCTCCACTTTTATTGATTTTAAATCCTTGAAAAACTGTTCTTTCGTATAAGCTTTTTCTAATTTTTCAACTTTAAAAGCGAGACTATCATTTCTATTTTTAAAAAGCTTACTTCTGTCAGGTAAATCTTTATTGAAACCGGATTTCAGTGAAACCAAATCTTTGATTGTTACTGGTGTTCCATTAAATTGAAGATTAGGATAAGAGCCTGTAATATATTTTCTGATATCGTCATCCAGTTTAATTTTTCCATCCAAAACAGCTTTTGCCATCAATGTTCCGGTAAATAATTTGGTGATGGAAGCGACTTCAAACAATGTAGAATTATTGGCTTTATTGCCTTTTCCTTTATCAATTTCACCGTAATGTCTGGTGTAGGTTTTCCCGTCTTTTACGATTCCGATAGAAAAGGAATTCGCTTTTGACTCTTTCAAAAACAATTCTGCCTGAGCATCCATTGCTGTATAAATTTGCTTTTCAGTTGCTGTTTTCTGAGCAAAAACGGAAAATCCGAATGTTAATATGATAATGGAAAGTAGTTTTTTCATTTGGAAATAATTGATTTCTAATTAATAAGACAACTCAGAAAAATGTTTGTTACATTCGAGAAGGTTTTATTTCCCAATTTCCTTTTTGATTTTCAAAAGCATTTGCTTCCCGTTTTCATTTTTAGGATTCAGCTCAACCGATTTTTTATACATTTCAACTGCCTTGTTTTTATTTCCTGTTTTTAATAATACTTCGCCATAACTGTCATAAGCGTTCCAACTATTGGGAAACAAATGGACATTAAGTTTGAAAATTTCTGAAGCTTCAGTTTGCTGATTATTTGCCATCATTCTGTAAGCCCAATTATTCAATTCTACTTCTTGTGGATCAAATGCGGGATTTTTCTTTTTTGTCTTTTCTGTAAAATCAATCGCTTTATCAAATCCAATTTCTCGCAGATTTTTCCTCAAAAAAGTTAAAGGATCAGCTTCTAAAATATCGGCATTGTAACACCCTGCAATCTCTTCCAGAAAATCTTCAGGAGCACTTCCGCCTAAGTTGGTCAGAACAATGATTGCCAATTTATCATCTGGATAAATCAACAAAGCAGATCTATTTCCACCAGACATTCCTATTGCTTTGTGGTTTTTTCTAAATTTTGCAATTCCCCAACCCCGTGTCCAGTTGGTCGGATTTCCATTGTTGAATTTGCTTGGCGACCACATCAAATCTAATGTTGCAGATTTTTGAAATAATTTACCATTTTGCAAAGCAATTATCCAGTTTGCCATATCTTCAGCTGTGCTATTGATTCCTGCTCCGGTTCTTGTAAAATCAGGAAATTCGGTATAATTATTTACCAATTTATCATCAGTTTTTTTACCATCAAAGAAATTTCTGTAACGATATGTGGGCGCAAAATTCGGTATCAAATCTCTTGAATCACCAAATAATGTGTGTTTCATCCCAACAACTTCAAACTGTTTCTTTTCGAAATTATCCGGAAATGATTGATTACTAACTTTTTCGATAATCTTTCCTAATAAATAATAATTGGTTTGATTGTAACTGAATTGTTCGCCTGTTTTAAATTCTAAAGGAAGTGTTTTCAGTTTTTCCCAAATGGCTTGTTCGGTTTTTAACGGACCTATGTTACCTGTGAGAGGATCAAGAAGCTGTAGGATTTCTGGCAAACCAGAAATATGCGTCAACAATTGGTCAACCGTTATATTTTGCCATTCCGAAGGTAAATCATTCAGATATTTTTTGATAGGCGTATGGAGTTCTATTTTGCCTTGTTCTACCAATTGCATTACAGAAACACCAGTGAAAATTTTTGTGTTTGAATTAATGGGGAAAATGGTGGTGTTTTTGACAGGAATATTGTCTTGAATATTTGCGTAACCGTACGATTTGCTTAATACGATTTTTCCATTTTGAACAACAGCCAATTGTAATCCGGGAATTCGTCTTTCTTTCATTTCACGATTGATAATTTCATCAACTTTTGAATTTACATTTTGTGCGAAAATGCTGAGCGATAAAAAAAGAAGGAGGATTAGGTTTAGTTTTTTCATTTGGGATAATTGATTTTCTACTTAATAAGACAACTCAGAAAAATGTTTGTTACATTGGAGAAGGTTTTATTTTCCTATTTCTTTCCCGATTTTTTCTATCATTTTTTCTGCATTACCGTTGGTTCCACCAAAACTGATTGCTTTGTTATAGCTATCTAATGCTAAATCATATTGTTTATTTATAAAATAGGCTTCTCCTAAACTATCGAATAGATTGGCATCTTTAGGAAACTCTTTTGTAGCCAATTTAAATATTTCTATTGATTCATTATTTTTACCACCTCTTAATAATTCATATCCTAATTTATTCAGTTCACCTGGTTTTTCAAAGCTATATTCATTTTTAGAATTTTCTTTGAGTAAATAGTAAGTTTCTACAGCTTTGTTTATATCTGTGAAAGATTCTTTTCTTATCGCTTGATAAACAGATTTTTTAGGAATTTCATAATCTTTTCCTAACATTAAATTGTGAATAATATGCCCTAAATCCCAAACTCTATTTAGATTATTGGACACTAGAATTATCGTAATATTATTTTTAAAATCGTTTAAAAAAATGGATTCAAATTTATATGATACGCCATTGTGTCTCTGTAGTTCTTCCTTTTCAAAGTATCTGCCAAGTGAACCACCTTCATCTTTGGCGTATGGATTATTTAACAGAGTCTGAAAAGATTCTTTGGATATTAATCGATTATAATTCAGCGCTTCAATCCATTTATAGAGATTATTGATGTCTACCCAAAGCCATCCACTAATGAAATTCATTTCCGGACATCGTACATTGTCCATATCATAACAAGACGTTCGATTTTTATAGCCCAATTTGGGGTCAAAAACTGAATTTGTCATTTTCAAAGGTTTAACAATATTTTTAATGACAAATTGCTGAAAAGACATTCCAGTTACCTTCTCAATGATTCTTCTTTGCAAAAATACATTGCCGTTATCGTATTTGTAACTTGTTCCAGGTTCAAACAATAAATTATCAATGCTTCTCAAAATCTTCCACGCATCTGCATCACTTACCGGATTTAGCCCTGACTCTATTGGAGGAATACCACTTGCATAATTAATCAGATGACGTATGGTCACTTTCTCCGCCCATTTTGGTAATTCCAAATTAAATTTGGAAATCGGGTCATCCAGATTAAGAAGACCACGTTCAACTAAAATCATTATGGCGACAGCATTAAATTCTTTTGCAATAGAACCAATGTTAAATATTGATTTATCAGTTAGAGCTGTTTGTCTCGTTTCATCAGTAAAACCAAATGATTTTTGATAGATTATTTTATTATTTTTAGAAATAAGGATATTTCCATTGAATAAACCTCTTTCGTAAGATTTTGTCATTAAGGAATCAATTTGATTGATTTCTGATTTTTGTTCAGTCGAATTTTGATGTAGCTTCTTTGTTTCTTTTGGATTATCTAATTCTTGGGCAGAAAGAACATTTGTAAATAAAACAGTTAGTAATAATAAGAAAAATCGGTTTTTCATTTTGATTAATTTTTTGGAGACAGGATTTGATTGATTTTTGAAAAGCTTTCTGCAAAGATGCTTTAAAACGTTTCAGAACACGACCGATTAAAAAAAGTCGAACTCATTTTTCAATAAATTCGATGCTTAAAATGAACTTTTCCGAAATTCCGTAGGCGTCTTTCCCGTATGTTTTTTAAAAGAAGTGCTGAATGAAGATTTGGAATTGAAACCAACCTGATAAAGAATTTCCAGAATTGTCAGGTCTTTTTGTGAAGAATCTTTCAATATTTCTTTCGCTTTTTCGATTCGATATTCATTAATAAAATCAAAAAAATGTTTGTTCATATACAGATTAATCAAAGCGGATAAATCTTTGACCGGCATTTTCACCTGCTCTGCCAAATCCTGAATCGTCAACGATGAATCCAAATAGGGTTCATTTTTAATCATAAAATCTTTCAAAGATTCTATTTGTTTATTTTTTTCGTCATTAATTAAAGTGGAAGATTTTTGTTTCGGAACAACATCTACAATAGGTTTAAGATTGGAATTCACTCCTCTGAAAAATTCAGGATTGTTTAATGCAACAAATAAATACCAACAAGTACAAAATAAAAACGAAAAACCATCAAGGGTTACAATCCAGGCTCTGACCTCTCCCATACCAATGATAAAAGTAACCAGCCATCTTAGAAGTACCAAAAAATGTAAGAGATAATATAGAATCGTTATTTTGTAAAGTGCATTAATTACAGAAATATTCGGATTCGTATAATTCTCGAGATAAACAGTTCTGGATTTTCTAATAACCAGAAATGAAGCGATAAAATAAACTTGAAATAGCAATTCGAAAAGAAATTGAAAAAAATGAGTGATAGGCATTTGATTCATATTCTTTATAAAATCCAATTTCATCGCAGTATTCTCGAAATATACCCCAGAAACTAAATTCAAATTGTAAGCAACAAATGGAATGGCGTGCAGAAAATGTTTCGGTTTTAATTGGAAATTAGAATAGCAAACCGACATTGCATAGAGATAAAACGAGGCCGGAACCAGATACACAAAACTCCAACGGAAAACTTCAAGGTTGATGAGATTTTCAGGAACATGATGTATCAAAAATTTACTAGCATCTACGGCATTTGCGATAAGAAAAAAAGCGAAAAGTCGGTTTCCTAATTTGTGTTTCGTTTTCACGGTCAGCAAAAACAAGGCAAGAAATAGAATGACGAAAATTCCGATGCAAGCAGTGATTTCTAAAAAGCTGAACTTATCCAATGGTACCAAATAAGGTTATAGAACTACGTCAAATCGAAACGCATCAAATCATCCAAGTCTTTCAAAAGCGGATTGATCTCCACAAATTTTTCGAATATTTTACGCTTTGTCAAAACTTCTTTTTTGATGGTTAAATCAGTCTGATATTCGATTTCAATCTTGAAATTACTGACTTTATGTTTGAAATGGTTGAAGAACTCAATACTTAATCTGTCGAATTCTGACTTTGCAAATTCGGAAGAATATTTGACAGTAATGATGTGTTCATCTGTTTTTTCTAATTTGAAGCTGCTGATTGCGTTGTAAACAAAGGTGTTTGTTCTTGCTAGATCCTTCAGGAAGATATTCCACTCGTTATCAACATCAGTTTGAGAGAAATGGTTGGAAGGGAGATTTTCATCTTTTATTTCTGCAAATTCATCCTTCTTAATTTCCTCCTTTTTCTCCAAAGCCGCTTTGATGCTGAACTTAGAATTGGAAGAACTCCTCGCGATAGGTTCAGACGCTTTCTGAATCACCTTTTTAGGTTCTTCGAAAACTGATTTTACAGGTTCTGGTTTGATTTCTGTCTGAGGTTTTGGCTCAGTAGAAACTGGTTTGGTTTCGGAAATTAAATTAGCTTCAAGAAGCGGCGCTAATATTAAGAACTTTTTTTTTTAGCTTCCAAACCTGCCGTGAGACTTGATAATTGCATCAAGGCAATCTCAACAGTCAAACGTGGATTTTTGGAATTTTTATAATTGATGTCGGCGAAATTACAAATCTCGATTCCGTCTATCAATTCCTGGGCTTTCCATTTTTGGGATTGCTCTGCAAATTTGGATTTGGTTTTTTCTCCAACTTCGATCAAGTTCAAAGTTTTGGGATTTTGAGCCATCATCAGATCGCGGAAATGATTTCCCAATCCGGCGATGAAAATATGTGGGTCAAAACCTTTTTTCACAATCTCATCGAACGCTGTCAAAACACCAGGAATATCATTTTCCTTCGCTAAATCAGCAATTTTCAGATATTGGTCGTAATCCAGAATATTAAGTACTTCCGCTGCTTTTTCAAGCGTGATATTTTTTTGAGAAAATGTACTTAGTCTATCAAAAATAGATAACGCATCTCTCAAAGCGCCATCAGCTTTTTGAGCAATCAGATAAAGTGCATCGTCTTCGTAAGTGATATTTTCCTTCTCGGCAATTTTTCGCAAATGCTCCTGAATATCCTCAATTGTTATTCTTTTGAAATCATAGATTTGACATCTGGAAAGAATCGTTGGAATGATTTTGTGCTTCTCAGTCGTTGCTAAGATGAAAATAGCGTGCGCCGGCGGTTCTTCCAAAGTTTTCAGAAACGCGTTGAAAGCAGCCTGAGACAACATATGAACCTCGTCAATAATATAAACTTTATACTTCCCGACTTGAGGCGCAAATCTCACTTGGTCGATCAATTCACGGATGTCATCAACAGAGTTGTTGGAAGCGGCATCTAATTCATAAATGTTAAATGCGAAACCATCATCATCTGCGGCACCTGATTTTTCATTGATTTTACGTGCCAGGATTCTCGCGCAGGTTGTTTTACCAACACCTCTTGGTCCGCAGAAAAGCAGAGCCTGAGCCAACTGGCTTTCTTCGATGGCGTGTTCCAAAGTATCGGTAACGTGTGATTGCCCAACAACAGTGTCAAACTCTTGCGGACGGTACTTGCGTGCGGATACGATGAAATTTTCCATTGCTCAAAAGTAAGGATTAATTGTGAATTTTGGAAATGGTTTTTCCAGATATTTCTGAGTTAAATTAGCTTTAAGATTAATATATGATAAAGACAAATTTTCTGCCTATTAAAATTGAGGCGTGAAATTTCCTCAAAATTATGAACAAACTATTTCATTGTAATTTTAACAAATTATTTTCTAAAGAATATAATACTTTTTATTAATCATCATCATTTCCGAGAAGTTTATCCATAAGACCTTCGTCATTGCTATTATCGTCATCTTCGGCTAGTAAATGGGCAATATCGTCTGGATTTTGTTTGTGATTAATAGAAATTCCCGGTGGATTAAAAATACCCCATCTGTCGGTAATGAACTGTTTGTTGTCAAAACTAGCGACCCAGTCTAGAAAAAGAATTCTAAATTCTTCTATTTGCCTATCTACAATACTGAAATATTTGCTATCAGAAAAACCTCGTTTACGAAATTCTTCACCTAATCCTGAAACTTCTAAACAAGAACTTCTAACCAATGCTGCACAATGCATCTTTCTATCATAGCGGTTGCTCTCCTGCGCCCTGATTAAGTTACTTGTTATTCTACCGCTTGCCTTGAGAATCAGCGCATTCATAAAAACAAAAAAAACTTTCCTTTCTGGAATGAGTTTAGCGATAGATTTTAGAGTGTCATCTATTTCCTCTGCCTTTTTGTACAAAGGTGATTCGAAAAAAATTTCCATTTGATCCATAATATGTGTTTTAGGAAATAAATATAATAAAAAAAAGAGAACAAATAATTGTTCTCTTTTAATTTTATCTCAATGAAATCTCTTACAATTCCAAAGCTTTTTTCTCGTCGCCATCCATAAGGAATTCTACAGGATTGTCGATTGCTTCTTTTACGGCTACCAAGAAACCTACGGATTCTTTACCGTCGATGATCCTGTGATCATAAGACATCGCAACGTACATCATTGGTCTGATCACGACTTGTCCGTCAACAGCAACTGGTCTTTGGATGATGTTGTGCATTCCCAAGATTGCAGATTGTGGCGGGTTGATGATCGGTGTAGATAACATCGATCCGAAAGTTCCACCATTGGTGATAGTGAACGTTCCGCCAGTCATCTCGTCAACTGTAATTTTTCCGTCTCTTACTTTAAGCGCAAGGTCTTTTATGCTAGCTTCAACACCTCTTAGAGACATATTTTCTGCATTTCTAAGAACCGGAACCATCAAACCTTTTGGCCCTGAAACTGCGATAGAAATATCAGCAAAGTCATAGCTAGTTTTGAAATCTCCGTCGATAGAAGCGTTCACATCTGGATAAAGTTTCAATGCTCTGGTTACAGCTTTCGTGAAGAAAGACATAAATCCAAGACCAATCCCGTGTTTTGCAGCAAATTCTTCTTTATATTGTTTTCTGATTCTGAAGATCTCAGACATATCAACCTCGTTGAAAGTCGTCAACATTGCAGTTTCGTTTTTCACTGAAACCAATCTTGCAGCAATCTTTCTTCTAAGGACTGAAAGTTTTGTAGTTGATGTTCCTCTGTTTCCGCCGCTTGCACTTCCCATTGCAGGAACCGAAGCTGTAACAGCGTCATCTTTTGTAATTCTGCCATCTCTGCCAGAACCACTTACTTGACTCGGCGCAATTCCTTTTTCGTCAAGGATTTTCTTAGCAGCAGGAGAAGGTGTTTGAGCAGCGTAAGTTTCAGTTTTTGCAGCTTCTACTTTTGAAGCAGGAGCTGGTTCTTCTTTTTTAACTTCAGCTTTAGGCTCTTCTTTTGGTTTTTCTGCAGCTGGAGCAGCACCACCTTCTGGTTTTGCAGCGTCCATATCAATAAGACAAACCACCTGACCAACTTGAACCACTTCACCTTCTTCTGCCTTCAAAGTGATGATACCACTTTGCTCAGCAGGAAGTTCCAAAGTTGCCTTATCAGAATCTACTTCTGCAATGGGCTGATCTTTTTCTACGTAATCACCGTCTTGTACTAACCAAGTCGCAATTTCTACTTCTGTGATAGATTCTCCCGGTGAAGGAACTTTCATTTCTAATATTGACATACTCTTTTTTGTTTTTAATTTCAGAACAATCCGTGAAGACTGTTATTCTTTATAGTTTATTAATTTTATTAAGCTGTAACAGGTCTTTTTACAGGTTCACCGTTACATTGAAAAACAGAATTGATGATCTTCGTCTGGTTTTTCTCGAACATTTTGTGACTTCCTGGCGCTGGCGTTCCGCTTGCAACTGGAGAGATCAACTGGATATTGGTATCACGGAAGTTTCTCAAGATGAAACTCCAAGCTCCCATATTTTCAGGTTCTTCCTGAGCCCAGATCAAGTCTTTCTTATTATTATATTTATCGAAGATCGCTGTAATTTTTTCGAAGTTCAATGGATAAACTTGCTCAAGTCTTACCAAGGCTACTTTATCATCATTCAATTCTTCTTTCTTAGCCAAAAGATCGTAGTATAATTTACCAGTACAAAGCACCAATCTTTCCACTTTTGCAGGATCAGCTGTAGGATCGTCCAAAATTGGTTGGAAACTTCCTGTTGCAAGATCTTCTAGTGGAGAAACTACTTTTGGATGTCTCAACAATGATTTAGGCGTCATGATCACCAATGGTTTTCTGAATCCGAATTTCATTTGTCTTCTCAACAAGTGGAAATAGTTAGCTGGAGAAGTAATGTTTGCAACAATGATGTTCTCATTGGCAGCAAGCGTCAGGAATCTTTCCAATCTTGCAGAAGAGTGTTCTGCACCTTGACCTTCGGATCCGTGAGGCAACATCATTACCAAACCATCTTGGATCTTCCATTTTTCCTCGGCAGCAACTAGATATTGGTCAACAATGATCTGAGCACCATTTGTAAAATCACCGAACTGAGCTTCCCAGATGGTCAATGTTTTAGGTGCGGCCATTGCATAACCATAATCGAAACCTAGAACGCCATATTCTGAAAGATGTGAGTTATAAACATCAAATCTTTGTTCGTTTATTTGTCTTAATGGGATATATTCTTCCTCTGTATCTTCAGTTTTAACAACGGCGTGGCGATGAGAGAATGTTCCTCTTTCCACATCTTCTCCGGAAAGTCTTACGTTATAACCTTCCGTAAGAAGTGTCGCATAAGCCAACAACTCTCCTGCTGCCCAATCCAAAGAATTATTCTCAACCATCTTTACTCTGTTTTCGAAAAGACGGGTAATTTTATTGATGAATTTTTTGTCTGAAGGAAGTGTAGAAATCTTAACCGCAAGCTCCTTCAATTTTTCAAGATCGTATGTGGTGTCAACGTTTGAATTGGCAACAGCACCTTTCGTCCCCAATGGGAAATCTGTCCAGTCGTCTTTCATGAAGACGTCCATCGTATTTCTTTCGATCTCTTTGGAAGCATCAAAATTCTCATCAAGCAGCGCTTTGAATTCCTTCTCCATTTTGCTCAAAACCTCGTCAGAAACAACATTTTCTTTGATCAAAAGATCTTTGTAGATCTCTCTTGGATTCTGATGTTTTGAGATTAATTTATAAAGATTTGGCTGGGTGAATCTTGGCTCATCACCTTCATTGTGACCATATTTTCTATAGCCAAGAAGGTCAATATAAACATCTTTACCAAACTTCGCACGGAAATCAGCCGCAAATCTGATGGCGTGAACCACAGCTTCTACATCATCGGCATTGATGTGCATTACTGGAGAATCTGTCACTTTTGCAATATCTGTACAATATACAGACGATCTTGCATCGGTATAATTGGTTGTGAAAGAAACTTGGTTATTCACAACGATGTGAACTGTTCCACCTGTTTTGTAACCTTCCAGATTCATCATCTGAGCGATCTCATAAACTATACCTTGACCAGCAATAGCACCATCTCCGTGGATCACGATTGGTAAAACTTTAGAATAGTCGTCTTTGTAAACATTATCTACCTTAGCTCGGCAGATTCCTTCTACAAGGGCAGCTACCGTTTCCAGGTGCGATGGATTCGGCGTTAAATTAATTCTAACCTCTTCCCCATTTGCTGTGGTAATTTTTTTAGAAGATCCCAAGTGGTATTTTACATCACCAGAGAATACATCTTCTTCAAATTCTTTCCCTTCGAATTCTGAGAAAATTTGTTTGTATGATTTTTGGAAAACATTAGTCAATACATTCAGACGTCCTCTGTGAGCCATTCCAAGAACAACCTCATCAACACCTAACTGTGAAGATCTTGTAATCAGTTGATCCAAAGCTGGGATCAAAGATTCACCTCCCTCCAGAGAGAAACGTTTTTGACCTACGAATTTTGTATGAAGATAATTTTCAAACGCCACCGCTTGGTTTAATTTGAAAAGGATCTCAGTTTTTTCCTGAGCAGAAAGTGTTGGGTGGTTTTCGTTGACGTTTACCCATTCCATGATCCACTTCTTCTCCTCCACATTTTGGATATGCATGTACTCCACACCGATAGAATCACAATAGATGTTCTCCAGATGTGTAATGATCTCCTGCAAAGTTGCAGGACCAGGCATTCCGGTTTGTGTTGCAGAATTGAATTTCTTATTCAGATCCTCCTTGGACAATCCGAAGTTTTCTATATCAAGTGTCGGGAAATAGAATCTTCTCTCCCTTACTGGATTTGTTTTTGTAAAAAGGTGTCCTCTTGACCTGTAAGCCTCGATCAGACTCACCACTTTGAATTCTTTCGAAATATCTTCTGAAACCGCATTGTTAGTGACAGCTTGCTGAGCATATTGAACAGGAGCAGAACTGGATGGCGCTGCCGAATCCGAATTATCATCGCCATAGTTTTCTAGAGCGAAATCAAAACCTTGAAAAAAAGATTTCCAAGAAGGCTCAAGAGAATCCGGGTATTTTTGGTATTGCGCATACATATCATCAATCAATTGAGCATGTACAGCATTTAGAAATGAAAATTTATCCATTATTACAGACTATCTGTTAAATTTTATTATTAAATAATTGCCAACAAATTTACTAAATTTTTGTGGAATGGCACATAATGTACTGTTTTATTACCGTAAATATACGTGATATTTATCAGATAAACTATCGATAAACGGGGAGAGATAATTTTAACTTTACATCCTGAACATCAGTTGGTTCTTCAAGGAACTCTTCCATAAGCTGCCCGTTTCTGAGCGTGTCTTTCTTCGCCTTTTTCAGCAGTTCCTGGATGTTTTTTATGCGGTTGTTATAATTTCCCTGAAAATAGATCACATAGACCTTTGAGGCATTCACGGTTTGAAAATTGAAATTGTTATCACTGACAGAAACCCGTTTTGACAATGGAATGCCATAGAAATATGAGATCTCTTTATCTTTGAGACTTGCCGCATTTGTTAGGAGTACCGGAACACCGAATTCATCATCCTTTTTAGCAAGATCGGACTTGATGAAGTTGAGGACTTTGTTGTGGTTCATCAAAACGTTTTTAAAGATGATCTCCTTTGTATTTCGTGTGCTTACATTTACGCCAAGCAAAAGTCCACCTTCCCTGTTCTCAACCATCACGCTGTCATATTTCACCGATGCCAATTGCTGGTCTCTGTCCACTTTGTTCCCTAAAAGCGAATAGAGATTCTTCATACTTTTATCGATGTTCTCAACAAAGAAATCTTCTGCAACCAGATTCAGTGACCTTTCCAGATAACTTCTTTTTGGTGTATGAATATTCCAAATTAATTTGGTCTTGTTGCCAGCTGGGATGAACTTAACATCGATCAGATAAGGATTTTCGCTCTCACCTTCGAAAAGTTGATAACGCAGCGTTCTGTTTTTATTGGAATATCGGATAAACATATCTCCGAACTCATTGTTCTTTTTATTAGAGAATTTCATCGAACTTCCAAGACCTTCGTATGGTGTAAAAAAGCGATAGCTGACGTCTTCTTTCCCATTAAAGAAATCATTCCATGCCGTAAAATTCTGAAGATTGTTGAACTGAGGAAAAACTTTGTCTACAGGATAAGCAATCTCTGAATGATGAACGAAACTTTTGCTGTCGTCCACAAAATTCATAGAAATAGAATATACACCGAATAAGCAGAGAATAATTATGATGATAAATTTGAGAAAACGCATTTTTTAATAATAAATTTAGAATGGATAACCGATTGCGAAGTTGATGGTTGGCTTCAATGGCTGTATCTTGTCAATCACCCATCTTTCACCCTCAGGTCTGTTAGGATCATGTATTTTGTAAGCCATATCCAATCTCAGATTCACATAAGCGATATTCATCCTGATCCCAAATCCGCTACCAACACCCATCTGACTGATAAACTTCTTGAATTTGAACTGGTCTCCGAATCCATTGTCTTTAAGACCCCAAATATTACCTGCATCTGTAAAGAGTGCGGCTTCAAAAGTATCTGTAAGAGGAAGACGGTATTCTATACTGGTTGTCAATTTCACATTGTCCATCGCATAAGAACGTACGCGCTCATCCAACTGGGAATCCGCAGGTCCCAATCCACCAAAAGCAACCCAGGCTCTAATATCGTACGCACCTCCATTGAAGTACGACCTTACAAAAGGCATCTCCGTAGAGTTACCATAAGGAATCCCTATCCCAACAAATTGTCTAACCGCCAATGTGTGCGGCTTTGCACGATCATTGAAAAAGGTAAAATACTTTCGGAAATCAAAATCAAACTTAATGAACTGCGAGAACGGGATATTGAAGATGGTTTTTGTATTGCCATACAGCAAATAGTTCTCTTCTTTTTTGGTGATCAGATTAAGGAAATTACCCGCGATCTCCACTTTCCCTGTAAATGCAAATGGATTTCTGTAATCTTTTTTTCCGATCTCATTATAACTAAAATTATATAGGATAGAAGAAATAATAACGTCCTGCGTTTGGCGCTCCTTATTGTAAATGGACTGCATGTAATTGTACAGTAATCCACTATCGGTAGCTAAAAGGTTGGCAATAAAAGGGGTATCATTTAAAATGATTGCAGAAATCTGATCAAAAGAATAATTATTTGGATTAACTTCAGGATGATCAACTTTGTAAAGGTCGAAGATGTTTTCCCGATATTCATTATCAGCTGGGAAATAACCGTAGTATCTATCTTTATTCTGAGTCAAACTCAACTGTGTATTGAACAAGGTCAGTCTATGTTGTACAAGTCCGTCGTTCACATTGGCATTATAAGAAAGCCCTGTATTGAAGTTGATCCTACCCAATCCAATATTATTTTGGACAGATGCTCCAAGATTGATACTGGTTGTAGGCGAATATCTTTTGGGGATCAGCTTATAATATCTTCTTATAGGAACCAGCAACCTAGGAAACTGAAGCGATGTCTGCGCAGACAACTCGTACGCATTGAAAAATGCATTCGGGTCTTTTGGATCTTTTGTGGTCCCGATAATCCCGGAAAAACTGGTCACTAGATTCTCCGCGCCTCCAAACACATTTCTGGTGGTAAGATCAACCGACGGAGAAAAACCAAAATTCAGGATCTGAGAATAATGGATATCTGTTGCTATATTGAACTCATACTTTGGCAAAGGTTTCAAAACGTATTCTACATCAATAATGCTGTCTCTTTCTGCAGCGGTTCCCTTTTTTCTAAGTTCATCAGAAGCTTTCAGGATCGTGAAGTTGTTCATCGCGATCAGATTCCTTCTTGTAAGGTCCAGATTGGACTGCTTATAGACCTCTCCACTCCTCAAAGTGATTGGCAACCATAAAGAATTCACAGTGTATGCACTGTCTTTTCTATAGATATTGATCCCTCTAAGACTGTCTTTCAGTGGCAGTTTGCCGACGTTATTAATATTCCTGGCAACAGAAACACTAATATTTCCGATAGTAGCCTTTCTGTAAGGCGTATCCAAAGAATCTTTGTGAATGGACATTACCACAGGAACATCCTTTCTGCTTTTCAAAGAATCCGCAATAAAATAGATGTCCTGATTGTCATTATTAAATTTATAATATCCCTCATCTCTCATCAAATCGTTGATTCTCACAATTTCTTTTTCCAAGACACCTTCGTCCAAGATCTGACCTTTTCTTACAAGGCTTTTATCAAGTTTGAACTCGTACAAAGCTCTGATGTTCGGGTCCGGGATATTGTAATAATAATCTTTGATGTATGTTGGGTCTTTATGTGTGATGACATATTCCACCTCTGCTTTCTTAGCAGCAGAATCTTTATCTACCGTTGTTTTAACTTCTGCATCCCAATAGCCACGATTGATCAATCTATTATTGATACTCTTCGCACTTTGATTGGTTTTTGCATCGCTTAGGATCACTGGCGCATTTCCTACTGTATGGAAGAATCTGTTCCAAAAAAGATTTTTCCCCACATACTCAGGATGGTCATATTTCACGAACAAGGAGTCCCTGAGTTTCTGATTTCTCATCTCACTTGGGTAGGTCATATATTCCTTCAGGATCGTATCATACTTTGGGTTGGCAGCATTGTAGAACATCAGTCCCAAAGGAACAACCATCAATGTTTTTTTGTTTGGTTTCTGGGCCACCAGATCAGGAAGCTCATCGCCTAAAATTTTACCATCCGTGTATTCGAATTTGTTTTGTGTGAGAAGATATTCTCCGTCAGGAACTTTTTTAGTGACGTTACATGCGTACAAAATCGCACTTAAAATTGCGGAGTAACAAAATATATGATATTTTTGGAAATATTTGTTGATATGCTTACGGCTCATACTATAAAGACTATACAATCTCTGGACAAAAAGAAATACAGGCAAAAATACAATTTGTTTTTAGTTGAGGGTAATAAAATTATAAAAGAACTACCCAATTCTGACTACGAAATCGAAAACCTATATTCCATAGATCCGGAAAATATTACTTTCAAAACGAAAGGAATTGAGAAAATCTTGCCTAATGACCTCAAAAAGATAAGTTTTCTTCAGCATCCGAAAGATTCTGTGGCCGTTTGTAAGATTCCTGAAAGTAAAATTTTAACTGATGTAAAAATTCAATTGATATTGGATGGAATTCAGGATCCGGGAAATCTTGGGACGATCATCAGATTGGCAGATTGGTTCGGGATAGAGCAGATCATTTGTAGCAATGATACAGTGGATGTTTATAATCCAAAAGTGATACAGGCGACAATGGGCTCTTTCTTAAGGGTAAATGTTTTTTACACCAATCTTGATGAATATCTGAGAGACTATCAATATCCCATTTTAGGAACCGATATGAATGGAGAAAACATCTATGAAACCCAATTTCCAGAAAGATTTTCTTTGGTGTTTGGTAATGAGGGAAACGGAATAAGACCTTCCACGGAAGATCTTATTTCAAAAATGATCACCATCCCAAGATTCGGAAAATCACAGTCAACAGAGAGTCTCAATGTTTCTATGTCCGCCGGAATCATCTTGGGCGAAGTATTTTCTAAAAAATAAATTTTAGATTAATTTTTCTAAACTGGACGTTGTTTTGTTTTTCTGATATTCATCCAATTTTTTTCTGATAAATCTAAGGGCATAAGGTGCAAGATACACCAATGCCAAACCAACTGCTTTTCTTTTCCAATTTTTATTCATCACACTTTTTTTTGCAAAATTACTTACTAGCGCCACAGTTCCCATTTTGATGGTCGTTTCCAACAATCCGGACTTTACGCCATCGTTTGCCAAATTTAGAATATTTTTTTTAGATGCTGTCTCTTTCATTCCGGAAGAGATCTCTCTCATGATATTTTGAGTATCCAATGAAAGTGATTTTTCGCCATCCTCATCTTCAGTTTCTTTCAGGAGCTTATCTGTCAGACCATTGGTCATGACACTCAGGCTGTCCTTTTTACTTTTGAAGGTCAAAATATCTTCCAACTCGCCGATTTCTTGTTTCAGAAGTCTTTTTTCACTTCTTAGTTCATCAAGATTAGTATATTTAGTTGCCATAAGTTTATTTTTTTAGAAAGTCAATTACCTGATTTGCGATGGATTTGACAATCAATTTCTTGAGGAAGAAAACCGCGATCATCAGCACAAAATAGAATCCTGCAACGATCAAAAATCCATATCCCATATTTCCTAACGATTGACCGATCAGGAATGCTATCCCAAAATTGAAAAGAATGATAAAGAATGAAAATGCGATCACCACAATGGAAATGAATACAATAATCCCAGCGGAAAGTGACGACTTCTCCGTGAATTGGAGCTTGATCAGATCCAGACGCTTAGTCGTATAATCTTTTATAATATCAATCATATGTATCTTGTTAAATATAAAATAACACTATTATTTACAAAAAAAGGAATTTAGTTTCTAAATTCCTTTTCGAGAATGCTGTATTATAAGGCTTATTTCAAACCGTCCAATTCAGTTTCTACGTCTTTTACAACATCAGAAGTTTTGGTAACGATCTGATCTTTATATTTGTCATAGCTGTCTTTTACAGTAGAAGCTACATTTTGAGCTGTTTCTTTGAAAGTGGAAGATAAAGAGTTGTATTTATCTTTTACGTTGTGAGACACTTCAGAATATTTATCTTTTACAACTTCAGAAGTTTTTCCGTATTCGTCAACCGCTTTATCTTTTAGATCGTTGGCTTTGTCTCTGATTTTCTTTCTGGTCTCTTTACCTTCTTCGGGAGCATAAAGTAAACCTAAAATTACACCTGTTGCTGCTCCTGCTAATAATGCAGCCAATACTGCTGCTGAGTTTGATTTTTTTGACATTGTTATTATTTTTGAGTTAATTTAAAATTGATAATAATGATTTTAAATTTACAACTAAAATGCCAAAGAAAGAAACAACCTCTTAAAATTTTGTTAAAACTTTTTGATATAAGATAAAATCAAAGCAATGGTTTCCTCTTTATTGATGTCTGTATTATCGATGAGGATAGCGTCATCTGCCTGTTTCAGAGGAGAAACCTCCCTTTCACTGTCGATCTTGTCTCTTGAAATCAGATTCTGCTTCACGGTTTCAATATCTGTTTTTTCACCTGCCAATTCCAATTCTAGAAAACGCCTTCTGGCACGTTCGTCCTGACTGGCTGTCATAAAAAATTTGAAATCCGCATTCGGAAGGACAACTGTCCCGATATCTCTGCCATCCATGATCACACCGCCTTTCTCGGCAATATCTCGTTGGGTTTTCAAGAGGAAATTACGAACATCCGCCACCTTTGCAACCTGACTTACATGGTCTGAAACCTGTGGAAAACGGATCTCTTTATTGATATTGTTTCCATTCATGAACAATTGTAGTTCAGCATCAACATTCTGAAACTCCAGATTAATTTTCGGAAGATTTTTTATTAATCGATCGATGTCAACAGCATTATTGTCATCAATACAGTTTTGAAGTGCAAAATAAGTGATACCTCTGTAAAGTGCACCAGTATCCATATGGATCAGGCCGAGAGTCTTTGCAATGATTTTAGAAATGGAACTTTTCCCCGTGGATGAAAATCCGTCGATTGCGATAACCGGTTTTTTTGTCATAGCGCAAAATTAAAAAATTCTGAGATTTTGACATTATGAAATTGAAAGATTAAGAAATTAAGTTTTGAATCTTTATACTTTTTTCTTGAGTCTTAATTTCTATCTTCTATTTCCTCCCAATTCAATTAGATCCAAAGTAAGCCCAAGCATATTGACATTAGAAGCATTGTGATAACGCATGTGGGAATAGTCGAAACGGAAAGACGAGATCTTCAAGCTGAAACCCGCAGACAAACCTGTAAAACTTCTTTGATCGAGAACTGCTAACTCGCCTCCTCTTTTCACATTGTAACCAAATCGGATGTTGAAGGCCTGTCCTGGAAATAACTCAGCACCAAAAGAAAGGTGATCCAAAACTTTTCGCCCAAATTTCGTCGGTTGACCATTGATGTCAGTTGTTGCTGAAATATTAGGTTGCTGAAGGTCGTGAGCCGTAATGGTAAGTGCAGCCGGAAACTCATCCAAGATCTTTGTGTAACCCAGGTCTACCCGGAATGGCAATCTTTCCCGCACACCATTGTAAGGCTGGATCTGATAACCAAAATTTCTAAATACCAAAGCTAAGGTCTCATTACTCTTATCAAAGTAATAAGTGACACCTACATTTGCTGTAATTGCAGAAGATGAGTAGGTATCGATCTTCGAAGTGATATAATTGACATTGGCACCGATCGTCCAATTATCTTCAAACTGATAAGCGTAGCCCAATCCCACAGAAGCATCCATCGCAGAAAAATTTCCGTTGATGATAGAATTCTCATCTGTTCTTGGCATCGAGCCGTAATCCATATACCTTGCATTGAATGACATGAGATGACCAAACTCCAGATCACGGACATAGCTGATACTTCCAATCTTTGTGTCAGCTAAATATGAAGCATAATTCACAGAGATCATATTATCCATATCAATGTTCATCAAGGCTGGATTGGCAGCAGTAAAATTAACATCACTATCACGCACAGAGACTGCATCGCCCAAAACAGCTTGTCTTGGAGAGATCGGAATGTTAAGAAATTGATAAATCGTGGTTCCCGTTTGAGAAAAAACCACACTGGAAATTACGATAAAAAAAAGATTGTAAAAGTTCTTCAACACTGTCTTTTAGCTTTGCAAAAATAATCTATTTTGAGGCTTATCAAAATTTTTCAACGACTATCTTTTTCATTAACGTAATTCTTTTCCTTTCATTATATTTGCACAGTCAAAAATCAAAAATAAATTTGAAACATTAATGACCAATGTTTCAATCGACCAGTAAAAAGTAATAAAAATATAAATGAAATACAAAAGAATCCTTCTGAAACTGAGTGGTGAAGCACTAATGGGAGAACGCCAATACGGAATCGACAATGACAGACTGAAAGAATACGCGGTCGAGATCAAAAAAGTCGTGGATAAAGGCTGCGAAGTTGCAATCGTTATCGGTGGTGGAAACATTTTCAGAGGATTGGCAGGTGCTGCAACCGGAATGGACAGAGTTCAAGGTGATTACATGGGAATGCTGGCAACCGTGATCAACGGAATGGCTTTGCAAGGTGCTTTGGAAGATGCAGGGATCATCACAAGATTACAATCTGCCATCGAAATGGACAAAGTGGCTGAACCCTTTATCAAAAGAAAAGCTGTTCGTCACCTTGAAAAAGGACGCGTGGTGATCTTCGGAGCTGGAACAGGAAACCCCTATTTTACAACAGATACTGCTGCAACACTTAGAGCGATAGAAATTGATGCAGACGTGATTCTAAAAGGAACAAGAGTGGACGGGATCTACGACAGCGACCCTGAGAAAAATGCAGATGCAGTGAAATTCAATAGTTTGTCATTCGATGAAGTGTTTGAGAAAAACCTGAAAGTAATGGATATGACCGCTTTCACACTAAGTCACGAGAACAAATTACCAATCATCGTTTTTGACATGAACAAAGAAGGTAACTTGGAAAAACTGGTAGACGGTGAGAACATCGGAACGCTAGTGAATGTATAAATGATCAAAGATGATTGATAAATGATTCAATTTAAAGTTCAGATATTGTTAGACAGTAACTTTTGAACCTAGAATCCTTGCAGCCCGACTTGAGTGGAAATCCTTTTTTGTGGCTGGAAAGCTAAGGCAAAAAAGATTGACTTCGTCTAACCACTTCGTTAGGTTTGGGAACGGAAGGCGGAAATAGCTGCCCAAATAATATCATTTATCGCTAATCAAACATCATTTATTAAATAATATAATTATCAAATTTTAAATATACAATGGAAGAATTAGAACTCATTGTAGCCTCCGCAAAGCAAGAGATGGATGCTGCAATCAAGCATTTGGAACACGCTTTTCAGAAAATCAGAGCCGGACGTGCTTCTACATCTATGGTTCAGGACGTGATGGTAGAATATTATGGTGCTCCAACGCCTATCACCCAAGTGGCCAATGTTTCTGTGGTAGATGCGATGACGCTTTCTATCCAACCTTGGGACAGAACGGCGATTGGTGCGATCGCAAAAGGAATCGTGAACTCCAACCTTGGATTTGCACCTTCTAACAATGGCGATGTCATCATCATCAACGTTCCACCTTTGACGGAGGAGAGAAGACGCGACCTTGCAAAACAGGCAAAAGGTGAAACTGACCAAACAAAGATCGTGATCAGAAATGCAAGACAAGATGCTAACAAAGAACTGAAAAGATTGGAAGGTGTTGCAGAAGACCTGATCAAAGGTGCTGAGAAGGACATCCAGGATCTGACAGACGCTTACGTGAAAAAGTCTGATGACGCTTACAAAACAAAAGAAGCGGAAATCTTAAAAGTTTAAGTTTCTGTTTTCTTTAATTAATAAAACCTCGCTTCATTTTTGGAGCGAGGTTTTTTTTATAATCCTATTATTTTATTTTATCATAGATCAGCTTCGTCACCACTGCGCCAAACAGATAATAACCCACCGTCATCAGCTTCTTTTGTGTACTTCCCGCAACAGGAGAGTCATCCAATCCCATTTTCTCAGGCAGCATTACCGCTCCTACACCCGCCGCAACACCCGAAACCAGGTTGAAACCGCTGGTCGCCGTAGCAGCATAATAGATTCCGTTGCTAATGACATCACCGGCAAGCGTGGCTGCGTAAAGCTGGTCCTTGTCTGTGATTTTCATATCCACGGTTTCCAAGGATTTATTAAGTGCTTCCTCTCCTACCTTGTTCACTTCTGGAACATTGTCAAAGTTATTTCTTACGATCTCGTGCAAAAGGTTCAGGGCGATCGCGCCACCCAGACCTGCAATTATTTTCTTGTACATATCAGATTGATTTTGGTATTAGGCTTACTTACACAAATTGAGCCACGCATTACATATTACATTACCAATGGTTCAAATCAATAAGAACCATCGCATGACTACAATGCCGTTGCAAAAGCAAACAACCCAAAAAAGATTCCGGGAGAGTTGGCCACTACAATAGGCCAGTCACGGTTCGGCTTTTTCATAAAACCGTAGGTCACCCACAGACTGCAGTTGATCCCTGCCACCAATGGTTGTAGCCAGTCGCCCTTGTCACCATCCATGTTGTGGGAGATTTGTGGGATGTAGGAAAAGTACATGGCCATGGCCGTCACCGTCGCTACCCATCCCAGGATCTGCATAAATTTTCCGTCCATCATACTTGATTTTTTAAGTTGACATCAAAGGTTGAAATTATCATACCGATCAGATGGCAAGGACAATACTGTATCACTTTCTGCAAATATCATTGCTAGATGGCTTGCCGCGTCGGAAGGTCCTGATGGAAGTTATTGTACGTGATGTACAGGTCATAGAAATAGATATCCTGATCCACATATTCCGTCAGTGTCTTCTTATTTCTATTGGTACTTGGAGCCAGATAATAAAGATGTTCTTTGACATGTTTGGTCTTTTTGCCGCAGGTGCAATAGCGCTGATCATCTTTGATGTGGTCCTCAAAATCTATAATACGGACACTGTCCGCCTGATGATCTACAGTTTGATCAAATGTCTTTCTATCCAACGTGAACCATGGTTCCCCGTGATAGAAAAAGTGGTCGATGATTCTAGGATGATGAAGGTCTTTGGGATTCAAGACTGTCGAAGAGTAATATCCATTGCACGTATCGCAATGGGCCAGTTGTAATTCTAGTGCCATAGTTTGTGATTTGATATCGTCTACCTATCAGAATTTGTGCCATTGGATGGGAGGTTCCGGGACATTACCAAAATTTCACACAGCCCATTCGCATCGCCCGGCACCGTAACTTGATGATTATTCTGACGTTAACAAATGATAACATGGATACATCAAATTTATAAAACCCATGCCTCTAATGTTTATATTTACACCAATCCACAAAAGACCACAACGATCAAACATTTCATCAGGATGCAAAATGACACCAGAAGGGAAACCTTGATTTTAAACGGCCAATTCAAAATCATTACAGAACTCGAAGAGTTCAGGATGAGTCTTTGGGTCACAGGTTTTGGATTGCAGGATGCACGCACCGGAGAGGTCATCATCCCTGTGGTCCACATCTTCAATCTCGATCGCTATGTGGCGGACGGCAGTACATTACATGTCGTTTTCCGGATTTATCCACACGGGGCCAAAACCTATGAGGTAGCAATCCACCCCTTCAGAAAAACTTTCGCCTACGAAGATAAGACCTACAGCACAAAGGACTTTTTTAAAACGTTTACAGGAAACGATTTCAATTGAATAGATTCTTCTGCCAGGTCCAGCATATCACACAGGCCGTCAATCTACTTAAGTATTATATCCAACCCAGCACCACTCACACAAAATATTTTATCGGACAATCCGTACTATTCAATATTAATTTTATATTTGTTTTAATAAACAATTAAAAACAAATACAAATGAGTACCATCTACGAAACTGGGCACGCCCGCAACATTGCCAACTTCCAAAAGATGATTGAGTTCGTCACAGAGTACGGCGCAGATTACAACCCATCCAAAAGAAGCCTCACACTCCCCACACTCATCACTTTGAAGGCAGATGCCGACGCAGCACTTCTGGACGTCATCACAAAAAACACACTCTACAACGGCAAGGTCAATACCCGCATAGAAGCATTTGCAGACCTCAGGCCTCTTTCCACACGACTTGTCAATGCCCTTCAGTCTACAGACGCTTCCGCAGAGACCATCAAAGACGCCAAGGCGATCAACAAAAAGATCCAGGGCAAGCGCTCAGCCACACCTCCAGTCCCCACAGACCCCGATCAGCCCGCACCCAACAGCATCTCCGCCAGCCAGCAGTCCTACGACCAGCTCACACAGCATTTCACTGGACTCAAGACCGTTTTGCAAAATGAACCCACCTATATGCCCAACGAGGCAGACCTTCAGATCCCGACCCTGGAAGACCTTATCGCAGACCTTACCACAAAAAACAACGAGGTGGCCAAAGCATACACCAAGATCAGCAATGCAAGGATAGAGCGCGACAAGATCATCTACGACGGCAAAGACAACCTCCTAGAGACCGCCAGCGAGGTCAAGAACTACGTCAAATCCGTATTCGGCGCAGCCAGCCCACAGTACAAGCAGGTCAATGCACTGAGATTCAGAAAATAGAAAGATGTGGTCCATCACAAGCAGCAAGGTCACCACTTCAATAGGACATACAACATCCTTAATGAGAAAGATACCTTCCGTAACAAGAAATAACCTTCCTGTAACAAGAAATACCGATCATGTAATAAGAAATATCGCTACCGCAACAGGAAATATGACAATCGTAACGGGAATTATAACAGGCGTAACGAGAAATATAACCTCAGTAACAAGAAATATGAAGACCGTAACGAGAAATATTCCAACCGTAACGAGAAATATTCCAACCGTAACGAGAATGATGGCTTCCGTAACGTGAAAGCTTCACAATACAAAGCGATAACCAACAGCATAACTGAATTTAGCTTGAAGACCACCTCCACAAAAAAAGCTTTGCACCATTGCAAAGCTTTTTGTTGTTATGATCGTGAGCATTACCCCTCATATCCAGCATCCTCGCTGTAGTTCACCATCCAATACACCCCAAATTGATCTTTGAAGCTCCCGAAATAGTCACCCCAGAACTGGTCCTCCATAGGCATCTCCACCTCGCCACCTACAGATAACGCGTTGAAGATCCTATCCGCCTCATCCCTGCTGTCCGGGAAGATAGAGATATAATTCCCATTCCCCTGATGCAGCGCCTGCCCCATGGATGGTACGATGTCAGACGCCATCAGCAGGTCCTTCCCGATAGGAAGTGCAATGTGCATCACGCGGTTTTTGTCATCCTCGGACAGGTTTTCTGTCCCCGGCGCATTTCCCATTTTCATCACACCTCCTACAAACTCTCCCCCGAAAACGGACTGATAAAACTTGAAAGCCTCCTCTGCTTTCCCATCAAAATTGAGATATGGATTTAATTTTGGCATAGCTTGATTTTTTTAATGTTTAATGACTATGATTGATTTTTAATGAAGTTGATCTGCTAAAGACAACTACTTGTAAGACCTTTAATATCAATTTTCAGAGATCTGCCGGACCGCCGAGCGAAATCCTTAAATATCAATGAGCCTGAACTTTCTCCGGATCGTCATAATTCACCATCCATTGGACCCCGAATTTGTCTTCCCACATACCGAAATAAGCACCCCAAAAAGTGTCCTGAAGTTCCATGGTCACCTTCCCACCTTCGGAGAGCTTGGTAAAAAGATTCAAAGCCTCCTCTCTAGAATCCGTGTTGATGGAAACCGAGAAATCGTTTCCGCTTTTGTGCTCGCCCATTCCCGGTAGAGAATCGCTTCCCATCAAGGTTGTTTCTTTGGAAATTTGAAGTGAGACGTGCATGATCTGGTTCTTGTAAGCGTCTGCCAATGGTGGCATTCCTTCCATCGGTGGCATTTCGCCGAATCTTCCCCAAAAAGGAACCTTGGCCCCAAATGCAGATTCGTAAAATTTGAAAGCTTCTTCACACGCCCCGTGGAATGTGAGATAAGGATTGACAGTTGCCATTCTTTATTTATTTTCTGATCGTTGACAGTTAATGATTCTCAGACAATTCCTTGATGACCTCCAAACCTTTTTTGAAACCTTTGTCAAACATATCTTTGAAATCTTCATGGGAATCTACCTCTACCTTTAATGTAGTTTTCCCATTATTTTCTTCAAGATAATATGCTTCCAAACTGCCGTTCCATGCTTTCACTTTGTCACTGGTCACATCTTCTACGCCATCAGCTATTTCACCCAAATGTTTGAACACCAAATATTTTGGCTCCTCTATTCTCTCGATGGTACTTATCATTCCGTTTTTTTTGCTAGAATCTGTGAAATACGTTTTGCCTCCCACTTCCCAATCCGTTGTCATCTGGGAATCCGGACAGAAGAAGTGTGTCCATTTGGAATAAGTATTTTCATTCCACAAAACATCCCAGACTCTTGCTGCAGATGCATTAATTTCTGTTTGATACTTTAATGTTTCCATAACGTTTTGTTTTTAAGAATTTGCTGCGTCTTCGATATCTTGGATGATGATCTTTTTCATTTTCAGCATTGCGTCGAATGCTTTTTTGTTTTTCTCAGGATTGTCTGTATTTGTGAGCTCGATCAGTCGTTTTGGTGTAATCTGCCAACTGAATCCATATTGGTCCTTCAGCCAACCGCACATACTTTCCTCGCCATTCTCAGTCAATTTATTCCAATAAAAATCGGTTTCTTCCTGATCATCCGTCATCACAACCATCGATGTCCCTTCGGAAAAATTGAAATTGTGTTGATGAGAACTATCCATCGCCATCATCGTATAACCATCAATAATGAACTGTGAATGTCCGATATTACCTTCCGATTCGCCTTGTCCGGGAGGATATTCCATAACGCCTTCGATTTTGGAATTGGGAAAGACTGAAGTGTAGTAGCCCAAAGCTTCCTTGCATTTTCCGTTATTCTTTCCTGTGAACATCATAACGGGTGAGAATTTCTGACTAAAGTGTTCAATACTGTAATAGAGTTGCCAAGATATCCCAAACTGGTCTTCCACCCAAGCATACTTCTCACTCCAGGGATAAGAATCCAGTTCCATCATTACTTTTCCGTTTTCAGAAAGTTTTTGATAGTACTCTTCCACCTCATCTTTAGAATTACAGATCATCATGAGAGACAAGGTAAGATTTGGCTTGAACTGCGGACCCGCATCCAGAAACATCAGCTTTTGCCCTTCGATCTCTACATTGATCACCATAGAAGTGTCCATCGTTATTTTTGAATTCTTAAAAATCGAAGTGTAAAACTTTGCAGCTTCACTCCCATTTTGGTTGAACCAAATGCAGGGAAAAATATCGTTGTTCATAATTGATAATTTAGATATTAGACTTTAGATCAATGAAGTTCCGTAAATCATTGATCGATACTAAATACTTTCAGCATATTTCTTGAAATTATCCAAGATAGCCTGCCATCCGTCTTTCTGGAAATCAAAAGGATTTTGATTTTCCGGGTCGAAGTTTTCTGTGACTTGGGTTTTATTGTCAGATAATTTTTCAAAGATAACTTCTATGTTTCTGCCATCTTCGAAATGATATTTGATAATTTCATTTTTTAATACCTCATCGTAGATCCCAACCATATCAAAACCGAAACTTCCGTCTTTTGCCTGCATTCTTACCTCTAATTTTCCTCGTACATTCAAATCATTTTTTGCTGAAGGGCATTCCCAACTTTCATGTGCGAAGTTCCAATTGATGATGTGTTTGGGATCATTGAAGAAAATCCAAACCTCATTTATTGGTTTATTGATCTCTGTGGTTACTGTCAATTTTTGCATTTTTATTGGTTTTGAATTTGTCTATTTCAAAGTTAAATTTCTTTTTGATCCCACAATTTCAATTGAATAAATTATTTTGACAAAAAAAAATCACTCATAAAAGAGTGATTTTCAATATACTTATTTTTCGAATTTGATAGGATATTTAACATTGCTATAGGTATCGATACTTGCTTTCAAAGAACCTACTGCGAGTTCTGCTTTTATCAGAACCGGGACTCGATTCTGGTCATTGGTGACCCACATCGTAACACCCTCTTTGTCCTTGAAAACACGTCCACTTATGACAGACGGTATAATTTTGAGACAATTGATCTTACCAAATTTGGTATTGATCTTCTCTGTTCCTGCGACTCTTAGTTGGAATGGAAATAATTCGTCATCGATCCAGACACTCATTTTCAAAACGCTTCCAACTTTTAAATTGTCAACACTCCTCAAATAATAGAAACAAGACAAAATGTCCTGAACATCGTTTGGAACTTTCACTGTTTTCGCTGGCCGGTCTGTATGTTTCTTATCCACCAAAACCAAGGTATTATTATAGGTATTGAAGGTACTCTGCAAATGTTGGGTGTAGCTACCTTCGGACACATTTCTGACATAGAACAGAGGCTCTTTCTTGTCACTGATGTAACTTTCATACACATCCTCCACTTTGAAAAAAGCTTTGGCTGCACCACTTGTTTTACCCACGCCTCTCACATAGAAAGCCGATTGGCCTTTATAAGAAGTTTTGGTTGTGGACAAAGTTGCGTTTCCGGCTGTGATAAAACCATAATGAATTCTGAAACCAATGACTTCACCTGGATTGATATTATCAAATTGAGCTGAAAGCACAGAAAAAAAGAAAATCCCGACAAATAAAAAAATATTCTTCATTAATTGTTGTTTGTAAATATTCTATGACAAATTATTTGCCAAAATTAAAAAACAAAAACCCTTCTCGATGAAGGGTTTTGTAAATATATATTAAAATTACATAATATTTGTGCCGTCTGGGATGATCGCATTTTTCTTCACCACCACAATTCCTTCCTTCACAGAATGCGTATCGTAGTCTCCATCTGGATGGTGCTTACCACCAATGATCCTGACATTGTTGCCAATGTAACAGTTCTTGTCAAGAATCGCCTTGTCTATGTAGCAATACTTTCCGATCCCCATACTTGTGATTCCATTGGCCTCATTCTGTACAACTTGTTGCGCTGTCTGATAATAATCCGCTCCCATCACATATGAGTTGACGATCGTAGAACCACGATCGATCCTGGTCCTATTTCCGATGATGCAATTTTCCACTTTATCCGCCATAATGATACAACCGTCTCCAATGATCGTTTTACTCACATATGACCCGTTGATCTTTGATGGAGGAAGCATCCTGGCTCTGGTATAAATAGGATTGGAACTGAACAAATTGAATTGCGGAAGATCCTGGGCAAGGTCAAGATTGGCCTCATAAAAAGATTCGATTGTACCGATATCTGTCCAATATCCATCATACTGATAACTCAAAACACTGTAATTACCTATAGAAGCTGGGATGAAATCTTTACCAAAATCATCACCTTCATGCTCTGAGAACAATTTTCTCAAAACATTTTTGGTAAACACATAGATTCCCATGGATGCCAGATATTCTTTTCCTTTTGATCGGCTCTCATCACTCACTTCTGATTTCCAGTCATCCAAGATATCAAGTCCTGGTTTTTCTGTAAAAGAAGTGATATTGCCTTGTTCATCTGCTTTCATGATCCCAAATCCTGTGGCATCCTTTGCATTTACAGGAATGGTGGCTATGGTAATATCGCCGCCCTGCTCTTTATGAAAATCTATCATTTTCTGGAAATCCATCTGATAAAGCTGATCTCCTGAAAGGATGAGAATATATTCGTACTCATATTTCTCCAGATGTTTCATGGTCTGGCGAACTGCATCCGCCGTTCCCTGATACCAGTTTTCGTTCTCTACATTCTGTTCCGCAGCCAAAATATCTACAAATCCTTTGCTGAAAATATCAAAGTGATAAGAGTTTTTGATGTGTGAATTTAATGATGCTGAATTGAACTGGGTCAGTACTAAGATCCTATTAAGTCCCGAGTTGAGACAATTTGAAATCGGAATATCTACCAATCTGTATTTTCCCGCAATTGGAACTGCTGGTTTTGATCTTGTATTTGTCAATGGGAACAATCGGCTACCTCTACCGCCACCGAGTACAATGGAAATTACACTTTCTTTCATAGATGTGTTTGGTTATTTTAATAAGTTTATTATTTGACTAAAGTTAATAATTGTTTACCAATATTACGCCAATGTGAATCGAAATTTATTAATAATTATAAAGATCCAAATAATTTTGCGCCGATTTTTCCCAGGAGAAATCAAATGACATATTATTATAGATCAAACCCTTCATCAGATCCTTTTGGCTGTAGATATGCAAAGCTCTTTTGATGGCATGTACCGCATCTTCTGCACCAGCATTTGTAAAATTAAGTCCGCTTCCACCTGTCGAAATATCCTGAACAGTGTCTCGCAAACCGCCAGTATATCTCACGATTGGAATCGTCCCATATCTCATAGAGTACATTTGGTTCAGTCCGCAAGGCTCTACTCGGCTTGGCATCAAGAGAAAATCTGCAGAAGCGTAGATCTGATGGGAAAGATATTCCTTATAACCAAGATCAATCGCAAAATTGACATTGAATTTATATTGCAATTCTTTCAGCTTATTTTCTATTTCCTGATTTCCTGAACCTAAAACGATGATATTCAAAGCGCCGTTGGTTTCCTGAATGCTTCTTTCCACAATCTCTGGCAACAGATCAGCGCCTTTCTCACCAGCAAATCTGCCTATAAATCCAAAAAGAGGAAGATTAGGATTAAGGCCATACTCTGCACAGATCACTTTTTTATTTTCCCACTTTCCTTCTTCCGCGTAGTCTTTGTTATAATTGAATTTTAGCATTTCATCGGTTTGAGGGTCCCAAACTTCCATATCGATTCCATTAATAATTCCGAAAGCTTTTTGACGTTCCTGATTCATCAATGGTTCGAGACCTTGAAAACTGTAGAACAATTCCTGCAAATAACCACCAGAAACCGCATTGAAAGCATTACAACTTTTGATCATCGCCGCCATTGGATTAATTCTTCCATTCCAGTCTAGAAGACCCGACCTCCAGCCATCAAAATGTGGAAGGAAGCTTGACATTTTCCAATCCATGCTTCCCTGATATTCACCGTTGTGAATGGTTCCAATAGTTTTGACGCCTTTCAAAAAGCTAAATTCATAACAATTATCAATCATGAAGGGAACCAATCCAGTATGATAATCATGGCAATGAAAAACATCTGGACGGATCTGCATCGCACTTAGCCAATGCAAAACTGCGTGTTGAAACGCAATGAACTGCTGACTCTCATCCCAATAGCCATAAACACTTTCTCTATCCAATAGTCCCGGAATTTTAACCAAATAAAGGTCAAAACCGAGAGCATTGCTTTTCTCTTTGAAAACCTGAACCTGATACATGTTAAAAGACTGATGGATAAAACCATCAAAGACCACTTCGAACTCGTGGTTATAGAAAAATGGTTTGTTGTACCAAGGCATGATGACGCTGGCATCCAAGCCCATTTGGTTCTGATATTTAGGCAAAGCTCCTACTACATCTGCCAATCCACCAACTTTCGCCACTGGATAACATTCCATAGAAAGGTGAAATATTTTCATATTAATCTTCTTGATTATTTATTTTTTCTTTTTGATAAAATTTTTAATTGTTCGGTTTGGCTTTACAATTTTAGTCTGTTTCAAAACCAAACCTGATAACGGCGGCAATCTTAAAATGATCGACTTTTCCCGATTGTCCCAACCTTCATCCAACTCCTGAGAAATGACGGCTTCCACTCCGCTTCCGCTATATTTTGTATCATCAGAGTTGAGAATGACTTCCCACTTTGTATCTTCTTCTACGCCAATTCTGTAATCAAAACTATTGGGTGTTAGATTCAGGACGGTCATTAGAACGTCTTTGTTTTCCTTACTTTTTCTTAGATAAATAAAGATTGAATTATCTGTATCGTCAGCGTTTATCCATTCATAACCATTTGGCGAAAACTGCTGTTCGTAAAGAGCGGGATTCGACCTGTAAAGCAAATTGAGGTCTCTTACAAAATTCTGAAGATTCTTATGAATCGGATATTCCAGCAAATGCCAATCGAGAGATGTTGTAAAATTCCACTCGTTGGTTTGGGCGATCTCGTCACCCATAAATAATAATTTTGCGCCTGGATTTGTGAACATATAAACATACATCGCACGAAGATTCGCAAATTTCTGCCACTCATCGCCTGGCATTTTATAGATCAAACTACTTTTCCCATGAACAACCTCATCGTGGGAAAGTGGCATCATATAATTTTCGTTATACATGTACACACTGGTGAAAGTGATTTTGTCATGATGATATTTTCTCGCGATTGGATCTTCCTTAAAATAATCCAGTGTGTCGTGCATCCAACCCATCATCCATTTCATTCCGAAACCGATTCCGTCTTCGTGAACTGGTTTTGTGAGTCTTGGAAAATCGGAACTTTCTTCAGCAATCGTCTGCACATCCGGGAATTCGCCGTAAACCGCGATATTAAAATCCTGCAGGAACTGTTTTGCTTCCAGATTGACATTGGTTCCATAGATATTCGGTTCCCATTCTCCCTCGTTTCTGGAATAATCGAGATGAAGCATGGATGTTACCGCATCCACCCGAAGTCCGTCCGCATGATATCTGTCGAGCCAAAAGATGGCATTTGAAATTAAAAAAGATTTGACTTCCGGCCTTCCGTAATTGAAAATATAAGATTTCCAATCGGGGTGAAAACCTTTTCGTGGATCTTCGTGTTCGTAAAGAAAAGAGCCATCGAAAAAGTGTAAACCATTGGCATCACCTGGAAAATGCGAAGGCACCCAATCCAGAAAAACACCTATATTATTTTTATGAAGTTCGGAAATCAGAAACATCAATTCCTGTGGAGAACCAAATCTGTTCGTAGCGGCGTAAAATCCGGTGATTTGATAACCCCAACTCGGGTCGTACGGATATTCCATCACGGGCATAAATTCTACGTGGGTAAAATTCATGGCTTTGAGATATGGAACTAATTTGTCTGCAATTTCGCCGTAACTAAGAAAACGTTCCTGATTTCCGGGATCACGCATCCACGAACCGAGATGAACCTCGTAAACAGACATTGGAGATTCCAGACTGTTGTACTTTGCACGGTTCTTCATCCAATCTTTGTCTTCCCATTCGTACCAAGTGGTACAAACAACCGAACCTGCCTGTAAAGCATTTTCAAAGCAAAGTGCATAAGGATCTGCTTTCTCAAGAAGAATTCCTTTGTTGGTTCGGATTCCGTATTTGTAAACTTCACCAAAATCAAGTCCGGGAATAAAACCTTCCCAAATCCCTGATTGGTCCCAACGTCCCGCCAACTGATGAGAAAATGAGTTCCATTGGTTGAAATTTCCAATTACCGAAACTTCCGTTGCTGTTGGTGCCCAAACTGAGAAATAAACGCCGGAAACGCCATCCACCTCAACTTTGTGAGAACCAAATTTTTCGTAGAGTCTGGTGTGTTTTCCCGAACGGAAAAGATAAATATCGAAGTCGGAAAATAGAGAGTAAGGCTGCACCTGCATAGATTATAATTGATAAATTATGAATGATAAATTATAAATGTCTTAAAACCAATTTCTTAATTCTTTAAATCTTTCCAACTTCTATAACCGTTGTTTACAACATTACCAAGATAAAGAAATTAATCATTACATAACAAAAAAGATGCTGTTAATTAATCTTAAAGTTATTTTCAGGGTTATTTTATCTCTTAGATTTATAAACCACCCCGTCCGCAAGCGGACACCCCTCCAAGGGAGGGGAATTGGATTTATGTGTGGATTTATTTTAAAAATAAGTTATTGAGAAGTGAATAATGGAAGTTCCTAAACTGTATTACTACTCTGCTATTTTCTTTGCCCAAAGGTAAGTGCCGGTGTGCATATGCTCTTCTGCAATATTATTTTTAGGGGATGAGTAACTGATGGTGGCAATGATGAGCGCCCAATATGTATTCTCAGGAATCTGGAATTGCCATTCTTGTGATGGGACATTTTGGTTTTTGTCCAAATCAAAAGTCAGGGACGAGAGGATATCAGCCATTACAACCCGCTTATTGGGATCTATCGTCAATGCGTGCAGCTTGAGAATGGCCCTCGTTGCATTTTTAGGTAGTTTGATTTGTTTGCCTAAGTTGAGCTCCGGAATAGTGACCATCATAGAATTATCTTCTGGAAGATTATAATCCGGATAAAAGTTGACAGCCCTTTCCCATTGCCAATTGTTATTAAAAATAGTACCAACCATAGACTGCGGGTTCTCGTATCTCATTTGAGTATTGCCATCTTCGTCCTGTGACTGAAAAATGGTAAGACCTAATCTGGTGCGATGATTAACTGCAAAACACTGGTAGTTCCTGATATCTATTTTTTCTGTAATAGCCGCTCTAACTAAACGATCCTGACTACTGTTGTTCCCAAAGCCACTGGCTGACTTCTTTGTATTACTTGTCTGATTTACTTTACCTGGTTTCCTACGGGCGTGTGTTTCTCCGTATCTGTTTACAAATACGATGTTGCCTACTGCTCCACTCAGATTTCCGTTTTTGTTGACTCTTGCCATGATTTGTGTTTTTTGGTTAATCATTCTATACTCTTTCTATATCCACTCTATATCCCAAGTCTAATTATGATGCAGTACAAATCTGTTATTTGTCTATTATGTTATTGGACTCTATTGGACTTGTATTGAAGTTGTATTGGATTTGCTCTTGAATGATGGAAGATGAATGAGCTAAGGTTGTATTGTAAAGTTAAATAATTTTTGGATTGGAGAATAGTGATTTTTTAAATTTTTTGAGGTTTTTTTGAGAATGTTGGGGGTTTTACGGATATCCGTAAAAAAATATGATTCTACAAATGTAGGTTTGCAAATAAATAACAAAGCACTGAAATATTATTGCAGTACAAAGTTTTAAAATTGCTTTTTATATGGCATTTTTCTGTTATGGACATTAGAATCATCATAAGAATACACAATTTGGTCAACATCCAGCAAACTGGAAGTCCAAAAGGTCTTGCCGAAAATCTAAAGATGTCTGAAAGAATGGTTTATCATTATCTGAACTACATGAAATCTGAAATGAATGCACCAATAAAATACAACTTTAAAAAACAAAGCTATTGCTATACGGACGATGCGGGGTTTTGTTTTATAATAAAAAAAATTAATAACAATAAATAATTAACATGAATAAAAATTCTTCTTTAGGAGCATCGGATCTTTTTCTGTGTGTGCTCGCTATTTTATTAATCAGCGTAAGTTTTTATCAAACTTGGCTTGGTCTCGATCAGATTTTTGGCAATGCATCGTTTGTGATCGCTTTGGTGCTATCATTACTCCTGCTTTTTCTTTGTTGGATGATGCGTCAAGCTAAACTAGAAGGAAAGCCTACAGGAAGTTTGATAGGAATTTACATTTTTATTGCATCCTTTTGTTTTATTGCAAACTTTAATGCTTTGTATACGAGGTTTATGCGAACTGATATCTATACTAATGAATTGAGAGAAATCAATGATAAATATAATTTCCTAGAAACAGATGTCAAGAAAAAACTGAATTATTCTGTTGCAGACGAAAAGACCAGACAAGCAATAGTTTCTAAAACAGAACAATTGATGAAACAAATAACAGATAAAGGCAATCCAGGATTTGGTACAAAGGCGATTCAGTTAACAGATGAAATACAAAAGCTTCTTGGACAAAAGCTAACCCTACTGACTGTTTCTAATGGTAATTATGATGATCTCGCTGACAGAATGGGAAATCAAATTATTGATATGATGGATCAGCTCTCTCCCGCAGAAAAATCATTAAAAGTTGATACGGAAAATGCAAAATTACATTGGAATAAACAGATTGAGAAACTTCTTTTGATGCCTAAAAATGATATTAATGATATTGCACAAGGAGAAATTGATAAATCCTTACAACAATATAACGATTTGGTAAACAGATCAAAATCTGTTTTGGGAGATGAAAAAATAAAAATTGAACCAACAGTTTCTAAAACACAAAATGTAGGAAAAATAGGCTATGCTTTTGAACACGCAATTAAAAACTTCGGAATGTATCAATTTGTTGTTTTGGCAGGATGTATCTTGCTTGATTTTGTAATTGTGATAATTATATTGTTGGTAACAAGTCCTGATAATAATAGCAATGGTAGTGTATTAGGCGGAACTAGAAAAAAAGGCAGAACATTAATCCCAAATAAATAGAAATGATGAACAATGATAAACCTTTCTCATTTGATGATTATAACAATGAGGATAATTTTCATAAAATCGATGATTTTCAAGAAATAAATCATCAACCTCTGGGAAATTCTACAATCTATACAACACAAGAAACAGAAGATGAAGGTTTTGTTCCTACATCTAACGGAAGTACAACAACAGTTCAAAATAAAGACAGCAACTTTGTATTTTTCTACGGGACATCAGCATCTGGGAAATCTGTTATTCTATCAGCTATTTTGTATTATATGAATTCCTATGCAGGAGTTTTAAGACCCAAGTTAGGAAGTCCAAATTCTAGAGAAGCTCATGTTTTACTTGCAGATTTTTTTGAAAATATAAAGCGTGGAATATTACCTAACAGAAGTACAAGAGACCAAGTTACACGTTTAGATTTTGTATTTGACCCTAATAATAAATCTAAAAAAGTTCTACCTGTTAGTTTATCGTTTCTAGAAACAAATGGAGAAAATCATAATGAAATATCCAGAGGGGGCAAATATCATGAAAGCATAGACGCGTATTTAAATTCAGACATACCACTTAATTTTATAATTGTTACTAGCTATGATAGAGCTCATCAAGAAGATGCAAAAATTGTAGAGTTTTTAGATTATTTAGAAAGAAAAGGAAAAAATCTAAAAAATGTAAATGTACTTCTTGTTATTTCAAAATGGGATAAATCAGGAAGTATGGGTGTTGATAACGAGCAACATTTAGAAAATTTTATTAGTGAAAGATTAAGCATGACTAATAATAGAATTGACACCTATAATTTAAACAAAACTTATTTCACAATAGGTAATGTACAAAATCAAGGAGGAGTAGAAAAAATAACTTTGCTCAACTTGGAATCAGCTGAAGTAATTTCAAAATGGTTATATAACAATATCGTTGGTTACGATCTAGATTATGAAGGAACTTTTTGGGAAAAAATTAAATTTAGCTTTTCTAAATAATGAAGAACATTAATGTATTTGGATATGCAACCTTTGGAACTCCAAATGGCTTTACCCAATCTTGTATTTATGGAAATAAGAGTTTAGAGAAACTTTTAAAAACATTTGATTTAAAAACAAATGCAATACAATTGTTATCAGCAAATGACTACATATTTTCAATTAGAAAAGAATCTACTCAAAATAATACCTTTTTATCTTATTCTGTTTACACATACGCAAAAGAGAAGAATTCTAATAGAAGTGGAACTTTTGTAGGAACAAGTTTAGTTTTTGTTGATGAAACTATAGCTGAAAATTTAATTTTCACTTCACTTTCTTCGATTCATAGCCAACTAAAAAAGAATAATATTGGTATCAATAATACGTTAAATATTAATCATTCAAAGGATTTTAATATTCAAAATGTCTTTTCTAAAGATTTTGAAAAATTAGAATATCAAACTACTAGATTTAATTTTTTAGACTGGGAAAATTCTGGGAAAAACCTCGTCGTTTTTACAAATAGGTTTGATCAAAATGAGATTCAGAATTTATTTAAAAAATCTCTCCAATTATTGCCAAAATATGATACAATATATTTTATTGACAGTAATGAAATTGCCGAATTTGTATCACAGAAAAGACTTTTTAGACTTACAGATAAAGATGGTTTAGAAAAAGAAATTCAAATTTTACAGGAGGAAAGAAAACAAAAAATAACAAATGCTATTTCAAAATTTGAAAAAGAAAAAGAAAAATTAGACGAGGAGAGAAAAAAGGTTGATGAAAACTTAAAAAAACAACTTGAACAAAACAAACAGAAACATTCTGAAAATCAAGAGGAAATTAATAAATCAGAAAATGATTTAAACAAACTTAATATTGTCTATCAAAACTTTTTAAAAAAATACGATGAACTAATCAATGGATTAAATGCAGATAAAACTTTAGAAGAAATAAATAACTCTTACGCAGAATACAAAAGAAATTTTGAAGAAGAGAAAAAAAAATTAGATACTGTAAGCTATTTACAATCATTTCAAAATCCGAGAATTAATACACACTCATCACAGAATAGACCTCCTAATTACAATCATCATTATGATGATGATATCAAGGAAGATACTGTAGATAATAAAGTTTATATAGTTTTAATTGTATCTGTCATCTTAAATATTCTTTTAATAGTTGCAGCATTAGTTTACTATTTTATGTTCTTTGAAAAACAACAAGAACAGTATGAAAACATAAATCAGGAAGAACCAATCAATAATGAAGAAATTATTTCTGATTCCTCACAAACCAAGTTAAATCCTGTTCCAGATACAATATTAATGGCTAATGACTATAAATTAGTTGCTAAACAACTAGAACGTAATATGAAAATAAAGGATGTAGTCAAAGTTATTTTTGATAAGAATAAAACTGAAATAAAAGATTTTTATCAAAATCAAAAAGAAGATTACACTAAACTACTCATTGAAAAAAATTCTGCTTCTTTTAATACTGTAGATTCTTTGTTTACTGGTGATTCGATAAAAGTTATTCCTTCAAAAAAATCTAATAAATGAAAATAGTTCCATCATTAATTTTAATTTTTTTGGTGGGTTGCAAACATCCAGAAAGTAATGAATTCAATAGAGATAACAAATCAAATTCTCCTATTGAAAGTGAAAATATTTTACAAAACAATTCTTTAACAACAATCTCCGATAGTGCTATTTTCAACAATGTAGAAGAAATTCCATCTGAAGAGCCAACAAATATTTTGGCAATGGAAAATGAAGATGGTGTTAAGTATGTCTGGATTGAAATTAATGGAATTAGATTGAGGTTCATATTTGACACGGGCGCAAGCAGTATCTGTATTTCACCAGCAGAAGCAACTGTCCTTTATAGACAAGGTACTTTGAGTAGAGAAGACATTTTAGATAAAGAATATTTTCAAGATGCAACTGGGAAAATATCGGAAGGAACTAAAGTAAACTTAAAAACTGTAAAAATTGGAAATAGAATTTTACAAAATATAAAAGCTACAGTAGTTGATAATGTTGATGCACCACTTTTGTTAGGGCAAACAGTTTTGGAAAATTTTGGCAAAATTGAAATAGACAATAAAAATGGAGAAATTATATTCAGATAAATATTAAAAAACAAATAAAAATATGATTACTATTTTATCAATAAGCTGGCAGCACTTATTCATTGTTGGATTAATTCTTGGAATTTTTATTATTCCATACATCTTTTACATTTTAACACTTCAATCAACTTTAAAAGAGATAAAATTTGAAAACAGAACATTATCTGACGGAAGCTTATGGTTGTTGTTACTTCCTATTTTCAATTTAATTTGGCATTTTATTGTTGTAAATAAAATTGCATCTTCCTTAGCCAATGAGGCACGAAGTAGAAATCTAAATTTGGGGGAAATAAAACCTGGTCAAAGCATTGGAATCGCTATGTGTATTCTAAATATGATTCCATATTTAAATGTAATTGGATTTATTTTATGGATTGTTTATTGCGTAAAAATTAATAGTTACAGGAATCTCTTGTCTTTTAATAAGTAATTCAAAAAAATTCATTTACTATTTACCTCAACTTACTTTTTTGAGTAACACTTTTAAAATAACTAGGATCTAGTTTTTAGAAAAAATCTATGGAATTACAAAAAATAACAAAGATACTTCTCGCCATCCTACTTCTCCTCTGCCTCCTAAAAATGCCTTACGGCTACTACCAGCTCGTGCGGTTTATAGCTTTTGCAGGATTTGGATTTTTGGCATTCGAAGCAAACAATAAGAGAGATGAGAAAATGATGTTTCTATATATTGCATTGGCATTACTATTTCAGCCGTTTCTAAAAATCGCTTTAGGAAGAACTATTTGGAATATTGTGGATGTGATTGTGGCAGGATTTCTTTTAATGTCACTATTTAAAAATAAAAACAACTATGAATAAAAATTATTTATTTGCGCTTGCAAGTTTGTTGTTTTTGTCGTGTGAACAAAAACCAGAAACCAACCACAACTCATTAACCTCTGACTCTAACAGCAAAAACTCAAATTTAGACTATGAAAATGTAATACCTAAAGAAACTGAGGAGGAAAAGAAAATCAGAGAAGAAGAGCAAGAGGCACTCCGCAAAGAAAAGGAAACTGAAGAATTATATGGCAATAAGTCATTACAAACAGGTTCTACTCCATATTCCAGTAATTATGGTGAAAATTCTAATTGTGATGATTATGGTTGTTCTCAAATTAATGTTACAACGAGTAATTCAGATGTAATGGTTACAATTAAAAAAAATGATCAGGTGGTGCGCCATGCTTACATTCGGGCAGGTGACAATTATTCATTTTCATTTCCTAATGGAACCTATCAAACATTTTTCTATTACGGAAAAGGATGGAATCCTAAAAAAGTAATGAAAGGAGGTGAATTAGAAGGTGGGTTTATAAAAGATGAACATGTTGGTAAAGACGAACCAAAAGCTCTTTTTGATAATATTTTAGAATATGAACTGATATTACAACCCAACGGAAACTTCAGCACACAACCAAGCAATTTAGAAGAGGCATTGTAAAATTAATCTTGAAAAGTTATTGTGCCTCAAAATTGAATATTTAGCAACACAGATTATTTAAAACTTAAACAAACTCTTAATAAAATTCCTATTCAAAAACTTGTCTAATGGATAGATTTTCAGAAAGTAATTTCCGACGAAAAGCAAAATCAAAACAACTGTTGGTTTGTAGAAAAGATTCAAAATATTGAGTTCGAAATCTGGCAAAAGAATCGCCACATTGATTGACAGAAATCCCAAAATCAAAGCGTACATCATCTCGATTCCCAACGGAAAAACCTTAAATTTGATGTAATTGAAAACGATTTTGATAATATTGAACAAAGACAAAGAAATCGCATAAGCAACGGCAATTCCAAGAATTCCCAAATCGGTATAAGTCAGGAAAATCATATTCAGGCTAATCGTGAGAACCGCTAAGATCAGCATCACGACAATATTGAATTTGTAAAACTTGGACAAAGAAATAATATGCCCGTTGAAACCCGTCGCCAAGTCAAACAACATTGCAAACCCAAGAATCCAAAGAACCGGCTCAGCTGAACGCAGATCCTCGCCATTCTTCATAAAATCTGCCAAATACGGAAATCCAACTACGATACAACAGAACAAAACCAGGCCTAAAAAAAACAGGCTAAGTGAAGTCTTCTTATGAAACCTGTCTAATTCATCATAATCTCCAGATGCAAGAACTTTGTTGATGATGGGTGCAGAAATATTGAAAAGTCCCATCTGCGGAACGACTATAATGGAGATGATTGAAAAAATGTTGCTATAAATCCCGTTTTCCTCAAAACTGATATATTCGCCAATCATAAAATTATCAATTCTGATGGCGATATAATTTCCGATATTCCCCAGAAATCCAAACAAACTATAAGTTAAAACCTCACTGTAAAATCTGTCTTTTTTAAAATAATCCAAGTTAAAATCCGGTTTGATCTTCTCCAATCGATTGGTGTAAAATCCGTATCCGAGTAACGAAATCACAAACATCATAAAGAAAAATCCATAAGCCGATTTTTCCGCGAATCCCATAAAAAAGAAGAGACAAAATGCGCCAAGATTCGCAATCTTCGGAACAAAATTTTCGAAGATATTCGGAACAACAATTCTTTTGTAATTTGTCAAAAATTTATTAAAAACCGAGGACAGCGCCAAAACCAAAACCAATGGTAAAATCAAGCGTTTCATCTCCCAAAGTCGGCTTTCCTTTAGACTTGGAAAGAGATAATTGAGTAAAAAATAAGCACCGATAAAAACCGCAAAATTGATAAAAATCGCCAGCAAACTGAGCGACAACATATTGTGGTGTTTCCCATCAGCATTCACTTTGCTAAAGAATTTGACATTGGAAAAACTCAATCCAAAAACCACGATAGGAACTATCATTTCGGCAGTTGGCAAAATATAACGGAGCTTTCCATAAAACTCCATATCATAGGGAAAAATGAAAATCGCCGAAAAAGTCCCCAGCAGAAAACCGAGATAACCAATGATCGAATATTTTATACCTTGTCTTGCAACGACACTCATTTGTTATAATTGATGGTTGATAAATGATGATTGATTGTCAGTTTGAGGCTCTTGAAGATTTGGTAAAAATATAATATTATTGATGTAATCTTTGTAATTCTTCACATTGTCTGGATTTTGCTGAATCAAGAATTCTTCTGTCAAAATTTTCGGTTGCAAAGTTTCTCTATCCAAATAATTGACAGAATAACCCCAATCTGCAACTTCTGAAATCAAAGTCCAAAGATTTTCCTTGTGATGACGTTGTTCCATCTCGACCATCAAAATTGGTCTGAATTTTTCGATGTTTTTTTTTGCGCCACGCAGGGTCTGCATCTCATTTCCCTCAACATCGATTTTGATGAAATCAAGCTTTTGAAACTTCAAATCAAGCTCATCCAAAGGCTTCACCTTCACTTTTTGAAGAATGGTTTTTTCCTCATTTTTTTCTTTGATAGAAGTCTGCAAAGTGCCTCTCGTATGGACTTTTTCACCATTGATAACAGGAATTTTGAATTCGGCGATTGTTGAAATATCAGACAATGCAACAGAAGACAAATTGACTTTTGGGAACAATCTCCCCAATCTTTTGAACAATTGAGGATTGGGCTCGAAAGCGAATATATTTTCAGGCTTCAAATGGTTTTCCAAAGTGAAAAGATACGCCCCAACGTTGGCTCCAACATCCATAAAAACAGCATCTTTGGACAGAATATTTTTAATCCAAAGAAACTCAGGTTCTACTTTTCTTTCCAACAGATTGTGAACATCCAGACCTTTCAGTTTTTTGAAAAATCTGCTTTTGTAGAAAGATGGCGAAAGGTATTGTAAATTCTCAGCAAGCTTACTGTAAACGCTCATAAATGTTGGTTCGTAAAGAAATGAACGGCAAAGAAAAGGGATTTATTTTACAAATCATAAAATTTTGTTAAAATAAAAGGATTTTAAACACAAAGTTCATAAAGAATTTTACAATTGCTGAAAATATTTTAAGGCTCACAAAGGCGCTTTGGCGCAGCAAAGATTTATTTGAAAAAGTTATTTTTTGCAATATAATCTGTACTCATTTTCACGCTTTCAAACATATCTTTATCGCTGGAATCTTGTTCTACAAACCAATGTTTCAGGCCAGCTTTTTCTCGCGCTTCGAAAATAGTTTTGAAATCAATTGTTCCATTTCCGATTTCTGCAAAATCTTTCGTTCCGGCTTTCATATCTTTCACGTGCCACAGCGGAAATCTTTTGGGATACTTTTCAAAATATGTGAGCGGATTCAAACCTGTTTTCGCAATCCAATAAAGGTCGAGTTCCATTTTGACCAAATCAGGAGAAGTATTATTTAAAATGAAATCATAAACAGTTATTTCATCAAACTTTTCAAATTCAAAATCGTGGTTGTGATAAGCAAAATCGATTCCTGCTTTCTTGGTCATCTCGCCAGATTGGTTGAGTAATTCGGGAAGTTTTTTGTAATGTTCCAAAGTCCTTTCTTCCTCAAAAAGATAAGAGCAGACCATATATTTTGAACCGATGAAATGCAGATCTTCCACAGATCTTTCCCAATTGTTGAGCAAAGTTCCCTTGGTATTATGAACAATTCCCGTAGTGTGATGCGAACTGATAACTTTCAAACCGATATTCTTCAGAATAGATTGAAATCCCGTTCTGGATTTTCCGAAGAAAGTTCCATCGTAACCATAAATTTCAATTTGGTTAAATCCCAATTCAGCTAACTTTTCCAATGCTTTTTCCAAGTTCTCAGAAATTGCGTCCCGAATCGTGTACAACTGAATAGATAAAGGTTTTCTACTGTTCATCATATTTGAAGTTCCACAAGCGTATAATCCTAAAAATCCCAATGAAGATAGGGCGATAAAATCTTTTCGGTTCATTTTCGGTTTTAAATTTGATTAAAGGTATTTATATTTATTGGGATATTAATCAATCGATAATGCTAACATTAAAATCATCCTGATAGACAGATTTATAAAAAACCACATTACAAATCCCCAAACTTGTTTTAAATTTGATATTTAAATTGTTTTTAAAAAAAAATAAATTAATTTTATGAAATACTTACTCATTATTATGTTTTCACTTTTCGGATTTTCAAAAAACAAGGCACAAGCAAAATCGATTCATAGTTTCAAAGTAGAAGCTCTTGATGGTTCAACGATTGACTTTTCAAAGTTCCAAGGTAAAAAGATATTGGTTGTAAACACCGCTTCGGAATGTGGTTTCACACCCCAATATGCTGACCTGGAGAAACTTTACGAGCAGTACAAAGACAAATTGGTTGTTGTTGGTTTCCCTGCAAATAACTTTGGAGGACAGGAACCGGGCGCAAACCATGAGATTGCGACGTTCTGTCAAAGAAATTATGGTGTTCAATTTCCGATGGCAGCGAAAGTTTCTGTAAAAGGAGACGACATTGCACCCATTTACAAATTTCTTACCGACAAGAAAGAAAATGGTGTAAAAAACACAAAGATCCTTTGGAACTTCACCAAGATCTTGCTTGATGAAAAAGGTAATGTAATAGACAGTTTTATTAGTTCTACGAATCCTACAAGCGACAGCATTACCAAATATTTGAAATAAACGGAAGTCAGAAGTCAAAAAAAAAGCGTTCAATAATTTGAACGCTTTCTTTTTTTATTTATCTATTCTTAAAAACTTTCCGTTTTTATCGAATTCAAGATCGATGTCATTCATAAGGTCAACCTTGATTTTGTTACTTCCCTTATCAATTGATTCTAACTTTACACCTTTATAGTTCTTAGCCAGGTAAGTCTTGATACTTCCAGGAATCAATGCAGAAGGCACACCTTGCTTATCACTGATCTCTTCCCAATTTCCGTTTTTGTCGAAGTCGATTTCTGCACCGTTACTTAGCTTCACCTCATATTTTTTACCAACAACTGTATTTTTTGCTTCGTATTTTGCAATGGTTGCTTTTGGATAATATTTTGCGAGAAAACTTTTGACATTTGCTGGCATTGTCTGAAAAACTTTAGAAACATTCACAGAGATAACTTCTGGATTCAAACGGATTTCATTCTTTTCAGTAGCCTGCAAAAACATACTTCCCGCAAAGAACATTACTAAACTTAGTTTATCTAATTTCATAATTAATTATTTTTTTTGAAATTTACTAAATTATTACCAATCAAAAAAGCGACCAAAATAGCCGCTTTTATTATTTGAAATCTAACCAGATTTATACGAACGGCAACTTCACCACTTTCGCAGGAATGTCTTTATTTCTAATTCTAATGAAAATATCAGAATCTAATTTGAATTTCGGTTGATCAACATAAGCCAATCCTATTCCCACTTTTTTCATTGGTGACATTGTTCCGGAGGTTACTTTTCCGATGATTTTTCCTTCTGCATCTACCACTTCATAATCGTGTCGTGGAATAGCTTTTTCCAGCATTTCGAAACCGACTAATTTTTTAGTAATTCCCTCAGCTTTCTGATTTTCCAAGAATGCTTTATTCACAAAATCTTTATCAAATTTCGTGATCCAACCCAATCCCGCTTCAAGTGGCGAAGTTGTATCATTGATGTCATTTCCGTAAAGACAGAATCCTTTTTCCAATCTCAAAGTGTCTCTGGAAGCCAATCCGCAAGGAATCAGTCCAAAATCTTTTCCAGCTTCTGTCAATGCATCCCAGATTTGCTCCGCGTTGTCATTACTAAAATAAATCTCGAAACCGCCACTTCCCGTGTAACCTGTATTTGAAATGATGACATCAGAAAATCCAGCCACAGAACCAACTGTGAAATGATAATATGGAATGGTTGACAAATCTGTTTCGGTCAGTTTTTGAAGAATCTCAGTCGCTTTTGGACCTTGGATGGCAATCAATGACATTTCGCCTGAAGCGTTGGTCATTTTCGCTCCGAATTTCTCATTGTATTTCGCGATGTGATTCCAGTCTTTATCGATATTTGAAGCGTTTACGACTACGAAATATTTCTCATCTTCCATTTTGTAAACAATCAAATCGTCCACAATTCCGCCAGTTTCGTTTGGCAAACAAGAATATTGTGCTTTTCCGTTCTCAAGCGCATCAACATTGTTTGAGGTCACAAATTGCAAAAGGTCTTTCGCAGATGGACCTTCGATGAAAAATTGTCCCATATGAGACACATCAAACATTCCCGCTTTTTCGCGGACAGCAAAATGCTCTTCATTAATTCCAGCATATTGGACAGGCATTTCGAAGCCTGCAAAAGGAACAATCTTCGCTCCCAAAGAAACGTGTTTATCGTATAAAGCGGTCTTTTTCATCTACTTTTTTATTAATTTATTTATTGCAAGCAAATCTAAAAATTTATTATGAGTTTTTGGTTATGAATGATAAGTTACATTTCCAAATTAATATCATTTTTAAATTAAGACATTAATGTTAACTTTGCGACTCAAAACAAAAACTATGAGTGATACAATCGTTTGCCCAAAATGCCAATCCGAATTTACCTACGAACAAGACAACCTTCAGGTTTGTTCCCAATGTTTCTACGAATGGGATCCAGCGGAAGTTTCTACGGAAGGTAAAATTTTCGATTCTCTTGGGAAGGAATTGCAAAACGGAGATTCTGTAATCGTTATCAAAGATCTTCCTGTCAAAGGTGCTCCGAAAGATATCAAGGCTGGAACGAAAGTGAAAAACATCAGATTGAGACCAGAAAGTGACCACAATATCGATTGTAAAATTGATGGTTTTGGGTCAATGGCTTTGAAGTCTGAGTTTGTGAGAAAAGCTTAGTAAAATAAAGATAAAAAACACTTCGACTCCGCTCAGTGCGACAAGTTTAACACTAGATGTCAGGCTGAACGGAGTCGAAGCCTTTTAGATATTAAACAAAAAAAAGGAAAAATTTGGCAGGGTCGACTTTCAAAGACTTTGATTGCTTGCGCTAATTTCAGTCCTTAGGGGCAGAAAGAGAATTAACCAAAAATTTCCTGATGTATTTTCGTTTAGCAAAATTAGAAATTATTTTTAATTCAACAAACTGAAAATCCATAAGTTATCCATATTTTATCCACAATTCTTAAATCCTAAAATTTTTAAAACTGAAGATCGACTTTTCCTTCTAAAAATTCATCTGTATAAATAATGATTGATTTATCATTAATCAATAATTTATTTCGGTAATGAGAACCCGCAAAACGACTATCCGAAACGGTTGCCTCTACTCCACTTGCAACAATTTTGATTTGATACGGAAAGTAATTGGTTTTATTTAAATTCAATTGAGATTTTTCTGCTTCGGTGAAAATATTGACCTCGCCAAGAAGCCTTGCAACGTAATCATTGTAAGGATTTTCGTAAGTTTCCTTCGGTGAATCATTTTGAATCAATCTTCCCTGTTGCAAAACCACGATCTTGTCTGCCCAAGGTAGAACTTCCTCCAAATTGTGTGTTGAAATGATTAAACTGAGATCATTTTCTTTGACATAATTAAAAAGTTTTTCCCTCAACTCAAACTTTCTAGAAAAATCCAGGTTGCTGAAAGGCTCATCTAACAAAAGCATTTTCGGAAGAACTGCCAAAGCCCTTGCAATCGCAACTCTTTGCTGTTGACCGCCACTCAGATTCTTTGGAATCACTCTCGCAAACTCCGTTAAACCGACAACATCCAACAATTCTTCAACTTTTTCTTTTTTCTCTTTGAGATTAATATTAGAAATGAATTTCCCAACGTTGTCATAAACTGTTCCATACGGCATCAAATCGTAGTTTTGCGCTACAAATTTCATTTGAGATTCACCGGGAACAAGATTACCTTTTGGTCCGAAAAGTTTTTCGCCTTCAAACAAAATTTCGCCATCTTGCCAATCTATCAAACCATAGATCAAACTGAGTAAAGTTGATTTCCCACAACCACTTTCGCCGACTAAAGCGATGATCTGGCCTTCATCTACATTCAGATTAAGATTTTGAAACAATGGTTTATCGTTCTGATAATTGAAATACAGGTTTTTAACTTCTAACAACATCTTGCAAAATTAGTGGTTGAAATAATAATAATTTTATTATTTTAGCAAAAACACAAATTTAGTTATAATTTAAAAATTTCTTTATGAAAAAGACCACTTTAATCTCCGCTATTTTATTGATATCCGCTTCGGTTTTCATCATTTCTTGTGGAAAAGACAAACCAGTTACCAGCGAATCCAACGAAGTTCTGACAACATCGGACGGACAGATCTATGTTGTAGACACATTGAACAGCAAAGCGGAATGGAAAGGTTTCAAAGTTGTAAAGTCTGATAATACCAGCCATATCGGCGGTCTAAAATTTGAAAGTGGCGAGGTGACCGTAAAAGATAAAAAACTGGAAAGTGGCCAGTTCGTAATCGATATGACATCTCTTTCCAATGAAGATCTGAAAGATGCAGAATCCAATGGCAAACTTTTAGGTCATTTGAAAAGTGCCGATTTCTTCGACACCGGAAAATTCCCAACTGCTTCCTACGAGATCACAAAAGTGATTGAAGCTCCCGCAGGAAGCGATTATAACACCGTCCTAGATGGAAATCTGACTTTGAAGGGCATCATAAAACCTTTTACCTTCAACGCTAACGTAAAAGTTGCAGAGGGAGAATTGACCATCGCTACAGAACCAAAAGACATCAACAGAGATGAGTTCGGCATCAAGTTCCAAATGCCTGCTGCTGAAGGTCTGATCAAAAATGAGATCAATATCCAAGTTAAAATAAAAGCGATAGAAAAGAAATAATTTGAGGAAATAAGAGACAAGACTTAAGAATCAAGATCATAAATTGAAATCTGCTTTATGAAAAGGCAGATTTTTTTATTTTAAAGTTTTAGGGAAAAAGCTGTTTCGCTTGAATGCTAAGCTTTTATAAGGATAATCGAAGAAGTCAGGTAACGATTTGGTAACGGTGCTTATTGCATTGCTATTCAACGTGTTTCCGTTCACTCACAACAAATATACAAAAAGTTAATTTACATCTATATTTAGGTACACTTTTTTGTGTGTTAGATTCTATAATTTCCAAATTTCTGCCGTACAATTACCACTAACTCCCCTTTGATACAGGAGGTTTGGGATTAAATTAAGTCTTTTTTTGGGATTTCCTAAACATTCCAAATATAAGAGCATTTTTAAATTAAGCCAATTGCACAATCTATTGTAACAAGTGTTAGTGGATGGCTTTTTCTCTCTTTTCCATTTTTGAAATCTCAATATCGAGTTTTCTTTTCTTAATTGAATTCAGTAGTAAAGCTTGGTGATTAGTAATTATAAACGTTTCTATTTCCAATCTTCCAAAATTCACTTCAATAAAAGAAACATATAAATTTTGTTCAAAAAAAGCATCAAGTTTCAATTCTACATTATCCTCAAATTTCTTTTTTGATTTGATTCCGTCAAATCTTGTAAAACCTAATTCTTTACGAAAAGAGTGATTAACAGTTCTGTTAATTTCATTCATTCTCGCCCTTAAATTTCCAGTTTCTCCAATATATAAAAGTTTCTGATTATCTTCGTAAAGAGCATAAACTCCAGGCTTATCAGGAATTGAGTTTTCTCTCCAATTTTTGTCTTTTTTAAATTTGAGTTTTTCTGAAGAAAATAAATCAGTTTCTGCCTGTTTTAAGGCATTATATAAATCATTATTTTCAAAGTGATATTCCATTATTTTTTAATATAAATTTGAACGTTGTCGAGAAATAATTTTTTTGGAATTATCCACCTAAAAATGCTAGTTTGTACCATCAAGTGGCTTATTACAATTTATCAAATGTAACGAAATATTTTACGAATCTCCAAAAGGACTTTTAATCTAATATATTTGTTTCTAGTATGTCCTATGATATAAATTAATCTAAAATCGGTTCCACTTTTAAACAACTATATAGTATGGCTATTTGATCTAATTAAAATCAATGGTTGGGAAATCTTATTTTAAAAAATATACTAAAAATGTAAAAAAAGATAGGCAGTCTTGGTTTAATGATATCTAAACTGCGCCTATTCTGAATTTTTCTATTTAAATAACTTTATTCAAAAGCTTTGGGGTTCAAGCACACACACACAGATTATTCATTCCACGGTTTCACACACGATGCTTACTAAATTCTACACTAAAATCAAATCTCGAAGTTCCAATATCTAATCCTACTGAGCATTTTGAGTTAAAAAAATAAGATAGACCCTCATCTTCTTTGCTTGATATTTTTAATTTTATTATTTATCTTATTAGCAAACTGCTCTTCTTCATAATCTTCTCCCTGTGCATCAGGTATCAAACTTAACAATCCCAAATCAGAACTTTGCGAATTATCGTGAGAAATAAACTCGAAAAGGTCTTTTGTCGTTTGGTCGTCTATCGTGTTAGTAATGTAAACAGGGCTATCCTGAATCTTTAATTCGGGTTTATTTCCATTGTTCCACCATTCATTATATACGTTTGCAGATAAGTTTCTGTCTAACTGTGAAGCGTTCCAAACGCTTCGGCTTTCGTGGTCAATAAAAGTCATTCCGTAAATCCGTCTATCGTCGTTCTTACGGACAATGGTATTGATACCCTGCTCAACAAGATGCTTTTTAAAATCCGTTTCGTTACTTGTCGTATGTAAAGCTAGTTCAATCGTGTTTTTCAAAACAGACCTCGAAGGATTGGTTGTCATTTTTTCTTTGGACTGCTCAAAATGTTTTTGAAGCTGTGTTACTCCTGCATCTTTTCCGAAAAGTGATGCTTTGAACGGATTGCTTGTCTTGTTGCCGTTTTCATCTAATGCCACGTAAACCAATCCGTTTACCGTTTGACCGTTTCGCTCGCCTTTGACTTCTTCCGCTGTGATATTGAAAAGGGAAAGTAAAGCATTGTAACTACCCATAGTAGAATAACTATAATATTTGGGCAGATGCCGTACTACCGAAGCAATCTGACTTTTAATGTCCCCATTTTTATGATTTACAGGCTTAAAAATCTTATTGGCTTGTTTCTGTTCCTGCTCGGTGGCTTTGTTCAGGTTATACTTTGTTTCCAAATCCCGACAGATAGCCATGGAGCGATGATGGTCATAATCATCGGAGATTTTCTTTCCGTCAATTCCTACACACGTCGAAACAAAGTGTATATGCGTGCGGTCAATATCCATATGCTTGAAAACGATATAGGGCTGATTACCGTAGCCCATACGTTCCATGTATTCCTGAGCCATATCGGTAAACTGCTCATCGCTGACCTTATCCAAAGGATCTGGGTTTAGCGATATATGTCGAACTGTCTTTTCCGTTTTGATATTGGCAGACAAATACGGTTCAAAACATTTATTGAAATATTGGGTGGAATATCTGCCGTCTAACGTATCGGGTATCTTATTCAGTAAAAGAACCGCACCATTCTCATTGTCCACCTTCTGTTGATTGTACAAAATCGCTCCGTACATATTGCTTCCCTTTCCGATTTTTGCAATCATTTATCTACTCCCTGTTTAGATGTTTTTTCTCAAATTCCTCTGTCAGAATTAAAACCTTTAGCAATAATTCTTTCATTTCTATAGTTTGTTTTTCCAATTTAAAGAGGTACGCAGATGCTTTTTTCTCCGAAAAATTAGTATTCAAAAGCTTAACGATCTGATTGTAATTGGTTGCAATTCCTCGAAACTGACCGAAAAATTTGGTCAATCCTGCGTGGTATTCTACTGCATCCATATCAATTTTAATGGTCTTTACCGTCTTCTGAAAGATGCAAGCCGTAATAAAATGAGCTATTACTTTCATTCCCGACTGGTCAAAAAGAGCAAGGAACTTGGCGTTATCCACTTCATTGAGATTAAAAGAATACCGATGTACCGCAGGATCAATCTTCGGTTTTCTTCCGGTCTTTTTAATCTGATTTCTGTTTTTCTTTTCCATAATGATCCAATTTAATTTTAAACAAACGGGCGACTTCGGAGCCGTTTCCAGCCCCCTGCAAGGGCAAGTGCTTTTGAGGTGCCGAAATTCATTTCGAGTACCTCAAAAGATAACTTGCTCTGAACAGGAGTTCAGAAAATCCGTCTTGATGACAGATCAGGGTTATCATAGATAACCCCATTGCTTCTATTGCAAATATCACTAAGACCAGTTGAATAACAGTCATTTGATAGCCGGATATTGAATACCAAACAATACCTTCAAAGACCACCTTTTATTTAGTTTGTGCATACAGCCCGTTATTTGTCCAAGCAGTTAACTGTTCAGCTATGCAAACAGGAAGTCGTAGCCACGGTTATACACAGCTCCAATCAGCTGAAAAGACAGACAAGTTTGCAGGTGGATTTTCTATAGGACGGAATTAAGGATTTACACAGTTGCAAATGGAAGTAATTACAGCTATAAAGCAATATTTCAAATCACGTAGTATAATTTACAACAATCAATAAAATTAAAATCATGGATGACAATAACAAAAAATTAAAATCGGACATTGACGAGGCAAAAATGATGAACCTGATGGTTGACGGGGTACGAAAGGAAGGATTTGATATTTCCGCAGAAGAAATTACGGAAAAGAAAAAAGCTGAGGGACAGGAACAGGAAAAACCATTGAAGAAAGTACACACCCGTCCAAAAAGCTACAGCCGAACCGATTATGAAGAAATATTTTTCAAAGATGTAAAAAGTACGGCACGGCACGGAAAATCAGTGTACATTGATCCCGATCATCATAAAAAACTCTCCCGAATTGTTCAGGTGATAGGAGATAATAATACCACTATCTATGCCTATCTGTATAACCTACTGGATCATCACTTTGGGGAGTTTGAAGAGTCTATCACGACCAGTTTTAATGAAAAAAATAAACCTATTTTCTAACTTCTTTAAATAGTGTTATCACGAGCAGAAAATATTAAAAAAATACAAGTAAACGATATAAGGTACCACCCATTGAGACGTTGAAATAAATAATGCAAAGCTGAAAAACCGAATAGTTAGAGTATAGAAGCAAGCGTAAAAAACAATGAAGTTCCAAATCTCGAACGTTTCTTTTTTTTGGATTTCGACATTGATGCAATGGACTTTATCAAAGCCTATAAGACAATTATTTCCCGAATTGCAGAACGTATTGGTCAGCAGGAGATTGGTAAGCTCATCTGTTTTTGTGGATATGAAAAATTGGTCACGGTTATCGTGACCAATTTACTTTCTGCCCAACGATGCCATCGAAAAAGCCTGAAATTATTCCCCCTTACTTCAAAAAGAAGAAATGTACTGCTACCTGAATCGCAAGGACAAGCCATATCAATGGATTTAAAAAGATATAATCCTAAATAATCGTATTCTTTTCGCTTTTTTTCTCCGCAACATCTGCTATGAAGACAGTCAAAGGCAATCCATCGAATACACGAGAAATATTGTTTATACTCGTAGTGCATTA